>NZ_MRDI01000010.1:0-199933 GCF_002008205.1 Agrobacterium sp. YIC 4121 | reverse complement strand
CAAACGCTCGAATACGAGTAGAATCAACACCGTGCGCCATGTCCACCAAATTTAAACCGGACAGCAGTGGGACAAGCCCGAACATGACGGCGGCAAGGTTTGCGAACTTTACCCTCCTCTTATGCACAAAGACTCGGGCTGGCTGAATGCCCACTCCAAGCCGGAATGACGGAAGTGGTAAAAGCCCCGGAATAAGACAACGCCCGACCTGCTGAACCGCCACAAACTCCTCCCCCCACTTTTCCACCAGCGGCCGATTGACAGCACCGCATAAATGCGCCCTAATAAAATTGGTAAGACCATCTTACCGCTTGCGCGATCGGGGGAGACTTTCGCGCTGGGAGGATATCATGTTTGTGGCTCTGGAGCCGCGCCGCCTTTACCGGCTGGTCGCGGAACAAATTCGTTTGCTCATCGAAAGCGGGGAACTGACCGAAGGCCAGCGCCTGCCGGCGGAACGGGATCTTGCCGAACGCTTCGGCGTATCGCGCCCGACGGTTCGTGAAGCGCTGATCGTTCTGGAAGTGGAAGGCCATATCCATATCCGCATGGGTTCGGGCGTTTATGTCAGCGCGGCCGGCAAGCAGGCCAAGGAAAAGCCGCCGGTGCCGGATGCGCATGGGCCATTCGAAATCCTGCAGGCGCGCTGCATCATCGAAAGCGCGATTGCGGAGGAAGCCGCAAGGCTTGCGACACCGAAATGCATCGCCAAGCTCGATGATATCATCGAACGCATGGCCGGCGCACTCGACAACTCACCACAGGCGCTCAATTTCGACCGGGCCTTCCACACCGCGATTGCCGACATCATCGGCAATTCGGCGCTGAACCGCTTTACCGGCCTGATCTATGACGAGCGCAGCCTGTCACCCTTTTTCGAAAAGCTCGCCAGCTATTTCGAAGGGCCCCACACCTGGAACCTTGCCGTTCAGGAACACCGCGCAATCCGCGACGCCATTGCCGCTAACGACCCGGAAGGTGCACGTGAGGCGATGCGGCAGCATCTGACGCTGTCGCAAAAGAGATTTTCCGAAAGTTTCGGGGAGGAAACGATCGGAGAAGAGTGACCGCGCCGTAACCGGCGACGGGAAAAATGAGAAATCTGGCTTTAATTCGGGAGGAGTTAAGAATGAAAATCAGATTGTCGACTTTGATGGGCGCAACAGCCGCCATCCTGCTTTCCGCGCTCGCGGCGCAGGCGCAGACCACGCTGAAATGGGCGCATGTCTACGAGACCTCCGAACCGTTCCACACCGATTCGGTCTGGGCTGCGGAAGAGATCGCCAAGCGCACCGAAGGCCGCTACAAGATCGATGTCTTTCCGGCTTCGCAGCTCGGCAAGGAAGCCGATATCAATCAGGGCCTGAAAATCGGCACCGTCGATATCATCATTTCCGGCTCCAGCTTTGCCGCGCGTGACTTCAAGCCGATCGGCGTCACCTACTTCCCCTATATCTTTCGCGACCCGAGCCATCTAATCGCCTACACCAAGAGCGATATCTTCAAGCGGCTCGCCAAGGGTTATGAAGACAAGACCGGCAACCACATCGCCGCCGTCAGCTATTACGGCACGCGTCACACCACATCGAACAAGCCGATTGCCGCCTGCGCCGACATGGCGGGGCTGAAGATGCGCGTTCCCGACGTTCCGGCCTATCTGGCCATGCCGCGCGCCTGCGGCGCCAACACCACCCCGATTGCCTTTGCGGAAGTCTATCTGGCGCTCCAGAACGGCACCGTCGATGCGCAGGAAAACCCGCTGACCACCATCGAGGCGAAGAAGTTCTTCGAAGTGCAGAAGAACATCGTCCTGACCGGCCATATCGTCGACCACCTCAATACGGTGATTTCGAAGAACCTGTGGTCGCAGCTCTCCGATGAAGACAAGAAAATCTTCACCGAAGTCATGCAGCAGGCAGCCGAGCGCACCACCAAGACCATCGAAAGCCGCGAAAAGAGCCTCGTCGAAGACTTCAAGAAGCGCGGCCTCACAGTGGCCGAGGTGGACAAGGCCGACTTCGAGAAGAACGTCCTCGAAAAAGTGAAGTTCGAGGACTTCGGTTACGACAAGGCCGACTGGGAAGCCATTCGCGCCGTCAAGTGAGCCAAGATCCGGTGCGGCCCCGTTGCCGCACCGCCCTTTCTCTCCAGACGGGATATCTCAATGTCGCAGGAAATCCATACTCAGGTCACGCCTGAGGAACTCGCCCACACGTTCGACGAGGCGCCGCCGGAGGTCGATCTTACGGTCTATTCATTCGAAGACTGGGTCACGCTCGGCCTCTTCTGGCTGATGACGGGCTGCGTGTTCCTTCAGTTCTTCACCCGCTACGTGCTCAACGACAGCTACGCCTGGACGGAAGAAATCGCCGTCAACTGCCTGATCGGCGTCGTCTTTTTGGGTTCGGTCATGTGCGTGCGCATGTCGCGCCACATCCAGGTGGATGTGCTTTATCACTATGTGCCGCCACAGGTGGCCCGCGCCATGTCGATCCTTGTCGATGCGCTGCGCATCCTCTTCTTCGCCTACACCTCATGGCTGATGTGGCGCTATCTGGAAATCGTCGCCGATGAGGAAATGGTCACCGTGGCGCTGCCGCGCAACATCGTTTTCTACACGGTTCTGGCCGCTTTCGTTCTGATGTTCTTCCGCTCGGTGCAGGTCTTCATCGCCAATATGCAGCGCGGCTACTCCGTTCTGGAACGGCCCGAAGAATTCCAGAGCGCGGGGGATTGATCACATGCTGCTTCTTATCGGCTCCTTTCTTCTCCTGATGCTGATCGGCCTGCCCGTCGCCATCTCGATGGCCTCGGCCTCGCTGCTCTATATCGTCTTCTACAATGTCGCGCCTGATATCATCGCGGCGCAGCGCCTGATCGCGGGTGTGGAAAGCTTCCCGCTTCTGGCCGTTCCCTTCTTCATCCTTGCCGGCAACCTCATGAACACGGCGGGGGTAACGGGACGCATCTATTCCTTCGCCGTCGCACTCGTCGGCTGGATGAAGGGCGGCCTTGCACAGGTCAACATCATCGGCTCGGTGATCTTTTCCGGCATGTCCGGCACCGCGCTTGCCGATGCGGCCGGTATCGGCACCATCGAAATCAAGGCCATGAAGGATCACGGTTATCCGGTCGAAGCGGCCGTCGGCGTCACCGCCGCCTCCGCAACGCTCGGCCCGATCTTCCCGCCGTCGCTGCCCTTCGTCATCTATGGCATGATGGCGAATGTCTCCATCGGCGCGCTGTTCATGGCCGGCATCGTTCCGGGCGTCGTGATGACGCTTCTGATGATGATCACGGTTGCGGTCTTCGCCTATATCAAGGGCTGGGGCTCCGATACGCCCTTCAGCCTCAGAACCATTTTCGGCGCGTCGATCGAAGTCTTCGTGGTGATGATGGTGCCGCTCGGCATCTATATCCTCACGGCGTTTGGCCTGTCGCTCAACCTGTCGATCCTGATCGTGCTGGTGATATTGCTGGCCTGTGACTGGTATTTCGACTTCTCGGCCGTGATGGCGCTGATGACGCCTGTCATCCTGATCGGCGGCATGACCATGGGCTGGTTCACACCGACGGAAGCCGCCGTTGCGGCCGTCCTCTGGTCGTTGTTCCTCGGGCTTGTCCGTTACCGGACGATGACCTTCAAAACGCTGGCGAAATCGACCTTCGACACGATTGAGACGACCGCTTCGGTGCTCTTCATCGTCGCGGCGGCCTCGGTCTTCGCATGGCTGCTGACGGTCAGCCAGGCGGCGCAGCTTCTCTCGGCGGCGATCCTGACGATAACCGACAGCAAGTGGATTTTCCTCGTGCTGGTCAATCTCCTGATGCTGTTCGTCGGCTGCTTCCTCGATACGATTGCGGCTATCACCATCCTCGTGCCGATCCTGCTGCCGCTGGTGCTGCAGTTCAATATCGATCCGGTGCATTTCGGTCTCATCATCACGCTCAACTTGATGATAGGGCTGTTGCATCCGCCGCTCGGCATGGTGCTGTTCGTGCTCTCGCGCGTGGCGAAACTCTCCGTCGAACGCACGACGATGGCTATTCTGCCCTGGCTGGTGCCGTTGTTCGTGGCGCTGCTGCTGATCACCTTCGTTCCGGCCATCACGCTGTGGCTGCCGACCGAAATGGGCCTGATCCGCTAACGCCAATATCATCGCCCGCGCGGTTTCCCGCGCGGGCTTCTTCCTCCCATACACATATGAGGGCATCGTCATGCAGACACGCGTGGCACGTCTATACGGCCAGAGGGACATTCGCGTCGAAACGCAGGACCTCATCGAGCCAGGGCCTGGCGAAGTGCTGCTCGCCATGGCGGCGGGCGGCATCTGCGGCTCCGATCTGCATTATTATCAGGATGGCGGCTTCGGTCCGGTCCGGGTGCGCGAGCCGATCATCTGCGGACATGAGGCATCCGGCCATGTGCAGGCGCTGGGAGAGGGTGTCAGCGGGCTTGCCATCGGCCAGCTTGTCGCCGTTAATCCGTCTCAGCCCTGCGGCCATTGCCATTTCTGCCTGAAGGGCCAGCCGATCCATTGCCTTGAAATGCGCTTCATGGGCAGCGCCATGCGCCTGCCGCATGAACAGGGCATGTTCCGCGACCGGCTGGTGGTTCCCGCCAAACAATGCGCGAAATTTTCAGAGGATACCTCACCGGCTGAAGCCGCCTGCACCGAGCCGCTCGCGGTGTGCCTGCATGCCGTGGCCCAGGCCGGCGATCTGGCAGGTGCGAAGGTGCTGGTGACCGGCGCAGGCCCCATCGGCCTCCTGACCATTGCCGCCGCCCGCCACGCCGGAGCAAGCATCGTCGTTGCCACCGACCTTACCGATGCCGCACTTGAACGCGCCCCCGCCATGGGTGCCGACCGCACCATCAATGTCGCGAAAGACGCCGAGGCGCTCATCCCCTATCAGGACAATAAGGGTTATTTCGACGTCATTTTCGATTGCTCCGCAGCCGCTCCAGCACTTCGCACCGCCTTTGCCTGCGTGCGCCCGCGCGGCACCATCGTGCAGGTGGGCGTCACCGGCGACATCACCATTCCGCTCAACGCGCTGGTGGGCAAGGAAATCCTCTGGCGCGGCTCACAGCGTTTCCACGACGAATTCGCCATTGCCGCCGGGCTCATCTCCACCCGCAGGATCGATGTGCGGCCGATTATTTCCCACAGCTTCCCGCTTGGCGAGGCGACAGCTGCATTCGAACAGGCCGGAGACCGCTCTGCCGCCTGCAAGGTGCAGCTGACATTTTCCGCAGACTGATATTTGAGGATTTAAAATGAGACATACATGGCGCTGGTTCGGCCCGGTCGACAAGGTCACGGTTCAGGATGCGGCTCAGGCGGGCGCGGAAGGCATCGTCAGCGCGCTGCATCACATCGCCACTGGCGATGTCTGGCCGGTGGATGAAATCGCCAAACGGCATGAAGCCATCAAGGCCGGTGGGCTTTATTGGGACGTGGTGGAAAGCGTGCCGGTCTCCGAGGATATCAAGGCCCAGACCGGTGACTGGAAAACCCATATAACCAACTGGCAGGAAACGCTGCGCCGACTCTCCGCCTCCGGCATCCGCACCGTCTGCTATAATTTCATGCCGGTGCTGGACTGGACCCGCACCGACCTGCGCTGGGAAACAAGACACGGCGCAAAGGCGATGCGCTTCGACCTTCCCGATTTCGCCGCCTTCGACATTCACATCCTGAAACGTCCAGATGCCAAGGCCGATTATCCGGACTGGCTGGCGGAGGAAGCGGCAAAACGCTTCGCCGACATGCCGGAGACGAAAATCGCCGCCCTCGGGCGTAATATCGGCGCGGGTCTGCCCGGTTCGGCGGATGGTTACACACTTGCCCAGCTTCTGGAAAAACTGCGGTCCTATCACGGCATCAACCGCGAAAGGCTGCAACAGAACCTTATCGACTTTCTCTCGGAGGTGACGCCGGTTGCCGAAGAGGTGGGTATCAACATCTGCGCCCATGGCGACGATCCGCCATGGCCGCTGCTCGGCCTGCCGCGGATTCTCTCCACCGAAGCCGACTACGCCCATATGCTCTCAAAGGTCGATAGCCGCGCCAATGGCGTGACGCTCTGCACAGGTTCGCTGGGCGCGCGGGCGGACAATGACCTGCCCTTCATCGCCAGCCGTTTTGCAGATCGCATTCATTTCGTACATCTGCGCAATGTGACGCGCGACACCGACACCGTGCCCTGCTCTTTCTTCGAGGACGAGCATCTGGAAGGCGGAACCGACATGGTCGCGGTCATCGCCGCACTCCTCACCGAAGAGGCGCGCCGCCGGGCGGAGGGCCGTGAAGACCACGCCATTCCGATGCGGCCCGATCACGGTCAGGAAATCCTCGACGACCTGACGCGCGGCGCACAACCCGGTTATCCCGCCATCGGCCGGCTGAAGGGATTGGCTGAGCTGCGTGGCATCGAACGCACGTTATCGCACAGCCGTTTCGGGCTGGCGAAGGGTGATCGCTAAGCGAAAGCGCGGCCGCGTTTGATCGGCTTTCTATCCGTCATTCCGGCCTCGAGCCTGAATCCAGCCGACGCGCGTCCGCGCGGCGAAAAGACTCCTTTCAGCCCAAGGACTTGGGCTGGCTGGATTCCGGCTCAAGGCCGGAATGACGGATGAGAGAACCTGCGGTCAATCGCGCCTTGAACTGAAGCCAAGAAAAAGCCCCAAGCCCGCCGGCGACGACGCCGGCGGCTTTCACGGCGGCGTCCATCAGATGCGGATGGCGGGTGGGCGACAGGAATTGCAGCGCCTCGATGCCGAAAGCCGCCGCAATGCCTGCCACGATGATCGCCAGCCAGTAACGCGGATAGGCGAGCACGAAGGCGGCCGAGCAGAAGGCGAAGGCCGCGGCGCGGTCCAGGCCCACCGTCGTCAGCGTGCGCGGACGAAAGCCGATAGGGCAAACTGTAACGATCACAATCAGCAGAAAAACCGACCAGGCGACATATTTCGGGAGTCTATTTGTCATCATGGCGTCACAATAGAGCGCCGTGCGCGTAAACGGAAGCGGGTCTTTTTCACGCCTTGCCCAATTAATCACACTTTTCGGTCAGATAGTTGAAAAACCGGCTTTCGCTCAGGCCCCACACGGGCTAAGGCAGAAGGCAACCGGGCGAGGATCGCGGCTGATGGCGTTTTCGCTGTCGCCTTTCGGTGCAACGTCACGGTGTCGGGTGGATTTTCCACACAGGATCAGATTTTCAGGGAAGAGCACAATGAGTTTCAAGCCGCACGGCAAACATCTGGTTGCAGGAGAATGGGTCGCAACGGAAGCTAAATTCCGCAGCGAGCCTGCACATGGCGAAGCTTTCGATTTTTCGGTCGGCACCGTCGATCTGGTGAATGCGGCCTGTGAAGCTGCCGAAGAAGCCTTCTGGAGCTACGGTTACACCACCCGCGAAGAGCGCGCCGCATTCCTCGACACCATCGCCGATGAGATCGAAGCCCGCGCCGACGCCATCACCGAAATCGGCTCGTCCGAGACCGGCCTGCCCGCAGGACGTTTGCAGGGCGAACGCGGCCGCACCGTTGGCCAGCTGCGCCTTTTCGCCTCGCACATCCGCAAGGGTGACTATCTCGACCGTCGCCATGACGAAGCGCTGCCAGATCGTCAGCCGCTGCCGCGCCCGGATATCCGCCTGATGCAGCGCCCGATCGGCCCCGTCGCGGTCTTCGGCGCCTCCAACTTCCCGCTCGCCTTCTCCACGGCCGGCGGTGATACCGCTGCCGCTCTGGCAGCCGGCTGCCCGGTCGTCGTCAAGGGCCATTCCGCCCATCCCGGCACCGGCGAAATCGTTGCCGAAGCCGTTCTCGCCGCCGTCAAGAAGCACAATCTGCATCCCGGCGTTTTCTCGTTGATCCAGGGCGGCCGCCGCGATGTCGGTTCCGCGCTCGTGCAGCATCCGCGCATCAAGGCGGTCGGTTTCACCGGTTCGCTCGCCGGCGGCCGCGCGCTGTTCGATCTCTGCGCCCAGCGCCCCGAGCCGATCCCCTTCTTCGGCGAACTGGGGTCCGTCAACCCGATGTTCCTGCTGCCGGAAGCCGTTGCGGCTCGCGGTGAAGCCATTGCCAAGGGCTGGGCGGGCTCGCTCACCATGGGTGCTGGCCAGTTCTGCACCAACCCCGGCATCGCCGTCATCCTCTCCGAGCAGGCGGATGCGGTTGCTGAAACCGCACGTGCGGCCCTTTCGGAAGTCGGCCCTCAGGTCATGCTGACCGACGGCATCGCCGCCGCCTATCGCGACGGCCGTGATCGTATCGCTGCCGGCAACGGCGTGCGCGATGTTCTCACTACCACCTGCAACCTGCGCAATGCAACGCCTTACCTGTTCCGCGTTTCGGGCAAGGACTGGGTTGCCAACCATGCGCTTGCTGAAGAAGTCTTCGGACCCCTCGGCCTGATCGTGACGGTTGATAGCACCGAGGAAATGCTGGAAGTTGCCAAGAGCTTCGAAGGCCAGCTGACGGCAACCATGCATCTTGATGCCGGCGACGCCGAACTTGGTCGCAAGCTGCTGCCGATCCTCGAGCGCAAGGCCGGCCGCGTTCTCGCCAACGGTTTCCCAACCGGCGTGGAAGTCTCCGAAGCCATGGTGCATGGCGGCCCTTACCCGGCATCGACGAACTTCGGCGCAACCTCTGTTGGTACCATGTCGATCCGCCGCTTCATGCGCCCGGTTTCCTACCAGAACATTCCTTCGGATGTTCTGCCTGACGATATCCGCTAAAACTGATCGGGGCAGGCGCAGCGCTGCACCTGCCCTTTTTATTCGGCTTTACCGCCCTTCGGGAAATACGGCCTGACGCTGAAGCGTCAACCGCCTCCCCTTCTCCCGCCTCACGGTCCCCATCCAGATTTTTCCGTACCAAGACGTCGGCATCGGTTGACATCGCCCCCGCACGTAATGCTAATACGCAATCTCGTAACGTAATAACATTACAATCGTCCTTCAGAACCGATACCGGTTCGTATCCGCACGGGGATGATAACGCCTGGAAGGAACACCATGAGATTTTCCCTTCATCACCATCTCGGCATGAGCGCGCTCGCAACATGCCTTGCCCTCGCCATGCCCCTTGCCCCAGGCATAGCGCTGGCCGAAGAAAGCAGCGACAGCGTCAAGGAATGGCGGCTGTTCGTCGCCGATCACAGCCAGCCGGTGGTGCGCGCAATTGATTTCGAAACCGGCAGGGAACTCGGACGCTACGATCTCAAGGGCTATGCGGCGCTGACCGCCAGCGCCTCCGGCAAGACGGTCTTTGCGACGCAATCGGATGCCGACATGGTGCATGTGATCAAGACCGGCATCGTTTTCTCCGATCATGGCGAGCATCGCGATCTGGATGTGGAAGATGCGGCGCTTTTGCCCGTCACCTTCGAAGGCAAGCGCCCTTTCCACGTCGTGCCGCATGATGACCATGCCATTCTTTTTTATGACCGTGGCGGCAAGGCAGAGATCATCGATGAGGCTGCCCTGCTGGACGGCAAGGCCAAGGTCCGCACCGTCGATACGACCGCCCCGCATCACGGCGTGGCGGTGACGATGGGGCGTTACGTTCTGGTTTCCGTACCGAATACCGAGGTCGAAACGAAACCCGATACGCTGCCGCCACGCATCGGGCTGCGTGTTCTCGACAGGGAGGGCAAGCAGGTCGGCGAACAGGCGGCATGCACCGATCTGCATGGCGAGGCGACATCCGCGCGGCTTGTCGCTTTTGGCTGCAAGGAAGGCATTCTCGTCGCCCGCCCCGGCGGCACCGATGGTCCCAAGCTTGAAATGCTGCCCTATCCGGAAGATTTCCCGAAAGCCTATACCGGCACGCTGCTGGGCGGCAAATCCATGCAGTTCTTCCTCGGCAATTACGGTGAGGACAAGGTCGTCCTGATCGATCCTGACAGCAAGGACGCCTTCCGCCTGGTGGAACTGCCGACCCGGCGCGTCGATTTCATTCTCGATCCCGCCAATCCGCGCAACGCCTACATCCTGACAGAAGATGGTGACCTGCATGTGCTTGACGTGCTGGAAGGCGCCATCACCCGCAAGGCGAAGGTGACCGAACCCTACAGCAAGGACGGCCATTGGCGCGATCCGCGCCCACGTCTCGCTGTTGCCGATGGGCAGGTCGCAATTTCCGATCCGCGCCATTCGCTGATCCGCGTGGTGGATGCGGAAAGCCTGACGGAAACCCGCACGGTTGCGGTGGAAGGCCAGCCCTTCTCCATCGTCGCCGTCGGCGGCTCCGGTGCTTCGCATTGATACCCAACAAAAGAAACCCCGTGCGCCTGAGGGACACACTGGGTTTCCTGATTTTGATGGGCCGTATTATCAGGCCGACTGCACAGCCTGTATCTTGTCGATCCCGCCGACAATGCCTGAGAAATCCTGCCAGACGCCCTGCGCGCCCTTGCGCCATTCGTCCAGCGCTTCCGGCTGCAGCACCTTGCCGCCCTTCGAAAGCGCAAGCTCGACGGACTTCACTTCGTCCTCGACGATCAGCTGGTTGAAATATTGCGCGCCTTCGCTCGATGCTTCCAGGAGAACCTTCTTCTCTTCGTCGTCCAGCTGGTTCCAGAAGGTCGCGCCATAATAGACGACGCCTGAAGCCCAGATGTGGCCGGTTTCCGTCAGATAGGGCACGACCTCGTAAAGCTTGAAGCCGGCATAAGCGGACTTGGTGAGATCCATGGCATCAGCCACGCCGGTTGCCAGCGCATTATAGGTCTCGGTGATCGGAATACCGACCGGGGTGGTGCCGAAGGCGCTCCAGAGCTTGGTGTGCAGCGGGCTCTGGATAACGCGGATCTTCTTGCCTTCCAGCTGCTCCGGTCGGGTAACCGGCTCCTTGGTCAGAAGATGGCGAGCGCCGTAATTGATGAAATCGGCGGCGATGAATTGCTGGGCGACGAGCTTCGTCTTCAGATCAGTGCCAGTCTCGCCCGTCACCACCTTGCGCACATGCTCGGCATCGCGAAACAGGAAAGGCAGATCGAGGATCTGCAATTCCGGCACCCAGCCGGAAAGCGAGGAGACTGTCGAAAGGCTCGCCTGAACCGATCCCAGGCGGATATTTTCCGCCACTTCCTTTTCACCCCCCAGCGCACCGCTCTTGACGATGTTGAAACGGAAACGGCCGGGCAGCTTCGCCTCCACCAGCTCGCTGATCTTCACCCAGATTTTCGTCTCCGGCTTGTCGTCGGCGAAAAGCGACGCGACGGTGAGGCTGCGGGTTCTGGCATGTGCCGTCCGCACGAAGGCGGGTGCGGCAAGCGTTGCCGCGCCAATCGCGGAGAGTTTCAGAAGATTGCGGCGATCGATAATAGTCATGAATAAAACCCCGGATTTAGAAGAAAATGGCCCAGGCGCACAAAATGGCGAGGGAAACGAGAAGAGAGACGAGATAGGGAACGACGGCGCGGAAAAGTGCTGTCGCCGGAATGCGGGTGACGCCACTGACCACGAAGATCAGCATGCCGAGCGGCGGCGTCAGGCCATGGATCATCAGATTGACCACGAGGATGACGCCGAAATGGATCGGATCGATACCGGCCGCCACCGCAGCGGGCAGCAGGATCGGCCCGAACAGCAGGATGGCCGCGCCAATGTCCAGCACCAGTCCCACCACGAGCAGGATCAGGTTGGAGAGTAGAAGCACCGCAATCTTGCTGCCACCGAGCAAAGTCACAAAATCCGTGACGAGCCCCGAGACATTGTCAACCGCCAGCAGGAAGGCAAAAGGCCCGGCCGTGCCGATCAGAAGACCGATGGCCGCCGCCTCACCCGCCGACTGGCGGAAGGTCGCGAAAATGCGGCCCGCGCCCAGCCGGTAACCGAAACCGAGAAACAGCGTATAAAGGGCGGCAAGGGCCGCAGCTTCCGTGGTGGTGACGACGCCGATGCGGATGCCGACCACCACGATGACGCCAAGCCCGAAGGCAGGTATCGCAGCCACGGCCGAACGCCAGCGTTCGCTGCCTGTCGCGCGCGGCAAGGTATCGACGCTGCGCACGCCGAAATGGATTGCCACCGCAAGGCAGACCGCCATCAGCCCGCCGGCAAAGAAACCGCCAACCAGCAGCGAGCCGACCGACAGGTTGGTGGCCGTTGCGAGGATGAGAAACGCGATGGAGGGCGGAATGACATTGTCCAGCACGGAGGTGGCGGCAATGATCGCGCCCGCCTGCGCCGGAGGATAGCCATGTTTCACCAGTTCCGGCTGGAAGGTGGAAGCACCGAAGGCGGCATTGGCGACCGATGACCCGGATGCGCCGGAAAACAGCACGCTGGTCAAAAGCGTCGTCTGCGCCAGCCCTGCCCGTCGGTGCCCGACCATGGAGGCGGCGAAACGGACCAGCTGATTGGCGACGCCCGATTCCGTCAGCAGGCTTCCGGCCAGCAGGAAGAAGGGAATGGCGAGCAGCAGGAATTTCGACATGCCGGTCACGGTTGACGAAACGATGGCCGGTTCCGGCAAGGTGCTGCCAAAAGCGATCGCCACATAGGCGGCGGCAAGGAAGGCATGGGCAAGCGGCGCGGCGAGCACCAGCCCCACGGCCGCCGTCAGCGCCAGAAACAGGCTCGGCGGCAGGTTCGTATCGACAAAAACTTCCGGCAGGCCGACATAGGCCACAATGGCGATGGCGAGAGATGCGAGAACGGCAAGCGCCTTGCCCTCACTGACACGCTGAAGCGCCAGATAGAGAAGGATAAGCGCGCCGCCCGCGCCGAGAAAGCCGAAACGCACCCATTCCGGCAGACCAAGCGTCGGAGATGTGCCGCCAAGCATCGCCGCGATCTCTACCCCGCCAAAAGCGAGGATGAGTGCTGCGATAAAGGAGAAGGCATCGGCCAGAACTTCGGTCGCCGCGTGAAATCGTTGCGGAAGGAACCGCACGAAGACATCGAGCCGCATGGCGAGCGCACTTTTGAGACTGAGCGGCGCACCGACAGCGATCATGGCCACATGCAGCCAGATGCCGAGGTCTTCCGCGCCGATGAAGCCTGTGTGAAACAGATAACGCAGCGTGACATTGACCAGCACCACCACGAGCAGCGCCGCAAGGATTGCTGCCGCGACCGCGCCGAGCACCGTGTCCAGAACGGCGAGCACCCGCTCGGCCACGCGTTGCGGGCCGATGCGTCTTTGTGCGATTGTCGTTGCCGGACTTGCCGTCATGTCTTTCTTCTCCACTCCCGAAGCCATGCTCAGGAGGCCTTGGCCGAGAGATCGCGGTCGAACAAAGTCGACCATGTGAATTGTTTTGCCGCCGAGACCTCACGCGATACGTCGAGCCGCGGCAGAACCTTTTCGCCGAAGCGGAACGCCTCTTCCAGCAATGGCATGCCGGAAAGGATGAAGGTATTCACGCCCGCCTCCTTATAGGCCTCCAGCGTGCGGATAACAGTATCCGGCGAACCGACAATCGCGGTTCCCGGTCCCGGCCGCACGAGGCCGATGCCGGCCCAGAGGTTGGGCGCGATTTCAAGATCGCGCAGGTTCTCCGGTTTCTGGCCGCCGTGCATCGCTGTCATGCGCTGCTGGCCGACGGAATCGGTCTTGCCGACGAAACGCTGGTTTGCGGCGATGGCCCGCTCATCCATGCGGCCGTATAGATCGGCGGCGGCGGCCCATGCCTCTTCGTCCGTATCGCGCACAATAACATAGAGACGAATGCCGTATTCCAGTTCGCGACCGAGCTTTTCCGCGCGGGCCTTGACCAGATCGACCTTCGCGCCGATCTGATCGGGCGTTTCACCCCAGGAGAGGTAGGTCTCGACATGTTTGGCCGCAACATCGATGGCCTTGTCCGAGGAACCGCCGAACCACAATGGCGGCGGCTCGATGCCCTGCCCCACCGGCAGTGCGAGTTTCGCGCCCTCGGTCTGGAAATGCCGCCCTTTGAAATCCACCGTCTCGCCGGCGAAAAGCCGGTGCCAGATCTGCAGATATTCATCGGCCATATCATAACGCTCGTCATGCGGCATGGTCATGCCGTATGCGCCGAGCATCTTGGCATCGCCCGACACGACATTTATCAGCAGGCGGCCGCGCGAAAACTCCTGAAGCGTCGCCGCCATCTTGGCGAGCAGCGTCGGCGCGACAAGGCCCGGATGAATGGCGACCAGAAACTTCAGCCGCTCGGTATAGGAAAGCAGCGCGCCCGCCAGAACCCAGACATCATGCGCGCCGGTGGCAAACAGCGCACCGGTGTAACCCAGCTGGTCGTAAGCGAGCGCCAGCTGTTTGTAATAACCGAGATCGACCTTGCGGGACCCTTCCGGCTGCCAGGGATAAGCGCCGTCGGGTGCGCACATGTACCAGAAAACATTCATCTGCCGCCTCCCGTGCTGGCTGATTGCCCGGTCAGAACCGGTAAAGAGAAATGACCGTGCCTGTAAAGCGTATCGGCCTCCTCCTGCTGTTCGGCAAGGATATTTTCGGCAGCGGCCACGACGGAAAGGTCTCGCGACCTCAGCACCTTGGCCCAGGACTGTGCATCACCTTCGCTGCCCGTTTCGGCGGCGAGAAGGGCAGCGGCTTTGTCGATATCCGCCATCACGGCCCGGCCGACGCGATCCAGTTCGGCCGCAATTGCCTGCCCTGTCTCGCCCGCTATGTTGTGGCGCGCAAGCGTCCAGAATAGCGAACGGTTGGGAATGGTGGAGCCGCAACGGACAAGAAGGCCGATCTCCTCATGGGTCAGAGCCTTTTCCAGCCGCGGCGACATCGTCACCCAGGCATCGACACGGCCTTCCACGAGATCGCGCAGGCTATCGCTGTCGCCGCTTTCAATACGGGTCACATCCGCAAGGCCAAGCCCCGCCCCTTCCAGGCTGCGCGCCAGAAGATAGGTGTGAAACGATCCATCGATCAGCGAAATGCGCTTTCCCGAGAGATCAGCGGCTGAGCGGATCGGGCTATCGCGCCGCACGAGGATTGCGCCATTGGCGGGCCTCGGCGCGGAAGCAGCGATATAGACCGCCGAAAGCCCGCGCGCATCCGCCTCAATGGGCGGTGTCGAGCCGGTGCCGCCGAAATGGATGTCGCCCTTTTCCAGAAGAGCTGCCGTATCGCGGCCTTCACGATAGCCCACGAATTCCGGATCGAATTCTTCAAAGGCGCCGGGCCAGAGCCGGGCGAGACGTAAATGCAGATTGTTGGGATGAACCCCGATTTTCATGTCGACACCTCATTTCCCATTCAATCTACTTTTTTATAGAATGTTTTCGAGAAACGTTTTGGCGATCCTCGGCCGGAAAGCGAAAGAGAAATCTACCAATCCTGTAGATTTTGAAAAATGCCAGACAGCGCTGAGATGAGGCTCTTCAAGCCATTGAAATTTTTCGCCATACAATCTACTTTTTTGTAGTTTGAAAAATGGGCCTGTAGTCGTGACGAAACCGGTTTCCAATCTCATCTGCCGCAGCGTGGTGGAAGCTAGCGAGCTTTTGAAGCTTGTCGCCAACGCCAATCGTCTGGCCATCGTCTGTTATCTAATGGAAACGGAAGCCTCCGTTTCCGCGCTGGAATATGAACTCGGTATCCAGCAACCCACGCTTTCGCAGCAGCTTGCCGAATTGCGTGACGCCGGTGTGATCGAAGGCTCACGGGAAGGCAAGGCGGTGATCTATCGTGTCACCGATCCGCGCATCGTCCAGCTGGTTTTGACATTGCGCGGTCTTTACACGGAGCTTTCCGATGTGACCGGCAAGAAAGGCAGACGGGCACTGCCGCTGGATGAGGCAATGTTCGACTAGCATGATCGACCTTTACACCTGGATCACGCCCAACGGCCTTAAAATCTCGATTGCGCTGGAAGAACTGGGCCTGCCCTATCGAAGCCACGCCATCGACATCGAAAAGGGCGAGCAATTTGCCGCCGATTACGTCCGCATCAATCCCGGCTCGAAAATCCCCGCGATTGTCGACGATGAAAACGGCACCGTCCTGACGGAATCGAACGCGATCCTCATCTATCTCGCCGAAAAGGTAGGCCGGCTTCTGCCCGCCTCCGCGACAGAGCGACTGGTCGTCACGGAATGGCTGATGTGGCAGGCCGCCAATTTCGGCCCGACACTCGGTTATGCCCATTATTTCCTGACCTACCATGCCGGACACGCCCCCTTTGCCGAGACACGTTTCGCGGCGGATGTGGCGCGGCTTTACCGGACATTGAACGACCGCTTGAGCGAGCGGGAGTTCGTGGCCAGCGATTTTTCAATAGCCGATATCGCCATCTGGCCATGGGTCTCGCGTTTCGCGCGCCACAAAATCAATCTCGATGATTTTCCGGCGGTACAGCGGTGGTATCGCCAGCTTGGACTGCAGGAGAGTTTTCAGCGCGGTTATCGCGTACCCTTCGCAACGTCGGACGTACCCGGACTCTAACAGGCGACGAGGTGGCCGGGCGAAACCTCGCGATATTCACGCGGCTTGACGGCATAATCAACGGCGCGGATCGGGCTTTTCAGCTCGTCATTCGCAGCACCTCGCCGTGTGTTGCGGCGATCCGGGTCCGGCACCGGCACCGCCGCCATCAGCTTGCGGGTATAGTCATGTTGCGGATTGTTGAAGACAGCCGCACGCGGACCGATTTCGACGATCTCGCCGAGATACATCACCGCAACCCGGTGGCTGACGCGCTCCACCACCGCCATGTCATGGGATATGAACAGGAAGGCGAGATCGAGGCTCTGTTGCAGGTCCAGCATCAGGTTGATGACCTGCGCCTTGATGGAAACATCCAGCGCCGAAACGCTTTCGTCCGCGACAATCACCTTGGGCTGGAGCGCCAAGGCACGGGCGATGCAGATGCGCTGGCGCTGACCACCGGAAAATTCATGCGGGTAACGCGACGCCATGTCCGGTGAGAGGCCGACCTTTTTGAGCATGTCCGCCACCACATCCTTCGCCTCGCGGGCGCTTCCCATGCGGTGTTCCAGAAAAGGTTCGGCAATCGCCGCACCCACCGTCATACGCGGATTGAGCGAGGCGAAGGGGTCCTGAAAGATCATCTGAACCGTCTTGCGCATGTCCCGCATGCCTGTCTTGTCGAGTGCGAGAATGTTTTCGCCGTTGACCACGACCGAACCGGCATCCGGCTCGATCAGCCGCATGATGGCGCGTCCGGTGGTGGATTTGCCGCAGCCGCTTTCGCCCACCAATGACAATGTTTCACCGGCCCTGAGCTCGAAAGACACGTTTTCCACCGCATGCACCCGGCCGCTGAGACGCCCCAGAAGACCGGAGTGAATATCGAAGCGCTTGGTCAGCCCCTCCACCTTGAGCACGGGCTGCGCGGCGGCGTCGACTGTATCGGCCGGACGCGCCGGCTCCTGCGTTTCACCCGTGGTGGTATTGACGATGGGAAAACGGAGCGGTCTTTCCTCGCCTTTCATCGACCCCAGAACCGGAACGGCGGACAAAAGTGCGCGCGTATAGGGATGTTTACCGCGGTGGAAGATATCCGCAGTCGCACCGACTTCCACCTGCTCGCCGCGATACATGACGACCGTGCGGTCGGCGATTTCGGCCACCACACCCATGTCATGGGTGATGAACAGGACTGAGGTGCCCTCCTCTTCCTGCAGCGTCTTGATGAGGTCGAGAATCTGGCCCTGAATGGTCACATCAAGCGCCGTCGTCGGCTCGTCGGCGATCAGGAGCTTCGGCCGGGAAGCGAGCGCCATGGCGATCATCACGCGCTGGCGCATGCCGCCGGAAAAGCGATGCGGATATTCATCGAAGCGCGAGGCGGCGGAGGGTATACGGACCTTTTCCAGCAGGCGGATCGTCTCCGCCCGCGCATAGGCTTTCGACATCGGCTGATGGCACAGCAGGGCTTCGGAAATCTGGTCGCCGATGGTGAAAAGCGGATTAAGGCTGGTCATCGGCTCCTGAAAGATCATCGCCACTTCATTGCCCCGCACCCGCCGCATGGCGTCTTCGGAAAGGGACAGCAGGTTGCGACCGCCGAGCAGAATTTCACCCTGAACCCTGCTGCTTTCCCGATCCAGCAACCGCATGATGGAAAGCGAGGTAACGCTTTTGCCGGAACCGCTTTCGCCGACGATCGCGACCGTCTCCCCCGGTCCGACATCGAAGGAAATATCACGCACCACCGGCTTCCAGCCGCCATCCACGTGAAAGGACGTGGTGAGATTGCGGACGGAAAGCACGGCATCTTCGGCACGGAGCGGTGCTGACTGCGGCATGGTCATGATCGTTCCCTTCTTTTCTTCTCATTTGAACTCAGGCAGGGCGTCGCCACCTGTTTCTTCTCCCCAAGGGGGAGAAGGTGGCCCGAAGGGTCGGATGAGGGGGCAACGCCAGCGATAGACCGCACCCTTGCCCCCTCATCCCGCTGCCGCGGACTTCTCCCCCTCGGGGAGAAGAAACTCGTGGCACCCGCTCGTTCCATATGCAGTCGTTACTTAGTCCGGCCAGCGCAGCATGCCGTCGAAACGGTGGCGGCTGCGGTCCTCGAACGGTGTTGCAATCACCTCGTTGGAGGCGCGCGCCTTGTCCAGCTCCTCGGCCAGCCGGGAAGCCACAATGGTTTCCTGGCCGGGATGCAGGTTGCAGGGGTCGAGATAGAAATAACGGTGTTCCACCTCGTGATCGCGGACAATGATCGGCGGGCTGCCTTTGGCGAGCGCCGTCGTCAGGTCCCAGGCGGTGATATGGGCTTCCTCGGCATTGATGATGACACGCAGTCGGTCGAGCGGGTTGTTGGTTGGGTCGGGTTCGATCAGCGCCGTCACGCCGGGGCGTCCGTCCAGCGTCTTTTTCCAGAGGTTGAGATAGCCGGTTTCACGCTCGCGAATGCCGGCATGGTCACGCTTTTCCCAGGCTTCCAGCGCCGCCATCACGCCATAGATGCTTTCCTTGCCGACCTTCATGCCGCGGCCAACGCCCATATTCTGCAGGAAGGCGCTGCGCACCAGCTCCTTTTTGCCGGCGACGATGCCGGAAGTCGGGCCACCGAGGAACTTGTGGCCGGAATAAAGCACCACATCCGCGCCCGTTGCCAGAAACAGCTTCAGATCATATTCGGAAGCCGCATCGACGATGACAGGCACGCCCCTGGCATGGGCGATCTCGACGAATTCGGAAAGGTGCAGCAGACCGTAATTCACCACATGGTGCGAGACGACATAGACCGCCGCAGCCGTCTTTTCGGTAATGGCGTTTTCCATGTGGAAACGATGGGTCGATGTTGCCTGCCCGATCAGCACCACCTTGCCGCCGCCGAGACGGATTGCCTGATCCACCGGCGCCCCATAGCTCACCACATGGCCCATCTGCACCAGAACCTCGTTCTTTTCCGGGGTCACATCGGGCAGCTTTTCGATGGCCAGCAGATTATTGCCGGTAATGGCGCCCGCCACCGCAAGGCTTATGCCCGAGGAGCAGGAGGCCGTGACGAAACCGGCCTCGCCGCCCGTCAGCCTCGATATCACCGCGCTTGCCTTGCGTTGCAGATCGTTGATCTCGACGAATTGCGGCAGGATGGCCGCCATGGCCTCGACCGCTTCCGGAACGACGATAGAAGCGCCGAGCGAGGTCATGGTGCCCGAGACGTTGATGACCGGGCGAAGGCCGATCCTGCTTCTGATATCCTCGGTCATGTCTTTCTCCTGTCTTTGCGATGCGATGGGCATCGACATATATGCCATAATAATGTAATAGCTTCTCAAAATTCATGAGGAGCCAAAATTGGACGCCCATAAACTGGACGAAACGCCTTCAACCGCCCTGTCCGACGCCGCCGAAAACGCGGACGCGAAGGCGGCCAAGCGCTCGCGCGTCAGCGGCATCGACCGCGCCCTTCAGGTTATTGATTATCTTTATGAAACCGGATCGCCGGCTGGCGCCTACGCCATCGCCAAGGCGATCAAGGCGCCGCTTTCCACCGTCTATGTGATCATTGACGATCTCGTCGAAAAGAACATGCTGGCGCGCAATGCCGATGGCAACATTTGGCTCGGCGCGCGGCTTTACCACTATGGTCTTGCCTATGCCCGCTCGCTGGATTTCATGGGTGTCGCCACCCACGAAATGCACGATCTGTGCCGCCATGCGGGCGAGACCGTGCAGCTTTGCGGCCGCGATGGCGACCATATGCTGGTGTTGGCCATGGCCGATGGTCCGAGCCATTTTCAGGTCGCCTCGCGTGTCGGCACCCGCGTTCCCTTGAACTGGACGGCGTCCGGCCGCCTGCTCGTCGGGCATCTGCCCGAGGCGGAACGTGTCGAGCTTTTCAGGCGCTGCGCCCGCACCTCGCCGACCGGTCGCGCCGAAATCAACCCCGAAACCCTGTCGCAATCGGCAGGTGCCGCTTTCCATGACCGGCTGTCGATACAGGTCGCCGAATCCGATTACGCCGTCGCCTGCATCGCCTCGCCGATCTGCGACAACAGGGGCGAATGCGTTGCGACGATTTCCATCGTGCTGCCGGAACAGAAGGTGCTGGCGGACGAAAACCATTATACCGAACAGGTCAGGGTCTCGGCGGAACGGATCGAAAAGCTGATGGGCTGGCGCAACCATTGAACGGCCTCAATCCTTGAGCGCGACGATGGCTTCTATCTCAACGGTGATGTTGCCCGGCAGCGAGCCAAAACCGACGGCGGAGCGGGCGTGCTGCCCGGCATCGCCGAATACATCGATGAAGAGATCGGAGCAGCCATTGATGACGCTCGGGTGATCGCGGAAATCGCTGACGGCGTTGACCATGCCGAGCAGCTTGACCACCTTCTTCACCCGCGACAGGTCTCCCAGCGCCTCATGCATGACCGCCAGCAGGTTGATGCCGGTGAGGCGTGCGTGGTTATAGGCCTCTTCCAGCCCGATTTCCGCGCCCACCTTGCCGGCGTAAAGATGGCCGTTTTCCTCCCGCGGCCCCTGCCCCGAAAGATAAAGCATGTTGCCTTCCACCACATGGGTGACGAAATTGGCGATCGGCGGCGGCGGCGGCGGCAGGGAAATGCCGAGCGCGGCGAGCCGGTCATAGGGCGAATGACGCCCCTCTGCCTCAAGCGAAGACTGTTTCACGCGAATTCCTCATAATACAGGGACGGGTATCCCCTTAATCTCTGCGGAAGACGTAGGGGATTGCCCTCCTCCGCCTTGTCCATTTGGGTTCAGCGCCAGGAATAACCATGGCTGTGGCGCACGAGCTTGCGCGCCCTTGGAATGTAACGGCTGGCAGCAATCGCCTCCGCGCCGATGACCGCGTAACGCGGCTCGAACAGGCGCTTCAGGCGCGAGACGTCGCCATTGGAATCGGTCGCTTCCAGATCGGAATCCACGAGATCGAAAACCGTGAAATCGGCGCGCTGGCCGACATCGAGACGGTTTTCCATATCGAGGCGGATCACGGAGGCCGGATTGCGGGTGACGGCCTCGACGACATTTTCGAAGGGCATATTGACCGACAGCAGCTTCGACATGGTCGTCGCCAGATCCCAAACCGGGAAATTCATCGAATGGCCATGCAAATCCGTGGAAATCGAGAACGGCAGCAGCCCGCGCGCAATCGCCGCTTCCGCCACCTTGAAGGAGAAGGAGGCGCCGCCATGGCCGATATCCAGCCGGATGCCTTCGCCCGCACAGCGTTCGGCAAGGTTGAACAGGTCCTCGTCTTCCATGATGCTGGAACCCGATTTGCCGTTGAAGCAATGGGTCACGACATCGCCGGGGCCGAGAATTTCCAGCACCTCGTCATAAAGTGCGGGCGGTTCGCCCACATGCACCATCATCGGCACTTTCAGGATCTTGGCGATCTTCTTGCCGAGCTTGACCGGCGTAACACCCCAGGAGCCGGTGATAACATGGCTCGCCCGCACCTTGAGGCCGACAATATGTTCGCTGTTTTCGGCGTAACATTCGATGATACGATCGAGATCGATATCCTTGATGTCGCGCAGTTCCGGCACGCGGTTACAGGCGACGAGACCGATGGAACCGAGATTGAGGAAGGCCTTGATGCGCTCTCTCGAGGGCTCAATGATATATTCACGGAAACCGTGGAAATTCGCCTCACCCGCCGAACCGGCATCCACCAGCGTGGTCACGCCGCGCTCGGCCCCGCATTCCGAGGGGCGGATGGAGATATCGGTGCCGCCATGCCAGATATGCACATGCAGATCCACCCAGCCGGGCGAGACGAAGGCACCCTTGGCATCAATACGCTGCGCATCAACGGGCGCTTGAATGGCAGGCCCAACCGCGGCGATCTTGCCATCGCCGCCGATCAGAATATCGGTCGAAGCCTGTGGCGCACCCTTTTCGAAACCGACGGGTTTGACATTGGTGAGAAGAATGGGAGCTTGAAGAGGCGTTGTCGCCTGTTCACCGGACGTCATATTACAAATCCCTTCGCAGTCTTGGGTCGAGCATGTCCCGCAGCCCGTCACCGACCATTTGCAGCGACAGCACGGAAAGAATGATGGCAAAGCCGGGGAAATAGGTCATCCAGTCGGCCTGGCCGATATATTGGCGACCGGCGGAGATCATGGTTCCCCAGGTCGGAATTTCCGGGCTGACACCGAGCCCCAGAAACGACAGGCCGGCCTCGGCCAGCATGGCGCTGGCAAAAAGGAAGGTGCATTGAACGAGGATCGGCGAGACCAGATTGCGCAGCACATGCCGCGTCATGATGTGGAAGGTGGAAATGCCAAGCGCCTTCGCCGCCTCCACATAGGGCAATTCGCGGATCACCAGGGTCGAGGCGCGCACGATGCGGGTAAGGCGCGGCGAATAGACCACGGCAAGTGCGATGATCACCGTCGTCAGCGACGGGCCGAGTGCTGCAACCAGCGCAATCGCCAGCAGAATATCCGGGAAGGCCATCATCGCGTCGATCAGCCGCGCAATCGGCGTATCCAATTTCTGGAAGAAGCCGGCGAGCAGGCCAAGGGTGATGCCGATCAGCGCCGAAAGCGCCACCACGGCGGCGCCGACCAGAAGCGACAGCCTTCCGGCATAGATGGTGCGCGAGAAGACGTCGCGACCGAACTCGTCGGTGCCGAACCAGTAAAGCTCGCTTGGCGGCTTCAGGCGGTTCACGATCGACAGTTTCGACGGCGAATAGGGCGCAATCATCGGCGCGAAAACCGCGAGCAGCACGAAGACGAGCAGCACAATGAGACCGGCAGCGACCGTCTTGCGCTTCACGAGGCGCCGAATGAACAGGACGGTCGGGTTGCGTGCCGGCGGAGCGGTGGAAACGATATCGGCCATCAGTAACGAACCCTCGGATCGACCAGCAGATAGAGCATGTCGATTGCAAAATTGATGAGCACGTAAAGCCCGGCGATGACGAGAAGCGCGCCCTGAATGACCGGATAATCGCGCCTGAGAACGGCCGAGACGACGAGATTGCCGACGCCCGGCAGACCGAAAACGGTTTCCGTGACGACCGCGCCGGAAATCAGCACGGCGGCGGTAAGTCCGAGCACGGTGAGGATGGGAATAAGCGCGTTTTTCAACGCATGTTTCATCACCACCCGGCGCTCCTTGACCCCCTTGGCACGGGCGGTGCGGACATAGTCGTCACCTAAAACATCCAGCATCGAGGCGCGGGTGAAGCGCAAAATTAGGGCGGAGGAAACGAGGCCGAGCGCGATTGCCGGCAGGGTCAGGTGATACATGCGCTCAAGGAAGCTAGCACCCGGCCCGCCATAACCCGATACCGGGAACATATCGAGCCGCACGGCGAAGACCTGCATGAGGATGAGGCCGAGCCAGAAGCTCGGAATGCTCGCCGCCAGCATCGCCACCGTCGTCGCTGCCTGATCGACAAAAGAGCCACGCCGGTACGCGGCATAGATACCGATGGGAAGCGCGATGACGCTGGCGATCAGCAGCGAAAAAATCGTCAGGAAAAAGGTCGGTTCGGCCCGGTCCAGCAGGGCTGATCCCACCGGCATATTGAGGAAGATAGACTGGCCGAGATCGCCCTTCAGCAATTGCCCGATATAATAGACATATTGCACGCCGAGCGACTGATCGAGGCCGAGCCGGCCGCGCAGCTCCGCAATATCCTGCGCCGAGGCATCCGGCCCCAGCATCACGGCCGCCGGATCTCCGGGCGTGACGCGCAGGATGACGAAAACGATGGTGACGACGAGGAACATCACCACGATCATTCCCGCAAGTCTCTGGAAAATATACCGTATCACGTATGAAGGCTCCGAAGCGCGTGATTGCCGCTATCAGGCGACGGTTGAACCGGGTTGCTTAAAGATCGACTGCTCACTTCCGTCATGCCGGACTTGATCCGGCATCCAGCCACCACGCGTCCGCGTGGTGAAAAGGTCTCTTGCGATCAAGGACTTGATCGCGCTGGACCCCGGCTCGAGGCCGGGGTGACGACGTGCGGTGCAGGCCTTATTTTGTAACCGATGCATTCCAGAAGTAAGGCCATGGAGCCGGATCGACGCCTTCCAGCTTGTTGGACTTGGCCGCCACGGCATTGAAGTCGCCGATCTTGATGAGCGGCAGCTCGGCATAGATCGTCTTCTGCACATTGGCCCAGAGCGCGATGCGCTTGTCCGGATCGGCTTCCGAGGTGAAAGCGTCAACCGCCGCCTTGCGCGCTGGCGTATCCCACCAACCCGGTGAGCCGGTGGAGAGCGCACCGATCAGCGCCGGCTCCGGCAGGAAGGGGCTATGGGTGATGTAGATATCCCAGAGCTTCGGGTCGGCGCGGCGCTGCGTCAGCGTCGCCCAGTCCACAACCTGCATATCCACCTTGAAACCGGCAAGCTTCAGATATTCTGCAGCGACCTGCGCCATCTTGTAATGGAACTCATACTGGCGGCTGGTGAGGATGCGCAGCGGCTCACCGTTGTAGCCAGCCGCCTTCAGCTTTTCGGCGGCGGCTTCCGGATTGCCGAGATTGTAATTGCCCTCGACGCCCTCTTCCGAATGCCAGGAGAAATTGGACGGATAATAGGCGCCATCGAGCGCATAGAAATCCGTGCTGCCGAAAGCGGCCGCCAGCATATCCTCCATGTTCAGCGCTTCGGTCACCGCCTTGCGGACCTCCAGCTTGGAAGAAAGCCCCTCCTTCGTGTTGAACACGAAGACCGGATAACCGAAAGGCTTCAGCATCAAAGGCTGGGAGGCAGACGACGACTTCACCTTGTGGAAGGATTCCACCGGAATGGAATCGACGTAATCATATTGCCCGGAAACGGCGGCTTCGACGCGAGTATTCGGATCAGGCACCGGAACGAAGCGGATTTCATCGAGATATTGATGGCGAGCGCCACCATAACCGTCGCTTTCGCCATCGCGGGACTTGTAGCCATCGAAACGGACGAGCTGGATATACTGGTCGGCCTTGCGTTCCTTCAGCATATAGGGCCCGGTGCCGATGAATTCGGCCATCGGCTCGGCCTGCTTTTCAGCGGGCAGGATGATCGCTGCGGAATTGTTGAAAGCGAGAAGCGAAGCGAGCGGCGCATAGGGCTGCTTGAGGGCGATCGTCACCGTTCCGGCATCCGGCGCGGAGATATTCTCGATAAAGCCGGCTGCCTGCTTGCCGCGCGAGGCGATCTTCATCCAGCGGCCGAGCGAAGCGACGACATCTTCGGATGTCATGTCGCTGCCGTCATGGAACTTGATGCCCTGCCTGAGCTTGATCGTGTAGGTTTTGCCGTCCGCACTGATCTCGGGCAGGCTTTCCGCCAGAAGCGGTGTCACCTTCCAGCCCTTGTCGAAGGTATAGAGCGTTTCGAAAATGTGTTGCGTGACGATACCGACGAGATCGGCAGTAGACGCCATGGGGTCGAGGGTCGGCGGCTCGCCGATCGTGGCGACATTGATAACACCGCCCTTCTCCGCAGCCATCATTACACCCGGTGCAAGCAGCAAAGCGGCGGTGGCGAGAAATGCAAGTTTACGTCTCATGGTCAAGCTCCCAGCTCTTATGTGTTCCATTATTATGTTATATGCATCTTTATAACAGAATATCTCGATAAGCCGCCTTGTCAATGACAATGCGGCGCGATGATGGGTTTCCATGATCGGCGAAACGCAAGACAAGTCTTCAGGAGAGGTGGCAGCACCGTTTAAGGCAATGAAAAAACGGGAGTTTCGCCAAAAATACGGCGCGCGGTGATATCCATCTCTTCCGGCTGGGAGAGAGGGAATGACGACCGTCGTCTAACTGCAAAGGAAGAAAGGGAATTAAGAAGGTTGGATATTTCGCATTTGCGAACAAAGTGCTATTAAAGAGCGGACTAACGCTAGGCCACCATAGACATACCCGCATATTCTTATTAATCGTTACGCTATTTGACGCCGTCAGCCGTATTTTCAAGGGCTGCAGACAGACCTGATATTCTACACCGCCCAACTTCATTCCAGGGCGGAACATAAATTTTTATTACGTTGAAATTATTGAGGAAATTATGAAGACGGCAATCGTGCATGACTGGCTCACCGACAGAGGCGGGGCCGAAAAAGTACTTCACAACCTTCTTGAAATTTATCCTCACGCGGATCTGTACTGCCTTGTCGATTTCATGAGCGAGCGCGACCGGGGGTTTCTCGGCGGCCGTCCCGTCAACACCTCCTTCATCCAGAAGCTGCCTTTCGCCCGGAAAAAATACCGCTCCTACCTGCCGCTGATGCCGCTCGCCATCGAGCAGTTCGATCTGAGCGGTTACGATCTGGTGATTTCCTCGAGCTATGCGGTCGCAAAGGGCGTCATCACCGGCCCAGGCCAGTTTCACGTCTCTTATATCCATAGCCCCATCCGCTACGCCTGGGACCTCCAGCACCAGTATCTCAAGGAAACCAGACTGACGCGCGGCTTCACCTCATGGATCGCGCGCGCCATTCTTCACTATATCCGCATGTGGGACATCCGCACCGCCAACGGCGTCGACCTGATGACGGTCAACTCCAAATTCATCCGTAACCGGGTGCGCAAGTGTTATGGCCGCGATTCCACCGTGATCTATCCGCCGGTGGACACGTCCCATCTTTCCCCGTCCGAGCTTAAGGGTGACTATTTCGTCACGGCGTCGCGGCTGGTGCCCTACAAGAAGGTTCACCTGATCGTGGAAGCCTTTGCAAAGATGCCCGACAAACGGCTGGTCGTCATCGGCGACGGGCCGGACATGAAACGCATCCGCGAAATCGCCACGCCGAATGTCGAAATTCTCGGTTTCGTCGGCAATGACGAGCTTCACAAATACATGGCCGAGGCAAAAGCCTTCGTTTTTGCAGCGGAAGACGATTTCGGCATCGTACCCGTCGAATCCCAGGCGCTCGGCACACCGGTCATCGCCTATGGCAAGGGCGGCGTGCTGGAAACCGTCGTTCCGCTCGGCGCCTCCAACCATCCGACCGGCCTTTATTTCGGTGAGCAGACACCGGAGGCAATCTGCGCTGCCGTGCAGGAATTCGTCGACAATTCCGACCGCTTCGACAAGAACGCCTGCATCAACAATGCCGCCCGCTTCTCACGCGAGCGTTTCCTGCGGGAATTCGCGGATACGGTAAATTTCGCACTGGCTGAGCGGGCATGACAGGCACATAAAAACATTTACAAAACAATTGATTATTCTTCGCGTCAGTCAACGACAAAAGAAACCGTGCAAGCGTGACAAAACTGCACTAGCGCAATGCAGCAATCAAAGAGATTATGGCATCCAACTGAATATTGAAGCGCAACAATACTGACACCATCAGGGGATTCAAACATCGTGCCTCGCCCGGAATTTTTCGGCGCAGTTGAGCGATGATGAACTTGAAGCATCGTCTGAAATTGGGCATATGCCTGACAGGGGACGTAAACATCCAGGGATGCGATTCCGCTGAACGGATGTAATGCCGGTTTGGATTTCCTTTACCGGTGTCATTTATGAAGTGCTTATTTTTAAAAACTTATACGATGTCCGAATTATTTCTGCTTTTCGGACGGCATTCATTTCGAGGACCAAATGCGTTTATTGAATGTTTCGATTCTGCTTGCCTCTGCAGCACTGGCGGGTTGCACGGTTACTGCGGCCTCCGGCCCCGATGCAGCCTCGATCGAATCTAACGCTTCCGTGAAATTCGCCTCCAAAGACAAGCAGAAAACCGCCGGTGTCGACTACGCGCTGCTCGACATCAACAGCTCCGTCCTCAATTACGTCGGCGACACCACAACCACCACCCTGCTCGGCAGTTTCGGCGGCGGCAAGGGCGGTGTTCCGGCGCTGCCGATGGGTGTCGGTGACGTGGTGCAGGTCGCGATCTTTGAAAGCCAGGCCGGCGGCCTGTTCATTCCGAACGACGCGGGCAGCCGTCCCGGAAACTTCATCAGCCTGCCGAACCAGACCGTGGACCGGGAAGGCAATATCAGCGTTCCTTATGCGGGCAAGATTCGCGCTACCGGCCGCAATGTCGAGGATGTGCAGAGCGAAATCGAGGAACGGCTCGCCAACCGCGCCATCGAGCCGCAGGTTCTTATCACCAAGATTTCCAGCCGCTCCGCACAGGCTTCCGTGCTGGGCGATGTCAAGGAACCGACGAAGGTTCAGCTTTCGGAAGCGGGCGATCGGGTTCTCGACGTCATCTCCTATGCAAAGGGCCTCAGCGCCCCGAATATCGAATCCTATGTCACGTTGATCCGTCGCGGCAAGACCGCCCGCGTCAACTACAACCACCTCGTCAGCACGCCGTCCGAAAACATCTATGTGGTTCCGGGCGACACGATCATGGTGGAGCGTGAGCGCCGCACTTATCTTGCTTTCGGCGCTTCGGGCCTCAACGGACGTTTCGAGTTCGAGGATGCCGATCTCAAGCTTTCGGATGCACTCGGCAAAGCGGGCGGACTGCTCGATTCCCGTGCCGACCCGGCTCAGGTCTATGTTTATCGTATCGTCAAGCGCGATCTTCTCGTGAAGCTCGGCATCAATACGTCGAAGTTCCCCGGACAGGACGTTCCGGTCATTTTCCGCGCCAATCTGCGCGATCCGTCGACCTTCTTCGCCGCTACGAAGTTCCCGATGCAGGATCGCGACATCATCTATGTCACCAACTCGCAGGCCACCGAACTTTACAAGTTCCTGGATCTCGTCGGCTCCGTACCGGCAACGACCGGCAATGTCGCCGAGGACGTGCTGGCGACCCGCAACGCCATCCGGGCCTTCTAATCGGCGGCTTCTCGCCGTTCATACCAAAGCCGCCCCGTAAACGAGGCGGCTTTTTCCTTGGCCGGAACCAGCGGCGAAACGGGGACATGATCAAGCATTGCCTGGGGCATGAACCGAAACCGCCTGCCTCCTGAAAGGCAAGCGATATAGCGACGGTCATTGTCGCCGCCATTACAAAAGTTTAAGGTGATTTCGCAGCGCATTGGGTGTCTTGTGGGGAGAAGCTGCTCCCAAGGCTTACCGCACATGTTCGGGAAACATGTATCGCTCTCATTACGCGGAATCGTCAGATGAAACGTTTCTGGACCGCTCTCAGCGTTCTTGCCATCGCAGCCGCCGGTGCCTGGTATTTCAAGGATCGCCTGCCGCTCGATCAAGTCCCCTATATCAAGCAATTTGCCAGCGTGTCTCCCAGGGCCGACGCCGAAACGGCGACGCAGTCCTCCCAAAGCGGCCAACCAGCCCGGCAGCAGGGACAAAAACAGGGTGGAGGGCGGCGCAACGGCGGGCCACCCACCGTCAGCACCATCGCCGTCGGCAAGGCGACGTTGCCAATGGATGCAACGGCGACGGGCTGGGCGGTTGCGGCCGACATCACCAATATCGCGCCGCTTCAGGCCGGCCTCGTCATGGAAATCGAGGCGAAGGACGGTCAGCATATCAAGGCGGGCGACCTTATCCTCAAGATGGATGACCGCATCGCCCGCGCCGCTGTCGACAAGGACAAGGCCAATATCGCCGCCGATCAGGCAACGCTGGAGCAGACGGAGGCCGCCTTCCAGCGCGCCGCCAATCTCGTCAAGCAGAGCGCGGAATCCCAGCAGGTGCTGGATCAGGCAAGGGCGGCGCGGGATAGCGCCAGCGCCAAAATCGATGCCGACAAGGCAACGCTTGCCTCTGACCAGGTGACGCTCGAGCACATGGAAATCCGTGCCCCCTTCGATGGGCGGCTCGGCGATATCAGCGTCAGCCCCGGTGCCTATCTCAGCGCCGGCGTCAATATCGTGACGATCACCAAATACGATCCGATTTCGGTCAGTTTCCGGCTCTCCCAGCGCTATCTGCCGCAATTGCGAGAAGGCGTGGCGAAGGATACCGCAGTCGATGTCGACCCCGCGGCGACGGGGGGCGAACCGATGAGCGGCGTACTGCGGTTCTACGACAATACGGTGGATCAGACCTCCGGTACGGTGCTGGCCAAGGCGGAATTCAAGAACGATCGCGGTCTTTTATGGCCCGGCCAGTCCGTCAATGTCACCGCGCACTTCGTTTCGGACGATGAAATGATCGTCGTACCGACGGTTGCCGTGCGGCCGGGGCCGAAGGGCAATTTCGTCTATACCGTCGATAGCGAGCATCATGCCCATATGACGCCGGTGGAAGTCGCCCGCTCGAATGGCGATCTTACCGCCATCGCAAGCGGTCTCAATGGCGGCGAGCATGTGATTATCGAGGGTCAATCCGAACTTGCCGACGGCCAGTTCGTGGTCGAGCAATTTTCCGACAAGGGCGGTGCGGCCGGCAATCTGGCCGCCAATATTCCGCAGGAAAAGGTTGGCGGCCAATGATCCCGAATTTCTGCATCAACCGGCCCGTCGCCACCACGCTTCTCGCCATCGGCCTGGTGCTGGCCGGACTTGCCGGCTTCCGCCTGCTGCCCGTCGCCGCCCTGCCGAAGGTGGATTTCCCGACGATCAACGTTTCCTCGTCGCTTTCCGGCGCTTCGCCGCAAACCATGGCCACATCGGTCACCACACCGCTGGTCAAGCAGTTCGAGACCATTCCCGGCGTCAGCGAAATCAGCGCCACCAACACGCTCGGCAACAGCTCGATCGTGCTGCAGTTCGATCTTAACCGCGATATCGATGCAGCGGCGGCCGATGTGCAGGCCGCGATTTCACGCGCGCAGCGGCAATTGCCGAGCAACATGACGACAACACCAAGCTATCGCAAGACCAACCCGGCCGATGCGCCGGTGCTGCTGCTTGCCGTCAATAGCAAGGAGATGCCGACTAGCAAGGTGGACGAAATCGCCGAGAACATCATTTCTCCGCTTCTTTCCACCATATCGGGCGTCGCGCAGGTGAGCATCTATGGCGCGCAGACCTATGCCGTGCGTATCGGCCTCGATCCGGCCCAGCTTCAGGCAAGAGGGCTTGGCGTCGACACCGTCACCACGGCCATAGCCCAGGCGAATAATCAGGTGCCCGTCGGGGCTTTGCAGAACGACAATCAGCGCCTGACGATCGAGGCCGATACCCAGCGCACCAATGCGGCCGCCTTCCGCTCGCTGGTCGTCTCGACGAATAATGGCGCGCCGATCCATCTCGGCGATATCGCCAATGTCACCGACAGCATCGACAACACCAATGCCGGCAGCTGGTTCGACGGCGAACAGGCCATCGTTCTCGCCGTGCAGCGCCAACCGGACGCCAATACGGTCGACGTGGTGGACGCCATCAAGGCCAAGCTGCCGGCGCTTCACCAGCAATTGCCGCCTTCGGTCAATATCAACGTCATGAATGACGCCTCGACCGCCATCAAGGACGCGATTTCGGACGTGCAGTTCACGCTGTTTCTCACCATCGGGCTGGTGGTTGCGGTCATCTATCTCTTCACCGGGCACCTGACGGCGACCATCATTCCGGGTCTTGCAGTCCCCCTGTCTCTCATCACCGCCTTCGGCATGATGTATGTTCTGGGCTACAGCATCGACAATATCTCGCTGCTCGGTCTGACACTTTCGGTGGGGCTGGTGGTGGACGATGCCATCGTCATGCTGGAAAACATCCTGCGCCTGCATGAAAAAGGCCTGCCCATGCGCGAAGCGGCCCTTCAGGGCGCGGCAGAGGTCAGCAGCACCATTCTCTCCATGTCCATCTCGCTGGTGGCCGTCTTCATCCCCATCCTGTTGATGGGCGGCGTCATCGGCAGGCTCTTCAACGAGTTCGGCATGGTCGTCACGCTCGCGATCATGGCCTCGGCGCTGGTCTCGCTGACGGTGACGCCTATGCTCGCTTCGCGCCTCTCCGGCCACTCCTCCAGACCACCGGCGATCATCCGCTGGTTCGATGCGGGTTTCGAACGCACGCTGCGCGCCTATGGCCGCGCCGTCGGCTGGTGCCTTTCCCATCGCCGCATCGTTTTGGCATCGTTTCTCGCCTCGGTCGCGGCATCGCTCTATCTCTTCGAAACCCTGCCCTCCAGCTTCTTTCCCCAGGAAGATATTGGCCGTCTTTCGGTTTCGACGCAGGCGCGTGAGGATATTTCCTATACGGCGATGCGCGATCTCCAGGCCCAGGTCGCCGATCAGATTCGCAAGAATCCGGCCGTGGTGCACGTCACCTCCATAGTCGGCGGCAATTCCCGCAATCCGCTGAACAACGGCTCGATGTTCGTGGAGCTGAAGCCTAAGGAAGAGCGCGCGCCGCTCAGCCAGGTGCTGGCGGAACTGGGGCAGGCCACATCGAAAGTGGCGGGCATCCGCACCTATATCAATCCGCAGCAGAGCCTGCGTTTCGGCGGACGCAGCTCCGCCAGCCAGTACCAGCTCGTCGTTCAGGGCCTGAATGCCGACACGACCAATGAATGGTCGAACAAGCTGATGGAAGCGATGCGCCGCGACCACACCTTCACGTCAGTCACCTCCGACGCCCAGAACGGCGCGATCGCCGCGACGATTTCCGTCGACCCGGAAAAGGCGGCTGCCTTCGGCATCACCAACGACCAGTTGCGCAAGACGCTGGAAATGTCCTTTGGCGGTTATACGGCGGCACAGATCCAGTCGACCGGCGACAGCTACGACGTGATTGTGGAATTCGACAGCTCGAAACCGTGGAATGATGATTTCCTCAGCGATATCAACATTCTTTCGGCAAAATCGGGCGTTCTGGTTCCGCTTTCAAACTTCGCCAGCCTCACCCGCACGCAGGCGCCCGTTACCATCAACCAGACGGGCCAGCTCGTCTCCACCACCATCTCCTTCAACCTGCCGGACGGCGTGGCGCTTTCCGATGCCACGAGCCGGATCGATCAGATCAAGAGCACGATAGGCCTGCCGCAGGATGTCTTCACCAGCTATGGCGGCACGGCGGCGATCTTCCAGCAGAGCCAGGGCAATACCGGCATTCTCATTCTGGCGGCGGTTCTGACCATCTATGTGGTTCTCGGCGTGCTTTACGAGAGTTTCATCCATCCGCTGACCATCCTCTCCGGCCTGCCGGCTGCTGCCTTCGGCGCGCTGGTGGCGCTGAAGGTGATGGGCATGGATTTCTCGATCATCGCGCTGATCGGCCTGCTGATGCTGATCGGCATCGTCAAGAAAAACGCGATCATGATGATCGATGTCGCGGTGGAACTGATGCGCGAAAAGGCCGAGCCGCCCGCAACCGCCATTCACGAGGCCTGCGTGCGCCGTTTCCGGCCGATCATGATGACGACCTTCTGCGCGCTGCTTGGGGCGCTTCCCATCGCGCTCGGTTCGGGCGCGAGTTCGGAACTGCGCCAGCCGCTCGGCGTCGCCGTGGTTGGCGGCCTTATCGTCTCGCAATTGCTGACGTTGTTCATCACGCCTGTCATTTTCGTGGAAATGGACCGGTTCGGCCACTTCCTCACCGGGTTGTTTTCCCGCAAGAAATCAGCCGGGAAGCACGCCGAGCCGCAAAAGCCAGAGGGCAAAGGCGAACCTGATTCCGTCGCTGCCTAGATCATTTTGATTTTACGACTTGTCCGGACGTAAAAGCGTTTCCACTTTCACTGGAAACGCTCTAACGCAGATTTCCGAGGCGCTTCAGCGCCTCGGAAAAACCCGCCGCCTGCAACTGGAACGACACCGTGCGGCCCTGCAGATCGGGGGCTTCGATCGTTAATGTCTTTCCCGCCTCAAGCGCCGAGACAAGCTCGACAAAGGGCGTGAAGGACACGATGCAGCCGACGGGCAGGCAGGTGCTAACCTGCACTTCCTGCAGCCGCACAGTTCCGGATTTCACCGAAAACAACTTTGTGACGGCAAGGCCGAAAGGCATGACGATGGTGCCGGACAATTTGTCAGGCATTTTCGGATCATCAATCCGGAATTCGACCGAGACGACAAGCTTGCGGGTTTTCTCCTCAAGCTGGACCTGGGCTATGGCGCAGGCCGGCTTTTCCACCGCCACTGAAGCGTTCGGGTCGGCCTCGTCCTTTTTCGCTGGCGCCGCGCAGGCGAGCTGCCAGCTTCCATAAACCTCGTGCATGAGCCCAGCAACCTTCGCTGCCTCCTGCGCAAGCGCACTCGCTGCAACATTGGCGGAAAGGAAGGCAGCGAGGGCTGTCTTCCCAACCAAGTTTTGACAACGCCTCATCAAAAACGGACTCCCAGTTCGGCAGAGGCGGATTGATCCAGCATGCCTGCTCCGAAAACAGCGCCATAACGGAATGTCAAAGTGGCGGCGGGATTGAGGTCGTAGCGCAGTCCCAGATTGATCAACGCCGCATCCTGCGCCATCGCCGCACTTGTAACAGAAAAGCCTTGGCCACCCGTGTAGAACAAGGTGTTCTCAACCGCCGGATCGCCATAGGCATGACGCCAGCCGATATCGAACATCGCCTGCCCAGCCATACCCTCAAATGCGATATCACGGCTGAAACGCGCACCAAGCGTTGAATAAAGCTGGTCATGGCTGGCAGAGCCGGAAGAAACGGCGGCCATGCCGCCCTTCTCGCCGAAGGCATCCGTCTTCGTATTCACATAACTGATATTGGCGTAGGGTTCGAACTGGACGAGATCAAAATCGAAACGCCAGGCTGCCTCGGCAAAGACTTGCGTGGTGGAGGCGTCATAGCCAGCGGCCAGATTTTCCTGCAATGTCGAAAACGACACCGCCCGGCGGGTTTCGACGTCCTGAAATGCGTGAATAGCTCCAAAGCGCAGCGAGGCCGGGCCAATTGCCGCGCCCGCATAGGCAGCCGCATAAAAGCTGTCCACATCTGCTGACGCCAAAAAAGACTTCTGGCTGATGACATCACGGCCATAACCGGCAGCAACACCGGTGCGCCAACCGTCGCCCCAATCACCATCGAGACCAAAAAAGACGCCGCCACCCTTCATACTGACCGACGAGCCGTTGCCATCGCCATCGATATGTCCGCGCGACCCGAAACCATTTGACCAGAAAGTGAGGGAGCCTTCATCGATATTCATCGGATCCGATGCCCCCGCCCTTTCGACAGCAGGCAGGATCGGACGCGCATCAATACCCTTGAACGCGCTGCGCAACCGGTTGAGAATGACATCACGGGTCAACTGACTGCGATTTATCAATGCCATGGCAAGTGAAGGATGCAGTTCACCGGCAAGCTGTGAGAAGGCTGATTGGGTTTCGTCTGACTGGAGAAACACCGCCGTCTGATAAAGCGGTGAGGCATCCCCGCTCGCCTCAACAGCCCTCGCGGCGCTGCGTGCGTTTTCCGTCAAAGTCGCCGCGGCAAGAAGCCCGGGTTCGGGCGATACACGGTTGAAAGAGAGATAGGCTTTGCTGTTATCGGCGCTTTTTGTGACGCCGACGATCAGGTAGGCGAAATTTTCGTCCACGCTGGAAAATGCGCCGCTAATGCCGCCGGTTGCCGTCAGGATCGCATATGGGGTGCCGAGACTATAGGCCGAAGGGCTCGACAGCGGTGTGACGACGAGACTGACATTGTTACCGATGGTAATAGCGCCATTGATATCAAGCCTGTCGGAACTGCCTGATGCGTCGATTTCGACGGCATAGGCCGAACCGCTGGCGAATGTCACATCGCCCGTGGAGGTGAGCGTGCCGATGGAATTGCCAGGCGAAAGCGTGCCGCCGGAAGCAACGGTCAGGCCGCCGATGGTGCCGGAACCGCCAAGCACCGCACCGCTGCCGACGGTCACCATGCTTGCGAGTGAGCCGTTGACGCTTAGCTTGCCCGAGGAAACCTCGGTTACGCCCGAATAGGTGCTGTTTCCGGTCAGGACGAGATTGCCATCTCCCGTTTTTTTAAGGGTGCCGGTGCCGCTGATGCTATTGAATAGCGTGCCCGCGCCATCGATAACGAGCTGCGCATCATTGGCAATGCCGCCGGAGCCGAAACTTCCCGCCGTGCCCCTCAGCGTACCACTCGAAATTGTGGTGCCGCCGGAATAGCTGTTATTGCCCGAAAGTGTTGTGACGCCGGCCTCTGCCACCACCCTGCCCGTCCCCGAAATATCGGCGGTTAGAAGATAGCCGGTCTCGGAATGATTAAAGACGATGCTGCCATTGCCGGCGCCAAAGCTTATGGTCCGCGCATCGACAGCACCGGCCGAACGCGCCGTCTGACCCGCCGCCGCCCCGATGTTCAAAACCCCCGTCGAACCCGCCGACATGGCGATGATGATGGTGGGCGTGGCGATGGATGCGCCGCCTGTCACCTCCAGCGCCCCGGTTCCGGAACCGCCGATGACCATACCCCCGGCCACCGTGGCCCGTGATCCGACGCCGGTTGCCAGAACAGTGCCGTCCGCTCCGGTTTTACTGGCAACATAAAGGTTATGTGCATCGAGTGACGCGCCATTCGTCACCGTCAGGCTGCCGGAACCGCCAAAGCCGACATAAATCGCGCCGGAACCGGGCGCAGCGGAAGCGGCTGTAACGGTCGAGCCCGCGCCGGTGACGGTCAGCGTGCCGGAGGAGCCGTCGATATTGCCAAGCACGATATTCGCCGCCCGGATACCGCCGCCAGCACTGACCGTGGCGTTTCCGGTTGCTCCTTTGTCATAGCCGACGAAAAACTCTCCGGTCATCGTCCAGCGGGATCCGTCGCCGGCCACGGCGACGGTCGAATTGGAACCATTTCGCTCCCCAACATATCCATCGTCGCTAAACACCGCACCTCCAGCCTCGATCGCCGCCGAGCCGTTGCCCGAATGACCGACGGCTAAATCGCTTTTGCTCCGCAAGATGCTTCCATCACCAGCGATGCGGATTGAGCCGGTCGCGCCGGCATTTTCGCCGAGAACGACATATCCGGCATCGACACGGCCACCGCCGGTGACAACCAGGGAGCCCGCGCCGTTCTCGCCTACCACCATGTCATCCTTCACGGACCACAGGGAACGCTCACCATCGACGACGGCCTCACCGGTTGCCCCGGCAGCGGAAGCGAGACGCGCTCTGGCGCTGTCTACGGAACCGCCCGCCGTAATGTTAAGCGTTCCGTTGCCAATCTCCAGATCGTCGGTCGACCAGCTGGAACTATCCCCGGTCACCGTTGCCGAACTGGCCGATTGGAAGCCGATAACGGCGTCGCCGCTTTTGACCTTTCCGGCGGCCTCAACCAGAAGCGTCCCCGCTCCGCCATCGCCGATCTTCAGCCCCCCATCGCTTTGCAATAACGAACCACGACCGCTGACCTTCACTCCACTTCCGCCCGCCGAATCCAGACTGGCGATGACAGTCGTCCGATTGATAACAGTACCGCCGCCCGAAATCGTCAGAGTGCCGACACCGGCTTCGCCGATCACCATCTCGTCCGATGTCACCCAGCGGCTGTCGGCGCCGGAGACAATAGCGACGCCATGGGAGCCCACATCGTCGCCGATGACGCTGTTCACGCTTTTCAGCGTGCTGCCTGCCAAAACCTTGAGGCTGCCTGTGAGGCCGGTCGCAAGCGAAGTCCCGTTGCCGTAACCGACAATAATAGTATTGGAACTGGAGAGGCTGGATGAATTATCAAGCGTGAGGGAGCCGTTTCCTGTCCCGAATCCGCCTATGTGGATGTCGCCCGACGCCGCCCTTGTACCATTCGACAGAACAAGAGTTCCCGTGCCGTTACCACCGATGGAAAGAAGATTGCTGTTACTCCAGGTCGCGCTGGAAAAAGTTGCCGTACCGGAGACCCCATCCGTTAGACCAAGGTAGAACGATTTCGTATCCAGTGAACCACGGACCACAAGCGTACCGTTGCCACCGGCGCCGAGGCCGACCGACAATCCGCCAATGCTTCCGCTGTTGCCGATCGTTATCGCCGGCCCCAAACTATCGACGATGGCGTCATCGTCCGCATTCGGCACGCGCTGCGTTGGCCCCCAATTCGTGGCGGTGAACCAGTCACCTCCATCAGGCCCCGTCCAGCGCAGCGTTTCCGCCACGGCGACATGTGCCGGGACCATTGAAAGCAACAGGACAAGAAGACCCTTTGCGTCGAGAATGACGACTTTGCGTCGTGGCTCCTGACCTGTCCCCGCTATCGGACGGCTTTCGCCTTCCAGGACATGGCAGAAACAAGCGGACATTCACTCTCCCTTACCCGCACAGACGGCGGCCTTCGATCCGACGAATCACCGTTCGCGCGTAAAGGTAAACTAGGCCGGTTTGGAAGATATTTTCCAGTATGAAGAGCGTAAAATGTCGTTTTTACTGACTGAATAAATATAAACGGAGCGCGATGGCGCGCTCCGTGAAATATTTCAGAAGGCGGCTGGAGTAACATTGTCTCGCCGGAAGCCGGAAGGCAAACCGGCAGCGTCTGTTACTGCCGCGAAAACCTTCCAAAGGCTCCGCCCGAAAAGCACAGCGGGTCCCCGTCGCGATGGGCGGCGCGCAGCACCTCGCCGACGATGATGGTGTGGTCGCCCGCATCGTGGGACGCTGCCTGACGGCATTCGAACCGGGCAAGCGTGCCGGGAATGACGGGAACGCCCTCGTCATTCATTTCCCAGTCGAGATCGTCGAAAGCGCGGCCATTGCGGGTAAAGCGGGCGCTCAGCACATCCTGATCGGCGCTCAGCACGTGGATGGCGAAATGGGTCGCACCGCTGAAGGCCTGATAACGCGACGAGCTTTTCGCCGGCGACCACAGGACCAGCGGCGGATCGAGCGACACGGACGCAAAGCTGTTGACCGTCATGCCGATCGGCCCTTCCGGCGTCGTGGCGGTCACCACCGTCACACCTGTCGTGAAAGCGCCGAGCGCATTGCGGAAGCTGCGGCTGTTTTCGCCGCCGGGAACGAATACATGCTCATTGGGCATTTTGATCGCCTCTGCCACTGTCATCACGGCACCTCTTTTCCAATCGCAAGGGTGTAGAGTTCGAACCAGGTCTGGCGGTCCATCGTCACGTTGAGCGCATCGGCCGCCGTTCTGATACGCTCGATATTGTTGGTGCCGAGCACAGGCACGATTTTGGCCGGATGCCGCAGAAGCCAGGCGATCGCCACTGCCGTGGCATCCACGCCCTGTTCCTTGCCGATGCGCTGCAAGGCGGCCATGGTGCCGCCATGAGCACCGGAGAACAACGAGCCGCCGCCAAGCGGCGACCATGCCATCGGAGAAACGCGCTTTTCCTGCAGGAAGGCCAGATCGCCATTGGTGAAGCAATCCGTGGCAAGAAGGCTCATTTCGATCTGGTTGGTCACGAGCCGGTTGCTCATCGCCGATTGCAGCAGGGAGAAATCCCACGGGCGGAAGTTGGAGACGCCAACGGCCTTGACCTTGCCGGATGCCACCAGCGCATCGAGTGCCTTGCCGGTTTCTTCCGCATCGATCAACGGATCAGGACGGTGAATGAGCAGCAGGTCGAGGTGATCCGTACCCATGTCGCGAAGCGACGCCTCGACCGAGGCGTTGATGTGGCCGGCCGTCGTGTCGTAATGTTTGACACGGGCGGCGGCGTGACGGCCTGCGGGTGCAACGATGCCGCATTTGGTGACGATTTCTATTCTGTCACGCAGCCCCGGAGCGGCTTTCAGGCCGGCACCCAGAATGGCTTCCGCCGTGTATCCGCCGTAAATATCGGCCTGATCCATGGTGGTGATGCCCTGCGCGAGGCAAGCCTCGATCTTGGCCTGCACGTGGGCGGGCGAGGTATCGGCATCGTCGCCTATGCGCCACATGCCGTAGACGATGCGGCTGAGTTCGAGTTTGTCGGAAAGAGCGATGCGTTCCATCAGTGGCGTTCCCCGTTGCCGAGCGGCGTGGCCGGCGTTTCAGAAGGCACCCGGCCATAGGCATGCGGCAGGGAGCAGGTTTTCATCTGCGGCAGAACCTTGGTGCCGAAGTGCTCCGCCTCATCGAGATGCGGATAACCGGAAAGGATGAAGGCGCGAATGCCCATCTTCTGGTATTCCTCCAGCGCCGAAAGCACCTTGTCGGTGGAACCGACCAGCGCCGCACCGCAGCCCGAACGCGCCCGCCCGATGCCGGTCCACAGATTGGGTTCGACATAACCGAACTTGTCGGCGAGTTCGCGGGCACGCGCCTGATGCGATACGCCGAGCGAGCCGCTGTCATGCGCGCGGTTGCGGATCAGTTGCCCATATTCGTCATCGAGCTTCGAAACAAGATGTTCGGCATATTCGCGGGCTTCCTGTTCGGTATCGCGCACCACCATATGGACACGCAGACCGTAATCCAGCGTGCGGCCATGGGCGGCGGCGCGTTCATTTGCGGCACGCATGCGGTCTGCAAGCTGGTCCTTCGTTTCCGGCCACATCAGATAGACGTCGCATTGCGCGCCGCAGAGTTCGAGCGCATCCGGCGAGTAGCCACCGAAATAAAGGAGCGGTCCGCCATTCTGCTGATAGGGTCTTGCCGGCTCGGTGGAGACGCCCTTGAACTGGTATATTTCGCCGTCATGGTCGATGGTGTCGCGCGTCCAGGCCTGGCGCAGAATCTCAACGACCTCATGGCTGCGCTTGTAGCGAAACGCGCTATCGGCCACTTCGCCAGGGAAATCCGAGCTGATGACGTTGAGCGTCAGGCGGCCTTTCAGCATGTGGTCCAGCGTCGCCACCGTGCGCGCCAGCATGATTGGCTGCATCTCGCCGCAGCGGATAGCAGCAAGAAAATTGATGCGGTCGCTGATCGGCGCGCAGCCGGCGACGAAGCTCAGCGTATCCTGCCCGACCTGATACGACGAAGGGCAGAGAATGTTGCGAAAACCGAGTTCTTCGGCCTTTTTGACGATATCGGAACAATGCTCGAAACTGGAGCGCAGACTTCCATCCGGCACGCCGAGATAGGCGTAGTCATCGGAACACAAAGCGGAAAACCAGGAGACCTCGGCAGCATCGAGATCAGCGGATGTAACGGGTACGACGGTCATGCAATTCCTCCTCAGGGCCGCTCTCGTTTTTCTTGCATAACATCAAGAAATATGTAAATCAATGATGTATCAATTTTTGTTTCGGGGGAGGAAACGGCATATGAAACACACTGGTGGCAGCCTGCCCATGTATATGCAGATCGCTGAAATGCTGGTGCGCGAGGTGGCGGCGGGGCGGTTGATCGACGGCGAGAAGCTTGCGCCGGAGCGCGATATGGCCGCAGATCTCGGCATCGCCGTCGGCACGTTGCGCAAGGCGCTTGCCGAGTTGCAGGAGCGCGGCCTCCTGGAGCGCGTGCAGGGTTCCGGCAACTACATCCGCGCCGTCAGCGATCCGCAAAGCGTCTATGCCTTCTTTCGCCTCGAACTGATCGAGGGCGGCGGCCTGCCGACGGCGGAGGTTCTGGATGTGGCACGCCTTGCCAAGCCCGCCGACCTGCCCGCCTTCGGCACATCGACCGAAGGACACAGGATTCGCCGCCTGCGGCGCATCGCCGGCAAACCGGCAGCCATCGAGGAAATCTGGCTTGATGGCTCTTACGTCGACACCATCACCATCGAGAACATGTCGGAATCGCTCTATCTCTATTACCGCACCCGCCTGAACCTCTGGATATCGAAGGCGGAGGATCGCATCGACCTCGGCGACGTGCCCGAATGGACGCCCGCGGTTTTCGGCCAGAAAGCCGGCGCATCGGTGCCGCGGGTTCTGCGCCTCAGCCAGGCGCAGGATGGCGCCGTGGCCGAAGTTTCGTGGACCTGGTTCGACCACACCGTCGCGCGATACGTTTCACGCATACGTTGAGACTGCGCAAATTTCGCGTGATCTACATGGATGAAAGAATTTGACGGGAGGCAAGCAAGTCTCGACCTGCCGCGCGGCGGATTTTGCAGTTATATTTCGTATAATCAATGGCTTAGTAATTTTTGATTTCTGTCAGAAATATAATTGATACACTATTGATTTCCTTTTTATGAAAGGTAATATCACGACCTCAGGGAGACAGGCGTTTCGCCATCCCACGATATCGCCAGACAATCGGGATCGATTTTCGACGATGCGATGCGTGGAACTTGAAGGTTGATACCGGCAATGGCGTCCATCCGAATTCTGGACGCGCCGGTCGTGAGGAGGAAAATATGGCTTCGGTCAGCCTGCGCAAGCTGGACAAGAGTTACGGTGCGCTTCGCATCGTCAAGGGCATCGACCTTGAAATCAACGATGGCGAATTCGTCGTGTTCGTCGGCCCTTCCGGCTGCGGCAAATCCACGACGCTGCGCATGGTCGCGGGGCTGGAAAGCATTACCGACGGCGAGGTGAAAATTGGCGACCGCGTCGTCAACAAGCTGCCGCCGCGCGAGCGTGACATCGCCATGGTGTTTCAGGACTATGCGCTTTATCCGCACAAGACGGTGCGCGAAAACATGGGTTTCAGCCTGAAGGTGCGGGGTGTCAGCGCATCGCAGGCCAATGCCAGCATCGATGAGGCGGCCAAGATGCTCGGCATCGAGCATCTTCTCGACCGGCGGCCCGGCCAGCTTTCCGGAGGCCAGCGTCAGCGCGTCGCCATGGGCCGCGCCATCGTGCGCCGCCCACAGGTCTTCCTGTTCGACGAGCCGCTTTCCAACCTCGACGCCAAGCTGCGCGGACAGGTGCGCACGGAAATCAAGCGGCTGCACCAGCAGCTCGGCACGACCATCATCTACGTTACCCATGACCAGGTGGAGGCCATGACGCTGGCCGACCGCATCGTCATCCTGCGCGGCGGCGATATCGAGCAGGTCGGCACGCCGGACGAGGTCTATAACCGTCCGGAAAGCGTCTTCGTCGGCGGTTTCGTCGGCGCGCCGGCGATGAACTTCGCCCGCGCCAAGGTGAGCGGCGACCGGCTGGTATTTTCCGACGGCAACGCCCTGCCGCTGGCAGCCATCCGGCCATCCCGCGAAACGGGGCTCGACGGGCGCGAAGTCATTATCGGCATTCGCCCGGAACATTTCGGCCCCGTCGAGGGCTTCGACACGCAGCTTGCGGTCAAGGTGCAGGTGGTAGAGCCGCTGGGCTCGGACACGCTCGTCCATTTCAGCCTTGGTGATGCGGCGCTGACCGCACGCATGCCGCCGCATCTGCGGCCTGCGCCGAATGAGGAACTGAAGATCGGCGTCGATCCGTCCAAGGTCCATCTTTTCGACGCCGCGACGGAACGCTCTATCCACTGATTGCCGGGCGAGGAAACGCTGCGGCCAACAGGTTTAATAACGGGAGGAACACATGACATTTAAAACCATCAAGGGCAAAGCCCTCATGGGTGCCGCGCTCTGCGCAACCATGCTCGCCTTTTCGGGACAGGCCTTTGCCGATGCCGAACTGAAGATCTTCGTTTCCAGCCAGCATCAGCCCGATGTGTGGCGGAAGGCGCTCGATCAATATGAGGCCAAGACGCCCGGCGTGAAGGTGGTCATCGAGACCGGCGGCAACACCTCGGAAATGCAGGCGCAATATCTCAACACCGTGATGTCGGCCAAGGATTCGAGCCTTGACGTGCTGATGCTCGACGTCATCCGCCCCGCACAATTCGCCACGGCCGGCTGGACAAGCGATTTCTCCGGCAAGGACATGTCGGCCTATCTGCCGACCTATGCCGAAGCCAACACGGTGGACGGCAAGATCGTGGCGCTGCCCGCCTTTGCCGATTCCATGTTCCTTTATTACCGCAAGGACCTGCTCGACAAATACGGCATCAAGCCGCCAACCACCTGGGACGAGCTGAAGGAAGCCTCCAAGAAGGTGATGGAGGGTGAAAAGAACCCCGAGCTTCAGGGCCTGTCCTTCCAGGGCAAGGCGATCGAAGGCGCTGTCTGCACCTTCCTCCTGCCCTATTGGAGCGAAGGCAAGTCGCTGGTTGAAAACGGCAAACTGAATTTCGACAACAAGGCGGCGGTGGATTCGCTGAAGCTCTGGAAGAGCTTCGTGGACGAAGGCATTTCCAAAAAGAACATTTCGGAAGTGGCGACCGACGACACCCGCAAGGAATTCCAGGCAGGTAAAGTGCTCTTCGCGGTCAACTGGTCCTATGCCTGGACCCATTTCCAGGGCAAGGAATCGCAGGTGAACGACAAGGTTGGCGTCGCCCGCCTGCCGGCCGTCAAGGGCGGCGAGCAGACGACCTGCCTCGGCGGCTGGGAATTCGGCGTTTCCGCCTATTCCAAGCAGCAGGAGGAAGCCAAGAAGCTGGTGGAATATCTCTCCGGTCAGGATGTTTCGAAGTTCATGGCCATCAACGCCGCGCTTCTGCCGACCTATGCCGCACTCTACAAGGATGCTGAGGTAACCAAGACGATCCCGTGGTTCGCGGATGCCCTGCCCGTCGTCGAGACCGCCAAGGCCCGTCCCGTGACGCCGCGTTACAACGAGGTCAGCGAAACCATCCGCACAACCGTCAACGGCGTGCTTGCCGGCGTCATGACGCCGGAGGATGGCGCAAAGCAGATGGAAAGCCGTCTGCGGCGCGTTCTGCGCTAAGCTATGGGCCGGAAAGCGGCATGCCTGCCATGCCCTTTCCGGCCGCTTCGACTGACAGGAATAAGGCCGCCTGAAGGGCGCGATAAACGGGCCGGGTAGAACCGGTCCGCTCGGGAGACGACGACGTGAATCCAGTTGCGGGAGTGGCAGACGTGACAATGCCGGAAAGAACCATGGTTCGGGTGGACGAGAAACCGCAGCCGCGCTGGACGCGGTGGCTCGATCTCGGCGACCGGCCGCTGGCCGTGCTTCTCTTGGCGCCGGCGGCGATCCTGCTGTCGCTCATCATCGTCTATCCGGTGGCACGGCTTGTCTACACCTCGTTTTTCAGCCTTTCGCTGACATCGGGCCTGCCGGCGGAATTCATCGGCTTTGAAAACTATACGGCGATGTTCGACGACCCGATCTTCTGGGAAACGACCTGGAACACGGTGCTGATCACGCTGATCACCGTTCCCGGCGCGCTCATCATGGGCCTTGGCCTCGCACTGCTCGCCAACCTGCCTTTTTCCATGCAATGGCCGATGCGGCTTTCGCTGCTGATCCCGTGGGCGCTGCCGCTGTCCTTTGCCGGCCTCATCTTCGCATGGTTTTTCCATTACGAATATGGCGTGGTCAATGATGTGCTCAACCGTTTCGGCTTCGAAGGGATCATCTGGTTCAATTCGCCGAACTGGGCCTTTGCGGCGATCTGCCTGACGATCATCTGGAAGACATCCTCCTTCATGGCGCTGATGATTCTTGCCGGCCTGCAGACCATTCCGCGTTCGCTCTACGAGGCGGCGGATGTGGATGGCGCCGGCAAAATCCGGCAATTTTTCGAAATCACCCTGCCGCTTCTCAAGCCCTCGATTGTCGTCGCGCTCATCTTCCGCACGATCACGGCGCTGCAGACCTTTGATATTCCTTACATGATGACCGGCGGCGGCCCCGGCACATCCACCACGACGCTTGCCATGTATATCCACCAGAACACCGTCTCCTTCCTTGATCTCGGTTACGGTTCGGCGCTGGCGGTCATGATGTTTGCGCTTTCCATGTGCGTCACCGCCGTTTATCTCCGCATTATCAGGACGAAGGACTGATCCCATGAGCATCGTTGCGAATTCCGGTCTGTCCTCCTTCTTTTCCGGCAAGCCGCTGCGCTTCATCGCGGCCTCCATTCTTCTGGTCAACGGCCTGTTTCCGGCGATCTGGATCCTCTTCACCTCGCTGAAGACCGAAGCAGAACTGACGGTCAAGCCGATCACCTGGTTTCCGCACGCGCCGACCCTGGCCAATTACATGCAGGCCTTTTCCGACCAGCCGCTGCATCTCTTCCTGTTCAACAGCTTCATGGTGGCGCTGCTTTCCACCGCCCTCACAATCCTGATATCGGTGCTGGCCGCTTACGCGCTGGCGCGGCTGAACCTCAAATATCGCGCGCTGATCCTTTCGCTCATCATCGCCGTCTCCACCTTCCCACTGGTGACGCTGCTGGTGCCGCTGTTCGAAATCATGCGTGCCTTGAACCTGCTCAACAGCTGGACGGCGCTGATCCTGCCCTACACGGTGCTTTCGCTGCCGGTCTGCACGCTGATGCTGGTCTCCTTCTTCGAAAGCATCCCGCGCGATCTCGAAAACGCCGCCATGATCGATGGCTGCACCCGCATCGGCGCGCTGTTCAAGGTCGTCGTGCCGCTCTGCGCGCCGGGCGTTTTCACCGCCGGCATCCTTGCCTTCGTGAATGCCTGGGATGAGTTCCTGCTGGCGCTTTCCTTCAATTCCAATCCGGCGCTCCGCACGCTTCCTGTCGGCATCCAGCTTTATCAGGGTGAATTCGCCTTCCCCTGGCCGGTCATTTCGGCGGCGCTGGTGGTCGGTATCGTGCCGGTCGCCATCCTGATCGTCATCTTTCAGGAACGGGTTGTCTCCGGCCTCACCGCCGGCGGTCTCAAGGGCTAAACAGGTACAGTCATGCATTTCGAAAAGACCAAAGACGGCTTTGCGCTCACCATCGGGAATCGCACCATACTTTCCCATTCATCCGAAAACCCGGCCTTCTTCGCCGGTTTCGGCAAGGAGAGGATGGATATGTATCGCGGCAATTTCGATATCGAGGACTACCTTATCGAACGAACCGCCCTGCGCCACGCCGAGGTCAGCGGCGAGAGCATCACGCTCTCATCCGCGCCGGGACAGGCACCGCGCCTTCGCCTGACGCTCGATTGCAGCGCGATGCGGCTAACGGCGCTGGATGACACCATCAACCGCCTCTGGCTGCGCGTCGTTGCGGAAACGGATGAGCACGTCTGGGGCGGCGGCGAGCAGATGTCCTATTTCGACATGCGCGGTCGCCGCTTTCCGCTCTGGACCTCCGAGCCGGGGGTCGGCCGCGACAAGACCACCGAGATCACCTTCAAGTCCGATGTCAGCGGCAAGGCGGGCGGTGATTATTACAACACCAACTACCCGCAGCCGACTTACCTGTCGTCGCGCAGATACGCCCTCCATGTGGAAACAAGCGCCTATTCGGTCTTCGATTTCCGCAACGGCGATTTCCACGAGATCGAAATCTGGGCCATCCCCGAAAAGATCGAATTCGTCGCCGGCGATCATTTCACCGATATCGTTTCCGCCCTGTCGCTGCGGTTCGGACGCCAGCCGGAACTGCCGGAGTGGGTCTATAACGGTGCGATCATCGGGTTAAAGGACGGCGTCAACTCCTTTGCTCGACTGGAGAAAATCCGCGCGGCCGGAACGAAGGTGTCCGGCCTCTGGTGCGAAGACTGGGTGGGTCTTCGCCAGACATCCTTCGGCGCGCGCCTGTTCTGGGACTGGCAGGCGAATGATACGCGTTATCCGCATCTGCGCCAGAAGATCGCCGAGCTTGCCGATCAGGGCATCCGCTTTCTGGGTTATGTGAACCCCTATCTCTGCGTCGATGGCCCGCTGTTCCCGGTGGCTGAAAAAGCCGGCTATTTCGCCACCGACGCCGAGGGCAAGACGGCGCTGGTGGATTTCGGCGAGTTCGATTGCGGCGTGGTCGATTTCACCAATCCGGCCGCCGCCGACTGGTTCGCCGAGGAAATCATCGGCAAGAACATGCTCGATTTCGGCCTCTCCGGCTGGATGGCCGATTTCGGCGAATATCTGCCGATCGACATTACCCTTTCCAACGGTGTCGACGCCAAGCTGATGCACAATGCCTGGCCAACGCTCTGGGCCGAGGTCAACGCCAAGGCCGTCGAAAGTCGCGGCAAGACCGGCGAAGCGCTGTTCTTCATGCGCGCCGGCTTCACCGGTGTACAGGCCCATTGCCCACTGATCTGGGGCGGCGACCAGTCTGTCGACTTCTCCCGTCACGACGGTCTGGTCACCGTCATCTGCGGGGCGCTCTCCTCCGGCCTCATGGGCAATGCCTATCATCATTCCGATATTGGCGGTTACACCAGCCTGTTCGGCAATGTCAGAACCGCAGAACTCATCATGCGCTGGACGGAAATGGCCGCTTTCACGCCGGTCATGCGTACCCATGAGGGCAACCGGCCGCGCGACAATCTCCAGATCGATCAGGATGAGGCGGTTCTTGCCCATTTCGCCCGAATGACGTCCATCTATGTCGCGCTGGCCCCATATCTGAAATCGCTCTCGGCGGAAGCGGCCAGGACGGGCCTGCCGGTGCAGCGTCCGCTCTTTCTTCACTACGAGAATGACCGGCGGACGTATACCATTCAGGACTGCTATCTCTACGGGGCGGACATGCTTGTCGCACCCGTCTGGAAAGCGGGCGAAACGCAACGCTCGCTCTATCTTCCGGGCGACGGTGAATGGGTGCACCTGTGGAGCGGCGCGCATTATCCCGGCGGACAGGACGTCACAGTCGAAACGCCGCTCGGCGAGCCGGCGGCGTTCTATCGTGCAGATAGCAGCCATCGGCCGCTGTTTGAACAGCTTCGCACCATCGGCTGAAAGATAGCCGAGATCGTCCCTGCCATCACCCCGTCAGGCGGGGTGATGTGATGGCCTTTTTGAAAAGGGCGGTCATCGCCTCGCTTATGCCCTGTGACGGGCTGACCTCGAAGAACAGGCCCGGCGAAGCGCATTGCTGCATGCGTGCACCGATTTCCGGCTGAAATGGAGCGATCCAGCTATTGTACCAGCCATTGGTCGGCAGCGGCAGATAGGTGGTATAAAGCACGGCTATGCGGAAGCCTTTTTCCTTCAGCTTCGTGCAATATTTGATATCGATCGGTTCCTGGCAGCGGCCGCTGGTGGTTTTTTTGGTACAGGAGGATGGCTTGTAGCTGTCGCCGACGCCGTCTGACACGAAGAAGACGATCTTTTCGGGGCTCGCCGAACTTGCACCGGTGCCCGAAGAGCCGATCCTGTCGCCAATCTGGGTCAGTGCCCGGTCAAAATCTGTCTGCTGGTCGTTGTTGAAACCCTGCTTAGGGATCGACATCAGGTCGACTTCAGCGGCTTTCTTCTTCGCAGTCGCCAGATCCGAGGTCAAGGGAACGACTTCGAGCAGCTTCGTATCTTCCGCTTTCTCTCCGAAAGAGTAAACCGCCATACGATATTGATTGCTGCTTTTGCGCATGGACTTCGCCGTATCCATCAGGCTTGCCGTGGCCTGCGCCACCACATTGATGCGCGTCGTGACCCCGAGGCTTTTGGCTTTGTAGTAATAGCTGTTCTTATCCACCACCCCGTCTTTCACGATGTGACAGGCGAAAGCGCATTTGTCGCTCGTATTCGCAACCATCTTAGCAACGTCGGTTGGCGTCGCGCCGACACCCATCGAGGGGGTGTTATCCAGAAGGACATAGAAGTCGCTGAATGTTTCTGTCTCGTATTTTGCCGTCGCCTTGCCCGAAATGGTGATGAGATCCTCTCCGAGTATCCGTGAAAGCGTGGTGCCGACGGATGCCTTGAAGCTGACCGAGGATTCGATGGCGTTACCGTGTTTGATCACCGACACATCAAGAGACAGGAGCTTATAATCGGGATTGGCCCGCTCATTGCTTTCAAAGAATGCGGAGGCTTCGCTGCTGCCAAGCGAAATGACACCGTCACCCGACATTTCCTTTGCCTTCTGAACGCTCGCCGACGTATCGGCGACCACTGCAAGCGCCGCGGCATCCGCCGCCATCTGCAGGTCCGATTTGACGGCCATGCCATGCGTCACATCGAGTGCCACGCCGGCGGCCCCAATCAGCGGCACCATCAACAGGGCGCTGAGAATGCCGAAATTTCCCGATTTATCCTGCCAGATGTTCTTCAAATTCGCCCCCGGAACTTTTCCCCGGAGCGAACGTTAGCCGAACAATATTGAAAGGCAGTTTCAAGAGATAACTAATTTTCGATAAATCTAATTTCCTTAATAACTAATACGCCAATGGGAGATGCGCACCAGCGCAGGCCCGTTCAGGCATTCACGATCCCGCCTGACGACGGATCGCCGGCGGGACGTTGACATTTATGAAACTTGACCTACAAAACAAACTCTTCCGAGGGGAGCACCGAACGGTGCTGAGATGGCGATGAGCCGGACCCTTGAACCTGATCCGGGTCATGCCGGCGTAGGAACGGAACTGCCGCGCCAGGAGGCGCTGCCCTTTCTCTTCTCCGCTTTGCCTGATCTCCGGGATTATCATATCTGGAGACGAATGATGATGCTGAACCCTTCCGCCCTTCGCACACGGTGCGTCTGCGTCTGAGGTCCGGCTCATGCGTGCCACCCATGCGCTGAACGGTGTCGGTCTTCTGCTGGTTTTCTGGCAGGCGGGAACGTGGCTGTTTTCACCGCCCCGCTACATCCTGCCATCGCCAGCCGATGTTGCCGGCGCTTTCTGGCGTCAGCCGGGCTTCCTGTTCGGGCAGGCGCTGATAACGCTCGGTGAAATGGCGCTCGGGCTTGCGGCGGGCATCACCGCCGGCATTCTCGTCGCTTTCACCATTGCCGCCATCCCGCGCCTCGGCCGCCTCGTCTGGCCCATGGTTCTGGTGTTGCAGGCCTTTCCGGTCTTCGTGCTCGCCCCCATCCTCGTCCTCTGGTTCGGTTTCGGCATGGCTTCGAAAGTGGTCATGACGGCGATCATCATCTTCTTCCCCGTTGCCTCCGCTTTCACTGACGGGCTCAACCGCACCGATCGTGCCATCCTCGACGCCGCCTCGCTGACTGAGGCGAGCCACTGGCAGATCCTCACCCGGTTGCGCGTGCCGCTGGCGTTGCCATCGTTGATTTCGGGCTTGAGGGTCGCGGCGCCGCTTGCCCCGCTCGGCGCCGTCATCGGCGAATGGGTGGGCGCTTCGGCAGGGCTTGGGTTCGTGATGATCCAGTCCAATGCCCGCATGCAGACTGACACCATGTTCGCCGCCATGGCCATTCTCGCCATCATGGCGGTGCTGCTGCGGCTCATTGTCGACCGGGCGACCGCCAATCTGGCCCCCTGGGCCAAGGAAACAGAACACACCATTCCTTTCAGATCTTTACGGAGACTTTCGGCACCATGAAACGAACTCTTCTTTCCCTCGTCGTCGCGGCAGCAAGCGTGCTTTCACCCATGCAATCGCATGCGGCAGACAAGCTGACCGTGTTGCTCGAATGGTTCGTGAACCCCGATCATGCGCCGATGGTGATCGCCAAGGAACGCGGCCTGTTTGCCGATGCGGGGCTAGAGGTGGAACTGGTTCCGCCCGCAGACCCCACCGCCGTGCCGCGTCTCGTCTCGGCCAAACAGGCCGATATAGGCGTGCACTACCAGCCGAACCTCTATCTCGATCACGATGCCGGCCTGCCGCTCGTGCGTTTCGGCACGCTGGTCGAAACCCCGCTCAACACCGTCACCGTTCTGGCCGATGGGCCTATCAAGAGCCTGAAGGACCTGAAGGGCAAGAAGGTCGGCTTCTCCGTTTCCGGCTTCGAGGATGCCATGCTGAAGCGCATGCTGGAAAAGGACGGCCTGACGAAGGACGATGTCGAACTCATCAACGTCAACTTCTCGCTCTCGCCGTCGCTGATCGCCGGCAAGGTGGATGCGACGCTTGGCGGCTTCCGCAATTTCGAGCTGACGCAGATGAAGCTCGAGGGACATGAAGGCCGCTCCTTCTTCCCGGAGGAACACGGCGTGCCGGCCTATGACGAGCTGATCTTCGTCACGCACCGCGATCTCGCAAAAGACAACCGCCTGCCGCGTTTCCTCTCCGCCGTTGAACAGGCCGCTATCTTCATTACCAACCATCCGCAGGAATCTTGGCAGCTTTTCATCAAGGCCTATCCGAACCTTGACGATGCGCTGAACAAGCAGGCCTTCTTCGACACGCTGCCGCGTTTCGCCAAACGCCCAGCCGCGCTCGACCGCGCGCGCTACGCCCGTTTCGGCGCTTTCATGCAGGAAATGCAACTGATCAAGCAGGCGCCGGCGGCGGACGACATCGCCGTGGAGCTGCAGCAGCCATGACGACGACTTTTCCGACAGCGGCAAAGGCCGCCGAGATTCTGGAGCGCGTGCGGCAGACGCGCCCGCGCGTGCATTGCCTGATGAACACGGTGGTGCAGAAATTCACCGCAGACGGCATCACCGTGGTCGGCGGCATCCCCTCCATGACCACCTCGCTCGAGGAAATCGAGAGTTTTGTCACCAAGGCGGATGCGCTGACCGTCAATCTCGGCACGCTGGACGCCGAGCGGCGAAAGGTCATCCGGCTGGCGATCAAAATCGCCAATGCATCCGGCAAGCCATGGATCGTCGACCCCGTGCATTGCGATTATTCCCCGTCGCGGCTGGAATTCGCGCGCGAACTGATTGCACTTTCCCCCACCGTCGTACGCGGCAATCGCGCCGAAATGAGCCTGATCGGCGATGTGCCGGATGCTGTGCGGATTGAGACCGGGCCGGTCGATCATCTGCGCGATGCCGCCCGCAGCGTCAGGATCGTCAACGGTCATCCGTGGATGGCGAAGGTGACGGGAACGGGGTGCCTTTCGGGCGGCGTCATCGCCGCCTTCATGGCTGTCGAAAAAGACGCGCTGACGGCGGCGGCCTCCGCCCTTGCCGTCACCGGCGTTTCCGCCGAACTTGCGGCCAAGCACGCCAGAGGCCCCGGCAGCTTCGAACCGGCATTTTTGGATGCGCTTTCCGAAATTTCCGGTGAAGACATCACAAATCACGCAAGGATAGAGCATGAACAAGGTTGATTACCGCCTCAACGCGCTGGTCGATGCGAGCCTTGGCGATGTCGCGCCGCTGCCGGAGCTTGCTCTCGCCGCTGCGCTGAATGGCGCGACCATTCTGCAATATCGCGACAAGCACGGCTCGACGCGCGAGATGATCGAAAACGCCCGCGCCATTCACGAGGCTATCGCCGGCACAGGCGTGCCGCTGGTCATCAACGACCGGGTGGATGTGGCCCTCGCCTCGGGCGCGGATGGCGTGCATCTCGGCGTCGATGACATGGACGCCAAAACCGCAAGGCGCATTCTCGGCGAAAAGGCGATCATCGGCCTTACCGTCAAGAACCGGTCCGATGCCGAACGGGCAGCTTCCATGCCCGCCGACTATGCCTGTATTGGTGGCGTGTTCGAAACCGTTTCCAAGATCAATCCGGACAAGCCGGTCGGTATCGACGGTTTTACCACGCTGCGCGCCCTTCTGAAGGAGTGGAAACCGGATATGCCGGTCGGCGCTATCGCCGGCATCGATCTTGTCCGCGTGCCACCCGTCATTGCCGCCGGTGCGGATGGTGTCGCGGTCATTTCCGCCATTTTCCGCGCGGGCGATATTGCCAGTGCGACTAAGGACTTCCGCTCCAAGATTGACGCCGCGCTGAAAGCGAGACAGCCATGACAGCCATTGCATTGACCATTGCCGGCTCCGACAGCGGCGGCGGCGCGGGTATTCAGGCGGATATCAAGACCTTCTCCGCGCTCGGCGCCTATGCCGCCAGCGTCATCACCGCCATCACCGCCCAGAACACCAAGGGTGTGACGGCGGTTGAGGATATTTCGGTCGCCACCATTATCGCGCAAATGGATGCGGTATTCTCCGATCTCGCTGTCAATGCGGTGAAGATCGGCATGGTCTCGCGGATCGAAACCATCGCCGCCATCGCGGAACGGCTTCGGCGGCAATCGCAGCCGGTGGTGCTGGACCCGGTCATGGTAGCGACCTCCGGTGACAGGCTGCTGCATGAAGACGCCATCGAGACATTGCGGCGCGACTTGCTGCCGCTCGCGACCATCGTTACGCCGAACCTGCCGGAAGCGGCGCTGCTGACCGGGTCTTCGATGGCGAAAACGGAGACGGAGATCGCTCGCCAGGCCGAGGCGATCCTGAAGGCGGGCGCAAAAGCCGTGCTCGTCAAGGGCGGCCATGGCGATGGGCCGGAGAGCACGGATTATCTGTTTGCGGATGGCGCCATGCAGGCGCTTTCCGCGGCACGGGTGGAGACGAAGAACGACCACGGCACCGGCTGCACGCTGGCGGCGGCGATTACGGCTCATCTTGCACAGGGTCGTGAGTTGCGGGAGGCGGTGGGGCTTGCGAAGGATTATCTGAATGGGGCGCTCGATGCCGGGCGAGGTCTTGCTGTTGGGCATGGGCGGGGGCCGGTGCATCATTTTTATCGGTGGTGGGGGTGACTTGAAGGGGCGGAGCGTGGGGCTTACCCCCTCTGTCCTGCCGGACATCTCCCCCTCAAGGGGGGATATTGGATGGAGCGCCCGCTCGTCCCCTCGCAGCCATCTTATCAATAAAGTGACGTTGCTGAATGTGGTGGGCAAGCCACTTGTCGATCTCCCCCCTTGAGGGGGAGATGTCCGGCAGGACAGAGGGGGGTGGCCGCGAGCTCCGACGCTACCGCGCCTTCGGCGTCGCTAACACATTCCGGATCGCAAAACTCGAATGAATGCGCGAAACCCCGGGCAGCTTCGACAGGATCTCCTTATGAATTCGCTCGAAATCCCCAGCACTTTCCGCCTCGCAGCGCAGGAAATAATCCGAACCGCCCGTCATCAGATAACATTCGCGGATTTCCGGATAGCGCCGCACCGCATTTTCGAAACGGTTGAGAAAATCCTCCGTCTGGCGGTCGAGCGTGATCTGGACGATAACCGAAATCACCTCGCCGCCGGCAAGGCCGCTGGTCAGCGCCGTATATCCGCGGATAATCCCTTCCCGCTCGAGAATATCGACCCGGCGCAGACAAGCGGATGCGGAAAGCCCGACTTCGGCCGCCAGTTTCGCATTGCTGATGCGGGCATTGAGCCGAAGCAGGCGAATGATGTGGCGGTCGGTCGCATCGAGTGACGACATAGAAGATTCCAATCAGCAAAAGAAAATTGCGCCATTGTGAATTCTATCGCATTTTCTTCGAACAATCGCCAAGAAATTCGACAATCGTTGCAATACCCTCATGGGATAAAAATGAGGGTGAACGACCATGGACATGCAGATCAGCCGCCAGCAGGCCGCCGGTGGTGCAAGCGGTCATCTGACCATCGATCTCGGCGCATTGCGCGACAATTATCTGACCCTTGCGGCCATGGCGCCTGCGTCGCAGACGGCAGCGGTGGTCAAGGCCGATGCATATGGTCTCGGCGCGGATATCGTCTCGCAGGTCCTGTTCGAGGCGGGTTGCCGCAATTTCTTCGTCGCCCATATCGATGAAGCGTTGGCGTTGCGACTGCGGCTTTCGGCAGAAGCGCGGATTTTTGTTCTCAACGGTCTTCAGCCCGGCAACGAGACTTCCTGCGCCGCCATGGCCATCACTCCGGTTCTGAATTCGCTGGAGCAGATCGCCCAATGGTCGGCCCACGCCAGGAAGCTTGGCAAGACGCTCACCGCCGCGGTGCAGATCGATACCGGCATGTGCCGTCTCGGCCTCTCTCCCGAAGAACTTGAAATCCTAGCCTCCCGGCCGCAATTGCTGAATGGTATCGACATCACCTTCGTCATGAGCCACCTCGCCTGCGCCGACGAACCGGACCATGCCTCCAATGCCGCGCAGCTTGCGGTGATGCGCAAAGCCGCCATTGCCTTTCCCGCAGCGCCCGTCTGCTTTTCGAATTCCGGCGGCATCTTTCTGGGCAATGATTACCACAACCACCTGCTGCGCCCCGGCATCGCGCTTTATGGCGGCGCGCCCTCCGTTGCACGCCCCAACCCGATGAAGCCGGTCGTTCGCCTCGATCTGGCCGTCATCCAGACCCGCACCGTTCCCGCCGGTTCGCTGGTCGGTTACGGTGGCTCCTTCGAAGCGGCCGGGCCGACGCGTCTGGCAACCATCGCCGCCGGATACGCTGACGGCCTGCCGCGTTCGCTCAGCAATCGCGGCACGGCGTGGTATAACGGCGTGCGACTGCCGATTGCGGGACGCGTTTCCATGGACAGCATCATTCTCGACATATCCGCCCTGCCCGAAGGAACATTGACCCAGGGCAGCCTTGTGCAGATGATCGGTCCGGACCAGACGCTGGAAGACATTGCCGAGGATGCGGGCACGATCGCCTATGAAATCCTGACCGGCCTCGGACGCCGCTATCGACGCCTTTATATTCAGCCGGGAGAAACCCCGGCAGCCGCTTCAACATCAGTCAATCACAAGTGAGACGATCATGAACGTCACTATCCTCGGAGCCGGCGTTGTCGGCGTGACATCCGCCTGGTATCTGGCCAAAGCCGGACACAAGGTGACGGTGATCGACCGCCAGCCGGCCGCAGCGCTCGAAACCAGCTTCGCCAATGCCGGCGAGGTTTCGCCCGGCTATTCCTCGCCCTGGGCTGCGCCCGGCATTCCGGTGAAGGCGATGAAATGGCTGTTCATGAAACACGCGCCTCTCATCATCCGCCCAACTGCCGATCCGGCCGCATGGCGCTGGATGAGCCAGATGCTGCGCAACTGCACCTCGGCGCGTTACGCCATCAACAAGAGCCGCATGGTGCGCGTTGCCGAATATAGCCGCGATTGTCTGATGGCGCTGCGCGAAGAGACCGGCATCGAATATGACCAGCGCATGCAGGGCACGCTGGAGGTGTTCCGCACCCAGAAGCAGTTCGATGCCATCGGCAAGGATGTCGACGTGCTGACGGCAGGCGGCGTGCCTTTCGAGATTCTCGATCGCGACGGCTGCGCCGCCATAGAACCCGGTCTTTCTCCTTCGAAGGAAAAGATCGTCGGTGGCCTGCGCCTGCCCGGCGACGAGACCGGCGATTGCTTCATGTTCACGACAGAACTTGCCCGCATGGCCGAAGAGGCGGGCGTTACCTTCCTTTACGATACCGGCATCATGCGCCCCATCGTCGAGGCAGGGCGCGTCAAGGCTGTGGAGACCACCCGCGGGCTGGTGGAGGCCGATATTTTCGTGGCGGCACTGGGCAGCTATTCGCCGCAGTTCGTGCGCCAGCTTGGCCTTACCCTGCCGGTTTACCCGGTCAAGGGTTACTCCATAACGGTTCCAATCGTGAAAAAGGAGCGCGCGCCCGTTTCCACGGTCATGGACGAGACGTTCAAGGTGGCGATTACCCGCCTCGGCTCACGCATCCGTGCCGGCGGCATGGCGGAAATCGCCGGTTTCAGCAAGGATTTGCCAGCGGCCCGGCAGGAAACGCTGGCCCATTCGGTGGAAGACCTGTTCGGCGGCGCGGGCGACCAGACCCAGGCAAAATTCTGGTGCGGCCTGCGTCCGATGACGCCGGACGGCACGCCTGTCATCGGCGCCACCCGCTACAGCAATCTATATCTCAACACCGGCCACGGCACGCTTGGCTGGACCATGTCCTGCGGTTCCGCCCGGGTGCTTGCCGATCTCATCAGCGGCAACAAGCCGGAGATCGACACGCACGATCTGGCGATCAGCCGTTACGCCGCCTGACGCGCAATCAACCCGCCATTCCCGTTCCGCGACGGGGATGGCGGTCAATCAGAGCGCCAGCGCATCCTTCAGCGCCAGACCTTCCATCATGCGCAGGTCGAGATCGGCCTCGATGTGGTCGAGATGCTGCAACATCAGCGCGCGGGCCTTTGCCGTATCCTTCGCCTCAAGCGCATCAAGGAGATCGGCGTGATCGTTGTGGCCGCAGCTTGAAACACCCGAGCGCCCGTAAAGCGCAATGACCAGCGACGAGCGGGCGACCAGCTCGTCCATGAATTTTTCAAGGATAGCATTGCCGGCAAGCGAGGCCAGCATCAGGTGGAAATCGCCCGATGCCTTGATTTCCGCGCGTCTGGCGCTCGGGCCGCGCTCATGCTGGTGGCGGCTTTCCTGCACCAGATGCTCACGCAGCCGCTTCACCGCCGCAGGCGTGATTTTTTCGATTGCGGCATCGACGACGCCGGGTTCGATCAACCGGCGCGAAGCGAACACCTGCCGCGCTTCATCCGGCGTGGGATTGGAGACGAAGGCGCCCCGGTTGCGCTCGGCCTTCACCAGCCCCTCATAGGCCAGCATCTGAAGTGCGGCGCGCACCACCGTACGGCTGACATCGAACAGCGTTCCCACTTCCGATTCCGACAGTTTGGTTCCCGGCGCCAGCCGCCGGTCGACAATGGCGTCGCGCAGCGTATCGCGAATGGCCTGGGCACGGTCTTCATGCGAGGTGTCGGAATTGACGGTTATCTGGGAAAGGCTCATCGGTGCGTCCTGTTTGTTCTTGAGTTCTAGCGCGAAGTGCGTCGCGCGCAAACAGGAATTGCGGGCCGCCGCCGGTCTGCCACAATTCATTCAGCGCCCGTTCAGCAGCCGGGCTGTATTTCCTTAACCATCGAATTTGCAACTGGCAGCGCCCTGCCACCTGTATGGAAGAACACACCATGTCGTCCTTTGCAGCTAAAACAGTTCTGGCCGTCGCCGTCGCCGCCGCCACCATCGTTCCCTTGAGCAGCGCATCCGCTGGCGACTGGGACCGCCGCGACCGTCGCGATGCCGCCATTCTTGGTGGCGTGCTCGGCCTTGCCGCCGGTGTCGCCGTGGGCTCCGCAATGTCGCGTCCGGCGCCAGCTTACGAAGAGCGCGTTTATGTGGACGAGCCGAGCTATATCGATGAAGAGCCGGATTACCGTTATTATCGCGCAGCACCTCAGCCGGTTTACCGCCCGGCACCCGTCTATCGCGCCCAGCCGGTTTACGACAGCCGCCCTGTCTATAACCAGCGCCGCACCTATCGCACCATCGAGCCCTGGACCAACGCCTGGTACGACTATTGCTCGCAGCGTTACCGGAGCTTCAACACCCGCACCGGCACCTATACGGATTATGACGGCCAGCGCCATTTCTGCGTCGCAGGTTGATCGGGAAGACCTTCAACACGGTTACCGTTATTGCCAGGCCGCGGACGGAAACGTCCGCGGCTTTTTCATGCGCGCTTCGCGCCATCTTACGCCGTGCCGCTCCTCACATAATCCGCCCGGTTGATGCCGTGGCGCTGCAGCTTGTCGTAAAAGGTCTTGCGTGCGATGCCGAGCGTGGCGATGGTTTCCGCCACGTCGCCATTCGATTGTTCCAGCGTTTCGCGGATGATGCGCGCCTCGATCTCATCCATGCGCTCCGGCAGCGTTCCGGAAGCGGGGATTGTGGATTGCAACGCAGGCGCCGTCGCCGGTTCCGTCTCCAGCCCCAGAACCACCCTTTCGGCGAAATGTCCGAGTTCGCGCACATTGCCAGGCCAGTCGTGGTCGTTAAGGCGGCGGGAAATGCCGGCGCTGATCTGCGGCACCGCCATGTTGAAACGGTTGGCCGCCTTGGTGACGAAGTGGGAAAACAACAGCGGAATATCCGCCTTGCGTTCGCGCAGCGGCGGAATGGACAGCGTCACCACATTCAGCCGGTAATAGAGATCCTCACGAAACGTGCCGCGCTCGGACGGATCGCCGAGATCGACCTTGGCCGCCGCGACCACGCGAATATCGACGGGCCGCTCCTCATTCGACCCCAGCGGCGAGACCTCACGCATTTCCAGAACGCGTAGCATCTTCACCTGCACCGCAAGCGGCATGCTTTCGATTTCGTCCAGAAACAGGGTGCCGCCACTCGAATGTTCGATGCGGCCGACGCGCTTTTTCTGCGCGCCGGTGAAAGCCCCCGGCTCATGGCCGAAGAGCTCGCTCTCGATCACCGTTTCCGGCAGCGCCCCGCAATTCAGTGCCACGAAATTGCCCTTTGAGCGTTTCTTGCTCCAGCGGTGAAGGGCCGTCGCCACCACTTCCTTGCCGCTGCCGGTCTCGCCCGCCACCAGCACATCCACATCCGTATCGGCAATGTGCCTGAGCGTGGTGCGCAGGCGCTCCATGGCGGGCGTCTGGCCGATCAGCGGTAAATCATCCTCAGCCTGTCCCGCCGCCCGGCGAAGCGCCCGGTTTTCCAGCACGAGGCGGCGTTTTTCCAGCGCCCGGCGGGCGCTTTCCACCATGCGTTCAGCGGGAAACGGCTTGGCGATGAAATCATAAGCTCCATTGTGAAGCGCATCGACCGCCATCGGCACATCGCCATGGCCGGTGATGAGAATAACCGGCAGATCGGCATCGATCTTGCGGACATGGTCGAAAAATTCGAGCCCGGTCATGCCGGGCATACGTACATCGGTGATGACGACGCCGTCGAAATCCTCGTTCAAAGCCGCAAGCGCCTGTTCTGCGCGGGAAAACGACGTGACCGGCAATCCATCGAGTTCCAGCGTCTGCACCATCGCCTTGCGCAGCTGGGAGTCGTCGTCCACCAAGAATATGGTTCCGTCCACCGTCATGTCATGCTCGCTTCAGAAATACGGAAAAACATGTGCCCGCCTTGCTGCTCGCCACCTCGATGCGCCCGCCATAATCCGAGGCAATATCGTTGGAGATAACGAGACCAAGGCCGAGGCCGCTTTCCTTTGAGGTGTTGAAGGGCGAAAAAAGCTGGGCGCGGATGGCTTCGGGAATGCCCGTGCCATTGTCGCTGACGGAAAGCACGACCATATCGCCTTCCTCGCGCACACGAACTTCGACACGCGCCGCCCCAGTCTCTTCAGTGGCTTCCAGCGCGTTTTGCAGAAGGTTGATGAGAATTTGCTCGAGCCGGATACGGCTGCCGAGCACTTTCAGGTCCTGATCGGGCAACACGATATCCAGCGCATCCATCTGCCCGGAAAAACGGCTGCGCAACAGCATGACCGCACCTTCGATGACCAGTCGAACGCTGACAGGTTCGGCGGCGGTGCGGCCCTTGCGCGCCAATATTTTCAGGTCGCCGGTAATGGTGCCGATACGCTCGGTCAGCGCCGCGATGTTTTCGAGATTTTCGTTGGCCTCGGACATGCGGTCGCGTTTCAGCAGGGTGCGGGCATTGTCGGCAAAGGCGCGGATGGTCGCGACCGGCTGGTTGATTTCGTGCGCCACGCCCGCCGCCACCTGCCCCAAAATGGAAAGGCGGTTGGCCTGCACCAGTTCGTGCTGCACATTGCGCAACTCGCCCGAGGTCTTTTCATGCAGGGCGATTTCGGCCTGCAGATGATCGCGGGTCTTCGTAAGGTCGCGGGTCCGCTCCTGCACCTTCATTTCCAGCTCGGCGCGGGCACGCTGCTCCTCTTCCTTTTCCTTGAGCGCCTTGTGCCTGCGCCACAGCCACAGGGCCGAAAGCGCCATCAGCGGCATCAGCGTCGCCAGCGCCACCACCCTGCCCTCGCGGATGGCGGCATTCAGCGCCGGCGCGACCGGTTGGAGATAGTGCAGCGTCCATGAAGTGGTCGGCACCGGCACTTCCAGCCGCAGATAATCGCCGCGTTCCCTCCCCGGCTCATCGACATGAATGAGCGGAACATCCTCGCTCGCGCGCCGCGCCGCGCGAAACGGCAGCGTTGAAAGCGCCTCATTGCCGAATTGCAGGCTCTCGGAGATGATTTTCCGCCGCGCCTCATCGATCGGCGCAACGGTCTTGAAGCGCCATTCCGGCACGCTGGTCATCAGCACGACGCCGTTTCTGTCGACCACATAGACCGGCTTGCCGCCGATGTTCCAGTCTGTCTCCAGCCGGTTGAACTCGACCTTGGCAATGACGACGCCAAGCGGCCGCCCATCGGCGGCATCGATGCGGCGGGAGATATAAAGACCCGGGCGACGGCTGACATTGCCGAGAGCATAATGTTCGGACATGCCGGTCTTCATCGCCGCCTGGAAATATTCGCGGAAAGCATAATTGGAGCCGACAAAGCTGTCATCCTGCCGCCAGTTGCTCGACGCGATGGTCAATCCGGTCGGCCCGGTCACATAAATCACCGAGGATTGTGTGCCTTCGATCAGCCCCTCCAGCTTGCGGTTCAACCGGTCGAGGGCAGGAGCACCGCCGCCATCCAGCGCAGCAGCAAGATCGGGATCCCCGGAGAGGACAAGCGGAATGGCGCGCGGCCGCTCCAGCGCGACATTCAGGAGCGCGATCTTCAGTTCGGCATCCGTGGCGGCCTCGGAACCGGCCATGCGCATCGCCTGATTGCGGGCGAACTCATCGGCCACCAGCAGAACGCCAAGACTGACGAGCAGCCACAGGCCCGCCAGCGCCAGCCATTGGGCCCGCCGCTTCGCATGGGAATGAGATGCCAGATCCTGATAGGTCATGCGACAATTGTGCGGATTTACGCACAGACCGCAAGAGATTTTGTCCGGAATTCCGCACAAACGCATGTGGGCCAATGAAGCGCCAATAGAAACTACTTTTGAAATCAGCCAGTTACACCAAATAAGCAAGTCTGGCATGCGTATTGCACATGACTCCGCAATCGGCGCGAAGCCGTCAACGTCACGGCGATCCCGGGAGGCCAATAAAGGCAGGGTGAGGCCGAGGAGGAAAAAACATGATCGATACGACAGCCGTGGCCGCAGGCCACGCCAAGCAGCCATTCTACAAGCACCTGTATTTCCAGGTTCTGGTGGCCATCATCGCCGGTATCGCGCTCGGCCATTTCTATCCGGCCTTCGGCGAACAGCTGAAGCCGCTCGGCGACGGCTTCATCCGCCTCGTCAAGATGATCATCGCGCCCGTCATCTTCCTCACTGTCGCAACCGGCATCGCCGGCATGAACGACATGAAAAAGGTGGGTCGCGTGGCCGGTAAGGCCATGATCTACTTCCTCGTATTCTCCACGCTCGCGCTCATCGTTGGCCTCATCGTCGCCAACACCGTGCAGCCGGGCGCGGGCATGAATATCGATCCCGCCACGCTGGATGCCAAGGCAGTCGCGACCTACGCCGACAAGGCCCATGAGCAGACCATCACCGGCTTCCTGATGAACATCATCCCGACCACCATCGTCGGCGCTTTCGCCAGCGGTGACATTCTGCAGGTGCTGTTCTTCTCGGTTCTGTTCGGTATCGCGCTCGGCATCGTCGGCGAAAAGGGCAAGCCCGTCACCGATTTCATGCACGCCCTGATGTATCCGATCTTCAAGCTGGTCGCGATCCTGATGAAGGCCGCCCCCATCGGCGCTTTCGGCGCGATGGCCTTCACCATCGGCAAATACGGCATCTCTTCCGTCACCAACCTCGCGATGCTGATCGGCACCTTCTACGTCACGTCCTTCCTGTTCGTGTTCGTGGTTCTCGGTGCGGTATGCCGTTACAACGGCTTCTCCATCGTCGCGCTCATCCGCTACATCAAGGAAGAACTGCTTCTGGTTCTCGGCACCTCTTCTTCCGAAGCTGCCCTGCCGGGCCTGATGAGCAAGATGGAAAAGGCCGGCTGCAAGCGCTCCGTCGTCGGTCTCGTCATCCCCACCGGTTATTCCTTCAACCTTGATGGCACCAACATCTACATGACGCTGGCGGCCCTCTTCATCGCGCAGGCGACCGGTATCCACCTCTCCTTCGGCGAACAGATCCTGCTGTTGCTGGTGGCCATGCTCTCCTCCAAGGGTGCCGCCGGCATCACCGGCGCGGGCTTCATCACGCTCGCGGCAACCCTCTCTGTTGTGCCTTCGGTTCCGGTCGCCGGCATGGCGCTGATCCTTGGCATCGACCGTTTCATGTCGGAATGCCGCGCCCTCACCAACTTCGTCGGCAACGCAGTTGCCACCATCGTCGTCGCCCGCTGGGAAGGCGAACTGGATCAGGATCAGCTCGCCCGCGTGCTGAGCGGCCAGGAAGAATTCACCGGCATCGCCGATGTGGATCAGCTTCCGGCTTCGGTGCAGCCCGCGGAATAATAAGACCTCCCAAGGTCCGGCCTGTCCCGGTTTCTCCGGGCAGGCACATATGGAAGCCCGGCGCATCGACAGGATGCGCCGGGCTTTCTTTGTTCAGGCTCGCGCCCACTAAACGGGGTTTTTATCGGCCGGAAGATGCGGTAGAGCCGAAGCGGAACAAATGCGATAAGCGGAGTGGCGGCATGAAGAACCTGTTTCTGGCCTGGCAATTCTGGGCGCTGCTATCGGCAGCCTTTGCGGCGCTCACCGCCATCTTTGCGAAGGTCGGCATCGAGAACGTCAATTCCGATTTCGCCACTCTCATCCGCACCGTCGTCATTCTCGCCGCCGCCGGCCTGATGGTTTACATCACCGGCAACTGGCAGCAGCCTTCCACCATCTCGGGTAAAACCTGGCTGTTCCTCGTGCTTTCGGGACTGGCCACCGGCGCATCGTGGATATGTTATTTCCGGGCGCTGAAACTCGGAGACGCCGCCCGCGTCGCGCCCATAGACAAGCTAAGCGTCGTGTTTGTTGCCGTCTTTGCGGTGCTGTTTCTGGGCGAAAGGCTGTCTTTGCCCAACTGGCTCGGCGTGGTGCTGATCGCCTGCGGCGCGGTGCTTGTGGCCTATCGGGGATAGGCCGGCCGGATAAACCGGCCGGCACAATCGCTGAAGTTATCAGCCTCGGGCAGCCGCAACCTTGTCGAGACCACGCTTCACACCGGCAAACAGCTCGTCCAGCTGTTCGGCCGTAATGATGAGCGGCGGGCAAAAGCAGATGGACTCGCCGATAGGCCGCGTGATGACACCCTCCTCCTCGATGGCCGCAGCAAGAGCCAGCGTCGTATCGCCGGGCTTCATGCCCTCCCATGGCTTCACCTCCAGCGCGCCGATCAGGCCGATACCGCGCGAGGAATGAATGAGCGTGTGATCGGCGAGCGCCTTAAGATGATCGATAAACTTGCCTTCCAGCCGGGCGACGTTACCGACCAGATCGCGCTCCTGAATGATCTTTAGGTTTTCCAGTCCCACAGCTGTTGCGACGGGATGGCCGGAGGCAGTGTAACCATGGCCGAAGGAGCCGATACGGTCGGATTCATCGGCAATCGGCTGGTAGAAATTGTCATTCATGATGATAGCCGAAAGCGGCATATAGGACGACGAAATCTGCTTGGAGACGACAAGCACATCCGGCTTGATGCCATAGGTCTCGCAGGCGAACATCTTGCCGGTTCGGCCGAAACCGCAGATCACCTCATCCACCACAAGCAAAATATCGTATTTCTTCAGGATCGCCTGTACGCCAGCCCAATAACCTTCCGGCGGCAAAAGAACGCCGCCGGCGCCCATTACCGGCTCGCCCCAGAAAGCGGCAATGGTTTCCGGGCCTTCGCGAAGAATCAAATCCTCCAGCTCTTTCAGGATACGCGCGGTGAAATCCGCCTCGCTTTCCCCTTCCTTTCCAAAATGCACATAGGAGGGGCAGGCCGTATGCAACATGCGGTCCAGCGGCAGGTCGAAGCTTTCATGGTTACGCGGCAGGCCGGTGATTGAGGCCGAGGCAATCGTCACACCATGATACCCCTTGATGCGGCCGATGATCTTCTTCTTGTCCCGTCTGCCCAGCGCGTTCGAGCGATACCAGACCATCTTGGCGACAAGATCGTTAGCCTCGGAGCCGGAGGAGGTGAAATGCACCTTGGACATCGGCACCGGTGAAAGCTCGATCAGCAGCTCGGCGAGATCAACCGACGGGCCGTGCGTCTTGTAGGAAAAGGTGTGGTAATAGGGCAGCTTCTGCATCTGCTTCGTCGCCGCGTCCACCAGCCGCTGTTCACCGAAGCCGAGCGCCACCGACCACAGCCCCGCCATCGCCTCGATATAGCGCTTGCCGCTGCTGTCGGTTACATAGATGCCTTCGCCGCTCTCGATCACCAGACCGCCGGTCTTTTCGAATTTGCGCAGATTGACGTTCGGATGCATCTGATAGGCGATATCGCGTGCCTCGAAGGAATTCGGCAGGATGGTCATCGATGAAGGCTCCATTTTCGGTTGATGCTCGGCGTGTCAGACGTGCTGGCCGCCATTGATGTGAATTTCCGCGCCGTTGATGTAGCTCGACTGTTCCGAGCACAGGAAATAGATGGTCTGCGCCACCTCGGCCGTGGTGCCGAGCCGCCCGAGCGGCACCTGGGCTTCCACCAGCTCGGCCGTTCCGGGGGAGAGGATGGCGGTGTTGATCTCGCCCGGCGCAATCGCATTGGCGCGCACGCCGCGCGGGCCGAACTCATGCGCAAGTTCCCGCGTCAGCGCCGCAAGCGCCGCCTTCGACGTGGCATAGGCCACGCCGGCAAAAGGATGCACCCGTGAGCCGACAATCGACGTGACGTTGACGATTGAGCCTTTTGCCGCTTCCAGTTCCGGCAAAAGCGCGCGGGCGAGCAACGCCGTCGAAACGAGATTGACGTTCAGCACCCGCGTCCAGATTTCCGCCGTCGTATCCATGACACCGAGACGGCTTCCGCCCTCGCCCTTCGGCGAAATTCCGGCATTGTTGACAAGCGCCGCAAGCTTTCCCTCCGGCAGGCGTGAACGCACCTCGTCCGCCAGATCGTCAATGCGGGACAGGTCCTCCAGATCGGCCTGAATATGGCTCTCCCGCGCCGACGGCCAACGGCATTCCTCGGAGAAGGGTTGCCGCGATACGGTGAGAATCCTCCAGCCCTTTTCCTGAAACAGCTTGACGGTGGCGTGCCCTATTCCGCGGCTTGCGCCGGTAAGAAGCATATAAGGAACAGCCATATGAGAACTCCTGTGCCATGCGGACCGTTGAGCCGGCCGCGCATTCAGCCCCGCATGTTAGAGCGCTGCCACCGGCTGACAAGGTCTTTTTTGTCGCGGCGCAGCGATGGCGGATCGGCGACGGGCTAATCCCATTTGATGCACGGCTTTCACCCGAAGGGAATATTTGAAGCCGACCGTTTACCCATAAAATGAAGCCTCCCGAATGTGTGATCAGTATTGGGAGGGGGACGAATGCGTATCGATATCATCGACACGGACGCCGGCTTCGAGGCGATCCGCGAAAACTGGGATGCGGTGTTCATGGCCGATCCCCATGCCCGGCATTTCCTCTCCTGGGGGTGGCTGAGGGACTACATGCCGCGCCGCAGGCGCTGGTTCATTCTTGCGCTGCGCGAACGGGCGGAAGGCTCGCCCTATGTTGCGTTTTTCCCGCTGCGCATCGTCACCGAACCGGACAAAAAAACCGGACGTTTCCACGACAGCATCGTCATGGCCGGCAATGCGGCGGCCGATTACACCGGTTTCATCACCCTGCCGGACTATGAAAATCACGCAGTCGCCGGTTTCTGTTCCTATATCCGCCAGCAAAACTGGACCGAGCTGAAGCTCGATTATCTTTCCGGCCCTCCGGAACGCCGCGACGCTATGATCCGGGCACTTCAGGGCCCGCTCGTCATGTTTCGCGACAACATGCCAACCAACCCCTACAACATCAACAATTGCATCTGCCCGGTGGTGACGCTGCCGGACACGTTCGACGGCTATCTCGACAGTCATATGAGCAGCCAGACCCGGCAGAAGCTGAGGCGTTTCCTGAGAAAAGTGGAAGGCGGCGACGAATATCGCATCACCTTTGCAACGAGGGAAACAATCAAGCGGGACATGGACATCCTGTTCGATTTCTGGCGCATCCGCTGGGCGCCGCACAAAGGCAAGGAACGCACGGAACTCCTGATCGGTGCGACACGGCAGATGCTGATGGACGTCTATATCCGTGGCGACCTGGAAGTGCCGGTGCTGTGGTTCGACGACCAGCCGCTCGGCGCGCTCGCCAATATCATCGACCGCCAGAAGAAATCGGTCCTGTTCTACATTACCGGCCGCGACGAGAACTGGAAGACCCCTTCCCCCGGGCTCGTGCTGCATGGCCATTGCATTCGCAGGGCAATCGAGCAGGGTTTCAAAACCTATGATTTCCTGCGCGGCAACGAGCCTTACAAATATTTCTTTGGGCCGGAGGAGCAGAAGCTGAGCTGCACGCTGTTCCGCACCCGCTCGGGCGAAAATCTCGGCGGCACGCTGCACCCGCGCAGCATCCGTTTTGTCTACGAACAGGCCCTCAAACTCTATAAGACCGGCCAGAAGGCGGCCGCCAATATTGCCTTCGCCCAGGTGCTGACTGCGGCACCGGACCATCTCGGCGCGCAATTCGGGCTCGCCAATCTGTTGTTCGACCGGGGTGAATTCCGCGAGGCCGAAATCGCCTTTCTCAGCCTTCTGGCCGCCGGGCAGGAACCCGTCGTCCTTTGGCTGCGTATCGGCGAGGCCCGGCTGGCGCAGCAGCACTACCACGAGGCGTCCGAGGCCTTCCGCCAGGTGACCAATCGCGCGCCCTTCCACCGGGAAGCGCTTTACAAATGCGCCGTGGCGCTGATTGCCGCCGAAAGAACGATGGAAGGTGCGGAAATCCTCGACAGGCTGCAGCACTATCATTCGGACGATGCGGCACATCTGGAATATGCGGAAAAGGCCCGTGCAGCCCTTGCCCGGCTGGAACTGGCAAAAGCCAAGGTTCCGCTGCCAGCCGATGTCGTCACGCTCGCCATCAAGCCGAAAGCGGCGGGCAAACGCTGGCACCCGCCAAAGGTTTTGCATTAAAGGCAACGCCCTGTAAGTTGCGGCAGGAAAAACCGGCCGGACGACTTACAAGGATTTTTGATGTTTCTGACCAACAAGGACATGCTCGATCTCATTGAGCTTCGCCATGATCTTCACCGTCATCCGGAAATCTCCGGCGAGGAGAAGGAAACGGCGCGGCGCATCCGCGCTTTCCTCGAGCAGGCGCAGCCCGACCGGCTTTTCGCCGATCTCGGCGGCCATGGCGTGGCTGCGGTCTATGACAGCGGTAAAAGCGGCCCGGCGATCCTCATCCGTTCGGAACTCGATGCCCTGCCCATTCACGAAAAGAGTGACGCCGAATACCGCTCCGGCACTGATGGCAAAGGCCATCTTTGCGGCCATGACGGCCACTCCACCATTCTGACGGCGCTGGCGCTCGGCCTTTCCCGGCAGCGGCCCGCGACAGGTCGCGTCATCCTTCTGTACCAGCCGGCGGAAGAAACCGGCGCGGGCGCCGCCGCCGTCCTCGCCGACCCGCGTTTTGGGCAGATAAAGCCGGATTATTCCTTTTCGCTCCATAACCTGCCCGGCCTGCCTTTCGGCCATGTCAGCGTGGTGGAAGGACCGGTCAACTGCGCGTCGCGCGGGGTCAAAATCCACCTTTCCGGCAAGACGGCGCATGCGTCTTCACCTGAACATGGCATTTCCCCGATGCGGGCAATATCCCGGCTGATGCCGGCCTTGGCCGAACTGGGCTCCGGTTTTCCGCCAGAGCCCGATTTTTCGATGGTGACGATCACCCATGCCGTAATGGGCGAAGCCGCCTTCGGAATTTCCCCGGCCGATGCTGAAATCTGGGCGACACTGCGGACACTGACCGACGACCGGATGGAAAGACTCTGCGAGGCTGCGGAAACTCTGGCTAAAAAGGTGGCGGACGAACAGCAGCTGACTCTCGACATCACCTATGACGATATTTTCCTGCATTGCGAAAATGCGCCTGACGCGGTCGGGCATATCCGGCGCGCGCTGGACGAGGAGAAAATCTCCCACGGTTCGGAGGGGCTGCCCATGCGGGCTTCGGAGGATTTCGGCCGCTTTCGCGCCGTTTCGTCATCGGCGATGTTCTTTCTCGGCGCAGGCCAAGACTATCCCAACCTGCACAATCCGGATTACGACTTTCCCGATGCGCTGATCGGCACCGGCGCGCGCATCTTCATGCGCATCATCCGCAACCTCACCGACGCGGGATAGCAGCGACTGCTGCTATATCCAGCCGCGATCAGCCGCCCGTCAGCCGCCCTGGGGACCGTTGCTCGGCCGGGCGGCGCGCACCGCAGCCAGCCCCCGGATGCCATCCTTGTTTCCGATAGCTGTAAGGCTTTCGAAAATCTGGGCGGCCTCACCATAACGGCGCATGGCGAGGTAGGAATAACCGCGCAGCACCATCAGGTCCGTGCGCTCATCCGCCAGCCGCGCCCGCTGGTCGAGCAGGAGAAGCGTTTCGGCATATCGCTTCGACCCGAATGCGGAGACCGCTCGATCGGCAAGGATCGAAACCTGCAGCTCCGTCGCGCGTGGGCGATCCATACGCGATTTCGTCGCCGAGACGGCTGCATGGTCCGTCAAGCCCATGCGCAGATAGGCAAGGCTCTGGCCGTAGGCTGCGTCGCTTTTGACATTGGATTGACCGCTTTCAATTGCGGATTCGAAAGCTTTCAGAGCCTCCGCCGGCCGGTTCGTCTCCATCAGGCACCAGCCGAGATCGAGCGCCTGCTGTGGCGGCAGACGTTGCGGATCGGGATAGGTCGCGCAGGAACGCGGGCGAGATGCGGCGCTGGTTTCCCTTTGCACCTGCACGGCGCGGCGCGCCTGCTTGCGCGAAGGCTCAGGCTGCTGGACGACAGGCGGGTTATAAACCACCGCCGTCTCACCCTGCGGTGCACTGGTCTGCACGGGCGGCGCCGTTACCTGTGCGACAACCGGCGGCGCGGTTATGGGAGCAACCGCCTGCCCGGGCTGGTCCACCATGCGCGCCGTTCCGACATCAGCGATACGTTGCGAACGGCCTCCCCATTGCTGCTGGATGCCACGCAGGCCGGCGAGATTGCGAAGATCGTGATAGCTGACCGCCATGCCGTAGGCTGACGGCTCATCATCGGGTTTCCAGCCAAGGGCCGTGCTGAACCATTGCAAAGCAAGCGGCGTCTGCCGGAAGGCAAGCGAATACCAGCCGAATTGCTGCGCCGTCGCCGCATCCTTCTGCGCCACCGTTTCGGCGGCGATACGTTGCAGCACCTCCGGCGGCAGGACGACCGGCGGCTCCAGCGCCAGAAGATTGGCCGTTGCGGCGAGATAGGTCGCAAGCGCATCGTCGGATGCCTTGCGCCATTTATACATGACGTCCTCGGCCTCACGCGGCTCGTTACGGTCGATCAGCGCCAGCGCCAGCCCCTGCGAAGCCGATGCGCTGTCTTCCTCTTCCCGCGCCTTGCGGAACCATTTTTCCGCCTCCGCCATGTTCTTCTGCCGGATATTGTACCAGCCGAGCAACAGGGCGTCGCTTGCAAGCTTGTCGGTCTCGGCAAGCCGCTGAAGCCGCATCACATAGGCCGAAGGAACGGCAATGCCCTCCTTCTCCCCTGCCTTGGCCACGAACTGGCGGGCGAGATCGTTCTTGACCGGTTCGAATTCCAGCTGACCATCGGCGCCCGGTTTTTCCTTGGCCAGCAGTTCGTCCATCATTTCCGCCGGCAAAAGCGCGGATGCCTTCTGCACGGTGGCGAGCCTGTCGCTGGCGACCGTGCAATTGTTGAGGATGTAGAGATAGGCGTCCCGCGCCCGTCCCATCCGGTCGGTATTGGCGAAGGCATCGGCAACCCGCCACAGCACATCGACCTCGCCGCATGTCAGCAGGCTGGGATTATTGGCGGCTGTATCCACCACTGTCGTATATTGCTTGAGATCGGAAGCATTGACGAGCCGTTGGCGCGCTTCGGCAAGGGAAAGCATGCCCGTCAGATTGTCGGGTGGCTGCCAGCCGGGCTCCGCCTGCTGGCGGTCGGCAATCGCCTTCCTCACTTCGGCATAACGGCCGTCGGTATAAAGCTGCCACATGGCGTCGAGCCGTGGATCGCCATTTTCGGGAATGGCGAGAGGATCGGCAGGCGGCGTCCAGTTGGGATATAGCGCGCGCAGGCGCGCGATTTCGGCCTGAAGACGCTGCGTATCGCCCCTCGCCGCGAAATAGCGCAACGCACTCAGATCGACCTCGGGCATATCAGCCGATGCAGGCTGGGTGGCGCGAGGGTCCGGCGCCTGCGCCGTCTGTGTTTGCAGCGCCTGCCCGCCAGCCTGTGTCACCGGCAAGGGGTCGGTCGCGGGCACCGTGACCGGCGGTGTCGCGGGCTGCGTTACCTGCGCCATTTCACGGTTCTTGACGAAAGCGTTGATCTGCGCCGGATTGGCCGCCGTCGGCAAAACACGCTGTACCGCCCGGTTGTCGCCGACCGCCGAGGTATGCACGTCCGACACCCGCCCCAGAATGTTATCGCGCCAGTGAAAGGCGGCGAGCGCTATCAGAAGCAGAATAAGAGCCGAGGTCGACAGTGGCTTGTTCATCGGCATTCCCCGTTATTCCTTGCCAGAAAGGACAATGCCAGAAGATGCAATGTGGAAGGATAATAAAGTGTTGGCTGGAAGTTTTTAAGTTCGGCGGAAACGGCCGGCCCGCCGCCGACACAGGCCGCGAGCGCCGGAATGATGCGATAGCCGGGATCGGACAGCACATCCTTGACCGCTCCGCTCTTCAGGTCGAAGGTTCCGGCAGCGCCGCTTTCCAGCGTCATGCCGCCTTTCAGCCGGGCGAGCAGCTCCGGCGACCCCATATTCGCCCTTGCGAGGTAAAGCGGTATGCGCACCGCATTATAGCCGAATTCCGGCGGGAAGCCCGATGCCGGCTGCGGCTTCGTCTTCACCGATACCCAGTCGGCCGGCAGTTTTCTCTCGCTGAAAGCGAATGTGCCCATCTGCGCCACACCGTCATCGGCAAGCGCTTTCCAAAGCGGCGATGGCGCAACAAGATTGAGCACCGGAAACGCCTCGAAAATCAGATAGGAAGGATTGACCACTGGCCCGTCCTCCCGGTCATCCTCGTCGAAACCGCTGGCCGCCGGCAGAAGCAGCGTTCGTCCGCCGCGTTGCACCACCGTCTTCTTGAGAATGGCGGATGCGATGGCCGCGGATGCTTCGGCATAATCCTGCCGGTTCCATTGCCCGGCCGCCAGCGCCAGCGCATAGGCGATCAGAATATCGCCATCCGTAGCGTTGTTGATATCGGTTACATGCGGTCTGGTGCGCGGATCCCATTTCCAGGCGGAAAGCCCGTCGTCACGCACCAAAAGCTCGGTGCGCGTGAAACTCCAGATCAGCTCGAAGTCGGACAGGTTGTCGGCAAGCACGGCAAGCCACATGCCGTAGCCCTGGCCTTCGCTATGGCTGATATTGCCGTTGCCGGTATCGATGACGCGGCCGCCGGGATCGAGAAACGCGCCTTTATAGGCAGACCACGCCTCCGGCGAAACCGAAGCGGCGCGGCTGACGGAAATACCTGCAATCACCGTCATCATGGACAGGAAGAAAATGCCGGCCAGTTTCGAGATCCCGTTCTTCATCGATGCCGTCCCATCATGCGCAGCATCGTGAAAGTGGCGAGGCCGAGGAGAGATACGAAGCCGATGAACGCCAGCGAATAGGAAAGAACGTTGGACGACAGCCAGTTGGCCGCGACCAGCCTCCAGTTGGAAAAGGAAAACGCCCGCGTGACGTAAAAATACGGCCGTTCCACCTCCACCGTTTCAAGTTTTTCGGCAGCGGCATCGTAAGCGGCAACACGTCCAGTGACACTGCGCCAGCGGTTTTCCCGCGTCATCGCCGCCATCCCGTCAAGAAGTTCCGCGGACGTTGGCGCAGTGGCAAGCGTCCACACCCCTTCGCCGGAGGGGCTCAGTCCCTGGGCCAGCATGAAGGAAACATTGCTTGGCGGCGCATAGAGCTGTTCGGCTGCCGGCAGGAAGCGTAGCGTATCCGAACTCAGGTCGAAATTCCGCTTCATCCATTCCTCGAGAGAAGACACCTGCCCCTCCCATACACCGCCGTCCACCCGCTCTCGCCAGTCGTTGAAAAGGGTTTCGCTGCTTTGGGCGGGCGGCTGGACGCCGGTTCCCATTTTCCAGGATATCTGGCTGGAGGGAACAAGATTGAACTGGCCGATCAATGCCTGCGGGAATTGCGAAATCGTGCCCACGAACAGCGCGTCGCGATCGCCGATCACCAGCGGCGAGGCGACAGTCTCGATGTCGATGGGATGCCCCGCCACGCTTGCCAGCCGGCTGATCAGCGTGGCTGCCGCAGACATGGTATCGGTGTCGAAACGGTCGAGCGACAGGGCAACAGGCGCTCCGCCGGTCCGATAGGGCTGTCCGGCCCCCGCCATCGCGGCAAGATCCGGCTTGCGGCCGATCTGCGCATAGTCCGGAATATGAAGTTCCGACGTGTCGAACAATGCAAAACGCGGCGTCGTGCTGGCAGGGGCGCCCGGCGCGCAGGCCTGATCCTGCGCCGTCATCAAAACTGCCTCGATGGTCACCTTGTTCGGCCCGGGCTTGAAATGACGCATCGTCACATTGATCGGCAGATGCCGGAAAATGCCGCCGCCATTGTTGGAAATCGGTACGGTCGAGGCGATCTGGTCATTGACGTAGATATCGACATGGCTGCCCGGCAATACCTGCGACGAATAGGCGGCATCGAGAAGAAGCGACGCCTCACCATAAGCGGACGCATAAAAATCGGCTGGCATGCCGACGTAAAATTCGTTGCGGAAACGCCGGCCGCCAAATTCGGTGCTTTCGAAACCAAGTTCGGAAAGCGCGATACGGCGATCCGACATGACGAGCGGCACATCCGGCGCATGCCAGCTTCGGGTCGAAAAAGTCGTTCTCTGCGCACCGGGTGTGCGCGATATCGACGAAAATAGCGTCTCAATTGCCGCCTGAACCGCCTGCGGGGTGGGGCCGCTGACGAAAAGCGGCGAAAGACCGCCCGGCGCGGCGGCGCCAAAGCCGGCAAAAGCCCCCGCCGAAGCCTCGGGTGGCAGCGTTCCGGCAATTCCGGCAATCTCGCGGGCCGTTCCGACGAAGACCGTCAGCGTGCCCGCCTTGCGTTCAGCGGAAGGAGCGGCCACGAAACGGATCGTCTGGTTCGGCATCTGGGTTCTGAGCGCCAGCGCCTGTGAAAGACGCAGGAGAGAATCCGCAAATGCCGGATTGCCGAGCGCCGGTGCGACAATCTCGATAGACGTCATCGCCTTGCCATCCGGCCCCGTTGCCTGAATATCGTCGATATTGGCAAAGCTTCCGGCGACATCCGCATTAAAGCCGATATAGGTATTGGCAGGGTCTACATCGGTCCACAGATCGTAGGTGGACTGGATCGTGCAATCGGTTCTGTGGCGCTGCTGCACGCCCAGTCTCACGACATTTGAGCCGACCTGCAAGACGCCGGGCGGTATCTTCAAGGAGACATTGCCCTCGCTGTCGGGCGCTTCGATACGCGCCGGATCCAGCGCGACATTGTTCAGGCTGACCTGAAAATTCGAGCTTTCCGGCGCGACCACGATGGCGTTTTGATACCCGATATTGAGCGAAACGGCGGCGTTTACCTGCTCCGGCGTCAGATAGATGCTCCATTGCCGCCGGTCCATCTCCCCGGAAAGACTGAGCTTTTCATAGGGCAGAATGTATCGGCGGCGGCTGTCGGCATTGAGCGACGGGGCCGTTGCAGGAACAGGTCTTGCGCCTTCCTGACGCGGAGGAGCCGCAACCAGCGGCGGCAACGGAACGGCTGGGCGCTGTTGCGACTGCGGCGCGGGCTGAACCGCAAATGGCGGCGAGGCGGATGGCTGAGACGGCGTCTGGGCCGGAATTTGGGCCGGAATCTGGGCAGGTGGCTGCTGACGCGGCGCGGCAGGCGCGACGGCGGACGGCGGCACGGGTGTCGGAGCCGTCTGGGCGGGCCGTTCCGGCGACATGTCGAAGGGCGAGGACTGCGCCATCGCGCCCGTGGCGACGGCCCCCCATACCAACATTGCCAGAGAATCCCGGATGGGTTTACGGCCGATCATTTTACCGCTCCGACAGGTTTGGCGTCTCTGGGAGCAGGCCGAAGCGTTCGGACCAGATAATAAAGGCCGCGCTGCGTCTGGAAGAGCGATATGGCGAGGAAGATGGCCGTACCACGGATAAGGCCGGGGTTCTTGCGGCGCACCCGCTGGAATTCGCTCCATTGTTCCGAATTGGCGAAGATCAGGTCCGCAATCAGGCGGTGATCGACGGCGCGTTGCGGCGAGAAGGTACAGCCGATCGAGACGAAACCCTCGCCCTTCACCGTTCGCACCACGTTGACAGGCATAGTTTCCGGCACGCCCTCGCTGTGCGGCTTGACCTTCACGATGGCCGTCGCGCCTTTTTCGATGGTTGTCGCGCTGTCGAAGAGATTGATCAGCAGGCCATGCACCGAGACGTTATCGATGGAAGCCGGCACCCAGGCGTCGCTACCCTCGAGCTTGACTTCGCAACGCCGTTTGACCGTGATGCGCCGCGACGCGGACTTGTCGCCACGCTCGGAAACGACACCGAGCGCGCAGCCCGCAAAGATGAGATTGAGCAGGTTCCAGCCGCCGACCACAAGCGTGACATCCGCCTTGTAAGGCTCGCTGTAGATGCGCCAGGCGGCAAAGGCCATCGCCACCAGCAGCAGCGCGAAAATGACGAAGAACGGCCGGCTGATTTCCGAAAGCCGCGCCTCGGCAATGGATTCATCCTTCGCCGTCACCTTGAAGGTGGGCTTGCCGGGATTGAAAATCACCGAAACGACGGCGGGCAGGAGGTGAACCGTCTGCACATATTCGTAAAGTTCCGAAATCCACGGCCAGCGGAAGCTGCCATAGAGATAGTTCTGCATCATCAGGTTCACGAGCATATAGGCAGCCGTATAGGCCAAAAACTCGCCGCCCGAGGCCACGAAAATCTGAAGATCGAAGAACAGGTAGAACAGTGGTGCGAACAGGAAGATGGTGCGCGGAAACGGAAACAGCCAGAACAGCGTCGATGACATGTAGCAGAGACGCTGCGTAAACGAGAGACCGCGCCGAAAAAGGGGCTGGCGGAAGATCAGGATCTGCATCATGCCCTGCGCCCAGCGGCTGCGCTGGCCGATGAAGCTTGCGAAGGTGGCAGGCTGCAACCCGGCGATCAGCGGCTTGTCGACATAGATACTGTTCCAGCCGCGCGAATGCAGCGCCAGCGCCGTTTCGCAATCTTCCGTGATGCTGACGCCACTGAAACCTTCGGTATCCTGCAATGCCTCACGCCGCAGCACGGCGGCCGAACCGCAGAAGAATGCACCGTTCCACTTGTCGAGGCCGCGCTGGATGATGCCGTAAAACATCTCGTTTTCGCTCGGCATCGTCTCGAAGGTGCGCAGATTGCGCTCGATGGGATCCGGATTGACGAAGAAATGCGGTGTCTGCACCAAAAAGAGCCGCGGATCCTCTTCGAAATAACCAACCGTTTCCAGAAGGAAGTCGCGGGCGGGCGCGTGGTCGGCGTCGAACACGGTCACGAGCTCGCCGGTCGAATGGGCAAGACCGTTATTGAGATTTCCGGCCTTGGCGTGGACGTTGCGCTCGCGCGTCAGATAGCGCACGTCGAGGTCCTCGCAGAGCTTCTTCAACTCCTCGTGGCGGCGCTGCGCCGCCTGCGCCTCGACGATATTGCTGGCGTTGCGCTTCTGCACCGAGCCGCCATCGTCCAGCAGCCAGACGGTGAACCGGTCGGCCGGATAATCCATGTTCTTGGCCGCTGCGAGCGTATTGGCGAGAAGCTCAGCGTCCTCGTTATAGCTCGGCACGAAGACATCGACCGTCGGCCGGTAATCGGGTGAACCGGGCCTCGTCTTGCGCGACGGCAGCGGCATCGACACGATGACGAGACTGAGCGCCAGCATCACAACGCTGTACATTTCCGCCAGATAGAGCAGAAAACCGGGAATGAAGTTCTCGAGCTGGTTGACGGGCGGCAACGTGCTGGTGGTGCGCCAGTAGACATAGCGCAGCACGATGGCCGTGCCGAAACCGAGCGCTACCAGACGCCAGGCCCCCTGCCCATTGAAGCTCTTGATCGTCGCCAGCAGGATGAGCGAAATCGCCGTGGCGACCAGATGCGTCTGCAGGCTGACCGGCATCGTGACGATGGCCAGAACGCAAAGCGACACAAGTAACCAGACAATGATTGTGATGGCCTTGCTCATCCAGAAACTTTCCGTTGTCTTCCCCACCCGGAATTTCGGTCCGGAATTTTTGCGATCTGCGCCTTGGCGTGCTCTTTCCCGCTGGTTCCGGCAATCACCTGCATCCTGACGCCACCCCCGAACCGGACAGACATGCGGGCGACGGAATGGAGACCTGCGGGACCTGCGACGGTTGCCGGCCGCTATCTGCCGGCACACCATCCAGGCGCCTGCCCGCCACCGTGGGCCTTGCAGGCTGGAGGGGTGCGCCAGCCGATGCGGGCGACGGGATACTGACTGCAGCAACGGGTGGAAGCGGCTGCGGTTCCGGCTGGGCGGGCGGCGCAACGGCAGCCGTGCGACGAACGGGCCGGGGCGGCACGCTCGCGGTCACCTCGCTGCCGGGCCGCATCGGCACCTCATCCGCTTTTATGGGATAGACCGGATGGCCCGGACGCCCGAGATTTTTATCCACCGCCTGCGGCGTGCCGTAAGGGTTCCAGCTGGGCGAGGCATAGGTGCCGGTGATCGTGTAATTATACATGACCGCCAGCAGCCGCTCGACGCTGGCGCCCGACTGGCAAAGGCGCAGCCGCACCTTGATGCGCCCGAGATTTCGGAAATCCTGCCGCATGCTTTCCGGCGAGCGTATGTCCTGCCAGCCATAAAGGCAGGTATCATCGCCACGGCCGCTGCCGGCGGCATAGGAGAACGCGCCATAACCGTTCTGCAGGTAATTTGCCGACATGGCGATATTTTCGCCCGGAAACTCGGCGCGGATTTCCCGCGCGACGGAAGATGCCCTGAAACCGGAAAAAGCCAAAGCGTCGCCATCGGTATCGCCGGCCTGTTGCGGGCCGAAAAACTCCGCCTTGATGTAGTTCTGCCCGGGGGTGGTGGCCTCGGAGCGCAAGATGACCTGCTGCGCCACGGCATTGGAATAGGTGCGGTTGACCACGGTCACGATTTCAGGACCACCGGGCGGCGGGAAAACCAGCGCCTCGGAAGGAGACAGCATCTGGGATCCCCCGAAGGACCGAACGCCCGCGGGAGTATTGCAGCCCGACAGAACCGCAATGGAGAACAGCAATAAAGTATAGGCAGAAAAATTCACTGCCTTACGCCCCTTTATTTCCCCAACGCCGCCCAGGTTACAAGGAGACCGAATCACTAATGAGCAGACCATTGTTACGAAATACGTGAGGACTACGAATAAGCAATCTCAAATTTGCGTTGTAATTTCTGACACTTTATGGCTGGCGAATCGCCATTGCCGCCCATGTTCGCCACGGAACAAGGTGGAACCAATCGCGCTGCCGGGGGTTGGCTTTCTGTCAGGTCGATAATTTTACGGTTGCAGCGCAATATGTCCCATGGTCTACTTGCCTGCATAATGACGTATTTTTATTGGTCCGCTTTTTATTCAACTGTAAAAACAGAGAGTTGACGCATGACATTGCAATTTCCGAGCATCGCGCAGACGCTTGCCGAAGAGATCGGAAGATTACGCAAATGGCTGGATGAGGACGCCCTGCCCCTGTGGTGGGAGGCGGGTTCGGCGCGGCCGGATGGCGGCTTTTACGAACGTCTCGGCCAGGATGCGAAACCGGTTTTTTCCGATGACCGCCGCGCCCGCGTGCAGCCGCGCCAGGCCTATTGTTTCGCCGCCGCCGGCCAGCATGGCTGGCAGGGACCGTGGAAGGACGCGCTCCTGCACGGGCTTTCCTGGTTCGAGAAGGTCTATCGCCTTGAAAACGGCCTTTACGGCAACCTTGCCGACCAGACGGGCCGGCTAATCGATCCCTCCTTCGATCTCTACAATCAGGCCTTTGCGCTGTTTGCCGCCGCACAGGCGGCTGCAAGCCTTCCCGAGCGCCGGGACGAGATGCGCGGCCGGGCGCTCGATATCCTTGCCATCCTCGAACGCGACTACAGACATCCGGTCGCCGGCTTCGAGGAAGCGAACCCGCCGCGCACCCCGCTCTGCTCCAATCCGCACATGCATCTCTTCGAGGCGATGCTGGCCTGGGAGGTGCAGGACCCGGACGGCCCGTGGTCGGCGCTGGCCGACGAGATCGCCGATCTTGCGCTTAACCGCTTCATCGATGGCGGCAATGGCGGCTTGCGCGAATTCTTCGCCCATGACTGGACACCGCATGACAGCGACAAAGGCCGGATCATGGAACCCGGCCACCAGTTCGAATGGGCGTGGCTTCTGGTGCGCTGGGGCAGCCTGCGTGGAAACGACGAAGCGATCAGCAAGGCAAAACGCCTGTTCGAGATCGGCGAGGCCTACGGCATCTGCCCGCGCCGCAAGGTGGCGATCATGAGCCTCTACGACGATTTTTCGGTGCATGACGCACTGGCGCGGTTATGGCCGCAGACGGAATGGCTGAAGGCTTCGGTGCGGCTTGCGAGCGTCACGGGCGGTGAGGAGCGTCAGCGTTACCTCGCCTCCGGTCTCAGCGCCATCGGCGCGCTGCAGCCTTTCCTCGACACGCCGGTCAAGGGCCTGTGGTTCGACAAATGGCCGGCCGACAGGCCGATGCTCGACGAGCCGGCGCCGGCAAGCACGTTTTATCACATCGTCTGCGCCATATATGAGGCAGAGGCGGTGCTGGCGACGGCTAGCTAATATTGGACCACCGGACGAGCGGCATCGCCGCTCGCCGGTTTGGGCGTAGATCAGACCTTGGCCGGGCGCACGACGCGCCAGTCCGGTCTGCCGAGATTGTGCGGCCAGGGGTGAACATCCTTGTCGTTAAAATAGACGACCTCTTCCAGCTTCGGAAAATCCGCCTGTTTCAGCGTCACATCATTCATCCACGGACGAACATAGGAATCGCCGCCTTCATAACCCAGTTCGGCAACCCAGACCGGCTTGTTGAAGGTTTCGACAAGTCCATAGCCCTTGCGCAGCAGATCAGTGAAGGTCTTCGGTCCGCCATATTCGATCTTGTCGTACTCCTCGAGACCGAAAACCGAGAGGCCCACCAGATCGGCGTAGCTGTCACCTGGGTAGTAGGCCTGCAGACCGTCCAGACCTTTCGGTGACCACATCACCTTGACACTGGGAACCGCCTTGCGGGTCATATCCACCATGCGTTTATACGCCGTGATGTAATCACGCGGGTTCCAGCCCGACCACGAGAAGCGGCCGGACGTGTCTTCCATTTCCTGTCCCCAGCGCAGGATCAGCGGACTTTTCATCGCCGACATGCGTGCGGCGATCGCCTGCATGTTCTGGTCATAGTCGCCTCTCATCACCTTGCGGCGCAACTCGTCGGAGGTGAGCCGCCAGTTAACGTCCCAGGACCAGGGTTCTACGGTGATCAGCACGTTGCGCTTGCGCTCCAGAGCGTAGGCATCCGCAAGTGCGAGACTGTCGAGATCCACGTCCTCCCAGGGCAGGAACAGATGTTCCGTCGCCACCCCGGTCTGGGCCGTGAAATCGCCGTGCGGATCGTAGGCACCGAAACGGATGCCGTCCGCATGCAATGTCGGTCTTTTGTCGGCAAGTGTCTTCATGCCCGTCGACGTCATGGGGGCGACACCCTGCGCGTCGAGCTTGAGCACCGGATACATGCCGGCGGTAAAGGCTGCGGCGGCACCACCTGCGAACAGAAGTTTTCTTCTTGTTATCTGCATGACACCTTACTCCCTACCTTGTTGCCGTCATCGCCTTGTCGTAGGCGGCGATCTGCGGCGTGACATCGTCCTTGCGGACGAGCTTGAGGAATTCATCGCCAGGGCGTGGCGGGTTGTGCCGGAACACGTACCATGGCCCGCCCTGCTTGCGCTGGTAGAGCACCTTGCCAATGCGACCGTGGTCGAAGCAGGTATCGGCCTTGCCGTTTCCTGCCGCGCTTTTCCAGGTGGCGCGCATGCACAGGGTGCCGTTGGCATCGACGGTCCAGCGGCCTTCACCGATGGACTTCTTGCCCTTTTCTTCCGTTGCGGCGATGAATTTGCGGTCTTGGGCGATGAAGCGTCCACCGCCCGTTTCCCATTTCCAGGTCTTGTCGAAGTACATGTCCACGACTTCGCTGGTTCTGAGCGGTTTCGGCGTCTTCGTGCCGCCTGCAGCGTGGACCGCGCTTGGCACGACCACTGCAAGACAGAGTACGAAAGCGGAGAATCCGCATTTGCTTATTGTTGTTTTCATCACAGCCTCCTCCTTCATTGTCCGACCCTATTGTCGGCCAGCATGATCTCTCCGGTCGCCACCGCCGGCGGCGGCGCCACGATGGGTTCCGCCTGCATTTCCTGCGGTCCGCGCAGTCCCGGTACGGTAATGCGCAGTTTCAGACGCACCGATCTCGCACCTTCCACGCCCGCACCGGCGACCGTGAACCGCGTTTCGGTAAAACTGACATAGGGCTGCCCGTGCGACAGGGCCTCCAGCCCGCCGATCGCATGGGAGCTGAGCTGTACGGCACTGCCCGCCACCAGCAGCAATGAACAGGCGGCGGCAGTCGCTCCCCCGCGCAATGCCGGCAGCTTTGGCAAGCCGTTTTCCATCGCATGGCGGATGAGCAGAAACACCGAAAGGCCCGCATAGATCGCCACATTGATGGCGGCGAAGACGAAGAAGCCCTCCGCCCCGTTTTCCCGCGGCGCCAGAACCATGGCCACGAGGCTGAGCGCCGCCAGAAGAATGTAGGGTGCCACGACCCTCAGCGGCAGCGGCGGTTTTGCCTGCGTGCCCTTGGGGGTGATGCGGAAATCGACGAAATCGCCACGGATCGTGTCGCGTATCGCTGCCAGCACGCCCATCAGCGACCAGGGCCAGCGCAGGAACAGAAATACCATGGCCTCCCAGCTGAAGAGCTTCGCATCATGCGGACGGAACGCGCCCGTTGCCCGCCAGAAGAAGGCAAACACGATCATGATCAGCGAAACCGGCAGGAAATGCGCCAGAAATGCCGGATAGGATGCGTTGACCAGCACATCGCCGCGCATCAACGCAACGGCGGGAAGCACGAACATCAGCGCCATGAAGCCGGAAAACAGCGGATACCAGAGCTGCGAAAACAGGAACTGGAACTTCAGCCGCGGCGGCAGCTTCGGCACATAGTGCCTTGAATATTGCAGCAGAATGGTCATCAGGCTGCGCGACCACTGGAATTCCTGCACGATGAGATCGGCAAAGGTCACCGGCCCGTCGCCATGGGCGATGGCGTTGACGGCGTGAACGCCGCGCCAGCCGCCGGCATTCATCAAAAGCGTGGTGGAATGATCCTCGGCAAGCTCCGGCCCAAGGCCGCCGACCTCCCGCAGGGCTTTCGTGCGCACGGCATAATGAGAACCGATGCAGAGCGGCGCCCAGCCATTATTGTAACCCAGTTGCAGCGCGCCATGCAGGCTCGCCTCGGCATAAAGCCTGCCGCGCGCGGCCCAGCTTTCACCGGCATTGGCGTCGCAGATGCTCGGGGCCGAAACATATCCAACCTTCTGATCGGCAAAGGGACGAATGATCTCGCGCAGATAATCCGGTTCCGGAACATGATCCGCATCGAACTGGGCGACGAAATCATAACGCTCGTAACCGTAGTGATCGTAGAAATAAGCGAGATTGCCTTCCTTGCAGCGTGTGCGCCGCGGCCAGGTCTTGCGATGATACTCCGCAACGCCCTGTCGGGTGGAAACGAAAACGCCATGCGCGCCACACCATTTCAGCGTTTCCGCATCCGGAGCCTCATCCGCGAGCCAGACATCGAATTCCAGGCCCTTCTGTTCGAGCATGGCCAGCAGCGTCTTCTGCACCACCGCGAAAGGTTCCGACGGCGCCTTGGTGACGACCATCGCCACCCTGCCCCGTGGCAGAGGGGAGCGCCGGTCGACAACCTTCGCGTTCAGAAAGATGAAGATGAAATAGGATGGCAGAAGCGTGATCCACGCGAGCGTTATCGTCACGACGGTATAATAGGGCCAGTCGATGACGCGATCGCGATCGAGCCACCAGATCCAGAAATAGGCGAGCGTCACCAGCCAGCCGCCAATGCCGAGAAGATAGGCCGTGCGGTTCCAGCCGGCAAAGACCGGCAGCATTCGCAAGTCACTGGCGACTGCAACCGCACTGGCCGATGGAACGGAAGGGGTGGAATGGGCTTTCATGACCGCACCTCCAGTCCGAAACCGGGACCTGCCGTCCGGATGATGGTGTCGATATCCGAACGCTTCGGGGTAAAACCGAGCGTTTCTTCCGCACGTTTGATATCTGCGAACAGGGCTGGCGGATCTCCGGCGCGCCTTGCGCCGAAATGCACCGGAACTTCCTGCCCCGTTACGCGATGGATCGCCCGGATGATATCGCCGACCGATGTACCGTGACCGGAACCGAGATTGACGCGCAGCGTCTCTCCGCCCTCGGCAAGATAATTGACGGCAGCCACATGGGCATCGGCCAGATCGCTGACATGGATGTAATCGCGAATGCAGGTGCCGTCGCTGGTGTCGTAATCCGCCCCGAAGACATCCAGTTGCGGAAGCCTTGCGGCAGCCGCCATCAGTGCCCGCGGGATCAGATGGGTTTCAGGTTCATGGCGCTCGTAAAGCTCACCGTCCGGGTCGGCCCCGGCGGCATTGAAATAACGCAGCGCCACGAAACGCAAACCGTAGGCAGCGGCATAATCCTCCAGCGCCATTTCGAAGATCAGCTTCGTGCGCCCGTAAGGATTGACCGGCATTTGAGCCGTTTCCTCACGGATGGGCAATTGCGGCGGTACACCATAGGTGGCGCAGCTTGAAGAAAACACCAGCCCGCCGATATTCTGGTCGAGACAGGCATCCAGCAGCGCAAGACTGCCGCCGACATTGTTGCGGTAATATTTGCGTGGATCCTCGACGGACTCACCGACATAGGCATTGGCGGCGCAATGGATGACGAAGGCCGGCGAGAACTCCTTGAGCGAGGCTTTCAAAAGGCCACGATCCAGAATGTCGCCCTCGATGAAGGGACCCCAGCGAACCGAATCCGCGTGACCCGTCGAGAGATTATCGTAAGCGATAGGCTTGAAGCCGGATTGGGCCAGCGCCTTGCAGATGTGGCTGCCTATGAATCCGGCCCCGCCCGTGACGAGGATTGTGCGGGGCATCTCATACGGCCTCCGCCACAGCCTTGCCGGCCAGCAATGCATCGAAATAGACGATGGTTTTTTCCAGGCCGATTTCGAGCGGCACGCGCGGCTGCCATCTCAACAGTTCGTTTGCCCGCGAAATATCGGGGCGGCGCTGCTGCGGATCGTCGATCGCGGCGGGCAGATGCACGATGCGCGAACGGGAACCCGTCATGCGGACGACGATATCGGCGAGCTGCCGCACCGGAATTTCGCTCGGGTTGCCGAGATTGATCGGCCCGGTGCAATCCTTCGGCTTGGTCGAAAAGCGCAGGAAACCGTCGATCAGGTCATCGACATAGCAGAAGGAACGGGTCTGGCTGCCATCGCCGTAAATGGTGATGTCGGTGCCCTTCAGCGCCTGGACGATGAAGTTCGAAACCACACGCCCGTCATCGGGTCGCATGCGCGGCCCATAGGTGTTGAAGATGCGTCCCACCTTGATATCGACACCGAAACTACGGTGGTAATCGAAAAACAGCGTTTCGGCGCTGCGCTTCCCTTCATCGTAACAAGCTCGCGGCCCGATTGTATTTACATTGCCGAAATAGGTTTCCGGCTGCGGATTGACGTGCGGATCGCCATAGACTTCCGATGTCGACGACTGCACGACGGTTGCACCACATCTGCGCGCCACTTCCAGCACATTGACCGCACCAAGGACATTGGTGAGCAGCGTGCCGACCGGATCGCGCTGATAGTCGGGCGGTGAAGCCGGCGAAGCGAAGTTGAAGATCAGCGAGACATCGATGTCATACGGTTTGCGCACATCGTGCTCGACCAGCAAAAACCGCTTATTGTCCCGCAAATGCGCCACATTCGCGGTGCGTCCGGTCGAAAGATCGTCGAGACAGATCACCTCGTGGCCGCAGCTCAACAGGCGTTCGCAAAGATGGGAACCGAGAAAACCGGCGCCGCCATTGACGAGAACGCGTTGGCCAGGTCTCCATTCGGAGTAGATGGTGACGCCGTTGTCGTGTTCGTTGGGAACGAAATTACGCATTACACACTCCTCCCCATGAGGAATCAGCGCAGCTGATTCATCTAAACTGGATCAAACTCCCGATTGTACGATATCCTGAATATCATCCTCCGGTTTTTACTTCTTCTGGAGGTTTAATATTTCGGTCAGATAAATTTCAACTTTCATGATAGGCGCAGAAGAAAACAGGTCAACTTCATTTTATCAAAATATTACAATTGATTACCCAAAATAGCCCCTTGATTTAATACTTTTTAACTATGCCTCTATTATGCCTTTCTTATTGAGCATTAGCGCAAGCTTCGCTCAACCAGTCGGGGCTATCCTGGTTTTGTAAGGCTCGGTCCACCGGGAACAAAACCGCCCGGCGAGATGCGACAGACAGTCGATTTCAGGGGACACACATGACGAATGAAATGCCTTATTCCCATAGCGGCAAAGCAGCCCGCCATTGTCGCTTCGCGCTTGTTGCCGCAGCACTTGTAACTTTCACCTTCGCGACGGCTTCATGCTCCGTGGTTGAAGACGCCGTTCTCATCAAGACCGCGTCGGCCAATACCGCCACGACCAAAAGCAGCGTCGTTCCGGCGAAGGCGTCCTACGGTTATCAAAAACCCGGCAACGCGGCCGTTACGCTTGTTGCCGATGCCTCGGGCGCACCCGCGGTATCTCGGCAGTCTTACTCGGGCTCCTCTCCCTACATCTGCTCACCGAGCGGATTCGGGCAGAAATCCCGCTGCTTCCTGAGGCCCTGAGCCTCCTGGAGAAATACCGGAGGGAACTGGCGTCCGGACGGCCCTAGCCGCCCTGACGCTCAGTTCTTCCAGCCGCCGGAGAACGTCGTGTCTTCATCTTTGTTGAAGAAGCGCGACGCCGCCTCCGTGCGGTTGCGCACGTTCATTTTCTTATAGATATTGCGAACGTGAACCTTGACGGTGTTCTCGGACAAATGCAGCCGATCAGCGATGATCTTGTTTTGCGTTCCCTTGCAAAGCAGGTCGAGGATTTGCACCTCGCGTGTCGTCAGCGCCGCCACGTCGCCCCTGCTTGCGGCAAGGGCATCGGCGCGGTTGGCGATCACGGCATCGCTTTGAACGCTCTTGCTGTTGACCGAAGGCGAATAGGGCGTGAGCTTGCCGAGAAGAGCGGCAGGAAAATGTTCCCCGCCCTTCATGAGCAGATCGACAGCCGCCATGAAAACATCGAGCCTGAGATTGAGCGGCAGCACGCCATCGATGACGCGCATTCCCACCAGCCTTTTCAGCGGCTCCTCGAATTTATCGATGGTTTCGACGACGAGCGCGATCGGCGCATCGGGATGTTTTTCCCGAACCTCCGAAAGAACGGCATGAAGACGGTCCCCCGACATCCTGTAAGGCAAAACCAGCCGTACATTGTTACCGTAGTCGTCCTCGATGCCCGCCGACGACCTTACGCTCACCACCGCGAATGTGGGGAACTTTTTGCCCAGCGCCTCCATGAGGCACTCGGAAAACAGGTCCGGATCCGCTATGACCAATAAAGTTCCATTTATAGGAGCAACGGCGTTTTTTTGTTTTGCCGCATAATCTGACGTTCCCATGAACATTGACGCCTCCCTCAAGCGCTTACGCATTACTTTCTTTTGGTTGTGCAGTCTGTCGTCCGCCGGCTATCTTTCCCCTGAATACTTGGGGGCGATTCTCCGCTTTAGGCCATGTCAACTATCATTAATTACCCGTTAATTAACACACGCTAATACGAAAAGCTGTGTAAATAAATGGCCCAAACGGGTTATTTTTTACAATTGACATACAAAATAGGTTACGGGGAGATAGAATCATTCATTCTGTAACCGCTGCAAAAACAAATACATCGGAAAAGCTTTCGCTGTGGTTTTGCCTTCCGGGAAAATATAACTTTTAGTTGATATCCCTTTACATAGCTCGCCGGCGAGGCGCGCTGCAGCCTGTTCCTTTTCGGGATAAAGGCCTTTTTCCACCGAAATAAACCATGTTTCTCGAAAACGCCGCCTTGCCCTGACGAAGCGGCATTTTTTGAGGCCAGATCGGCGAAACGACCCGCCGGAGAACCCCCTGCGACATATATATTCGGGTAAAGCGCCGATATGTTTAACCCGAATTGATATCTAGGAAGCGCAATTTTTCTACGGCACAGTCTGACCGTCGCTGAACGGCGGCCGATGGAAAGACACCTCCGGCCTTGACGTGTGTTTGAAAAACGCCGGTCCCTTTTCAAGAAAACATGCAAGCGAAAAGACGAAGCCACCGCGCTCTCCTTATGGAGCGAGGAACGGATTTGTGCGCCGTTTTACCGAGTAGCGCACAAGGGCTGAACGAAAAGAGCCCGATCACGGGCCACTACCGAACCGCAGATGATGCGTACCGAGTGCATCTGCAAAACATCAATCTTCATGCTACCCGGGGCAAGCGCGAAAAAATCCCGTTTGAGATGAGAGGGATTTCGAAAGCTGCTCCGAGCTTTTTCGGAGGAAATCGAAATGGGTTACGATCACAAGGCATCCGGCAGCGACGACGACATCACCAAGATCGGCGCGCTTTCCGATGGTTTCGCCAACACGTCGACCAATGACGCCAAGGTGGAAGACAGCAACGTCGGCACCGCAAACGGTGAAAACCGCAACAACGACAACAGCGACAACAGCACCAATGTGGATGTTGACGCCAAGATCGATGTTGAAGCCAATAACGGTGACAATCGCGACAACGACTATGACTGGAGCTATGACAGCAAGTCCTATAGCGACAACGACACGACCACCAAGACCAGCACCGAAACCAACACCGATATCAAGGTCGACTACGACTGGAGCTATGAAAGCAAGTCGTACAGCGACAACGACACCAATGTAAAAACGATCACGGATACGGACACAAAGACGTCCAACTATTCCGACAACGACACCTCCACCAAGACCACGACGACCTCCGACAGCTTCAACTCCGCAGACAGTTTCTACAAGTCGGATGACGACTTCGGCAACATCACGGGCGTCAAGGATGTCGGCAATCTCGGCATCGCCGGCGGAGACCTCACCTTCAATCTGGGTGACGACTTCTCGTTCACTCTCGATGTCGACAATATCCTCAACGGCTCGCTCAACGGCGATGGTAACGACACCGGCTTCAGCATGGTGCAGGCCAACCACCTGGCAGACCAGGATGAGGCCTACGACATCAAGATGCAGAATGGCGGTGCGGAAAACCACCTGAGCGCCAATGCCGGTGACGCCTATGGCGCCGAGGGCATCGACGGCAAGGGATGGGATCTCAAGGCCGGCGACGACGCAGCAGGTACCAGCACTGCGGATGCATCGGCAATCCTTGCAAATTCCGGCTTCCATCTGGAACTGGTGCAGGGCGCCAACATGCTCTCCAACGCAGTTGATGTCACGATCACAGGCGGTAACTCGAATGTGTCTGATGTCGGTGAGGATCACTCCTGATAACCACCTCTTGACGAAAAGAGCTGCACCGGCACCCGCCGGTGCAGTTCGCGGTTGAAGGACCGGGGTTGCGTAAAACGAAGCACCGCCTCCAGGACGTGTGCCATCCGCAGCCTTAAGGCTCTGCCGCGATGATCAGGGAGGGACCTCCAATGCATATCGACAAGATTTCGGACATGATTGCGCATTTCATCGGCCTGTTCGACACGGTGATCGAGGAAGCGCGTCTGAGAGCCAACTATACCGAAGGCCCGGCGCATTCCAATCCGGACCGTTTGCCGGACGATGAAGCAGCAAGGCTGCTCGACAAGAACTATGACGTTGCGCTCAAGGACTACGATCCCGGCGTCAACTACCGCGCCGGCTATTATGATTTCGATTATCTGCAGCCGCATTTCGCGCGAATGGTCGAACACGACATGCAGCGGCTCGCAGATGCCATCCCTGTCGATATTTCCGGCGTCAATTTCCGTTTTCCCGGCCGTCTTTCCTTTGAGGAGGAATATGAACTGGTGGTTCACACCGGTCCCGGTTCGGTCATCGCGCATGTGGCGCAGGTCAATATTCTTCAGGACGACGACTATCTGAACATGACGGACGGCCCTTTTGTGTGGCGCGACACCAGCTTCGCCACAGAGCGCACCGTCGAGTTCTACAATGAAGCGTCCGTCTTCACACCTTTTTCCAATTTCCAGCGGACCGACAGCTACGACGCCCTGCAGGCGCTCGCCAAATCCGCGCACGACTATATCGACCATGCCCGCGAAAACGACGTGACGTCGCTCGGCACCGGTGCGGATCAGGATTTCGTTTTGGCCGGCAATGACATCGACGGGCTTTACATTAATGGCTCGATAGCCAGCGAAAAGCCAATGCTCGACGACTACATGCCCGATCGCGGCATCGCCAAGCCGGCGGAAGAGCCGGAAAAGAGCGATGTTTCGCTGCATGAGGACAGCCCTGCCGGCAACAGCCTCGATGTCGCCGCAGGCGCCAATGTGGTCGCCAACATCGCCACGCTGGTCAATACCGGCGTCATGACGTCGGTAACCGCCGTCATGGGTGACTATCACCAGATCGACGCGATCACCCAAGCCTATATCTATAGCGACCGGGACGAGATCGACTCCGTTTTCACACGGTCGGAAGATCAGGCGGCGACGGTAGCCTTCAATATCGCCAGCTTCGAGCGCAGCGTCTATCCGGGCGCGGAAAACACGGAAAACAGCAGCCAGGAAAACGGCGAACCGCCGATATTTCCCACCGCCTGGCGCGTCAGCGTGCTGGAAGGCGACGTTTCCTTCGTCCACTGGATCGAGCAATACCAGTTCGTCAGCGACAACGACACGATGACGATAACGACCTCGGGCGCAACCGTCAGCCTGCTGACAGGCGGCAACGCCGCGCTCAACATTGCGAATTTCCTCGGCATCGGCATGCAATACGACCTGATCATCGTCGGCGGCAATGTGCTGGACATGAACATCATCAGCCAGATCGCCGTGCTCTACGACAATGACTGGGCACGCGCCAATCCCGATGCGCCGGAAGGCGCCACCATCCAGTCCGGCAACAACCTGCTTTGGAACGACGCCGCCATTCACAATGTCGGCAGCAACGACCGTTTCGAAACCATGCCGGACTATATGAACCAGACGGTGAATGCCATCAACGAGCGCGATCCCAACATGCCGGATGCGCTTGCCCATGACGTCAATTTCGCCGGCTATGAGGGTCTGAACGTCCTCTATATCACCGGCAATCTCTACGATGTCAGCATCATCAAACAGGTAAGCGTGCTCGGCGATTCCGACGATGTGACGCAGGCCGCCGCCAAGGTTCTCGAAAATAACGAGGGCGCCACCATTCATATCGATACCGGCAGCAACGCCGTGGTCAATCTGGCGCAGATCGTCGACTACGACAGCTTCGGCTCCACCACCTATGTCGCCGGCGGCGTTTATTCCGATGCCATACTGATACAGGGCGGCATCATCGAAAACGACACGTCGCAACCCCAGCAAGGCCAACTCGCGAACGAGGTCATCGCCTTTCTTCACGACGATCCCGCCACCATCGAAAACGAATCCAATGGCGTCATCAATGCCGGTCACGACCTGTCATGGTCGAACGGGCATTCGGCCGACGTCATGCAGGCGGTGACCGCGTAGATTTGGCTGGCGGGGCGATAACCGCGCCCCGTCACGGCCGAACCGCAAACACCGTGAGATCACCGAGGGGACAGATATAAAATGGATCATATTTCTAGAAAAACCATTGCCGACGGACGCTCGCTGGACTTGCCGCTGGATCAGGACGCGGAAGACAGCAAACTGACGGACGCCTGTATTTCAGCAATCAATGAAGCCGTCGAAAACCTGCGCCAATTATCCGGCGCGGAACATACGGCAAAAGAAGTTTCCACCCCTGCACAGACCGCCTCCCCACAAGTTCTCTCCCAACCGCATGCAAAAACGGAGCAGGCGGAACAGTTGCGGGATGTTCCCGCAGAAAGGCCGGCACCGCAACGGGACCGGCAACCCGCCTCCCCGCCGGAACCGCAGGCCAAGATCGACAATGCCGACCTGCCTTTCGTCAAGACCATCGACAATAATGACGGACCGATCCGTGAAAACGAACGCCGGCCGGTGACGGGCGGCGGCGGCAAGGAGCCGACGGACAATGGTGGCGGCGGCGGTGGTGGCGGCGGCGGTGGAAGCCACAGCGGTTTTCACAAACGCAGCGAGCCGATCAATTTCGCCGCAAGCCTTGCCAAGGGCATCGCCGCCGTGCGGCGTAACATGGTGGTGGTGATGCTGTTCACGGTCGCCATCAATGTCCTGCTGCTCGCCATCCCGCTTTATCTGTTCCAGATTTCCGACCGGGTGCTGACCAGCCGCTCGATGGATACGCTGGTGATGCTGACGGTCGCCGTCCTTGGCGCGGTTCTACTGCAGGCCTTCATGGACGCCATCCGCCGCTTCATCCTGATGCGCACCGCCGTCGAACTCGAGGTGCAGCTTGGCGCGCCGATCCTGTCCGCCGCCGCCCGCGCTTCCCTGCATGGCAGCGGCAAGGACTACCAGACCTTGCAGGATCTGCAGCAATTGCGCTCCTTCATCACCTCCGGCACGCTCATCGCCTTTCTCGATGCGCCGCTGATGCCGCTCTTCATCGTGGTGGTCTATCTCGTCCATCCACATCTCGGCATCATCATCATGGTCTGCTGCGCGGTGCTGTTCGGCATCGCCTGGCTGAACCAGCGCTTCACCGCAAGACAGTTCTCCGAGGCTTCCGGTTATTTGAGCCGCGCCAACTTCCACCTCGATTCCATGTCGCGCAATTCGCAGATCATCAATGCGCTCGCCATGATCCCCGAAGCGGTGAAGATGTGGGGCCGCGAAACCGCAGGCTCCCTGAAATCGCATGTGGCGGCGCAGGATCGCAACATCATGTTCTCCGGCGTTTCCAAGGCGGCGCGCATGATTACCCAGGTGGCGCTGCTCGGCTGGGGCGCGCATCTGTCGCTATCCGGCGAACTCACCGGCGGCATGGTGATTGCAGCCTCCATCATTTCCGGCCGGGCGCTGGCGCCCATCGAAGGCGCGATAGAAGGCTGGCACCAGTTCAACAAATCTGCCGCTTCCTATGGCCGCATCAAGCAGCTTCTCATCAATTCGCCGCTGAACTTCCCCCGCCTGCGCCTTCCCAATCCGGAAGGGCGTCTTGATGTGGAGCGCATCCTCTTCGTGCCGCCGCCGCAGAAGAAGGTGATTTTGAACGGCATTTCCTTTTCGCTGAAAAAGGGAGAGTCGCTCGCCATCATCGGCAATTCCGGCTCCGGCAAGACAACGCTCGGCAAGATGCTGGTCGGCTCCATCCTGCCCACGTCAGGCAATGTGCGCCTCGATCTAATGGATCTGCGCAACTGGGACCAGCGACAATTCGGTGAAAGTATCGGTTATCTGCCACAGGACGTGCAGCTTTTCCCCGGCACCATCAAAGCCAATATCTGCCGCATGCGCGACGATATCGAGGACCGGCAGATTTATGAGGCGGCAGTGCTGGCCGATGTGCACGAGCTGATCGCCGGTTTCCCGCAGGGCTATGAAACCGTGGTTGCCGCCGATGGCGCACCGCTTTCCGGCGGCCAGAAACAGCGCATCGCGCTTGCCCGCGCCTTTTTCGGCGATCCGAAATTCGTGGTGCTGGATGAGCCGAACTCCAATCTGGATACGCAGGGCGAACAGGCGCTGGCCAAGGCGCTGCTGCATGCCAAAAGACAGGGCATCACCACCGTCACCATCACCCAGCGGCCGGCGCTGCTTCAATGCGTCGACAAGATCATGGTGCTGAAGGACGGATCGGTCGCCATGTTCGGCGAAAGGATGGACGTGCTGAAGGCGCTTTCCGGCAATGGCCGCCAGGCCAACCAGTCCCCGCAGATCGAGGGTTGAGAACCGTCATGTTCAAAAAGAAAAACGCCATTGCCGAAGTCAAACCCCAAGGCCAGCTCGAATGGTACACCGAGGTGCCGCGCTCGATCCGCCTGCACAGCTCGATCGGTCTTGCCGTGCTGCTCGCCTCCTTCGGCGGTTTCGGATTCTGGGCCGGCACCGCACCGCTCTCCTCCGCCATCATCGCCCAGGGCAGTTTCGTCGCCACCGGCAACAACAAGGTGGTCCAGCATCTGGAAGGCGGCATCATCAAGGAAATGATGGTCAGCGAAGGCGACACGGTCAAGGAAGGCGACGTTCTTCTGACGCTGGACAAGACGACGGCGCTTGCCAACGAGCGCATGTTGCAGTTGCGGCGGCTTCGCCTCGAAACCATCGTGGTGCGCCTGCGCGCCGAGGCGCAGGGCGCAAAAAGCTTCAAGGTGCCGGATATCGTCATGAAGGAAGCCGGCGATCCGGATATCAATTCCATCATCCAGAGCCAGAACATCGTGTTCCACAGCAAGCTCATCAAGCTTGAGGAACAGATGAACCTGATCGACAAGAATATCCGGTCTCTTGAGTTCCGCTATGCGGGCTATGACGGCCAAAAACAGTCCTTCGACCGGCAATTGGCGCTTTTGACACAGGAGCGCGACTCCAAGGAGCGGCTCGCCAAGGACGGCGTCATCCGCAAGACCGACATGCTGGCGCTGGAGCGCGCCATCGCCGACGCCATGGGCGATATCGCACGGCTGAGCGGCGAAATGAACCAGAGCGAGGCGGAAATCGCCAAGTTCCGGCAGGAAGCGGTCATTGCCGTCAACGCCAACAAGCAGGCCGCGCTCGATGCGCTGGAAACCGCCGAGTCCGATCTGGACAGCGTGCGCGAACAGGTGCGCGGCGCCGCCGAAGTGCTGGAACGCACCGTCATCCGCTCTCCCGTCAACGGAACCGTGGTGCGCGCCTATTATCATACACCAGGCGGCGTCATCACCACCGGCAAGCCGATCATGGAAATCCTGCCCGCTCATGTGCCCCTTATTCTGGAGGCGCAGGTGCTGCGAACCTCCATCGACCAACTGCATGAGGGGCAGACGGCCGCGATCCGCCTTTCGGCGCTCAACCGCCGCACCACACCGGTTCTGAACGGCAAGGTCTTTTACGTTTCAGCCGACAGCATCGAGGAAAATGCCGGCCTTCAGGTCAAGGACGTCTACATCGTGCGGGTGCAGATACCCGACGAGGAAATCGCCAAGGTTCACAATTTCCACCCCGTGCCCGGCATGCCGGCCGACGTGCTGATCCAGACTTCGGAGCGCACTTTCTTCGAATATCTGACCAAGCCCATCTCCGACAGCATGTCCCGTGCCTTCAAGGAAAGATGAAGAAATATCAGTAACCTACACTGTCTTTTCCGCAGCGGTCGGCATATAATATCCAAATATGTTTCGTCGGGGGGGGGAGAAGCGGCATGGCGGCGATGTCGGATGTATTGCTGCTGGTCGGCAGGCTGAATTACGTGTGGACCAACACGGAAAGCCTGATGATCTATCTGATCGTCCATCTCCTGAAAGTGGAAAAGGAAGCGGCCATCGTCGTCTTCCTGACTCTCAACACCACGCGGGCGCGCATGGATCTGATCGAGCGTCTGGCGAAGCTTCCCTCCACCGATGCGAAGGACCGCAAGACCATCCTCTCCATCATGGCGCGGCTGAAGAAGGAAGCGAAGACGCGCAACAAATACAATCACTGCATCTATTCATTCGACGAAAAAGGCGAAATCGCCAGCACGCAGCTCATGCGGCTGGTGGAGGATGACAGCCAGGTGCGCTACGGCAAGGTGGAGCGCATGGACGAGAAGGAAATCGGACAGCTCGAAAAATCGATAGCCGACATCGTCGAGGTCAGCAAGGACATGTGGAGTTTCATCCATGCCAGTCCGCATGTCTCGGCGGATTATCTCTAGGCTCTCGTTTGTAACCGCATGCCGATTGCCGGGTGAGGCTCGCTCCCTTCCGCAGCCCTTGCCGGGAGGCACAGTTTACCGGCTGCGAAATAAAGCAGGAACGAGCCGATCTGGTAGGGGAAGATGATGTCGATCTCCACGAAGGAACGCACGACAAATAGGGCGCAGATCGCAAACAGGATGACGCCCTGCGGATCGCTCTTGCGCATCAGCACCGAGCGCAGATGCCCGAGCAACGTTCCGTAAAGCACCATGCCAAGCAGCAGCATGCCAACGAAGCCGTTTTCCACCACGGTTTCGATATAGGTATTATGGAAATGGAAGCCGCTGCGGCCGGTAATGAAGAAATCGTTCCACAGACGTTCGGCATCGGGAAAACCCGCGACCCAGAACCCCTGATAACCGACGCCGAGGATCGGCGTCTGTTTCGCCGCCTCGATGCCCTGCTGCCAGAGGTAAGTTCGGCCGGTCAGCGTCGAATCCTTGCCGAAAATGCCGAGAATTGCGTCCAGCAGGCCGAATTGCAGGGATGCGACAGCCAGCAATGCGCCGAGACCACCGAGCACAAAAAACGTCATCTTTCGGTTCGCCGGCGAAAGCATGCCGATGGGAATGAAGCCGATGATGAGCGCGACCACCGCCGCCGTGGTAATCGTGGATGTGGCCGATTGGGACGCAAGGAGGCTATAGGCCGACAGGAGCCCGGTGACGCCGGCAATCGGCAACCAGATGCCCCTTTGCTTGAGCACCAGTACCGATGCGGCGGCAAAAATGACGCCGAGCGAGGCATAAAAACCGAGCTGGTTCTTGGAAGAGAAAGCGCCGACGAAACTATAGGTGCCATCCAGCGCATCGAAGAGATAAATGCCGAACAGCAACGAATAGAGCAGAACGACGGCGATGCCGATCAGCGCACCGCGCGTCAGCGTCCGGATGGAGATCACCCGCATGGCGATCAGCGCGCAGACGATATGTGTCATATACTGGATGGAAGCGCGCATGGTCACCGACGCCGCTTCCGACCAGAAGCTGGACAGAACCGTCAAGATGCCGAAGGCGAATATCCAGAGATAGCGCGGATAATTGCCGAGCACGCGCCGATAATCGACCACCACCAGCGGCAGCCACATGCCATAATAGGCCAGAACCGAGATTTGCCCGAAACGCGACGAGTAAGCGAAGACGAAGAATGACAGCGCAACCGCTGCCATTCCATAAATCTCATTGCGTTCGGGATCGATCAGCGCCGATTTGGCGATCCGCATTGAAACCTCACTGCATCAGGATTTCAGACGAGACCTTGATGACATCGCCGGGCTGGAGCATGGCGTTTTCATCCACCTTCAGCTCCTTCGGCTTGCCGTTTTCCTCACGCACCACGACATAGCTGATTGTCGCTGATTTGCCCGAGGGATCGAAACGGATCGCCTCGGCCGATTGCGCCAGCGCTTCCGACATCAATTCGCGGCTGGTGGTCAGTTGCAGATTGAGCTTGTCCAGTTCCGCTTCCGTGTCCTGCAATTCCTTGGAGCGCTGCGCCACCCAATCGTTACGCAGGTTGATCTCGTCCTGCGTCGCCTTGTTGATATCCTGTTTGGCGCGCAGCGACTGCGTATCGATATCGAGCAGGTTGGATTCCACTTCGGCCGCGCGTTCTTCTGCGGAAATACGCCGCTGCGACAACGCGAGCCCTTGCTCGTTCAGCCGGTTGACCCGGTCGCGGTCCTCGTTGGCAAGCTGGAGCTGACGATTCTGCGTCTCTGATTTCTTCTTCAGGGATTCGACTTCGCTCTGCAGAAGGGCATGCAGGTCCGTCAGCGCCTTGAGCTGCAGGGTGTAACGTTCGGTGCGCGATTTCATCAGCGCGCTTTCGCTGGCCAGCAGCACGTCGATCTCGCCGATCTTTTCCATTTCAGGCGTCTTGGCGATGGTCGCGTCACCCTTGACCTCGGCGACCAGCCGCGCCTGACGGGCGAGCAGCCTTGCGCGCTGGTTGTCATAGACGGCGGCGTCACCGCGGGCATTGATGAAGTCGCGGGCAAAACGCTGCCCGGCATCCGAGCGCCGCAGGCCGCCGGCAAGGCTGACGGCCTTCAGCACGGTGAGATTGGCGGCATAGGGATATTCGCCCGGCGTCTGCACGTCGCCGCTCAAGAAGATCGGTCGGAACTGTGCGATCTCGACGGAGGCCGAAGGCAGGTTGCGAAGGGCGAACTTGCTCTGAAGCTGGGCTCCAATCTCTTCGCTGACCTCCGATGGGGTCTTGCCCGCAACATCCAGCTGACCGATGAAAGGCAGCGACAGCGCCCCAGACGGACCGACGGAATAATCGCCGTTGATCACATCCCAGTTGCGGATGCTGCCATCCGCCGGCTGCCATTCGGCAACACGGATACGCAGCTTGTCAGCGGTACCGAGCTTATATTGAGCGCCATCCGCAGCCATGGCGGAGAGCGGCGCGGTAAGGGCGACGGAAGCGGCAAATACGAAGGCCACAAACGGGCGGCGGGCGGCAGACAAGCCGTTCATCGGGAAACTCCCTGTTAGCGGATCGCCACACGGGCGATCCGGCCGTCGCGCAACTGGGCAGGGCCGGCTGCACAGTGCCGCGAAAACGGCCGGTATGATTAGCACCAATGACGCACCCAAAGACCGGACTTGGGATCCCGGTCGGGGTGCGTGTCGAAACGAAGATCGATAAAGCCGAACTCAATATCGGTTTTCAGTAGCTTCCGCGTGAAAGGCACACGGCGGGAATGGTCTTGACGATGATGAAGACATCCTGCCGCATCGACCAGTTCTGCACATAGTGCGTGTCGAACGCGACGCGGGTCTTGTAGGATACGTCGTTGCGACCGCTGATCTGCCACAGGCCGGTCAGGCCAGGACGGGTGCTGAGATAATAAGCGGCAGCGCTTTCATAATAGCTCAGTTCCTCATCCACGACCGGGCGTGGACCAACCACGCTCATTTCACCGCGAATAATGTTGAGGAGCTGCGGCAGTTCGTCGAGCGAGAGCTTGCGCAGCACGGCGCCGACAGCCGTAACACGCGGGTCGTTCTTGAGCTTGCGGGTAGCGCGCCATTCCTCGGCGGCTTCCGGATTGGCGGCAAGATACTGCCGCAGAATTTCATCGCCGTTCATCGCCATCGTCCTGAATTTCAGGCAATGGAAATAGCGGCCATTATGTCCCACACGCCGGTGGCCATAAAAGATCGGGCCGGGATCGGACAATTTCACCAGCGCGGCGATCAACAGGAATATCGGGCTGAAGATGAGCAGCGCAAGCGCAGCCGATGTCATATCGAAGCTGCGCTTTGCGATGCCCCCGATAGGGAAACTGACATCGAAGTCTTCGGAGCTGCTGAGTGTCTGTTCAGCCGATTGGGTCGCGGACTTCATAGAGAGAACTCCATTTATGTTTTGCGATTGGTCGGTGCCCGGAGGCGCGTCTTTCCGTCTAAAAGAGATAACAAGTCTGTGTTCGGAATTTGATGCTAATGGATTTTTTGTAAGGCACATTGGCCATAACCGTCTATGCGATTTCTTGCGCGAGCGGCCGATCAACGTCCGGGCAATATTAACGGTTGCATAAAAAAGCAACAAATGTGCCGGCGGCCATGTGTTGAGAGCATGGGTACCGGCCCGGCATGTATTGGGTTTTGTGCCGGCGACAGTCTTTTCTTATGTGTTTCTTATGACTTGGCGAGATGAGACAGGAACGTTAAGAACAGCCGCGTCCGTAACAGACTATAAAAATTTTTTGCATCGCAGCAAGATTGTGGCAATGCATATAAAATTTGACATATCGGTAAGGATTTTTTTGCCGGACATTGCCAAGCCGCCAAGAAAAAGCGATGGAAAAATTGCTAAAAGGGCGCAAACACGGCAAAAGAGTGGCAAGAAACTGCATTCTAGTCATGGCAGCCACGCAAAATTGCCGTAGCTGCCGGCCATTTTTTACCGAATCGCCGCGACCTGGCCGTTCTATGCGCGTTACGAAGCGCAAAAACCGCTGGAATCAGAAGGTTGGCGGTGTGCAGGCGCTGATGACCTCACACGGCACGGGACCGACGCAACGGAAACGATGCGGCCTGCGGCTTTCGAAATAATAGGCGTCGCCCGGCCCGAGCACCCGCCTCTCCTCGTCGACCGTCACTTCCAGCCGCCCGGAGAGAATGATTCCTCCTTCCTCGCCATCGTGAACGAGCGGAACCTTGCCGGTATCGGCGCCCGGCTGGTAACATTCCTTGAGGATTTGCAGGCTGCGGCCGAAGACATTCTCGCCCACCTGCCGGAAGGATATCGGCCCCTTGCCGATTTCAACCAGCTCATCCGCCCGGTAAAAAGCCTTGCGGCTCGTCTCCGGCTCGAAAGCGAAAAACTCAGCAAGGCCGATCGGTATGCCGTCGAGAATGCGTTTCAGCGCGCCGACGGAAGGGTTCGAGGTATTGGATTCGATCAGAGAAATCGTCGAATTGGTGACACCGGCACGCCTTGCCAGTTCTCGCTGGGAAATATTGTGGCGCAGCCGCAAATGGCGCAAACGCCCGCCTATATCCACCGACATGCCTGAGCCCCCGTTGCCCTTGTTCGAAATATCGAAAACCCGAGTTCAGGCCTATAGCATTTTCAATGGCTTGGCCACAGAGAGAAAAGGGCTTGTTCAGTCGCGAAAATAGCATTCAATCACCGGCAACGAACAGGAGACCACCATGGACAACCCGAGCCGATCCAATTCCACCTCGCTTGACAGCTACTGGATGCCGTTTACCGCCAACCGGCAGTTCAAGGCCAATCCCCGCCTGCTGACGAGCGCCGAAGGCATGTATTACACCAGCAATGACGGTCGCCAGGTTCTCGACGGCACGGCTGGCCTTTGGTGCGTCAATGCCGGCCACGGCCGCCAGCAGATCGCGTCTGCCGTCAAGCACCAGCTTTCGACAATGGATTACGCGCCCTCCTTCCAGATGGGCCACCCGGTTGCCTTTGAATTCGCCGAGCGGCTGGCGGAGATTGCGCCCGGCCCGGAAGGTGCGAAACTGGACCGTGTCTTCTATACGGGCTCCGGATCGGAATCGGTCGATACGGCGCTGAAGATCGCCATTGCCTATCAGCGCGCCATCGGCCAAGGCACCCGCAGCCGGTTGATCGGTCGTGAGCGCGGTTATCATGGCGTCGGTTTCGGCGGCATCTCCGTGGGCGGCCTCGTCAACAACCGTCGTGTTTTCCCGCAAATTCCCGCAGACCACCTGCGTCATACCCATGATCCTGCGAAGAACAGCTTCGTGAAGGGCCAGCCCGAGCACGGCGCCGAGCTTGCGGACGATCTGGAACGTCTGGTCGCCCTGCATGGCGCGGAAACCATCGCCGCCTGCATCGTCGAGCCGGTCGCCGGCTCCACCGGCGTGCTGGTGCCGCCGAAGGGTTATCTGGAGCGGCTGCGCGCCATCTGCGACAAGCACGGCATCCTCTTGATCTTCGATGAGGTCATCACCGGTTTCGGCCGCATGGGCTCCACCTTCGCCACCAAATATTTTGGCGTTACGCCAGATATCGTCACCACCGCCAAGGGGCTGACCAACGGCGCGATCCCGATGGGCGCGGTCTTCACCAGCCGCAAGGTGCACGATGCGCTGATGCATGGGCCGGAAAACCAGATCGAGCTGTTCCACGGCTATACCTATTCCGGCCACCCCGTCGCCTGCGCCGCTGGCATCGCGACGCTCGACATCTATCGCGATGAGGGCCTTTTCACCCGCGCGGCCGAATTGCAGGATGTCTGGCACGACGCCATCCATTCCCTGAAGGGCCTGCCGAATGTCATCGACATCCGCACCATCGGCTTCATCGCCGGCATCGAGCTGCAATCGCGCGACGGTGCTACCGGCGCACGCGCCTATGATGTCTTCGTGGATTGCTTCGAGCGCGGCCTGCTCATTCGCGTCACCGGCGACATCATCGCCCTTTCGCCGCCGCTGATCGCCGAAAAATCCCATTTCGACGATATTGTTTCGATCCTCGGCGACGCCCTGAAACGCGCGCAATAAAAGTACAAATTCTAATATAGAAAGGGCTGCAATACAAAATGCAGCCTTTTTTGCATTTATCGAGCCTTCAGCGGAAATAGAACATTTATTAAGCATGTTCTATTATGTTCCTAAAGTATAACAATTGCGTGGGAACGCTCATATGGCCTCGATTCAAAAAAAGATAATATTGGCAGGCATTGCAATCTTTTCCATCACCGGCAGCGCCGCGGGTGTCGGCATATGGGCGGCGGAGACGTTGAACCGTAACAGCGAATATGTGGCGCTTTCGGCGGACGTGCTTCGCAACCACATGCAGGCGGACATGATGCATGACGCGCTGCGGTCAGACGTGCTTGCCGCCATTCTTTCCGCCGATGCCAGAATGGACCTCGACCTCAAGGCCGTTAAGGCCGATCTTGCCGAACACGAAGCCAGTTTTCGCGAAGTGATCGAGGCAAACAAGTCACTGTCATCAGACACGAATGTCAAAGCCGTCATAGACGGGGTCGAAAAGCCGCTTCTCGCCTATATTGATGCCGCCAACGCGGTGGTCGGACTTGCCGAATCCAGCCCCGAAGAGGCCATCAAGCTGATGCCGGAATTCATGCAGCAATTCTCCGCGCTTGAAAAAGCGATGGAAGCGGCTGGCGACCAGATTCAGGCGCTTTCCGACACTGCATCGGCCGAAAGTGAAAAGACCAAGGCGGCAATCAACCTCGCCTTACAGGGACTTCTGGTTCTGGCGGCGCTTTTCTCCACCGGGCTTTTTCTGCTCACCCGCAAATCGATTATCCGTCCCATCCTGCAATTGTCGAAAAATATGGAGACGCTGGCGGGCGGCGATACGTCTCAACCGCCCTCAGGCACGGACCGCAAGGACGAGATCGGCTCCATGTCCAGCGCTGTCGAGATTTTCCGACAGGCCGCCATCGCCAACCGGGCACTAGAGGAGCAGGCAGCGGCGGCCCGCAGGCAGGCGGAAGCCGATCAGGAAGCAACGCGGCGGCAGGCGGAAGAAGACGCTTCGGAAAGGCTGCGCATCGCAACCTCCGGCCTTGCGGCCGGCCTCAAGCGGCTCGCCTCCGGTGATCTGGCCTTCCAGTTGAATGACGCCTTCGCCCCACAATTCGAGGCCCTGCGTCATGATTTCAACACCTCGGTCCGGCAATTGGCCGAGACCCTTTTTGCCATTTCCGACGGGATAGGCACAATCGACGGCAGCAGCCGGGAAATCGCCGCAGGTGCCGGCGATCTTTCCCGCCGCACCGAAAATCAAGCCGCCTCCCTTGAGCAGACGGCAGCGGCGCTCGATGAAATCACCGTCAATGTCTCGAATGCCAACAAGCGGGCCGCAGAAGCGCGGCTCGCTGCCACCGATGCCAACCATAGCGCCCTGAAATCGGTGGAGGTGGTAAGCCATGCCGAGGAAGCGATGCGCCGTATCGAGGCCTCGTCGCGGCAGATCACCGGCATCATCGGCGTCATTGACGAAATCGCCTTCCAGACCAATCTTCTGGCGCTGAATGCCGGGGTTGAGGCTGCCCGCGCCGGCGAGAGCGGCAAGGGCTTTGCGGTTGTTGCACAGGAGGTGCGTGATCTCGCCCAGCGCTCGGCAAAGGCCGCAAGCGAAATCCGTGACCATATCCGGCAATCGTCCGTGGAGGTCGAGAGCGGCGTAAAGCTGGTTCTCGATACCGGCACAGCACTGAAGGATATCAGTGAACGCATCGCCGGCATCGACCGCCATATGAATGCCATCGCCACATCGGCCACCGAGCAATCGACCGGTCTGTCCGAAATCAACGCGGCGGTGAACTCCATGGATCACGCCACCCAGCAAAATGCGGCCATGGTGGAGCAATCCACCGCCGCGTCAGCCACGCTTGCCTCGGAAACAGCAAAGTTGCGTGCCCTGGTGTCGCGCTTCCGCCTGGAAATGGAAACGGCCGGCAATCAGGATCAGCCACGCCGAGTAGCTTGATGTCTGCGACGAGGCGCGGATATCTCCGCCAGATGCAGGAAATCAGCCAGCACGCATCCACGGCGAGCCTCCGCCGTGGGTGGAACTCCAGCGATCAATAAGTCTGCATCGGTTGCGAGAGGCCGTCGCCGATCACGCCGTTACCATATTGCGCCACAGGCACACCTTCCTGGCCGATCGGCACGCCCTGCTGTGCGGGGCCGAGCGCCGTCACCACGATCGGCGTGCCATCGGGCACACGGTTGTAAAGGTCGATGATATCCTGGTTGAGCAGGCGCACGCAGCCGGAGGATACCGACTTGCCGATGGTCCACCATTCCGGCGAGCCATGCAGGCGGTAGATCGTGTCCTTGCCATCCTTGAAGATATAGAGCGCGCGCGCACCGAGCGGGTTCTTGAGCCCCGGCTCCATGCCGCCGTTGCGGCTGCTATAGGGTTCCAGTTCCGGCTGGCGCGCGATCATCTCATCGGGCGGCGTCCAGCGCGGCCATTGCCGCTTGTACTGAATGACACCGCGACCGGCCCATTCAAAGCCCGCGCGGCCGAGGCCGACGCCATAACGCATGGCCTGATTGTTCTCATAGGTGAGATAGAGGAAATGATTGGCGGTATCGACGACGATAACGCCGGGGCGTTCACCCGTCGGGTTCGCCACCATCTGCCGCAGGAACTGACGCGGAATCCGCTTGTAGGGGATTTCCGGCAGCGGGAACTGCTCGTCCGGCTTGGGACCATACATCAGGGCATACATCGGGTCGTCCGCGGGTGCTGCAGGCCGGGCGGCCTCACGCGCAGTTGTGTTGCAGCCCGCAAGGCCGGCAAGCGCCAGTCCACCTGCTCCAAGCAGGAAACCCCGCCGGGTCGTCGTCGTCTCGTTCAATTGAAAAACCTCATTTACGTCATCTCGCGCCGGCAAAGGGATCTGCCAGCGCCGCCTCTGGGCGGCTGATTGGGTACTTCGTGCCGGAAACCTGCGATGCCATGGCCTTGGCGCCGTTCGATTTCAAAATGGCCCGAAAGCTCGGATGCATGCCGCCGTCTACATACGCGCTGAGCGGGCTGGAAGTTCCCTCACTCATGGCGGCGGCAAATTTTTGTTGCTCTTCGGCCAGCCTCGAAGCCACCAGCGGATCCTGCTGGTTGATGGCCGGCGGGCAGGCCGCCAGCGGATCGGCAGGTTCGCCTTCGGCAAATTCACTGTTGAAGACATAACGACGGCCGCAGACGGAAACCTTGGGCTGCCGGCGCGTTACCTCGAAATAGTCATAGCCTTCTTTCAGCGTCTTCCAGAACGGCATATTGGGGTCGTCCCGATGCGCCACCATATTCCGGGCGCTCATGCGGAAGGGATAGGCCTGTACCTGAAAGCGGTCCTGCCCGCCCTGAAGCGCACGCGCCACGATGGCGTAGATCTCGCCGACCTGCTGATCGGTCATGGCGTAGCAGCCGGAAGAGGAGCAGGCGCCATGCACCATCAACGCCTCACCGGTGTAACCGAGCGCCGATTCCAGCCGGTTGGGATAACCGAGATTGAAGGAGACGTAATATTGTGAGTTCGGGTTCAACATGCCGGCCGAGACATGATAAAACCCTTCCGGCGCCTGCCGGTCGCCCGTCTTCATCTTGGGGCCGAGCTTTCCGGACCAGCGGCACATGGGATAGGCCTTGAGCAAGGCGTAGTTTCCGGTCTTGTCGACCTTCCAGACCTCAAGCTCGCTTTCCTGCTTGAAAATGCGAACGAGAACCGGACTTTCCGGGCGCATGCTCTTGGCCGACATCTGCGCCATCATCTTGGACGACAGTTTCGGCGGGTCTTTCTTGACGCTGTCCAGCCCCATGGAAGTGCACGCGGCAAGGCCGCCACCGATCGCAACGATCGCGGCCATTCTTGCCCCTGCCCTTACCTTCTGCCGCAACCCCGCAACCGCGAAATCCAGCAATGCCTGCATGCCCATGGATCGTTCTGCCCGCCTGATTTGCCCGCCTTTCCGGCAGATGCTTAACTATCGAAGGTGGCCACAACACGGCAACCTCGCCCATGGACAAAGTCTCGTGAACAGACGTTACCCATTCGTTAATCATAAGGACACAAGCCCGTGATGGTGTGGCCGTGAAAGTGCGAGCCGCGATTATCGCAGCAGCCCCTGGCCGCCATCGATCCATACCGGCGTGCCGGTAATGTGGCGGGACGCATCCGACGCCAGGAAACCGATCAGCACAGCGACATCGTCGCTCGTCCCCGCCACGCCGCCGGTTACCGGAATATCCCCAGCCGGGAAACGAACTGGAACCTCCGTTTTTTCCCGCCCGCGTATATCGGTATTTTCATCGATTGCCGTTTCGATTTCGCCCGGACACACCACGTTGACGCGAATACGGTGACGCCCCAGCTCCAGCGCCAATTGTTGCGCCATGGCGAATTGCCCGGCCTTCGTCACGGAATAGGCCGTAGCACCGGGCGATGTGAAGGTGCGGGTGCCATTGATCGACGAAATGATGACGATGGACCCGCCACCGGCCGCTTTCAGATGCGGCACGCTGACGTGGACGGTGAGATAGGTGCCGCGCAGGTTGATGCGGATCGTATCGTCCCATTCAGAAGGTTTCAGCTCATCGATGGGCGCCCAGACGCCGTTAACGCCGGCATTGGCCACCACGACATCAAGCCGGCCGAAATTCTCAACCAGCGCTGCGACCGCGTGACGCATGGCCGCTTCATCCGCCACATCGGCGACGAGCACCTTCGAAGAACCGGATGCGGCGCCGATCTCCCGGGCGACATCGTTCAATTCCGATTCGGTGCGGCCCAACAGACCGACCGCGAAACCCTGCGCCGACAGATGAAGGGCGGCGGCGCGCCCAATGCCGGAGCCAGCGCCGGTCACCAGTGCAACTTTGCGAGCAGCCAATGTCATCGCCCTCCTTTTCGCGAAGCAATGGACGTGACCGTCGCCGAGACGGGATCACTCGCCGGAAAGCTGTCCTCCAGCCCCTCTTCCAACTCTTCCTCCAGAATGTCGCGATCCTTCGATGTGCGGGCGCTCGCCTGTCCGTGCGGAGCTTCATCCTGCGCCGTACCTAGAGCGGAAAATTGCGAGGGCGCATCTGCCCCCTGGCGCGTTCCGAACGCGGTCAGTTGCACCATCACCGCGCTCGCCCGCTTGATGGCCTCGGCATCGTCGATCCCTTCAAGACCGTCGGCGAGGCGAACCGAGACCTGATCGCCGTCGTTGCCGACGAACTCGATTGAGATAACCCCGTTATTGCGTTTTACATAGGTCGTCGAAAGTTGCATGACATGCCCTCCGGCTTGGAAAGCACCGGTACGAGTCCGATGCTGGAAAACGGTTAGAACCTGAATTCCAAACGACGGCAGAGCGGAAGGGTTCCAGATGAATCAGGCCTTTGGCCCGGAAATCCAGGAGAGTTTTTTCCTGCGCGACGCGCTGGATGTGGCCCGCGCCCTCATTGGCGCGGAGTTCCGCATCGGCAATACCGGCGGCATCATCGTGGAGACCGAAGCCTATCATCCGGACGACCCGGCATCCCACAGTTTTAACGGGCAGACCCCGCGCAACAGGGCAATGTTCGGCCCGGCCGGCCGTCTTTATGTCTACCGGTCCTATGGTATTCACTGGTGCGCCAACTTTGTCTGCGCCCCGGGTTCCGCCGTGCTTCTGCGCGCCATCGAACCCCTGACCGGCATAGACATGATGAAACTGCGACGGGGAACTGACAAGCCAAAACTTCTCTGCTCAGGCCCGGGCAGGCTCTGTCAGGCGCTGGCGATTACGGGGGAGATGGACGGCGCGCCACTGAACGCAGCGCCGTTTTTGCTGCGGTTGCCGAAAGAAGCCGCAGCCGTCACCAGCGGCAGACGAATCGGCATCAGCCGCGCGACGGAATATCCGTGGCGCTTCGGCCTAAAGGGCTCGGCTTTCGTCAGCAAGAAATTCGAGAACTGAGAGACCTGACAGGCGCGAGCACCTTCGGCGGCCCGTCATTTTCGTCGGGATTGGGTGTCGGCACCTCGTCCGGCAACCGGTCGGGTTCCGGTTCTTCCACCGGCGGGATATCCGGCTGCGGCGGCACGGGCATCGGCGGTTCGGGATAGGGTTCGACGGGAACGGCTGGCATCGCGGCCTCCTGATAAACACGCTTGGCCACGATGGGCACAAGCTGCGTTTTTATCTCGTGCGACAGCGCCTTTGCGCTGTCGTCAATCAGGCGGCGCAACACCCAATTCGCCCACCGGTCAAATGCCGGTCAGGTCCTTTCGGTCCGGTTGCGCCGCCCTGCGGGTCGTCCAGGAAAACGCGGGCACGGCCTGTCCGTTCCGTTTTTTTAGGAATGTTTTTGAAATGGCTCAGGCGAAACCGAGGGCGCTGCGGGAAATATCTCGATTTTCGCAATAGTCGCGGGAGTGAGCCTCGTGACCATGCTCGCGGGCGGTCGAACGGTTTAGTTCCGGGCTCGGAACGTTGAGCAGCGCATCGGCATAGGTGCCGGTCGCCTCGACATCATCGATCACAGTCTGCTGTTGCGGTTTTAAAAATTCAAACATCCGTCCACCTCCTTAGACACGTCCCCTCAACGCGCCGGCCCGGGTCCTGTTCCATAACGCCCGTGACTGTTCCGATTATACATGAGACGGCGCGGACGTATAGATGACGAAAGGCGAACGTTATCAAACGACGTTCACAAAATGGAGTGGAATCAGTGAGCTATGGCGACAAGTTCAGGCGGGGCCGACGGATTCCCGCAAGATGAGCTCGACCGGCCACAATTCCTGAACCTCGCGGACGGGACGGCCGCCGATGATCTGCAAAAGCAGGTCCGTCACCCGCATGCCCGCCATGCGCATGGGCGAGCGGGTGGTGGAAAGCGGCGGCATCATGCTTTCCGGCGTAAGATAAGGAAACACGTCGTCATGGGCGATGACGGAGACATCCCTGCCGATCGTCAACCCCATCTGCGTCGCAGCGCGATAGACACCCTGCGCCGTCATCATCGCACCCGCCACAAAGGCCGTCGGGCGCGGCGTCTGTTCCAGCAGCGAGCGGGCGAAACGAAAGGCCGTCTCCTCGCTGAAGTGCTCATTCATCATGAAACGCGGATCCGGCGTAATGCCGTGCGTGGCCAGCGCCTCGCGAAAACCCTGCTCGCGGTCCTGCACAAAGGTGCGGCCGACCGGACCATTGATAAGGGCGATGCGCCTGTGTCCGCGCTCCAGAAAATGGATCGTCGGACGATAGGTCACATCGTGATTGTCGATATCGAGCCAGGCATGTTCGAACGGCGTCTTTGAGCGACCATGCACGATGAAGGGCACGCCCAACCGGTTGAGCAGCGCGATGCGTTCATCTTCCGGACGCGGCGAATGCACGATGATGCCATCCACCCGGCCGCTCGCCGCCAGCCGGCTGAAAATCGCCAGTTCCTCATCGAGATTATTATCGACGGTAACGCTGACGAGAATATCGGTCTCCTCCCGTTCCAGACGCGTCGCCATGCCGCCCATGAATTCGGAGAAGAAGTGCCCGCCGCCCGAACGGCCCATGACGACACCGATGGCGCCCGCCCTGCCCGTCGCCAGCCTGACAGCATTGGCATTCGGCCGGTAGCCATATTTCAGCGCAGCCTCCATCACCCGCTGGCGCGTTTCCTCGCGCACCTCGGGGTAGCCGCCCAGCGCCCGGCTGACGGTGGTGGGCGAGAGCCCGACTTTCTCTGCGAATTCCTTGAGCTTCATAATTTTTTGCCAATTTGCCCCTGCATGCGTCGCCGCCGCGGATTTTTCAAGCCGACAAAAATTGAAAACGATTTCAATTTTCCTCCACCTGAAACCTTACAGTTGATCATTCCCAAAGGCAAACGCCGAAAAATTGCAGGCGAAAACGGCCGATTTCCGGGGGATTAGAAAGAGTATTGACAGATTGCTCGGCTTTTGAGAGCCTCGCGTCGGTCAAAAGCGCTTTCAATTTTGAGGACAATCGGAAGCGTCAACGGAGGAGTTTGACAATGAATATTTCCATGAAGACTTTGTTCCTGTGCGGAGCGGCGTTTTCCGCCGCTGTTTCGGCTGAGGCGGCCGAGCTTTCCATCGCCGCCAATTCGACAGGCAAGAACGTCGCGTTCTTCCGCGAACGGATCGCCGCCTTCGAGAAAGAGACCGGTCACAAGGTCAATCTCGTCACCATGCCGTCATCGTCCAGCGAACAGTTCAGCCAGTACCGGCTGTGGCTTGCCGCCGGCAACAAGGATGTCGACGTCTACCAGACGGACGTGATCTGGGCGCCGCAGCTGGCCGACCAGTTCGTGGATTTGACCGCAGCGACGAAGGATGTCATCGGCGATCATTTCCCTTCCATCGTCGCCTCGCAGACGGTTGACGGCAAGCTCGTCGCCATGCCGATGTTCACCGACGCGCCGGCGCTTTTCTATCGCAAGGACCTTCTGGAAAAATATGGCAAGCAGCCGCCGAAGACCTGGAAGGAACTGAGCGAGACCGCCAAGGAAATCCAGGACAAGGAGCGCGAGGCAGGCCAGAAGGACCTCTGGGGCTTCGTTTTCCAGGGCAGCGCCTATGAAGGCCTGACCTGCAACGCCCTGGAATGGATCGCTTCCGCAGGCGGCGGCCATATTGTCGAGACCAACGGCGATATCTCCGTCAACAATGAGAAGGCCGCAGCCGCCATCGAAACCGCCAAGGGCTGGGTCGGCACCATCGCGCCGCAGGGCGTGCTCGCTTATAAGGAAGAGGAAGCGCGCGGCGTCTGGCAGACCGGCAATTCCGTCTTCATGCGCAACTGGCCCTATGCCTATGCACTGGGTAATGGCGACGACAGCGCCATCAAGGGCAAGTTCGGCGTCACCCCGCTACCAGCGGGCGCGGAAGGCGAAGCCCCTGCTTCGACACTCGGCGGCTGGAACCTCGCCGTTTCGAAATATTCCGACGATCAGGAAGCGGCCATTCAGCTCGTGAAATTCCTGGCATCAAAAGACACCCAGAAGATGCGCGCGATTCAGCTCTCCAACATGCCGACTATCGCATCCCTTTACGACGACAAGGACGTCGCTGCCGCGCAGCCCTTCATGCCGACATGGAAGCCGATCTTCCAGACCGCCGTTCCGCGTCCTTCCGCCTCGGCCAAGGTGAAATATAACGAGGTTTCCGCCAAGTTCTGGGGCGCCGTGCACAACACGCTCTCCGGCAACGGCACGGCAGCGGAAAATCTCGAACTTCTCGAGGTTGAACTGACCGATCTCAAAGGCAACGGCTGGTAATCCGGCCCGCGCGGGAGGCGGTCTTGACTGATCGTCTCCCGCGCCCCAACCGCGAGATATCCCCATGAACGACATCGCCCTTCAAAGACCGGTCGCGGCATCCGACGCCGGCACCGGCTCTGACCTGCAGTCGGAAAGACTGAAATCCGCCTGGCTGTTTCTTGCCCCCACATTTCTGGTGCTGGCGCTTGTGGCGGGCTGGCCGCTGGTGCGCACCGTGTGGTTTAGCCTCACCGACGCCTCGCTTACCAATCTCGACGGGGCGCAGTTCGTCGGCCTCAAGAACTACCTCACCTGGATCACGCTCAGCAGCGGCCGCACCATCTATCGCGGCCTGCTTGCCGATCCCGCATGGTGGGGCGCGGTTCTCAACACGCTCAAATTCACCATCCTTTCCGTCAGCTTCGAAACCGTGCTCGGCCTCATCGTCGCGCTGGTGCTGAATGCCGAATTCAAGGGACGCGGCCTCGTGCGTGCCGCAATCCTCGTGCCCTGGGCCATTCCCACCATCGTTTCGGCGCAGATGTGGGCGTGGATGCTGAACGACCAGTTCGGCATATTGAACGACCTGTTCCTCAATCTCGGACTGATCTCCAACAAGATCGCCTGGACCGCCAATCCCGAAACCGCGATGATCGCCGTGCTAATCGTCGATATCTGGAAGACCACGCCTTTCATGGCGCTGCTCATCCTCGCCGGTCTACAGATGGTGCCAAAGGACATGTATGAGGCGGCAAAGGTGGATGGCATTCATCCCATCAAGGTGTTCTTCCGCGTCACTTTGCCGATGATCCGCCCGGCCCTCATGGTCGCCGTCATCTTCCGCATGCTGGATGCGATGCGCGTCTTCGATCTCATCTATATCCTGACGCCCAACAACGCCCAGACCCGCACCATGTCGGTGCTGGCGCGTGAGAACCTGTTCGATTTCGACAAGTTCTCCTATGGCGCCGCCGCCTCCACCATGCTGTTCCTCATCATCGCCTCGATCACGGTCATCTATATGTGGCTCGGGCGCGTCAACACCGATGGAGCCGCGCGATGACCCTGCCAAGCATCCTGAAAACCACCGCTTTTTATGCGCTGGTCGCCATCATAATGGTGATTTCGGTATTCCCGTTTTATTACGCGATCCTGACGAGCCTGAAATCCGGCTCGGCGCTGTTCCAGGTCAATTATTGGCCGCGTGACTTCTCGCTGACCAATTACAGCTTCGTCATCGGCAACGGCACGTTTCTGCGCAATCTCGGCAATTCGCTGTTCGTTGCATCTTCGGTCGTCGTGCTATCGCTGTTTCTTGCGGTAACGGCCTCCTATGCTCTCGCCCGCGTCCGCTTCCGTGGCCGCGCGCTGCTGCTGCTCACCATCCTGTCGGTTTCGATGTTCCCGCAGATCGCCGTGCTCGCCGGCCTGTTCGAACTGATCCGCTGGGCTGGAATCTTCAATACGCCCTTGGCGCTGATCTTTTCCTACATGATCTTCACCCTGCCCTTCACGGTCTGGGTGCTGACAACCTTCATGCGCGACCTGCCGATCGAGATCGAGGAAGCGGCGATTGTCGATGGTGCAACGCCATGGGTTATCATCACCCAGGTCTTCATGCCGCTGATGTGGCCGGCGCTTGTTACCACAGGGCTTCTCGCCTTCATCGCGGCGTGGAATGAGTTCCTCTTCGCGCTCACCTTCACCTCATCGAACGAGCAGCGCACGGTGCCTGTCGCCATCGCGCTTTTGTCGGGCGGCTCGCAGTTCGAAATTCCATGGGGAACGATCATGGCAGCGTCCGTCATCGTCACAGCACCCCTCGTCGTCCTCGTTCTGATCTTCCAGCGACGCATCATCTCCGGCCTCACCGCCGGCGGCGTCAAAGGCTAGGAGAAAACAAATGACCACCATTCAACTGCGCGATCTTCGCAAATCCTTCGGCGCGTTCGATGTCATCAAGGGCATCGACATGGATATCCGCTCCGGCGAGTTCATGGTCTTCGTCGGCCCTTCCGGCTGCGGCAAGTCCACGCTGCTGCGCCTCATCTGCGGGCTGGAGGAAATTACCAGTGGCACGCTCTCCTTCGATGGCGAGACGGTGAACCGCCTGCCGCCCGCCAAGCGTGGCGTCGCCATGGTCTTCCAGTCCTATGCGCTTTATCCGCACATGACCGTGTTCGAGAACATGGCCTTCGGCATGAAACTGTCAGGCGCGGACAAGGAACAGCGCAGGAAACGCGTGGAAGCGGCGGCCGAGATGCTGCAGCTCACACCCTATCTGGAACGTCTGCCGAAGCAGCTTTCCGGCGGCCAGCGCCAGCGTGTCGCCATCGGCCGCGCCATCGTGCGCGATCCGAAGGTCTTCCTGTTCGACGAGCCGCTCTCCAACCTCGATGCGGCATTGCGCGTTGCCACGCGTCTGGAAATCGCCAAGCTGCATCGCTCGATGCATGACACGACGATGATCTACGTCACCCACGACCAGGTGGAGGCGATGACACTCGCCGACCGTATCTGCGTTTTGCGGGACGGCAGGGTCGAGCAGATCGGCACGCCGCTGGAGCTTTACGAAAGCCCGGTCAACACCTTCGTCGCCGGCTTCATCGGCTCACCGAAGATGAACTTCCTCACCGGCAAATATGCGGAGGCCGAAGGGGCGAAAACCATCGGCATCCGCCCCGAACACATCACCATCGCCACCGATGGCAGCGGCTGGAGCGGCGAGATCGTGCATTCGGAAATGCTGGGATCGGACAGCTATATCTATGTCGAGATCGGCGCGGGTGAACCCGTCGTCGTTCGTGAAGAGGGCGTGACCGGCCGCACGGCCGGTGAACGCATCGCCATCGCGCCGGATGCGGCGCAGATACATCGTTTCGACGCAGACGGCCGGGCGCTTGCCCGCAACCCTGCCCGGGGTGCCGCCTGAACATTCAACTTTCGCCGGGCTCACCCAAGGTCCCGGCTTTCACCGAGGAGCATGACAATGACCATCAACACCGTTGTATGGGGCGAAAATATCCACGAACACATCAATGAGACGGTGCGTTCTATCTATCCGAACGGCATGCACAATACCATTGCCGACGCGCTGAACCAGAATCCTGAGATCAACGCCACGACCGCCACGCTGCAGGAGCCGGAACACGGGCTTTCGCAGGAGCGCCTCGACAAGACCGACGTGCTGGTCTGGTGGGGCCACAAGGACCATGGCGCGGTGCAGGACGAGATCGTCGAGCGTGTCGCCAAGCGCGTCTGGGAAGGCATGGGCCTCATCGTCCTGCATTCCGGCCACTTCTCCAAGCCGTTCAAGCGCCTGATGGGCACGCCTTGCGCGCTGAAATGGCGTGAGGCGGGCGAGCGTGAACGCCTGTGGACCATCAATCCGCGCCACCCGATTGCAGCCGGCCTGCCCGAGCATTTCGAGCTGGAAAACGAGGAAATGTATGGCGAGCAGTTTTCCGTGCCGGAGCCGCTGGAAACCGTCTTCATCTCCTGGTTCCAGGGCGGCGAAGTCTTCCGGTCCGGTCTTACCTGGCGCCGTGGTGCAGGCAATATCTTCTATTTCCGCCCCGGCCACGAGACCTATCCCACCTATCACGACGCCAATGTCCAGAAGGTCATCAGCAACTCGGTGAAATGGGCCTATAATCCGGTTGGCGCACTGAAAAGCATTCACGACGCCCCCAATGTTCCCGTCGACAAGGCTCTGGAGCCCATCGAAGAACGCGGCCCCAAGCTGCACAAGGCAGGCGAAGCAGGTTACAGGTAAAAAGCCATGAGACTTCTCATTCTCGGAACCGGCGGCATGGCCAACAACCATGCCACCTATTTCTCGCAAATCCCCGGCGTCGAACTGGTCGCGGCAGTGGATGTGGACGATGTGGTGGTGCGGGGCTTTGCGCTGCGCCACAACATTCCGCTCTCCTTCACCTCACTGGATGACGCCATTGCCTGGGGTGAATTCGATGCGGCGGCGAATGTCACGCCGGACGCGATCCACCACCCCACCAGCCTTAAACTGCTGGCGGCCGGCAAGCATGTCTTCTGCGAAAAGCCGCTGGCGGAAAACTACGCCAAGGCCGCCGAAATGGCCGATGCCGCCGAAAAAGCCGGCCTCATTGCCATGGTCAACCTCACCTATCGCAACGTCGCCCCCTTGCAGGCGGCGCGTGAGATGGTGCTGGCAGGCAAGATCGGCAAGGTGCGGCATCTGGAAGCCTCCTATCTCCAGAGCTGGCTCGTTTCCAAGGCCTGGGGCGACTGGATGACGGAGAGCAAGTGGCTGTGGCGGCTTTCCACCAAGCATGGCTCAAACGGCGTGCTTGGTGATGTCGGCATCCACATTCTCGACTTCGCCTCCTATGGCGCGGGCAGCGATGTGGAACGCATCTTCACGCGGCTGAAGACCTTCGACAAATATGAAGGCAACAAAATTGGCGTCTACGACCTCGACGCCAATGACAGCTTCACCATGACCGCCGAGCTTGAAAACGGTGCCATGGGCGTCATCCATGCCAGCCGCTGGGCGACGGGTCACCTCAACGAACTTCGTCTGCGCATCCATGGCGACAAGGGCGCATTGGAAGTGATCCACACCCCGGATTATTCCAGCCTGCGCGCCTGCATCGGCGAGGATGTGGAAAAGGCGATCTGGAAGACAATCGATGTCGACCCGGTGCCGACGAATTACGAAAAATTCGCCAGGGCCGTCATGGAAGGCGGCCCCGCCGATCCGGATTTCCGTCATGCCGCCAATCTGCAGAAGGTGCTCGATCTGTCGATCATTGCGGATCGGGAACGGCGCGAGCTGGCCGTTTCGGCTTGATTTGCGAAAGTGCGGCGGCACAAACCGCCGCATGGATTGCTGCAAAGGGCGCTCCTCGCTCTCCGTCAGCGAGGACTTGATCCGGGGTCCAGCCACGGCGCAGACGCGCCTTGGCTGGATGCCGGATCAGGTCCGTCATGACGGAGGGAACTTATAACTCCCTCAAACCCCGCGCTTATTCCCCCACAACAGCACATGCAGCTGCGGCAGCACCCGGGCGGAAAACCAGCGGTCTTCGCTCACCTTGTCCACCAGCCACAACATCCGGTCCATCACCCCGTCGATATCCACCCGCGCATCGTCGTCATCCGGCGGCGGCGGGGTGTGGTTGCCGGGCTGGAGATAGACCGGCAAATGCGGGAAACGCGCGGATGCCGCCTTGGCATAGGCATAATCCGCATCGTCGAACACCACGATCTTCAGCGCCACCTGCGGTCCGTCGCCGGCGGCGGTAAGACAGTCTTCGAACGCCTGCCAGTCCGTTTCCATGCCGCTCGATGGCGGCTTGGGGCTGAGAACGAGGTAGTCGAGATCGGCAAACCAGTCTTTCGCGATGCTGCCCTGCGTTTCCAGCGCGAAGCGATACCCCTCGTCCTGCCCTCTGGTAATCAAGGCCCCGAGCGGTTGAATGGCCGGATTGCCGCCTGAAAGCGAGACCGTCAGCGGCACGCCGCCGGAAAGCCGCCGCACCTCCTGCCAGATCATCTCGACCGGCATCGGCTTCCATGTATCGCGGTACTCGCTGTCAACGGCATGCAGCGTATCGCACCAGGAACAACGATAGTCGCAGCCGCCGGTGCGCACGAAAACGGTCGGCAGACCGATCAGCAGGCCTTCACCCTGAATGGTCGGGCCGAAGATTTCGCTGATGCGGATCATGGTTTCCTTGGCTGCAATCTTGTGTGCAGCCGCCGTCATGGCCGGTATTCCGCCCAGGTCTTGGCGGTTTCGCTCACCCGCACGGCGCTGGTTTCCGGCAGGCGATCCTTGCACCAGTCGTAGAAATGCTTCGCCAGATATTCCGCCGTCACCCGGTCATGGCCGAGAACGTCGTTCAGGTGGCGATGGTCGAAATGATCATCGATATAGCGTTTAAGCGGTGCAAGCTCGTGATAGTCGCGCACGAAACCGTGCTCGTTCAGCGCTTCGCCTGCCAGCTCGATCTCGACGATGTAATTATGCCCGTGGAGGCGATTGCACTGGTGATCCGACGGCAGACTTTTCAACTGGTGCGAGGCGGAGAAGTGAAATTCCTTGGTGATGCGGAACATCAGCGCACCTCCTGCGCCGCATAGGCATGGGTGGCCGCCACCCAGAAATCGGGGTCCTCATAGTCGGTCGGATCGGTGACACCGGCCAGATGAAAGGCCTCGCGCCGTTCGACGCAGGTGCCGCAGCGGCCGCAATGGGTAAGGCCGCCCTTGTAACAGGACCATGTTTCGCCAAAGGGCGTGCCGTATTTCGCACCATCGGTCACAATTGCCGCCTTGGAAACGGTGACATAGGGGGCGAAAAGCTTGACGTCGGCATAACCTTCCAGCGCATGCGCCTGCATGGCATTGAAACTGTCGATGAAACCCGGCCGGCAATCGGGGTAGATGAAGTGATCGCCGCCATGCACGGCAATCGCCACGGCATCCGCCTGCTGCGCGGCGGCCAGCCCGAAAGCGATGGTGAGCATGATGGCGTTGCGGTTCGGCACCACGGTGGAGCGCATGGTCTCTTCCGCATAATGCCCGTCCGGCACCTCCACGTCGTCGGTCAGCGCCGAACCGGTGAGATGGGCGCCGATGGTTCTGATATCGATGATATGATGCGGCACGCCGAGACGCCTTGCGCAATCGGCCGCGTATTCCAGCTCCTTCCTGTGGCGCTGGCCATAATCGAAGGAGACGAGAGCAAGAAGTTCGTGTTCCGCCGCGATTTTATGCGCAAGCGAAACGGAGTCCAGTCCGCCGGAGCAGATGACGATGGTTTTCATAATTTGGGATCCCTTGTTTTGACCGGGTGGGCTGCGACCGGATTACGGGGAGCGGCTTTAAACCAAACCGACGGGCTTGTGAAGGGCTTTGCGGAAATCGCGCAAAGCCACGCCATCACGAAAACGCCCCTCGGCAGCAACAAGATGAAACAATCGGGACATATGCGGGAAACCGGCACGATCTAGAACGATGCGAAATCTGCTGTTCTTGAAGGGTCTTGCCAATGGTGGCGGCTGATACATTTCTGTTTTCGCTGAGCAACCTCAGCTCTCTCGGCACCGGCCTGCTGATGGCGATGGCGGGCATGCTTTATGTCACGCTCACCATTCGCGGGCTGATCACCGCCATACGTCATGGATAAGGCTCTCGACACAAAACGCCACCGGTTCAAGCGCAATCTCACCACAGCGCTCGTTGTCGCCGCGGCGGCGCTCGCCGCGGCTGTTGGCATAGCCCCTTTCGTGTTCCTGATCTGGATGGTCAGGACCGTTGCGCGCTGGCTGGGTCTTTTTGTCGGCCTATGAAAATCTGATGAACACGCGACGCTCGCCATTAAATGGCTGAGCGGAAAAGGCCCGGCGAACTGGCAGTGCGCCGGGCCTTTTTTCGTTGGCTTTGCGCTCAGCGCAGCAGCGCCTGCGCCTCCTCGATGCCGAGTGCCGCCGGCTGGGTGCAGGTCGTCGTCATTTCGATGAAACGGCCCTCCTCCCCGGATTTGAGGATCGAGGTCATCACATCGATACCGTGCAGGGAGCGATCCAGCGAGCAGCGGGCATCACGCCCCTCCAAAATCGCAATCGCCATATCGGCAAGGCCCGCCGTGCGGTAATTGGCACGCGGGCCATTGGGGCTCTCCTGATTGGCGATGCCGAAGGGATGCGCCCAGTCTTCCAGCGGCTGGATATTCTTGTCCCGTCCGCTCGCTTCCACCACGCCGCCGAAGAAGTTCGGATCCGGCACATAGATCGAGCCTTCCGTGCCATAGAGCTCCATATTGGCGTGGCGATGCGACCAGACATCCCAGCTTGCCGAAAGCGTGATCGTCGCGCCGTTCACGAATTCCAGCAGGGCATGGATATTGGTCGGTGTTTCGACCGGGATGATTTCGCCGTTCAACGGCTGGCTGGTCACCGTACGGGTGGGGTTCGCCATGCTGGTCAGCGCACCGACGCGCTTCACCGGTCCGATGAGGTTGATGAGATTGGCGACGTAATAGGGGCCGAGATCGAGGATCGGCCCGCCGCCCTTCAGGAAGAAGAAGCCCGGATTGGGGTGCCACATCTCCATGCCGGGGCTCATCACATGGCAGGTGCCGGAAGTGATGCGCCCGACCTTGCCGTCATCGATATACTGTCGGGCAAGCTGATGCGCGCCGCCGAGGAAGGTATCCGGCGCGCAGCCGACGGAGAGGTTCTTCTCCCGGGCGATGCGCCGCAGCTCCTCGCCTTCCTCGAGCGAAAGCACCAGCGGCTTTTCCGAATAGACGTGCTTGCCCGCCTCCAGGGCGGCTTTCGACACCGGAAAATGCGCGGCGGGAATGGTGAGATTCACCACCACATCGATATCCTTGTTGGCGAGCAGTTCATCGATGGACTGCGCGACAACACCGAATTCTTCCGCCCTCAGCTCCGCCGCATTGCGGTTGAGATCGGCGCAGGCAAGCACCTTGATGCCCTTGAAGAGCGGTGCCAGCGAAAAGTAAGCAGACGAGATATTGCCGCATCCGATGATGCCGACGCCAAGATCCCTGGCCATGATGGAAACTCCGAAATTGAAACTTAGTAGGTTTTGAAAGATGCGATCGAGCGGGTGATCAGCCGGTCGATATCCTTGGGATTGTCGTGCTCGACCACGAAATGTTTCGTGGCCGATTTCGCCTTCAGCGCCGCGACAAGGCCCTTCCAGTCCACGGTCCCATGGCCGACATCGGCCCAGCCATCCTCATCCGCATTCTCGCCTGCTGGTGCGATATCCTTCACATGTACCGCAGTAATGCGCTTGCCGTAGCTTTCGATCCAGGCGAGCGGATCGGCATTGCCGCGAATGATCCAGGCGATATCGGCCTCCCATTTCAAATCCGGGCCACCGGCAAAAATCTGTTCCTGTGGGGTGGAACCGTCGCCAAGCGTCTTGAACTCGAAATCGTGGTTATGCCAGCCGAAGACCAGCCCGGCATCGACGAAAGGCTTGCCGGCTTCCTGCAGGCGCTTGCCGAAAGCGAACCAGCCTGCGGCATCTGTCGGGCGCTGGTCAGGCATCAGATAAGGGCAATAGATCGCCTCCACACCCAGAACTTTCGCGATGTTCAGCGCCTTTTTCGGGTCGCCCTCAAGAAGGTCGAGGCCGAAATGGCCGGTCGGCATGGCAAGGCCATTGGCGTCGAGTTCGGCGCGCAGGCCTTTCAAACCGGCATCATCCAGCGAAGCGTACATCGCGCCATAACCTTCGACATGTTTATAACCCACCGCCGAAAGCTTCTTCAGAATGTTGGAAAAAGGCTGGAAATTACGGGCGCTGTAAAGCTGGAAACCGAGTTCTGTCATTGTCTCCTCCATAGAGATCTGGGTCTTGGGATTGTGTGGGAGTAAATGGAAGCTGTTCTAGAGCCGGTCCTCGCTTTGCGCGTCGAACAGCGAGGCCATCGTCATGTCGAGGCCGAGGCGCACCTTGGTGCCGGGTGAAAACCGCCTGTGGCCGCCGACACGCACGGACATGGTGTGCCCGGCATGTTTCAGCCAGATCAGATTGTCGGCGCCCATCGGTTCCTCGATATCGACAATCGCCTCATGCACTTCGCCGCCAACGATATCGGCGTCGACGCGCACATGTTCGGGGCGAACGCCCAGAACCACGGCACGGCCGGCTGCGAGCGGCGTTTCCGCCTGATAACCGTCCAGCGCGAAAGTCACGCCATTGGTGGTGAAGACCACCTTGCCGTCCTTTTCGATCAACTCGCCGCGGAGGAAATTCATCGACGGCGAGCCGATGAAACCGGCGACGAAGAGGTTTCGCGGCTTGTTGTAGATGGTGACGGGATCGGCCAGCTGCTGGATGACGCCGCTTTTCATGATGGCGATGCGGTCCGCCAGCGTCAGCGCCTCGATCTGGTCATGCGTCACATAGATCATGGTGTTCTTCAGCGACTGGTGCAGCCGCTTGATTTCGACGCGCAGTTCCGAGCGCAGCTTGGCGTCGAGGTTGGAGAGCGGCTCGTCGAACAGGAACACATCCACATCCCGCACCAGCGCCCGGCCGATGGCCACACGCTGGCGCTGGCCGCCGGAAAGCTCGGCGGGCTTGCGCTTCAACAGCGGCTCGATCTGCAATATTCCGGCCGCTCTTTTCACACGTCGGTCGATCTCCTCTTTCGGCACCTTGGCGACCTGCAGACCGAAGGACAGGTTTTTCTCCACCGTCATCTGCGGATAAAGCGCATAGGACTGGAACACCATGCCAATGCCTCGGTCTTTCGGCTCCTCCCAGGTGACGTTGCGGTCCTTGATGAATATCTGTCCGTCGGTCGGCTCCAGAAGGCCGGCGATGCAATTGAGAAGGGTCGACTTTCCGCAGCCGGAAGAGCCGAGCAGCACGAGGAATTCGCCGTCGTAAATATCGAGATTGAGGTCTTTCAGCACGGTAACGGCGCCGAAGGACAGGGAAAGATCGCGGATGGAAACGCTTTTGTTCATATAGATCAACCTTTTACTGCGCCTGCGGCAATGCCGCGGACGAAAAGCCTGCCGGAGACGAAATAGACGATCAGCGGCACGGCACCCGTGAGAAGGGTTGCGGCCATGTTGACGTTATATTCCTTCACGCCCTGCACGGAGTTGACGATATTATTGAGCTGCACCGTCATCGGGTAATATTCCGGCCGCGTGAACACCACGCCGAACAGGAAGTCGTTCCAGATGCCGGTCACCTGCAGGATCATCGCCACGACGAAGATCGGCAGTGACATGGGCAGCATGATGCGGAAATAGATCTGCCAGAAATTGGCGCCATCGATGCGCGCCGCCTTAAACAATTCTTCCGGCAGCGAGGCGAAATAATTGCGGAACAGCAGCGTCAGGATCGGCATGCCGAAAATGGTGTGCACGATGACGAGGCCGGTCAGCGTGCCATAAACACCCATTTCGCGCAGCACGATGACGATCGGATAGATCATCACCTGATAGGGAATGAAGGCACCGATGATGAGGATGGAGAAGAACAGTTCCGATCCCTTGAACTTCCAGTTCGCCATGGCGTAGCCGCTGACGGAGGCGACGACGATCGAGATCACCACCGAAGGCACAAGGATGCGCACCGAATTCCAGAAGCCGCGTGAAAGCCCGTCGCAGTTCAAGCCCGTGCAGGCATTGGCCCAGGCCTTTACCCAGGGTTCGAAAGTGATTTCCACCGGCGGCGCGAAGATGTTGCCGAGCCGGATTTCCGGCATGCCCTTCAGCGAGGTGACGACCATCACGTAAAGCGGCAGCAGGTAATAGGCGGCGGCCACGAAAAGCGTGCCGTAAAGAATGATGTTGCGGCGGGAAAAGGTTTTCCTCGGCTTCCTGCCGCGCGGGCCGGAAAGGTCCTGGGCAACCGCATCGCTGGCGGCAACAACCGTGTTCAATGTGCTGATATTAGCCACGCTTCTTGCCTCCGAATTCGAGGTAGGCCCATGGAATGATGATGATCGCGACCGTCAGGAGCATCATTGTCGAGGCGGCGAAGCCCTGCCCCAGATTCTGCGCCTGAAACATGTAGTCATAGACATATTTTGCCGGTACTTCAGATGCGATACCCGGCCCGCCGCTCGTCTGCGCCACGACGAGATCGTAGACCTTGACGATGCCGCTGGCGATGATGACCAGCGTGGTGATGAAGACCGGCCGCATCATGGGAATGATGATGAGAATATAGGTCTTCCACATCGGAATGCCGTCGACACGCGTCGCCTTCCAGATGTCCTCATCGATACCGCGAAGACCCGCGAGCATCAGGCACATGACGAGCCCCGTGCCCTGCCAGAGTGCCGCGATCAGGATGCCGTAGATAACGATCTGGGAATTATAGAGCGGATCGAAGGTGAAACTTTCCCAGCCCATCGAGCGAACCACGGACTGGATGCCGAATTCCGGATTCAGCAGCCATTGCCAGACGAGGCCGGTGACGATGAAGGACAGGGCGAAAGGATAGAGGAAAATGGTGCGGAAGGTATTTTCGAAACGAATTTTCTGATCCATCAGCGCCGCCAGCACGAAACCGATGACGAGGCTGAAAATAAGCGACAACACGCCGTAGATCGCCAGATTCTGGATGGATACGATCCAGCGTGGTGCTGCCCACAAACGCTCATATTGATCGAAACCGATGAAACTCGCGCGCGGCAGAAGCTTTGAATTGGTGAAGGAATAAACCACCGTCCAGATCGTCCCACCGAGGAAGATCACCATGGCGGTCAGTATCATGGGAATGGAGGCAATCTTGGAATTGAGATTGCGGAAAAGCTGGTTGGGGCGCCCCGAGCGCGCTTGACCTGCCATGTTACCTCCTCCTGTAACGTTACAGTCAACAGTCAGGCAAAAAGCCTCACCGCATGAAACCCCTGCCCGTGCTGGTGATTGTTGCACAGGCAGGACGCTGGAAAGGAAAGCGGCGAACCGCTTTCCCACCCGGAGAGATCACACTCAGTCCGCCGAACCGATAATGTCCGCGAAGCGCTTCTGCCCGTCTTCCGCTGACATCGAGCCCGCGAAGAATTCCGCCATCAGGTCTTCCTTCTGTTTCTGCGTATCGGCGGAAATCAGCTGGTCGGTGCTGGTCAGGGCATTGCCCTTGGCCAGAATTGCCAGACCCTTTTTCATGCAGTCATTGGCTGCATTCAGATCGACGTCGCCGCGGATCGGCAGCGAGCCTTTCTTCAGGTTAAAGGCCACCTGCGTTTTTGGATCGACGATGGTTGCGGCGAGAACGTCCTGCGCCTTGGTTTTCGCCTCGTCCTTCAAAACAGGGAAATAAAAGGCGTCGCCGCCCGTGGTGAGATATTCACTGAGGCCAAGACCGGGAAGGCAGGAATAATCCGTGCCGGCTTTCTGGTTGGCCAGCTGGAATTCACCCTGCGCCCAGTCACCCATGATCTGGCCGCCGGCCTTGCCGGTGATGACCATGTTGGTGGCCTGGTTCCAGTCCTGAACATTGGTGCCCTTGGCCATGTCGCGCGCCTCGACGGCAGCCGCGAAAATCTTCGCCATCTCGGGCCCGGCTGCCGCCTCGGCATCCTTGTCGCCATAGACCTTCTGATAAAGGTCCTTGCCACCGATCGAAAGCGTCAGCGTGTCGAAGAGGCCGTTGGCCTGCCATGCCTGCCCACCGAGCGCGAGCGGCTGGATGCCGGCCTTTTTCAGCGCCGGCGCGGCGGCAACGAATTCCGTCCAGTTCTTCGGAACCTCGACGCCCGCCTTCTTGAAGGCTTCATTGGAAAGCCATAGCCATTGCCAGGAATGGATGTTTACCGGCGCGCAGTAAATCTTACCGTCGATAGTGCAGCTGTCGAGCAGGCTTGCCGGCTTGATGACGTCCTTCCAGTTGCCCTTTGCGGCAACATCGGACAGGTCGCGCATCAGGCCCGCCTGCACCAGCTCTTCCGCCTGACGGCCGTGGTTGAACTGGGTCGCGCCCATCGGGTCGCCGCCGGTGATACGGCTGATCATGATCGGACGAGCCGTGCCGCCCGAACCGGCAATCGCGCCATCCACCCATTTGTTGCCGGTGGCGTCGAAAGCCTTAGCCAATTCGGCGACCGCTGCGGCTTCGCCGCCCGATGTCCACCAATGGGTCACCTCAAGATCGGTGGCCCCGGCGATACCCGCCGGAATCATGACGCTGGCCAGAAAAGCCGCAGAAATAACACGCATTCGCATGAGTCTCCTCCCTCACTGAAACGTTGCAGTTGGAACGTATGCGAAGATTTTTGATTAGGCAACCGCCTAAAATACGAATCTCACAGCGCCGTCAGGGGGCATTTCGAACGATTGGGAAATGCGCCGGATAGGTATACGGCACAGGGGATTGCGCTGTGTAATCCACACGCAATGCCAGTCGCTTACAAAACTTCGTGGTGAATAAAACAGGCGAAGAGACCATGAAGCGCTGGCATATTCTTTTGGTCATCGGACTGGCTGGCGTCGCATCGCTTTTATTGGCGACATTTGAGCAGCTTGTACCGGGACAGCAAGTTTCATTCGGAATGCGCCTGCTGATCCTCATCCAGCCGGCAATACTGACCGTTGCGGCGGTTGCAACCGGTCAGGCTCTGGCCGCAAAACTCGGGCTTGGCGCGCCCTTGGTCGATAGCTGGCTGACGGGCGGCAACCCGCGCGCGGTGCTGGGAACACAGGTGCCGCCCGCACTGGCGGTGGGCATTGCCGTCGGCCTGCTGATGATCGCCTATTCATCGGCGATCCTGCCATCGGTCGCGGATGCGGCCACCATGGCAAAAATGACCGCGTTTAATGTCCCGCTGGCGACCCGGATTCTCTATGGCGGAATCACGGAGGAGCTATTGACCCGATGGGGCCTGATGTCGTTTCTCGCCTGGGCGCTCTGGCGCATGACAGGAAGAGGACAGATTCGACCGGTGATTTTGTGGGCCGCCATCCTTATGGAGGCGGCGCTCTTCGCCGCAGGTCATCTGCCGTTTCTGTTTGCGATTGTCGCTCGGCCGCAGGCGGCGCTGATCCTTGCAGTCCTACTCACCAATTTCATTCCCGGCCTGCTGTTCGGATGGCTGTTCTGGCGTCGGGGGCTGGAAGCGGCGATGCTTTCCCATACCCTTGCCCATTGCGTGAACGCGCTGATCGCCTGAGCCGAAAAGGCGAGCCGGACAATATCCCTCTCACCTTCTCCAAACCTTCGGTGCTGGCGGCAATTCTATTGCCTTTTATAATCGTCCTCGATGCGGATGACATCATCCTCGCCGATATAGGCTCCGGTCTGGATTTCGACCAGTTCGAGCGGGATCTGCCCCTCATTGGCAAGCCGGTGCGGCTGGCCGATCGGGATATAGACCGACTGGTTCTCCGTCAGCAACTTCGTCTCTTCGCCGATCGTCACCGTCGCCGTACCCTTGACGACGATCCAGTGTTCCGAGCGGTGATAATGTTTCTGGAACGAGATGCGGTGGCCGGGATCGACCGTGATATGACCCACCCGGTAACGCTCGTCCACATACATGTGTTCGATATAACCCCAGGGGCGATAGACGCGCTTGTGGGTCTGCGTCTGCGGCGCATGTTCGCCGTCCTTCAGCGTCTCCACCAGACCCTTCACATCCTGCACCCGGTTCTTCGGCACCACCAGAACCGCATCCTTGGTGGCCACCACCACCATGTCCCTGGCGCCAACCACCGTCGTCAGCAATTGCGTCGAATGGATGAGGCAGCCTTCGGAATCGATGAAGACGCCGTTGCCTTCCAGCGCATTGTCGTTGCCGCGCTTGTCGGCGATTTCCCAGATCGCATCCCAGCTGCCGATATCCGACCAGCGGAAATGGCCATGCACCACCGCCATGCGTCTGGTCTTCTCGATCACCGCGTAGTCGATGGAGTTTTTCGGGGAAGCCTCGAAGCTTGCCTGATGCAGGCGCACGAAACCGAGGTCGCTTTCATATTGCTCGACCGCCTGCGTCACCGCCGCAAGAATCTCCGGGGCGAAGGCCTTCAGTTCGGCGATCATCACATTGGAGCGGAACAGGAAATTGCCGGAATTCCAGAGATAACCCTTTTCCAGATAGGAGATCGCCGTCTTCATATCCGGCTTTTCCACGAAGGCATCGACGGTGCTGAGGTCTTTTTCGCCATCGATCGCCTCGCCCGGCTTGATATAACCGTAGGAGGTGCGCGGTTCGGTGGGCACCAGGCCGAAGACGACGATATTGCCCTGATCGGCGGCTTTTGCGCCGAGTTTCACGGCCTGTGAAAACTTGTCGGCATCGAGCACCACATGATCGGCGGCAAGCGCCAGCACCAGGCATCCGGGCTCGCGGCGCTCGGCCAGCACGGCAGCGGCGGCCATGGCGGCGGCGCTGTCGCGGCGGGCGGGCTCCAGCACCACGGTTGCCGGCAGATCGATCTCTTCGGCCTGACGGCGGGCGAAGAACCGGAAATCCTCATTGGTGATCACCAGCGGCTCGGCATAAAGGCCCTTGTCGCCCACCCGCTGCAGCGTCTGCTGATAGGTCGAAAGATTGCCGACCAGCGGCTGGAACTGCTTGGGCAACTGATCGCGCGATACCGGCCAAAGCCGCGAACCAGCGCCGCCAGCAAGAAGAACCGGCGTGATCTTTCGAGAGTGTTCCTTCACAACAAAACCTTTCCAACTCTAAAAATTTCCCGGCGCGCCGGACAATATACATATTTCAAAATACCGCCATCATCGGTTCACGGGCGGATAAGCGCAAGCTCATAAATTCGCCTTGTGAAAGCTTGGTGAACGGACGATGGGGCATTTAGAGGCATGTCGATTTCCTGCGGACCCACCCCGCTAACGCCAGGCGGCGGGCGAGGTTCCACGCGTGACAGGCACGGCAGGCCGCGAAGCGGATGGTGAGCGGGAATTAATCGATTGAATCGGCCGCAAATTTCATCACGCTTAAATTTGCTGCACTGAACAACATTCAAGGCTTGGCAGGCGCGCGAAAAATACAATAACAACGGCGGATATTTTTACACTGTTATCGACACGAAAGCACGCTCAGCCCATGTCCGACACGACCAAACCCGCCAGCACCAGAACATCGGTTACGGATCAGGAAGCCCTGGATTTCCACGCGGAAGGCCGGCCGGGGAAACTGGAAATCACCCCGACCAAACCGATGGCGACGCAGCGGGACCTGTCGCTCGCCTATTCGCCGGGCGTCGCCGTGCCGGTGAAAGCCATCGCCGAAAATCCGGCGACCGCTTACGACTATACAACGCGCGGCAACATGGTTGCGGTCATCTCCAACGGCACCGCCATCCTCGGCCTCGGCAATCTCGGCGCGCTCGCCTCCAAGCCGGTCATGGAAGGCAAGTCGGTCCTTTTCAAGCGCTTCGCCGATGTCGATTCCATCGATCTTGAGGTCGATACCGAAGACGCCGATGAGTTCATCAATTGCGTGCGTTATCTCGGCCCCTCCTTTGGCGGCATCAATCTGGAAGACATCAAGGCGCCGGAATGTTTCATCATCGAAAGCCGCCTGCGCGAGCTGATGGACATTCCCGTTTTCCATGACGATCAGCATGGCACCGCCATCATCGCCGCCGCCGGCCTCATCAACGCCATCGAACTGACGGGCCGCGACTTCAAGACAACGAAGCTCGTCTGCAACGGCGCGGGTGCGGCGGCAATCGCCTGTATGGACCTCATCAAGGCCATGGGGTTCAACCCTGAAAACATCACGCTCTGCGATACCAAGGGCGTGATCTATCAGGGCCGCACCGAAGGCATGAACCAGTGGAAATCCGCCCACGCGGTGAAAACCAACAACCGCACGCTGGCGGAAGCCATGAAGGGCGCTGATGTGGTATTCGGCCTCTCCCAGAAGGGCGCTTTCAGCGAAGAGATGATCCGTTCCATGGCGCCGAAGCCGATCATCTTCGCCATGGCCAATCCCGACCCGGAAATCACCCCCGAGGAAGTATCGCGCATCCGCGACGACGCCATCATGGCGACCGGGCGTTCGGATTACCCGAACCAGGTCAACAATGTCCTCGGCTTCCCCTACATCTTCCGCGGCGCGCTCGATGTCCGCGCCAGCCAAATCAATGACGCGATGAAGATCGCGGCGGCACAGGCGCTGGCCGATCTTGCCCGCGAGGATGTTCCTGATGATGTGGCCGCCGCCTATCAGGGCAACCGCCCGCGCTTCGGATCGCAATATATCATTCCGGTTCCCTTCGATCCGCGCCTGATCTCGGCCATTCCGGTGGCCGTGGCCAAAGCCGCCATCGAAACCGGCGTCGCCCGCCGCGAATTGCCCGATCTCGACGCCTATGCCCGCGAGCTTTCCGCCCGCCGCGACCCGATGGCCTCCACCACGCAGCGCCTTTACGAGCGCGTGCGCCGCTCGCCGAAGCGGGTCGTTTTTGCGGAAGCCGAAGAAGAACAGGTCATGCGCGCGGCGATTTCGTTCACCGCGCAGGGCCTCGGCACCGCCATCCTGCTCGGCCGTGACGATATCATCAAGGCCAATGCGGAGCGCGCCGGCATCGATCTCGACCGCGCCAATATCGAGATCACCAACGCGCGCCTTTCCAGCCGCGTCGATGCCTATGTCGATTATCTCTATGCGCGTTTGCAGCGCGGCGGTTTCCTGCTGCGCGACGTGCAGCGTCTGGTCCACAACGACCGCAACCATTTCGCCGCCTGCATGGTGGCGATGGGCGATGCGGACGCCGTGGTGACCGGCGTTACCCGTAACTATTCAACGGCGCTGGAGGATATCCGCCGCTGCATCAACACCAAGCCTGGCCATCGCGTCATCGGCGTTTCGCTGGTCGTCTCGCGCAACCGCACCGTCTTCGTTGCCGATACCGCCGTGCATGATATGCCGAATGCGGAAGACCTTGCCGATATCGCCGAAGAAGCAGCCGGCCTCGCCCGCCGTTTCGGTTACGAGCCGCGCGTTGCCATGCTCGCCTATTCCACCTTCGGCCAGCCGACCGGCGAACGCTCCGACAAGGTGCGCGAGGCGGTGAAAATTCTCGACAGGCGCAACGTCAATTTCGAGGTCGACGGCGAAATGTCGGCCGATGTGGCGCTGAACCATCACCGCATGCAGAGCCAGTATCCCTTCGCCCGGCTTTCCGGCCCGGCCAATGTGTTGGTCATGCCCGCCATTCATTCCGCCTCCATTTCCACCAAGATGCTGCAGGAACTGGGCGGCGCAACCGTCATCGGCCCGCTTCTTGTCGGTCTCGACAAATCGGTACAGATCACCTCGATGGGCGCGAAGGACAGCGACATCGTCAACATGGCGGCAATCGCGGCCTATAATGCCGGACGATAAGAACAGGGCGTGCGGCTTTTTTCTTCTCCCCGCCGGGGAGAAGATGCCCCAAAGGGGCAGATGAGGGGGCACGCTCTCCGCATATCGCTGGCCTCGCCCCCTCATCCCGCTGCCGCGACCTTCTCCCCGACGGGGAGAAGAGACGAGCCGGATGCGCTCGCTCCGCACATGGCCATCCGGTCCTCAGCGACATCCGGACTACTCTCCCGCTCCTGACAAACCGGCACATAGCAAGGGAGGAAAAGAACAGGATTCTACAATTCAAAATTATTAGGATAATTTTTCCCTCCAAAAGATTTATTGGAACCGGATTTTATTCATACTATTTTTCACGCAATGCCAATTCTCGCTCTTGGCGGGTGCCTCATGTAGTTTCCACCTACAATCAAAAGGAAATATCCATGGCCCTCTCTTTCTCCAGATTTGCCGCAAAACTCATTGCCGGAACCGTTGTCATCGCTTCGATGGCCACTGCCGCTCACGCGGATGCAACGCTCGACCGGATTAAGGGTCGCGGCAAGCTCACTGTCGGCGTTATCCTTTCCGGCGCGCCTTTCGGCTTTATCGATCCGAAGACGCAGGAGCAGAAGGGTCTCAACATCGACGTCGCCAAGGCGCTGGCCGCCGGCCTCGGTGTCGAGCTGGTCACCGAAACCGTGACCCCGCCCAACCGCGTGCAGTTCCTGCAGCAGGGCAAGGTCGATATTCTGATCGCCAACATGCAGTACACGGAAGAGCGCGCCAAAACGCTCGATTACGTACCGACCCCCTATGACCGCCAGGGCGGCGCCGCCATCGGCCGCAAGGACAGTGGCATCAAGGACTGGTCGGACCTGAAGGGCAAGATCGCCTGCGTTTCGCAAGGCTCCAACTACACCCAGCCGCTGATCGAGCAATATGGCGCGCAGGTAAAGGCGCTGCCAAGCCAGCCGGAATCGCTGCTGGCGCTCAAGGGCGGCAATTGCGACGTCTCCGTTCACGTCAACGGCACGCTCAGCCTGATGCTTCAGGACCGCGCCGATGAGTGGAAGGATTACGGCATCCTCATCCCCACCGACCTGATCCCGTCGGATTCCGTGATCTGGCTGCGCAAGGGCGAAAGCGACACGCAGGCCGCTCTCGACAAGATCGTCAAGGAACTGCACGCCTCCGGCAAGATGCTCGAATTCGCCAAGGCCAACCGTCTGCCGAGCATCGGCTATATGGAAGAGCAGCAGAAGAAGCTTTCTGCCGCCCAATAAGGACAGGTGCAGGACTTTTCCGTTATCTGCACGTCCCCATCGCAGGTGATGACGGCGGCAAAAGGGTGGAGTGATTTCCCCTGACCATCAGGAACGGCCGGTTTCGCCTGCCGTTCTTTTCTGCTTTATAACAAGGCAGGCCATTCTGGCGCCGCCCGCCGGGCGGCACCCGCAATAACAGCATGGATTTCCGATGCAGGATGGATTTACAGCGCGCTTCATAGAACTGACCGCGCATCTCGGCCTCAACTATGACTTTCTGAACAGCGGTTACGAGGTTCAGATCTGGCTCGACGGCATGAAGATGACGTTGATCCTCGTCGCCGTCACTTTGCCGCTCAGCCTCGTCTTCGGCTTCATTTTCGCGGCCATGCTGACATCGGGCAAGGTCTGGCTCGCCGGCCCCGTGCGCGCCTATGTGGAACTGACGCGCAACACGCCGACGCTGGTGCAGCTGATGTGCGGTTTCCTCGTGCTCAACATGCTGATTTCCAATGCGCTGGGCGGCGCGCAGAACAATCCGCTGACACCCTTTTTCTGGGTGGTCGCCATCACCGGCCTGCACATTGCCGCTTTCCATGCGGAAGCGTTGCGCGGCGGCATCGAGGCGGTGCCGGCCACCACCATCGAGGCGGCGCGTGCAATCGGTTTCAGCTCCTTCGAGATTTTACGTTATGTGGAGTTTCCGCTGGCCATCCGCACGGCGCTGCCCTCCATCATCAACAACCTCGTCAATCTGGTGAAGCTCACCACGGTCGGCTCGGCAATTGCGGTGGGTGAAATCACCTATGCCTCGATACTGATCTGGACGCAGCGCGACAATGTGGTCGAGCTGATGATCGTCATCCTGATCTTCTTCAGCGTCATCAATTTTATCGTCGCAAGGGCCGGTCTGTGGCTTGAACGGCGTCTTGCGGTTCCGGGGTTCGGTCAATGAGTGCGATGGTCTCTCCAACACAGGCGGTGAGGAAGCCACCTTTCGGCACCATTCTGCTGCTCGGCGTGCTGATTGCCGTCATTCTGTGGCTGATCCTCGACCCGTCCCTCGGTCAGGTGCTGCTGCAATGGCTGCCCTATCTGGCCAAGGGTTTTGCCATGAACGTGCTGATCAGCATCCTTGCGATTGCCATCGGCACCTTCATCGGCGTCCTCCTCGGCATCATGGAGCTTACGCCCTATCGCCTCGTGCGCGCGCCGGCGCTCACCTATGTGCAGATATTCCGCAACGCCCCGCATCTGGTGCTGATCTTTGCCGCGACCTACATCTTCCCCTTCGAGATCGTCGCCTTCGGCAACTACATTCCATTCCCGGACTGGATCAAGGCCGTCGTCGGTCTCGCCATTCCGGCCAGCGCCCATATCGCCGAAATCACCCGCGGCGCCATCCAGTCCATTCCGACGGCGCAATGGGAAGCGGCGCAGGGGCTGGGCTTTTCGCGCAACCAGACACTGCGCTGGATTATCCTGCCGCAATGCGTGAAGCGCTCGCTGCCGCCATGGATGAACCTTTATGCGTCGATCACCATGGGTACGGCGCTCGCCTCGCTGGTCGGCGTGCATGAACTTCTGCACGCCGCGACGGACGCCAGCACCGCCGTGCAGCGCAACGATTTCACCGTCGTGGTCTACCTCACCGTTCTGATGGCGTTCTTCCTGTTCTGCTATCCCGTCTCCCGTTTCACGCAGCGCCTCGAGCGGCGCTTCGCTTCCCGCTGATTGGAACAAGCCATGTCCGCACCCGCACCACAAACCGCCGCAAAAGCACTGGTTGAACTGGAAGGCATACACCTGTCCTTCGGCGACAATCAGGTCCTGAAGGGCATCGACCTTACGGTGAACAAGGGCGACGCCGTCTCCATCATCGGCCCTTCCGGCTCCGGCAAGTCCACCATCCTGCGCTGCATCAACGGCCTGCTCATTCCGCAATCGGGCAAGATCACCGTCGGCGGCACGCGAGTCGACCTGCTGAAGACCGAGGCTGAGCGCATCGCGCTGCGCAAGCGCATCGGCATCGTGTTCCAGCAATTCAACCTCTTTCCGCATTTGACGGTGATGGAAAATATCACCATCGCGCCCATCAAAATCCTAGGTACGCCGAAAGCTGAAGCCGAGCGCCATGCCCGCGAATTGCTGGAGAAAGTGCGCCTTTCCCAGAAGGTCGATGCCTATCCCGGCCAGCTTTCCGGCGGCCAGCAGCAGCGCGTGGCGATTGCCCGCGCACTTGCCATGCGGCCGGAACTGGTGTTGTTCGATGAGGTCACATCCGCACTCGACCCGGAAACCGTGGGCGAAGTGCTCGCCGTCATCCGCGATCTCGTCAATGACGGCATGACCAGCATTCTCGTCACGCATGAAATGCGTTTTGCCGAAGAAATCAGCGACAATATCGTCTTCACGGAAAATGGCCTGATCGTCGATCAGGGTACGCCGGAACACATCTTCTACAAGTCGACCAATCCGCGCATCAACGCCTTCGTCAAGGGTCTCGGCGGACAGGTGGCACGGGTCAATGACGGCGAAGGGATTTGATGCCATGGCCGCCGACGAAAAACTCACCCTTCATCTTGCCGAAGCGATTGCCGCCTCCGATCCCCTGCGTGACGAGGATGCGGTGGCCATCGCCCGCACGGCGCTCATCGATTTTTTCGCCTGCGTGCTGGGTGGCGCTGCCGACCGAAGCACGAAAATCCTGATCGACAGCTTTACACCCGGCACGTCAGGCACGGCGGGCATTATCGGCCACGGTCTGCGCACGGATGCCTTCACCGCCGCCCTCATCAACGGCCACGCCGGGCATGTGCTTGACTATGACGATGTGCACGGCAGCGTGCGCGGCCACCCGACCGTTGCCATCATTCCCGCTTTGCTGGCTGTCGCGGTCGAAGAGGGCTCCACGGCCGATGCCTTCATCGCCGCCTATATCGTCGGGCTGGAAACCATGGCGCGTCTCGGCCTCTCGCTCGGCACCAGGCATTACGAAAACGGCTTCCACGCCACCGCCACGCTCGGCCCCATCGGTGCCGCGGCAGCGATTGCCCATCTCCTGAAATTCGATCCGCAGACAACGGCCGTTGCGCTCGGCCTTGCCGCCACGCAATCGGCCGGGCTTCGCCTGCAATTCGGTTATGACGCCAAGCCACTGCATGCCGGGCTTGCCACGCGCGCCGGCCTCACCGCCGCGCGGCTGGCGCGATCCGGCTTTCAGGGCGCTCCGGATTTTCTGGAAAACCCCATCGGTTTTTATTCCGCCTTCGCCTTTGGCGCCGAGCAGCCGAAACGCGTTCTCTCCGGCTGGGGCGCACCCTGGCAGATCGTCTCGCCCGGCCTCACCCTAAAGGCCTTTCCCTGCTGCACCGCCAGCCATCCCGTTGCCGTCGGCGCGCTGGCGCTGCGCAACAGCAATAATCTGACGCCGGACGAGATAGAGACGGTCACCATCACCTTCCCGCCGGGCGGCGATGCCGCCCTCGTCGGGCCGGCCGCGCCCACGACCGGCATCGATGCGCGCTTCAGCGCCGAATATGTCTTTGCCGCAGCGCTGACGGAGGGAGCGCTCGGCATCGGCCATTTCGACGAACGCCCGACGCGCGACGACCTGCTTGCCCTTTCCGCCAAAGTCTCACGCCGGCATGACGAGACCGCCCGCCGCCTCTCGCCCGATCCGACCACCCGGTTCGTGGTCATCGACGTGACGAGGAAGGACGGCACGGTGCTGTCGCGCCGTGTCGACGGCCTTCCTGGCATCGATGACCCGACCGAAAAATTTGCCGACGCGACCGGCGGCAATGAGAAATTCGCCGGCATTCCGGCACTGGTGCGGTCCATGAAAACCGCAGCTGACCTCAGAAAGCTCGAAACGCTTCTGGTATCGCAAATATAACTCGACCGACATGAAGGCATGATCACCATGACCACCACGACACGCAAAAGACAGATGCATCTCGGCCTTTTCCTGCAGGGCGCGGGGCACCACGTTTCCGGCTGGCGTCACCCCGATGCCGAAGCCGGCAGCGAAAATTTCGATCTCCTCACCCGTGTTACGAAAATGGCCGAAGCCGCGAAGTTCGACATGGTATTCTTGGCCGATGGCCTTACCAGCGGCGTCGACGCCCATCCCTCGATGATCGCGCGTTTCGAGCCGTTGACCCTGCTTGCCGCGCTGGCCATGGTCACCGACAAGATCGGGCTGGCCGCGACCGCCTCCACCACCTATGGCGAGCCCTACCACACCGCCCGCGCCTTCGCTTCCATCGATCATCTGAGCCACGGCCGCGCGGCGTGGAACATCGTCACCACATCCTATGCCCGCACGGCGGCGAATTTTTCCAAGGACCATCCCGAGCATGACGAGCGTTATGCGGTGGCGGAAGAATATGTGAATGTCGTTCGCGGCCTGTGGGACAGCTGGGATGACGACGCCTTTGTCAAGGACAAGCAGGCGGGCCGCTACGTCGATCCGGAAAAGGTCCATATCCTCAACCACGAGGGCAAATATTTCACGGTCAAGGGACCGCTCAATATTCCGCGTTCGCCGCAGGGCCACCCGGTTCTCATCCAGGCCGGATCTTCCGGTCCGGGGCAGGATCTCGCCGCCCGCACCGCCGATATCGTCTTCACCGCCCAGCAGGCGATTTCCGAAGCGCAGGCCTTCTATACGAGCCTTAAAGCCCGCGTGGAAAAATTCGGCCGCGATCCGGCGAGCGTCGCCGTGATGCCCGGCTTCATGCCGATCATCGGCAGGAGCTTTGAAGAGGCTGGCGAAAAACTGAAGGAACTGAACCGCTGGACCGATATCAAGAGCGCAATGCCGCTGCTTGAAGAACGCATCGGCCACAGCCTCACTGATTACGATCTCGACGGTCCGCTGCCGGACCTGCCGATTTCCGACCAGCTGCGCAGCCGCGCCGAACTTCTGACCGAACTGGCGCGCCGCGAAAAGTTGACGATCCGGGAGCTGGCGCTGCGCGTCGCCGCCGGCCGCGGCCACCATATCGTCATGGGCACGGCCAAGGATGTGGCGGACCGAATGCAGGAATGGTTCGAAAACGGTGCGGCCGACGGTTTCAACGTCATGCCGCCCTTCTTCCCCGGCGGGCTGGAGGAATTCAACCGCGAGGTCGTTCCCCTGCTGCAGGAGCGCGGCCTGTTCCGCAAGGACTACGAAGGCTCGACGCTGCGCGACCACCTCGGTATCGAACGACCGGCGCTGCGGTGAAAAAGCAATGCGGATGCCCGTTCAAAGGCATCCGCATCCACCGAATCTCATTCTCAAGCTGAAGCGGGCCTGAGCCCGCTCCTTACGCGGCCGCTCTTGCCGACGTCTGGTCGCGCCGGGCCGTATTCGGAGCATCCGGGCGGGTGGACGATCCGTCTTCCCGCTGCACCGTACGGCGGTTCAGCTTGAACAGGCTGACAAGCTGCGCCAGCGCATCCGCGCCCTGCGCCAGCGTCGTGCTGATCACCGTGGTACGGGCGCTCATCGCCGCATTCTCCTGCGTCATCCGGTCCAGCCGGCTGACCGCCTTGTTGATCTCGCTGATGCCGACGGCCTGCTCGTCCGCCGCCTTGGCGATCATGTCGACATTGCCGTCAATGTGCCTGACCAGCGCGTCGATCTGCTTCAGCGCTTCGCCGGTTTCGCCCACCAGCCTGACGCCTTCCAGAACCTCGGTGCCGGAATTGTTGATCAGCGCCTTGATTTCCTTCGCGGCATTGGCGGAACGCTGCGCCAGCTCGCGCACTTCCTGCGCCACGACAGCAAAACCCTTGCCCGCGTCACCCGCACGCGCAGCTTCCACGCCGGCATTCAGCGCCAGCAGGTTCGTCTGGAAGGCGATTTCGTCAATCACACCGATGATCTGGCTGATTTCCCGCGAAGCCGTCTCGATACGCTGCATGGCATCGACCGTCCGCTCCACGACCTCGGTGGAAGCCACGGTAGATGTCCGCGCGCTCTGAACGAGCTTGCGCGTCTCTTGCATATTTTCTGTCGAGGAACGGACCGTCGCGGTGATTTCTTCGAGTGCTGCCGAAGTCTCCTCGAGCGCCACCGCCTGCTCACGCGAACGGTCGGCGAGATTGACGGAGGCTTCGCTGACTTCCTGGCTGCTGCGGGTCAGGTCTCCGGTCTGGCCGAGAACGTTTTCCAGCGTCTTCTGGAATTCGGCGATGGATTTATTGAAATCGTGGCGCAGCCGTTCGAACTCGCCGACGAAGGGTTTGTCCAGCGTAATACGGATATTGCATTGAGAAAGCCGCTCGAGCGCAGCACCAAGTTCCTCGACCGCATGCATCCGGTCCGTCACATCGAAAGCGAATTTCACTACCTTGAAGACGCGGCCTCGATCATCGATGATCGGATTATAGGAGGCCTGAATGAAGACGCGTTTGCCATCCTTGCCAAGGCGCATGAACTGCCCCGTCGAGAAGTGGCCCTTTCCGAGTTCCTTCCAGAAATCCCGATAGTCCTGAGACTGGGCATAGGCAGGCTCGCAGAACATCGAATGATGTTTCCCGATGATGTCTTCCGCCGTGTAACCGAGCGTCGCGAGGAAATTTTCGTTGGCGCTGAGGATTTTCCCTTCGGGCGTAAATTCGATTATGGCCTGCGCGTGGGAGAGCGCCGCCAGTTTCCCGTCATCCTCAGCGCTCTTGCGCTTGATCGAGGTGATGTCGGTTGCAATCTTGACCACCTTGTAGGGCTTGCCGAAACGGAACACGGGATTGTAGGAAGCTTCGATCCAGATTTCGTCGCCATTCCGGGCCCGACGTCGATACTGACCCTGATCGTATTCGCCACGCGACAGCCTCGCCCAGAAGCTCTTGTATTCAGGCGAGGCCGCATCTTCGGGAGACAGGAACATGCTGTGGGTACGCCCAACGATTTCAGACTGCTGATAGCCGACGGCCTTGCAGAAATTATCGTTCGCTTTCAAAATCTTGCCGGTCAGATCGAACTCGATGATGGCCTGTGAGCGGCTAAGCGCATCAAGCACCGCAGAAGCGTCAAGACCAAGTTTAGAAAAGTAAGACATCTTTTTGAAACCCCCAAACAGTAATCCATATGCAGACCTGCTCCACCCTCGAAATATAGAGATGAAAAACGGTCGGCCCGCCTGCACGCGAAACTAGCCGGACACTGTTAAATAGCGATTAATAATGAACTATAACTATTGATCCGGAACATCAATCGACCGCGAGTATGCTTCATCGCGAATATATTCGCCTTGTTTATTTCGGACCGCTTATTTGCCACAGTGCTGATATTTCTGCGCCGGCAATACGATACGGCCTTTCATCGGGGCGGCATTCATTGTTATGCGGGGTTGAAAGATTTGTGTTGCAGGAGCGCCGATGACCAAAACCCTGAAATGCGATGTGCTGGTGATCGGCACCGGCATTATCGGTTCCATGGCGGCGCTTTATCTGCAGAATGCCGGACGCGAGGTGGTGCTGCTGGAGCGCGGCGAGGTTGCCCGGGGCGCGAGTTCCGGCAATGCCGGCATTCTGGCCTTCCCCGAAATCATCCCCATTCCCGCTCCCGGCATCATGAAAAAAGCGCCGCGCTGGCTGTTCGATCCGCTCGGCCCGCTCAGTGTGCCGCCCGCCTATGCGGCGAAGATCGCACCCTGGCTGTGGCGTTTCTGGCGCGCGAGCGCCGAGCGCAACTTTCGCCATGGGCTGAAGTCACTCACGGACATCAACCGCCTGGCTGCCGTGGAAATGGCTCATGTCGCGGCGATGCCGGAACTTTCACATCTCGTTTCGAAAACCGGCACGCTCGATCTTTATGACAGCGAGGCAAGTCTCAATGCTGCCCGCAGGGACTGGGACGAAAAGGAAAACGCCGGTTTCACCTTTCAGCGCGTCGGCCGCCCAGAGATCGAGGAACTGCAGCCGGGTCTCGCGCCCCAGTTCCGCCATGCCATGTTTTCGCCGGATGGCCTGCAGGTCTCCGACCCTTACGATTTCACCCGCGCCATTTTCGATCTGGTAACGGCCCGCGGCGCCAGCCTGCGCAAAGGCGAGGCCGAACGCATCGATGCCGTGGGCGAAAGTACGATCGTGACGCTGGAAAATGGCGACAAGATCGATGCCGACAAAGTGGTGATCGCCTGCGGCGCCTGGTCGAGAAAACTTGCCGCGACGCTTGGCAACATCGTGCCGCTGGAAACCGAACGTGGTTATAACACCACGCTTTCCCCCGAGGCTTTCAACCTGACGCGCCAGCTTTATTTCAACGATCATGGCTTCGTCGTCACTCCGCTATCGACGGGCATCCGTATCGGCGGCGCGGTCGAACTCGGCGGGCTGGAATTGAAGCCGAATTTCCGCCGTGCGGAAGCCATGCTGAAGAAAGCAGGACGTTTCCTGCCCGGCCTCAAACTGGAAGGCGGGAAACAATGGATGGGGTTCCGCCCGTCCATGCCGGACTGTCTTCCCGTCATCGGCACGGCACGCGCCACGCCCTCCGTCATCTATGCCTTCGGCCATGGCCATCTGGGGCTGACACAATCGGCAGCAACCGCCCGTCTGGTGACGCAACTGGCCAGCGGAGAGGAGACGCAAATCTCGATCGATCCTTTCCGGCCGGGACGTTTTTCCTGAATTCGGGAAGACGGAGCTATTTCACCGGCTGCATGGAACCGTCCGGAAACACCACCTCGGCGAAGGACGGATAGACCTTGCGCAGGATCGTGACCTGCTGCTGGTCGCTCACCCGCAGCAAATACCAGTCCGCACCGTCCATCAGCGCCAGCGTGTGGGATTTCGCCTCTATCGTCTGGCCGCCGTTTTCCATCACCGTCCTGGTCGGAATGAGCGCATAGGGCGTTCCATCGGACGTTTGCGCAAGGCTGATCGCCTGCGTATCCATGGTGAACTCGGTTATCTTGACCGCGGCGAGCGCCATCTGCATCTGCGCGGTCAAGGCGCCACGCAATTGCTCCGCGGTAATACCCGCTTCGCCTGCGATGAATTCAAAGATTTTCGGCGGCACCGTCTTGCCGACGACATCGAAATCCTGCGTGCTCAAAGCCGTCTGAAATCGCTCTATCTGCGTACGAAGACTATCCTGCTCGGCAGGTGAGAGATCGCGTGACAAAGCGGGATGCGCAATCGCCACCAGCAGAAACAGACAATATAACATACGCTTCATGGCTTGGCCTTTCCGGTTATCCGGCATCGCCCGGTCCCCGGAACGGGAACCGCTCATGAACGGGATCGTTCAGCGCAGCAAAAAGAAACCCGCAGCCGACAGCACGACGAAGACGACCAGGCCACCAAGGAAGCCGGCGGTGGTGAAGAAACCCGCGACCATGGCCAGCATCAGCACGCACAGCATCATGGTGCCGTACTTCGTCAAGGCCAGAAAACCGTTATAGGTCTTTTCGTGCTCGGCATAGTTCATCTCGGCGCCGACTTCGACAGGACCCGTGTGGTGTTCGCTCATTCCGCTTCCCCTTGTGCTCCATCCGTCATGCCCGTCACACGGTAAATCTGCCCGTGGACGATCACGGGCCAATGCCGGATTCTCCGTCACCAGAGGTAACATGAAGTCGCCGAAAAGCGCAATGCGTTCTCAGCGAAAGAGCGGCAATGGCATGCACCGTGACAGCGCAACCGGGCAAAACATGTCATTGGGCAACATTCTTTCGCAAACGGTTGAAAACGGCTGTCCGCCAAGCTGTTTCATGGTGGTTTTGGTTGCTTTTCGAACCGCCTGACCATACACGGGATTCTGTGGGGAGGAACTCTGGAGCCTGTGGCAGCGGAAGCACGTGGAGGCGTGGCCGCAGCAGGGGCACCGGGCTTTACTCTCCGCCATAAACCCGCAAAGGGCCCGAAAAGGGAAGAGGGGAAAGTTATGAAATCGCTTTTAAAACTAAGCGCGCTGATAGACCTTGCAAGCGAAGCTCTGGGCAAGGTTGCCGGTTATCTCGTGCTCATCTGCTGCCTCGTCAGCGCCGGCAATGCCATGGTCCGTTATGCCTTCAATTACAGTTCGAACGGCTGGCTGGAAATCCAGTGGTACATGTTCGCTTTCATCGTGCTGATCGGCGCATCCTACACGCTGCGCATGAATGAACATGTGCGAGTGGACATCATTTATGGCGCGATTTCACCGCGCAGCCGCATCTGGGTGGACATTATCGGCATCGTGCTCTTCCTGCTTCCCGGCTGCTTTTACCTCGCCTGGCTTTCCTGGCCCATGTTCACGCTATCCTGGCATCAGAGCGAAATGTCCTCCAATGCCGGCGGCCTCATCCGCTGGCCGGTGAAATTCATCATCTTCGCCGGTTTCGCACTTCTGGTTCTTCAGGGTTTTTCCGAACTCATCAAGCGCATAGGCGCCCTCAACGGGCTTTATGCGCTCGATACGAAGTACGAAAAACCCCTGCAATGATCGCACCGATCTGAACCTTCAGGATATTTCCCATGTTCGAATATGGTATTCTTCCGCCACTGATGTTCCTCGGCATGATCATCTTCATGCTTTACGGATTTCCGGTTGCTTTTTCGCTCGCCACCGTCGGTCTCGTTTTCGGCGTCATCGGCATCTTCACGGAGCATTTTTCGCCGGCCTTTCTTCAGGCCCTGCCGCTGCGCATCTTCGGCATCGTCTCGAACGACCTTCTGCTGGCCATCCCCTTCTTCACCTTCATGGGCGCGATCCTCGAGCGATGCGGGCTTGCAGAGGATCTGCTTGAAGGAACGGGCAAGCTGTTCGGCGCCATTCCCGGCGGCCTTGCCTATGCCGTCATCATCGTCGGCGCAATCCTTGGTGCGATTACCGGCACGGTTGCCGCCTCGGTCATCACCATGGGCGTCATCTCGCTGCCGATCATGCTGAAATATGGTTACAACCCGCGACTTGCCACCGGCGTCATCGCCGCATCGGGAACGATCACGCAGGTCATCCCGCCTTCGCTGGTGCTGATCGTGCTTGCCGACCAGCTCGGTAAATCCGTTGGCGACATGTATCTGGGCGCTATCGGCCCCTCGATCCTGCAGGTCGCCATCTTCATGCTCTTCATCCTGTTCATGTCGGTCGTGCGGCCGAAGGACCTGCCGGCGCTGCCGCCGGAAGCGCGGGGAGAGCTCAACCGGGCGCTGGTGTTTCGCGTGCTGGCAGGCATGATCCCGTCCATCGTGCTGATCTTCCTCGTGCTCGGCACCATCTTCCTCGGCCTCGCAACGCCCACCGAAGCCGGTGCGCTCGGGGTCGTGGGCGCCATGGCGCTGGCCGCCGCGCACCGCCGCCTCACCTGGGACCTCATCAAGCAGGGCATGCATTCCACCATGCATATCACCTCCATGGTGGTGTTCATTCTGGTCGGCGCCACCTGCTTCTCCCTCGTCTTTCAGGGCATGGACGGTTCGCTCTGGATCGAGCATATGCTGTCGGGCATTCCGGGCGGCCCCATCGGCTTCCTGATCTTCGTCAACATCTTCATCTTCTTCCTCGCCTTCTTCCTTGATTTCTTCGAAATCGCCTTCATCGTCATTCCGATGCTGGCGCCAATCGCCCAGTCGCTCGGCATCGACCTCATCTGGTTCGGCGTTCTGATCTGCATCAACATGCAGACGAGCTTCATGCATCCGCCCTTCGGATTTGCGCTGTTCTACCTGCGCTCCATCGCGCCGCGCACGGTCAAGACATCGGATATCTACATGGGCGCGATTCCCTGGCTCGGCATGCAGCTCATCCTCGTCGCCATCGTGATCTTCTGGCCGGAATCCGTCACCTACTGGCTGGACAAGGCGCCCGAAGTCGATCTGAATTCCATCAAGATCGAAGTGCCCGCCTTCGGCAATCAGGGTGGCAACACCATGCCCAATTTCAGCCAGCCGGGTGGATTGCCGGGCATGCCGAATCTTGGCGAGCCCCCGAAGATCGGACCCTGATCGGCGTCTTGTAAGGACTGGGCGAAACGCTTATGATTGTGGAGTGGAAGACAGGGTTGCGCCCCTGCCTTCCGTTTATTCTCTTTAGAAATGGAACCGGACATTCACTGACCAGCCTGTCCGGTTTTTCTAATGACGAATGCAATGCTCAGCGTTTTCCACATCGCATCACCTCCACAGTTCAGAGCAAGGCCTTTGCCGAGGTCGGCGTGGCCAATCCTCGCCGACACTCCGGCTGGCCCCGGAGCCTGCTGCTTTTGCCCACAACGGAATTGATCGTAAATCATCCTTTGTTGTCGGATGCGTGAAGGCATGCGCACACAACAAAAACCCCGGAGACCGAAATCCCCAGGGCCTTTGCTCGGTCCGCCGTCACCGAATAATCAGAGCTTGCCGTTACGCTGCTGGATCATCATGAAAGTATCGAATGTGTATTCCGCAAGCTGCATCCACAGATAACCTTCGCGCTTGAAGGCGACCTGATCTTCGTAGATCTTCTTGAAGTCCGGATTGGAGGCCGAAATATTGGCATAGACCTCCAGCGCAGCCTTGTAGCAAGCCTCGAGGATTTCCTGGCTGAACGGCCTGAGCACCGCACCTTCAGAGACGAGCTGCTTGATGGCGATCGGGTTTTTCGCGTCGTATTTCGCCATCATGCTCGTGTTGGCGAAGGCGCAGGCGTCCTGCAGCGCCGTCTGATAGTTTTTCGGCAGGCTGTTCCACTTCTCCAGATTGACGAAGGAATGGATGACCGGGCCACCTTCCCAGAATGCGGGATAATAGTAATATTTCGCCACCTTCTGGAAGCCGAGCTTGTGGTCGTCATATGGACCGACCCATTCCGCCGCGTCGATGGTGCCTTTTTCCAGCGCCGGATAGATATCGCCGCCAGCGATCTGCTGCGGCACCACGCCGAGCTTTTCCACCACCTTGCCGGCGAGACCCGCAATGCGCATCTTCACGCCCTTGAAATCGTCGACGGTATTGATTTCCTTGCGGAACCAGCCGCCCATCTGCGCGCCGGTATTGCCAGAAATCATGCCGTAGAGATTGTGCTTGGCGTAAAACTCGTTGAGCAGCTTGTTGCCGTTGCCCTCATAGAACCATGAATTCGTGAGGCGGGCATTGAGGCCGAAAGGTATTGCCGTGCCGATGGCGAAGGTCGGGTCCTTGCCGACGTAATAATAGGAGCAGGTGTGGCACATTTCCACCGTGCCGGACGATACGGCATCGGCTGCCTGCAGGCCGGGCACAATTTCACCGGCGGCAAAGGGCTGGATGGTGAAATTGCCGTCGGTTGCGGCGGCGACATGCTTGGCAATATCTTCCGCGCCGCCATAGATCGTGTCGAGCGATTTCGGAAACGACGACGTCAGGCGCCAGTTGATCTTGGTATTCTGCTGTGCAATGGCGGGCGCGGCCAGCGCTGCCGTAGCAGCTCCCGCAAGCGCACCTTTTTTCATAAAGGAACGGCGATCCATCTATATCCTCCCAGATATGAACGCTGCCCGCAGCTTTGAATTCCCCTCGTTGCTGTTCAGGCATCGCAGCAAAGTAAGCACGGTTACGGCCCGGCTGACAAGCACCCGCACCAAGAATTAATCGCGGAAAAACCGGCCTTTCCAGGAATTTTCGGAAACTCTGCTTCGTATTTTATTTCCAACTGAAATATCCCGGCATCGCCTTATACTTTAGGCGCATAAAGGATCCTCATAACGCAAAACGCGTGCTTGACTTGGTCAGCCGGCAGTCGCACAAATTTCGAAGATTCGTCCCGGAGCCACCATGCCAAAACCCATTATCGCCGTTCCCGCCGACATCCGGCATTTCACCGGAGCCGACTGGCACGCCGCGCAGAACCAGTATCTTTCCGCCGCGCTGAAGGTGGCTGGTGTCATGTCCTTCATTGTCCCGGCCTTCGAGGACGGAAACGAGGTCGACGCTATTCTCGACCGGGTGGATGGCCTGCTCGTGTCCGGCTCCGCCACCAATGTGCATCCTTCCCTTTACGGAAAAGAGGCGCAGGAAAGCGACGGCCCGTTCGATCAGGCCCGCGACGCCACCAGCCTGCCGCTCATCCGCCGCGCCATCGAACGTGGCATCCCGATGCTGGCCATCTGCCGCGGCATTCAGGAGCTGAACGTCGCGCTGGGCGGTACGCTTGCGTCCGAAATTCAGGAGCAGCCTGGCATATGGGACCACCGAAAGCCGGAACATGACGACCGCGACGTGGCCTTCGCCATCCGCCAGCCGGTGCATGTGCGCGAAGGCTCCTGCATCGCAGAGCATCTCGGCATGTCGGGCGAAATCCAGATCAATTCACTGCACCGGCAGGCAATCGCCGAGACCGCCCCACGCCTGCAGGTGGAGGCGACAGCGGCGGACGGCACCATCGAGGCCGTTTCAGTCATCGACGCCAAGGGATTTGCCGTCGGCGTGCAATGGCATCCGGAATATTGGGCTGAGACCGACGCACCGTCGCGCGCTTTGTTCGAGGCCTTCGGCAAGGCCGTCCACGACTATCGGAACAGCAAGGCATGAACCTTAGCTAATCCCCCCGGCTCATAAGAACACAAAAAAGGGGCAAGCCTGAAGGCCTGCCCCAAGTCTGGGAGGAGGATTTAGCGCTTTGCGCGTTTCTTCTGTCGGTAGACGTCGGCAACGACCGCGGCCACGATGATCAGGCCCTTGACGATTTCCTGATAATAGGCGTCCACCCGGAGGAAGGTGAAGCCCGACGTCATGACACCGAGGATGATGGTGCCGATCACCGTTCCGGTGATGCGGCCGGCACCGCCGGCGAGCGATGTGCCGCCGATAACGGCAGCGGCGATGGCGTCGAGTTCATACATCACGCCCATGCCGGCCTGCGCCGTCTGGGCGCGGGCGGCGGTGACGACACCGGCGAGACCGGCGAGCAGGCCAGCAATGGCATAGACCTTGATCAGATGCGCCTCGATATTGATACCGGACACGCGTGCCGCCTGCTGGTTGGCGCCGATGGCATAGGTGAACTTGCCGTAGCGGGTGTAACGCAGCGCCACGTGGAAGATGACGGCGACGACGAGGAACACCACGACCGGCCAGATGCCCGTGCCGATGAAGTTGAAACCGTCCGTCAGACCGGAGATCGGCTGACCCTTCGTATACCACTTGGAAAGTCCACGCGCCGTCACCATCATGCCAAGCGTTGCGATGAAGGGCGGAATTTTGGTGCGGGCGATGAGCTGCCCGTTTATGAAGCCCGCAAGGGCGCCAGCCAATATGCCGACGGCGAGCGGTATGAAGAAGGGCAGATCGGTCAATCCCGGATAAAGCGCCCGCGGCCATGTGGACGATTGCGCCACGCTGGCGGACAGCATCGCCGTCAGGCCGACGACGGAACCGGAAGAGAGATCGATACCCCCGGTGATGATGACCTGCGTGACACCGACCGCGATGATGCCGATCACCGAAACCTGCAGGATCATGATCGTCAGGCGCTGCTGGTTCATCAGGAAGCTCTGGCCGATGAAAATCCAGCCGAGAATTTCATAAACCAGCGCGATGCCGATCAGCACGAAAAAGATATTGGCCTCCGGCGGGATGCGCCGGTGCGGCTTGCGTCCGGATTTTGCGTCCAACTCTGTGTTGGCGGCGGCGTTCGTATTCATAGTCATTCCTCCTCGAGAAATCCCGGCGCGCCTCACCGCGATGCGAGATCCATCACTTTAACCTGCGTGGCTTCACTTCTATCAAGGAAGCCCGTCACCCGACCTTCATGCATGACCATGACACGGTCGCTCATACCCAGAACCTCCGGCATTTCGGAGGAAATCATGATGACGGCGACGCCCTGGCGCGCCATCTCGCAAACCAGCTTATGAATTTCCGCCTTGGCTCCGACATCGATGCCGCGTGTCGGCTCATCCAGAATCAGAATGCGCGGCTTGGTCAGCATCCAGCGGCCGATCAGCACCTTTTGCTGGTTCCCGCCCGAGAGATTCTCGATGCGCTCGTAAAGATGCGGCGTCTTGACCCGGAGCTTGCGGCACATCTCCTCGCAGGCATCCGACAGCGCATTTTCCTGCACAAAGCCATTGGCGACATATTTGTCCTGCAGGACGGCGATCTGCATGTTCTCCAGAATATTCAGGATCAGCAGGCACCCCGTATCCTTGCGATCCTCCGTCAGGAACGCCATACGGTGACTGATGGCCTTCGTCGGGCTGTCGATCGAAACCGGCTTGCCGTCGATTGCAATCGTGCCCGAGGATGCGGGCGTTACACCGAACACCGTTTCCGCCACATTGGAGCGGCCCGATCCGACAAGGCCGGCAACGCCGAGAATTTCACCGGCGCGCACCTCGAAGGAAACGTCGTGGAAAATGCCGTCGAGAGTGAGATTCTTGACCGAAAGCACTACGTCGCCGATCGGAACCTCTTCCTTCGGGAACATCTGGGTGATTTCACGGCCCACCATCATGCGGATGATGTCGTCACGCGTTACATCGGTCGAGGCGTGGGTGCCGATATATTTGCCGTCGCGGAAAACCGAAAATTCATCGGCGATCTCGAACAGTTCGTTCATCTTGTGGGTGATGTAGACGATACCGATACCGCGTTCCCGGAGATCGCGGATGATGCGAAAGAGATGCTCGACCTCGCGCTCCGTCAGTGCGGATGTCGGCTCGTCCATGATGAGAACGTCGGAATCATAGGAAACCGCCTTGGCGATCTCGACCATCTGGCGACTTGCCACCGAAAGCTCGCCGACGCGGGTTTCCGGATCAAGATCGATGCCGAGCCTTTCCAGCAGCGTTTCGGTGCGGCGATACATTTCGCCGTGATCGATAAGGCCCAGCCGGTTCTTCGGCTCGCGTCGTATCCAGATGTTTTCCGCCACCGTCATATAGGCCATCAGGTTCAGTTCCTGATGGATCATGGCAATGCCGTTTTCCAGCGCATCGAGCGGGGAATCGAGACGTATGTCGGCGCCTTTCAGGCGAATTTCGCCACTGTCCGGCTGGTAGATGCCAGCCAGGATTTTCATCAGCGTCGATTTTCCGGCGCCATTCTCGCCCATCAGCGCATGCACGGTGCCGCGCTTCAGCTTAAACTGCACATCATCAAGCGCCACGACGCCGGGAAATTCCTTGCGTATGCCTTCCGCCGCGAGAAGATACTCCGCATTCGGCACGGCTCCGCTGGCGCGCACGGCGGCCATTGTCGATGGACTGACGACCATCTCATCCTCCACAATAGACAAAAATGACCGGAAACAGGCTTTGCCAGATGGCGCACCCGGCCTCCGGGGAGGCTTGCAGCGCCATGTCGATCACGACATGAAAGGCGCTGCAACACTTTGAATTCACTGAAATTCAATCGTAATCCGCTCGCGTACCGAAGCTTGTCTTCGGCGCCGTCGGAAACCGGCATCTGCCTCCAATGTCAATCTGAACGGGCGCAGATGCCGGAAGGCGGCCGTTAGTTCTTGGCCACGTAGTCCTTGACGTTTTCAGGCGTGACGAGCTGGAAAGGAATGTAGACCTTCTTCTCCACCTTGTCGCCCTTGACGAGCTTCAGCGCGGCATCGAGAGCGCCCTTGCCCTGCCCTGCCGCATCCTGGAACACCGTCACATCCAGATCGCCCGCCTGCATCGCGGCAAGGGCGTCCTGCGTGGCGTCAACGCCGGCGACGACATAGCTTTTCATGTCCTTGCCTGCGGCCTTCAGGGCCTGGATCGCGCCAATCGCCATTTCATCATTGTTGGCGATGACGGCATTGAATTCGATACCGCTGGAGAGCCAGTTGGTCACGAGGTCGGAACCCTGCGTGCGCTGCCAGTTCGCGGTCTGCTCTTCAACAACCGAAATGCCCTTGCATTCGTCGGTCTTCAGAACGTCCTTGGCAGACTGCGTGCGCATGCGTGCCGCCTGGTTGGAAAGCTCACCCATCATGATGACCGCATTGCCCTTGCCACCGAGAAGGCGGCAAACTTCTTTCGCTTCAAGCGTGCCGGCCACCGTCTCGTCGGAGGCGACGAATGCCTGGCCGTCCGGCAGGCTATCGACGTTCACCGGCTGGCGGTTGACATAAACCAGCGGAATCTTGGCGTCTGCAGCGAGCTTCGACATGGCCGCCGTCGCATCCGTATCAACCGGGTTAACGATGATCGCGTCGACCTTGGACGCGATGAAATTCTGAATCTGGCTCTGCTGCTTGGCAACGTCGTTCTGGGCGTCCTCGACCTGCAGGGTCACGCCCTTCAGCTCCTTGGAATAATCCTGCATGCCGTTGCGCAGCACGGTCAGGAAGTTGTCGTCGAACAGCGCCATCGAGACACCTACGGTCTCCGCATGCGCCGCCGTGCCCAGAAGCACAGACATGGCTGCGCCGATGATAAATTTCTTCATTGTTTTCTCCTCCTCGGTGTCCGGCGCCACCTCTCCCAGCCGGAGGCGAACCCGAGAGCCCGCCGCTACCTCCTCACAACCAGAAAACGGAATAATGAAACCGATTTTCTGTCTGTTCGATATATTTATTCCATTTTTGGTCCAAACGTCAATGCTTTCTTCACGGCAAGGCGGCGAAGCGGCACACAAGGCGGTGATGAGGCAGGATTTCAGGAGGAAGGAGTTTCGTGGCGGATTGCCGGGAACTGCGCCGAAGCTTCTTCAACGTTACCCGCACTCGTCAGGCGGGGATCGATAAGCCGTTGAAATCATGGATGCGCGGGCCGAAACAGAGGATCACGAAGAATATGGCGGAAGGTCCGTTTTCAATGCCGGACCCGCAGACCCCGCCATTGGCAAAGCCACCGGCGGGTCTCATCTTTTCGCTTAGCGCGCTCATGGGAGGCACCATTCCACCGGCGAAAATACGCGAGAAGGGAACAGGTTCAGCAGAATGGGCGTGTTGGTGCACCACGTTCTATCGATGGGAACCGGGCATGACATCGGCGGGAATCGGGCAGACATATTTGCTGCCCTCGGTTTTTTCCTGCCATTCCCTTTTAGCATTCGCGAGCAGTTCCGGCGAGGTCATCAGCGCAAAGCCGGTCGATGCGAGTGTTTTGGCGGCATGGGCCATGGCCTTGTGGGCGGCGGGGCTTTTGCCCTGCGCCACCACCTGCCAGGTATGCGGATTGGTGCCGATCGCCCAGGCGGGCGTCCAGCACTGCGCGGTTGGCGTCACCCAGCTGACATCACCGACATCGGTGGAACCCGCCCGAAAATGCGACTGACCCTCGAAATCGCGCAGGCCGAGATGCAGGGGTGTCGACCCGTCAATCTTCCGGTTGGAAAAGACATCGCCCTTGATCTGATAGAGCCTGATGCTGCTTTTGATCGCCTCGTCGGTGAAAGTGTCCTGAATGCGTTTGGCAAAAGCGATATCCGCCTCGTCGAAGGCGATGGGGCCTAGCGCCACCATGTTTTCATGCATCGCCGTTTCCAGCGTGATGTTGGGCAGGAGATTGGTGGAGGCGGTATCGAAGACGATTTCCACCTCTGTTTCGGTCATCATCGCCGCGCCGCGCGCGACTTTGTCCACCCGCGCGGCAAGATCGAGCGCCTGGCGCATTTCCGGGGCTCGGATCAGATAGAGCACTTCTGCCCTGGCCTGCACCACATTCGCCGCCTTGCCGCCGGTATCGGTGATTGCGTAATGCACCCGACAATCCTGCGGCATGTGTTCGCGTAGGAAATTGACGCCGACATTCATCAGTTCGACGGCATCGAGCGCCGAGCGCCCCAGATGGGCAGCGTTGGAGGCATGAGCCGCGACACCCTTGAAACGGTAAAAATATTCCAGCACGGCCAGATTATTGGTGGAGCGCACGCCGTTGAAGGGCGCGGGGTGCCACGTCAAAGCCGCATCGACATCGTCGAACAGGCCGGCGCGCACCATGAAGGTCTTGCCGGAACCGCCCTCCTCGCCGGGGCAACCGTAATAGCGTACGGTGCCGTGCAGATTATTGGCTTTCAGATGCCGGGCGAGCGCAATAGCGGCCATCAATGAGCCGACGCCGAGCAGGTTGTGGCCGCAGCCATGGCCGGTGGCGCCCACCTCACGCGGCTGCACCTCAGCCACATCGGCCACCTGGCTCATGCCGGCCAGCGCATCGAATTCGCCGAGGAAGGCAATGACCGGCTTGCCGCTGCCGAATTCGCCGATGAAGGCCGTCTCCATGCCTGCCACGCCACGGCGAACCGCAAAGCCGTTTTCCTCGAGCGCGCCCGCCAGAACGCCGGCAGATTGCTGCTCCTCGAATTTGAGTTCGGCAAAATCCCAGATGCTGTCGCTCAAGGTGATGAAGTCGGGCTTCATGGCCTCGACTTCGGCGGCAATCGACATCACGGCGTCACGGTTCATGGCTTGTCCTCGCATTTCCGCCCTTTACAGGCACGCGCAAGCGCTTCGGCGGATGCACCGCCAAATTCCTGCGCTTCATATTGGAAAGCCCGCGCCGGGGTCCGCCTCCGGCGCGGGCATAATGAATCAGTTGTCGACCGAGACTTCCCAGAGGCGGGCGTTCGACTGCCAGACCGGCTGGCCCTTCAGCTTCTTCGTCGCGCCCCAGACATCGACCATGTCGTAGAGGAAGATGCCCGGCATTTCCTTCAACATCAGCTCATGGAACTCGTCGAAAATCTTCTGGCGCTTCACCTGGTCGGCTTCGACATAAGCCGCCTTCATCAGTTCTATCGCCTTCGGATCGTCCCACATCAGCGAGGCGTTCTTGTCCTTGTTGCCGACATAAAAGGCATACATCAGCGCCGGATCGAGGCGCGGAGCGACCGACTGAGAGATCACCTGATAATTGCCGGAACGGCGGCGATCCACCTGCGTGGCATAGTCCAGCACCTCGATCTGCACGTTGAGACCCGCCTGCTGCATCATGGCCTGCGCCATGACGGCGGCCGGGAAGCTCGGCACGTTGCCACGCTTGTTGGCGATGATGGAAATCGGCTCGCCCTTGTAACCGGCGGCCTCCAGCTCCTTCTTCGCCGCCTCGACATCATAGGCCGGGCGCTTTTTCTGGGCCTCGTCATAATAAACCGAGTCCTGCGAGACCATCGAACCGTTGGCTTCACCCGTGCCGTTCGATGCGGCGGCGACCAGTTCATCGAGATCGAGCGCCATCGCCATGGCGCGGCGCACGCCGGGATTGCTCAGAACCTTGTCGCGGGTTTGAATGTAGAAAAGGTTCTTGCCGTTGTTGCGGGCAACGATCAGCTGCATCTTCTCATTGGTCTTGAACTCCGGAATGAGATCGGGAGAAATCTCGGCCGTATCGAGCACACCGGATTCAAGGCCCGCCTTCACCGTCGAAGCATCGGGAATGACCATGAACTTGATGCCGTCGGCCAGCGGCCGCTTGGAGCCGACCATGCCGTCCGGCTTGCCGTCATTTGCCGGCGAAACATAATCGGCAAATTTGGCGAGGCGGATATATTCGCCTTTCTTCCACTCGTCCCACTGGAACGGCCCGGTGCCGATGGGCTTGGCGAAACTGCCATCGGCAGCAACCGATTCCGGCGAGATCATGCCGGTATAGCCGCATTCCGGCCGCGACATCAGGCCAAGGAAAACGGCGGAGGGTTTTTGAAGGGTAATCTCGACCGTGGAGGCATCCGTGGCCTTGACGCCGGTGACATGCGCTGCCCCGCCTTCCGCGAAATCGTTGAGGCACGCCCACTTCGTTTCCGGCTTCAGGTAGCGTGTCCAGTTCCAGACAACATCCTCTGCGGTGAGCGGCTTGCCATTGTGGAATTTCACATCCTTGCGCAGCTTGAACGTATAGGTCAGGCCATCGGGCGAAACGTCGACGCTCTCGGCCAGAAGCGGCTTCACCTCACCGGCGTTGTTATAGCCGACAAGACCTTCGACGATGTGCAGGATCACCCCATCCGTATTGCCGTCGCGGTTCACGCCGGGATTGTTGCTGCGCAGATCCGAACTTTGGGCGATGGTGATATCGCGTGCTGCGGCCATATTGGCGGTCACGAGCAGGGCCGCCCCTGCGAGAAGAAGTTTTTTCACTGTTCTACCCTCTTTGTTGTCATTGATTGTCATTGGTGAAAGCCGTCCCAGCAGGCCTGTGCCAGCCGGCCGATCGTTTCGAGCGCGATGGTGTATCCCGGCGTACCGTCAGGCATCACCTGCGGCACCTCGTCGGTATAGGTGGTGATGATGAAGGACGGCGCGCCGTTTCTGTAGACGATGCCGGCATCCATGCGCCCGCGCTTGCCGCGACCGCTCTTGCTGGCCGCCACAGCCTCAAAGGGCAGGCGGGAGCGGATACCATACCGCAAAATCTGGTTCTTCAGCGTCTGCATGGCCCATTCGCACAATTGCGGGCTGCAACCGAGCTTTGCCTGCGCCACCTGCGAGGACTGCGCATCGAGAATAGTCTGCAGCAGCAGCACCTGATCCGCCGCCGAGGTAGTGGTGACGGTTTTCAGCGGATGGTCGGCCGCCAGCGCCAGCGGCGGAATGAGGAAACGGTGATGGGTATTGGCCATGCCAAGCGATTTGCAATAGCCGTCCACCTCTTCCAGCGTCAGCCTCTCCAGCACCATCTTGGTGCAGACGTTGTCGCTCAGCACCATCATGCCAGCGACGGCATCGCGCAGCGAAATGACGATGCCCGGCGTCATATAGCGGAACATGCCGCTGGCGACCTCTTCCGCCAGCCGTTTTTCATAGGTGACGGGCTGGTCGAGATCGATCCGCCCTTCGCTGGCGGCTTTCAGCACAGCCATCATGATCGACGTCTTGCGGGTGCTGCCCGACGGCGTCTCCTCGTTTTCTCCCCGGCCGATCTCTTCACCGGTCAGGAGATTGCGCACCATGAAGCGCGTCACGAAAGGCTGTGCATCGCAGATCGCATTCAGTTGAGCAGCCACGGTCATAGTCATCTTCCTGTTAAACTTCATCTTCCAGACGCCATTTCAGTGTCACGCCGCCCTTTTCATTCTGGTCGAGGGCGGGAATGGCCGAGAGCAGCCGGCGCGTATAGGCCTCCCTCGGACTGTCGAAAATCGTGTCGCGGTCACCCTCTTCGATGATGCGACCGTCCTGCATGACGACGACACGGTCGGCCACCTGCTCCACCACACCGAGATCGTGGCTGATGAACAGGCAGGAAAAGCCGTAACGTTTCTGCAGATCGGAAAAGAGATCGAGCACCTGCGCCCGCACTGTCACGTCGAGCGCCGAGACCGGCTCGTCGGCGATCAGGAACCGCGGACGGCGGGCAATGGCGCGGGCAATCGCCACGCGCTGGCGCTGGCCGCCGGAAAGCTCGTGCGGATAGCGGGCGGCAAAATCAGCGCCGAGCCCCACCTCCTCCAGGGTTTCCAGCGCCCGCTTGCGCTTGGCGGCCTGGTCGAGGCCCGGCACGAGGCGCAGCGCCTCCTCCACCAGCGCCTGAATGGTCATGCGCGGATCAAGCGAGGAATAGGGATCCTGAAACACCATCTGGCAGTTGAGGCGATAATCCTTCCAGTCCTCGTTGCGCTCCCGGCCCTGAAAGCGGATATGCCCTTCGCTCTCCTGCACGAGCCCGGCGATGGTGCGGCCAAGCGTGGTCTTGCCGGAACCGGAACCGCCGACAAGCGCCACGACCTCGCCCTCATGAATATCGATGCTGACGCCATGCAGCGCCCGCTTCGGTTTGGCCTTCTTCAGCAGAGATTTGCGGCCGGCATAATCGACAACGATATCGCGGGCCGAAACCATTGGCGCCTTGGAGGTGTCGATATTGCGTGGCTCGCCACGGAATGGCATGGAGGAAAGCAGTTTTTTCGTATAGGGGTGCTGCGGCGCGTCCAGCAAATCCTCGGTGCGGCCCTGTTCGACAATCGCGCCTTTTTCCATCACCACGATACGGCTGGTATAACGTGCCACCATCGGCAGATCGTGGCTGATGAGGAGAACGGCGGTGCCTTCCGCCCGCGTCAGCTCCACCATCAGTTCCATGACATCGCGCTGGATGACCGCGTCAAGCGCCGTCGTCGGCTCATCGGCGATCAGCAAAGCGGGTTTCAGCAGCATGACCGAGGCCAGCATGATGCGCTGGCGCATGCCGCCGGAAAACTCGTGCGGATAGGCCGTCAGCGCACCTTCTGGATCGCGGATGCCGACCCGGCGCAGCATGTCGAGAATTTTCTCGCGGCGCTCCTCCGGCGACAATTTGGTATGAAGGATCAGCCCCTCCTCCAGCTGCCGGCCTATCGTCATCGATGGGTTTAGGGAGGTCATCGGCTCCTGAAACACGACGCCGATCTCCGCGCCGCGCAGACGCCGTAGCTCCTTCACCGGCAGGGACATGACATCCTGCCCCTTGTAGATGATCGACCCGCCGGTGACGGCGATGGCCGGTGGCAGAAGCGAGATGAGCGCGCGGGTGGCGAGCGTCTTGCCCGACCCGCTTTCGCCGACGATGCCGAAGATTTCGCCCGCGGCAATATCGAAGGAGACATCCTTGACCACCTGGTGGCCGGTTCTGGCGACTTCGAGCGAAAGGCCGCGAACGGTGAGAAGTGTATTATCCGTCATTTGAGACCTCTCATGCGCGGGTCAAGCCTGTCGCGAAGGGCATCGCCCAGAAGATTGATGCCAAGCAGCGTCAGCGCGATGCAGAGACCGGGGAAAAGCCCGAGCCAGACGGCCTGCTGGATGAAGGGCCGGCCGGCGGCCAGCATGTTGCCCCAGGTGGGGGCCGGCGGCGGCACGCCGAGGCCGAGGAAGGAGAGCGCGCTTTCCGACAGGATGGCCCAGCCGAACATGGAGGTGGCAAGAACCGTGATCGGCGCGATGCAATTGGGCAGGATGTGGCGGAACATGGTGTAGATCTCACCATTGCCCATTACCAGCGACGCCTCGATGAATTCCCGCTCACGCAGGGAAAGCACGGCACCGCGCACCACGCGGGCCATGGATGGCGTATAGGCGATGCCGAGCGCGAAGATGATGCCATACTGGTTGGCGCCGAAAACCGCGAGCAGGCCGAGCGCCAGCAGAATGCCCGGAAAGGCAAGAAGCGCATTGTTGATGGCCATGATGACGCCATCCACCCAGCCGCGCGCATAACCGCTGACGAGGCCGATTAGCGTGCCGCAGACCGTCGCGAAGCTGACCGTCAGGAAGCCGATCCAGACGCTGGCGCGGGCACCCACCATCAGGCGGCTCAAAACATCGCGCCCGAATTCATCGGTGCCGAGAAGATGACTGGCGCTTGGGCCGGCCAGACGCGAGGCAAAGCCGAGCTTCATCGGGTCATAGGGGGTCCAGAACAGACCGGTCGCGGCGGTGATGAGCAGGAGGGCGATGAGAAAGCCGCCGATAAGCCCGTTAAGTGTGAACTTTTTCATTCGGCAACCACACGCGGATCGAAGAGGGGGTAAAGAAGGTCGACGAACAGGTTCACCAGCACATAGGACAGCGAGACGAACAGCAGGCATCCCTGAATGACGGGGTAATCGCGGGCGAAAATACTGTCGACCATCAGCCGCCCGAGGCCGGGAATGGTGAACACCGTCTCGATGACGGCGATGCCGCCGAGAAGATTGCCGAGGATAAGGCCGATCATCGTCCATGTCGGGCCGAAGGCGTTCTTGAAGGCGTGCCGCCAGAGAACGGCGCTTTCCGAAAGGCCCTTGGCGCGGGCATGGGTGATGTAATCCAGCCGCAGCACTTCCAGCGTGGAGGCACGCGCCATGCGGATCAGAACGCCCATCTCATGGATCACCAGCGTCATGACGGGCAGGACGAGATAGAGCATGCCACCGACGAGATTGTCGCTGATCGACACATATCCGAGCACCGGCAACCAGCCGAGTTTGAGGCCGAAAAACAGGAGAAGCAGAAGACCCAGCCAGAATGTCGGAATGGACAGAAGCAGGGTCGCCGTTCCCACCAGTGCAAGATCGGTGAGGCTGTTCTGTTTCCAGGCGGCGATCACACCGGCCGGAACAGCAATCAGGCTGGCGAGCAGCACCGCGACCACGACGATCTCGGCGCTGACGAGAAAACGCGAGACGACCAGCGGCAGCACCGCCTCATCATTGACGATGGAGCGGCCGAAATCGCCCTGCACCACATTGCCGGCCCAGATGAGGAACTGTTGCGGCATGGATTTGTCGAGGCCGAGTTCGGTCCTCATCGCCTCTATCTGCTCCGGTTGCGCCATGTCGCCCAGCATCAGCGCAGCCGGATCGCCCGGAATGAAGCGGATGAGCGCAAAGACCGTGATCGACACGAATGCGATCGTCGGCAGCGCCATCAAAAGACGGCTCAGTATGAATCTTATCATCGGTTCCCCACGATTGATGGCGGGGAATGGTATCCCGCCTCTATCGGTTTCGTTTGCTGGCGACTATGACGGATTGATAAATAAGGCGCAATATTATGCATAAACGTCATATATCTATGCAGAATGACGGCGTGTTTCATCCTGATGAGGACAATGAGATTTTCCGCTCAAAATCCCGTTTTCAGTCGATTTTTTGCGAAAGCTGGATTTCCCGCTTCAAGGCATCGCTCAGCGCCTGCGCAGCGATGGACAGCGGTGCGCCGGAAGCACGGGCTAGGCCGAATTCCTGTGTGGCCTGCGGAACGAATGGCCGGGCGACAACGGGAAGATGCCGGTAGAGGTTCGCATAAAAACTGCTGATGATCGTGACCCCCAGCCCATGCGCGACATAAGCGCAGGCGGAACTGTTGGTGTGGGTCTCGATCTTCACCATCGGCTTGACGCCGGCCTTCTTGAAAACCTGATCGAGCGCCATGCGGTTCGGCCGCTGGCGGCCGATCAGGATGAGCGGAACATTGCGCAGGTCCTTGACGGTGATTTCCTCAAGCTTGGCCAAGGGATGATCCTCCCGAACCACACAGACGCTCTTGCCTGTCGCAACACGTTCGACATCGATGCCCGGCCCGATCTCGCCTTCCATCCGCAGGAAACCGAGATCGATCACCCGCTCGCCGACGAGCTTGTTGATGGCGGTCGTCGTTTCGAAAAATGTCTCGATGCGAACGCCGGGAAAATCCCTGACATAATCGATCAGCATGGCAGGCGCGAAATTTTCCCACATGCTGCTCGGCAAGCCGATGCGGACGATTTCCGGACCGGCCGCGCCATTGCGCAAATCCTCAGCGTGGCCGGACATGCGATCGACCGCAAGCAGCACGTTTTCCGCATCCCGCGCAAGAAGCACCGCCTCCGGCGTCGGGATCAATCGCCCCTTGTCACGGGCAAACAGCGTCAGCGACAGGTCGGCCTCAAGTTGGGCCAGAAGTCGGCTGATACCGGACTGGCTGAGACCCATGGCCTTGGCGGTGGCGATGGTGGAGCCGGTGGAAAGAAGCGTGCGCAGAACTTCGAGCTGCTTGATGTTCATGAGGCCAGCACCATGGGTGAAGAAACGAGCCGGTTTCGGTTCAGACGTTTTGCCGCCGATAGACCTTGATGTCACCGGTTTTTTTGCGTCGCCACTTGCCCGGCACGGTCGCCGGTTACAATTCCACCTCATAGACCGCGTCATGGGTGGCCACACGCACCTCTCCCGATGGCGTCACCCAGCCGCGAAACATGCCTGATGTATTATAGGGCGCGGATATGCCGCCTTCGGCATCGATTGCGACGAGGCCCGCGCCGATATCGTAGGGCGCCAGATCCTTGTGGACGAGATCGCCGGCGGCGGTCTCCAGATCCTGCCCGAGATAGGCAACGCGGGACGCGATCTCGTGGCCGACGACATAACGGATGAAAAACTCGCCCTTGCCGGTGCCGGAAACGGCGCAGGCCCCATCCCGCGCATAGGTGCCAGCCCCGATCACCGGGCTATCGCCCACCCGGCCATCAGGCTTGTTGGTGTAACCGCCGGTCGAAGTAGCCGCCGCGAGATGCCCCGCCGCATCGAGCGCCACCGCGCCGACGGTTCCGTGTTTTTCGTTTTCCGTCGCTTCCGTACCGGCGGAGGCATGGCGCTTCATCGCCGCCAGCGCTTCAAGACGCTTTTGGGTGGTGAAATAGGATTGAGGCTCGGTGGCGAGCCCCTTTTCCTTCGCGAAGCGGTCGGCCGCCTCTCCCGTCAGATAGACGGCACGCTCATCCGCCATCAGCGCACGGGCCGCCTTTACCGGGTTGCGGATGGCGCGAGAGGCGCTGATCGCACCTGCCGCCAGCGTTTCACCATCCATGATCGAGGCATCGAGTTCGTGAATGCCGTTTTCGTTGAGCGCCGCCCCGTGGCCGGCATTGAAATGCGGGCTATCCTCCATGACGACGACCGCCGCCTCAACCGCTTCAAGCGCCGTTCCGCCAGCCTTCAGCACGCCATAACCGGCGCGCAGGGCCGCTGCCAGATCGTCGCGCGCAGCAGCCCACTCCCCGGCCGTCATGCTGTCTTCCGGCATCACGCCGCAACCACCGTGAATGGCCAGTGCGATCTTCGTCATGTGCTCACTCCCTCGTCGCCCCACCAGCGGCAGGGCTTCTTACCATCAATGAAAGGCGATATCGCCGATGACCCGCACGCGGACCCGCCGCGCGCCGCCAGGCAGATAGGCGATCGGAATATCCTCCACCTCAAGCGTCTTGAGGCTCGCCCGCTCCGCGCCGGATGCGACCGCCGCGTTCTGCGCTTCGGTCTCGGCTTTCGCAAGGGCCTCGTCACGGCTCAGGCCGGAAAAGACCTGATCGACCTCTCCGGAAACCTGCGCCATCGCCGCGCCCAGCGCATTGGCAACGCCGGCATTTTCCACACGCAACACTTCCGACGCACCCGGAACCGTCTCGGGGATCAGGAACGCCCCGCCGCCTACAGCAACCAACGGTACGTCTTCGGCTGATGTCTTCATCTGGTCGAAGCTGTCGGCCACCATGTCACGGATGCGTTGAAGCGTGGCCTGCACGAAAGCCGGATCGAGGTCTTTTACACGGTCGCGATCACCCATTTCGATCAAGCCTGCGGCAACGGCGATATCCGATGTCGTCAGCGTCTCACCGCCGAAAACGCGGGCTTCCGTCAGAATGCGATAACCAACCGAGCGCGGACCGATCTTGCCCGTCTCAGGGTCAACGATGGTGCCGCCGCCGAGCGCAATCGGCAGGAGGTCGGGCATACGGAAGAGCGTGCGCACCCCACCGATATGAACGATATTGTTCGCCTCGCGCGGAAAACCGCCGACAAGGCAGCCAATATCGGAGGTAGTGCCGCCGACATCCACCACCATGGCATCGGAAAGACCGGTGAGGAAGGCCGCACCGCGCATCGAGTTGGTCGGGCCGGAAGCGAAACTGTGCACGGGGTTGGCGGCAGCGACATCCGCGAGCGCCACGGTGCCGTCATTCTGGGTCAGATAGAACGGCGCCTTCACACCGGCTTCGCGCAACGCATCCGAAAATGCCTGAACGGTTGTCCTGCCAAGTGTTTGCAGTGCCGCGTTCAGCAGGGCGACATTTTCCCGCTCCAGCAGCCCGATACGGCCAAGCGTATGGGAGAGCGTGATGCGCGCATCGGGGATGACCGAACGAACGATTTCCGCTGCCCGCACTTCGCATTCGGTTGTCAGCGGCGAGAAGGTTGCCGAAATGGCGATGGACGTGATGCCCGCATCGCGGATTTTCATCGCGGCCTCCCGAATTTCATCGGGAACCATCGGCACCAGCGGACTGCCGTCATATTCATGGCCGCCATGCACCATGAAGATCAGCGGATCGACCGCATCGCGCAGATCCACCGGCCAGTCGCACATGGGCGGCAGCGAAGAACCGGTCGGCAGAGCGATGCGGATAGCGGCAACCCGTTCCAGCCGGGCGCGCTCCACCACCGCATTGGTGAAATGGGTGGTGCCGATCATCACCGCGTCAATCGGGCGATCCGCCGCGCCGACATGGCCAGCCACATGGGCAAGCGCCGCCTTGACGCCGGACAGGACGTCCTGCGTGGTCGGAACCTTGATGGAGGCGACAATGGTGTCTCCATCGATCAAAACGGCATCCGTATTGGTGCCGCCAACGTCAATACCGATGCGTTTCATGAGAATACCGATCTGAAGTCAATGTCATAACCGAAGGCGCGCGGGCCGACGGCGGCGATGCCGGCAGGCGTCGTCAAAAGCTCTGGTGCCGGGAGGGCGACAACCGTCACGCGCTGACCGTAACGCACCGATTCCGTACCGATGGCGCCGCCGGAAACCGTATCGAGAAGGCAGAGCAGGTCCGGCGTCATGGCGACTGGCTGGCTATCGCGGAAGGCAACGGCCCACTCATTCTGGAATGCCAGCTCCATGCGCGAGCCACGGTCGGCATCGATACCTTCAACGGTCGTGCTGCCGCGCAGGAAACCACCTGTGGTCTCGCGGGCCACATCCACCACCTTGCCGCGGAACAGCTGCTTGCCGCCCTCGTGGTCGAGAACCGCCTGAACCGGATCGTCATGGCGTTGACGCGCCGCCATCACCGCGCGCCCGAGTTCGGTCGCCTTGGTAACGGTGTAATGAATACCCCATTCCTTCACTTCCTTGCCGGTGCGGGGGGCCTTGCATGTGGCGGCGGTGGAGCCTACTTCGGTGCAGACCTTGCGCGATATGCGCTCCATCCACTTCCAGGAGGCAGCCCGCGTCACGATCACCTCATTGTCGCGCACATCGACCAGCGACAGCGGAAACATCGGCAGATTGCCGATGGCGAAGGATGTCATCTGCGCTTCGGGATAGGCGCGCCCCATGGCATCGGCATTCACGACCGGCCGGTCGAGCACAGCGGCGGCGAGGAAGGATGACAGCGCATTGGAACCACCGATTTCAACGCTCATGATCGCCCGGAACGGCTTGCCGAGATAATCCTCCATCACCTCGACGGCACGGGCGAGATGCACGGGATCACCCAGTCGTTCCTGACCGACAAGCGGCGCACCCATCTTGGAGACGACGGCAACCATATCGTCATCGGCAAGCGCCATGGGGTCCATGACTTTCACCCGCCGCCCCTCGGCATAGAGATGGCGCAGGTTGAGCGTCGAGATATAGGGGTTGCCTCCACCGCCGGTTCCAAGGATCCAGGCGCCGGTGGCCAGAGGTTCGATATCGTCTTCGGAAAATTCCTGGATCATGCGTCATCCTCGGGCATGCCGCAGCCTTTCCGGCCGCAGGCAATGCTCCTTCCCTTTGAAGTTCCAAGTCTGGCCAACCCCGCCTTTGCGGCGGGGCCGGTTTTCATGAGGCGAAGATCACTCCGCCTTGCAGTCCCAATGGAAGTTGGAGAAGTTCAGGTCCCAGCTCTGCATGGGAATGAACTCGTAACCCTGAAGGCACTTGTTCGCCGCGTAACGGCGGTTCGGCGCAACCGCCCAGACGTCAGGCTGAAGATCGGCGATCTTCGTCTGCAGTTCCTTGTAGGTGGCGTTCTGCTCGTTGACATCCGTGGTGGCGCGGACCTTGTCGATCAACCCGTCGATCTCCGCATTCTGCAACCATTCCATCGACATCCAGGTACCGGAGGCCTTGGAGTGATACTGGTTGTAGAACATCGAATCCGGCGACGGATAGGTCGGCGAGATGTTCACCTGCGTCGATGCCGGCGTCGTTTCCGGCTTGGAAGAAAGCTCGACGATCCGGTTCCATGGCTCCGGCTTGATATCGAGCGTGATGCCGATCTGTTCGAGGCTGGATTGCAGAAGCAGCGCCACTTCCGCCTCAAAGGCCAGCGAAGCGACATAGCTGTTGACCAGCGTGATCTTCTGGCCGGCATATTTCGACTTCGCCAGCTCTTCCTTGGCCTTTTCCAGATCGTAGACGCCCGGCTGGATATCGCCGTTATGCGCGTCCTTGAACGCGTCTGAGAGCGGTCCCTTCATATCGAAGCCCGGATAGATCACTTCCTGGATCGTCTTGTAGTCGGTCGCATAGGCGATGGCGCGGCGCACGTGGACGTCGTCCGTCGGATAGACCTTGGTGTTGAGCTTGATGACGAAACCGCCGGCGGTGCGGGTCTGGATCAGCTTGTAACCCTTCATCCGGCCGATGGACTCATAGGTGTCGTTGCCAAGCCCGTGCGAGGAAAGGCCGAGTTCGCCCTTTTCCGCCAGCGCCTTGACGGTGGCGTCGTCGCTGGTCTGCACGAAGCGTACTTCGTCGATGGGCTTGCCCTTCGTCCAGCCGAGGAAATAATCGGCATTGCGGGCGATGACCATATCGGCCGAACGATTGTAGCTGACCAGCTTGTAGGGGCCGGAGCCGGCGGAATGTTCGCCGACATAGGCCTCGCCCCATTTGTCTTCCGGCTTGGCATTGGCTTCGATCAGCGTCTTGTTCATCGCCATCATCAGCGGCGTCGCCGCCATGAAGGGCGAGAACTGGCGCTCGATCTTCATGACCAGCGTGGCATCGTCAGGTGCGGTAACGTTTTCGGGCTTCAGCACGCCGACGATGAGGTTCGACGGGCCCTTGTTGATTCCGAGCAGGCGCTGGATCGACCAGGCAAGATCGGCAGCCTTCACCGCCGTGCCATCCTGGAACTTCGCATCGTTGCGCAGGTGGAAGGTATAGGTCAGGCCGTCCGGCGAAATATCCCAGGATTTTGCCAGATGCGGCACGATTTCGCCCTTGGCGTTCACCGTGGTCAGGCCGTCATACATGTTCACGATGGCCATGTAGCCGGTGTAATCGGTCACCTTCGCCGGGTCGAGCGAGCTGAATATCTGCATGGTGTTGACCGCAACTGACACCTTGTCTTCCGCAATGGCTGCGGAAGAAACAAACGGCAGCACGAGCGCCGTGCCGAGCGCCAGCGCGGCGAGACGGGAAGAAAGTACAGGCATTTTCATTATCGTTCTCCTCTTTATTGCGGGGCGTTGGCCCCGCTTATGGTTAGGCAGCCTTGCTGACCGGGACGGGCAGCGGTGAGAAAGGAATGTCCGGATAACCGAAGGCCGCCGGCCCGACGACCTCAAGCGCGCGGGCGCTGCGCAACAGGTCGTGGCAGGGGATGGCGATGACGGCCACGCGCTGGCCGTAGCGCAGCACTTCGGTGGTGATCGGATAACCGGTGTCGACATCGAGCAGGACGATCAAATCGGGCACCGTCACTTCCACTTTGCCGTCACGGGAAAACAGCAGGAATTCGTTCTGGATGGCGACGCCTGCCGTCTGACCGGCGCAATCATCAAAGCCGGAAAGCGTGAGATCGCCAACCGCGAAACCGCCGCGAAGATGGCGCTTCAGATCGGTGATCTTGCCGTTGAAGATGCGCCGCCCGCCTTCGAGCGCGCAGACTGCGGCAATCGGGTCTTCCTGCTGCTTGCGGGCGCGGATAACGGCCTCACCGATGGCAATCGCCTTGGTGTAGGTTTTCGGTATGCCATACTGGTGCACGTAATGCGCCTGCATCGGAGCCGTCGCCAGCATCGCGCCGCCGCCCTGCGAAACGACGCAGGCGCGCGCCATTCGCTCGTGCCAGACCTCGGAAACGGCATGGCTGAAGATGACGGCATTGCCGTGCAGATCGCACATCACCGATGGCGTGGAACTATGGCCGTAGATGGAGAAGGTGGTCATCTGCATTTCCGGGAATGCCCGGCCCATGCCGTCGCAATCAAGGATCGGCAGGCCGCCCAGCGCCGCCGTCACCAGCGGGTTCATGGAATTGGAACCGCCGATCTCCTCGCAGACGATGGCGTCGACGGGTGTGCGGATCAGCTCTTCCATCGCCCGCAGGCAGCGCAGGCCCTCGCGCCCTTCGCGAATGCGCTCGACGCCGACGACAGGCGCGCCGATGCCGCCGATGGACATGCAGAGCGCGTCCGGCTCGATGGCGTCGGTTGCCAGAATCTTCATCTCGTAACCGGCCTTCATGGCCTCCAGCGCCAGCAGCTTGCCAAGATAGGGATTACCGCCGCCGCCCGTGCCGAGAATGCCTGCGCCGATTTCCAGCGCGTCGAGATCTTCACGGGTCAGCGTCCGCAATGCCGCTTCGTCATATTTCAGCTTGCGTGTCTCAGCCATGATTGGCTCCCATTTCTCCAACAACTTTCACATGAATGCGGGTGGCGTTGCCGGGCAGATAGGCAAGCGGCATGTCCTCACGCTCGATGACTTCCAGCGTCGCGGCAATCGCACCGGCGGAAATTGCCTTTTCGCGTGCCTCGGCTTCCGCCTCGGCCAGTGCGCTCTCGCGCGTGCGTCCGTCCACCAGTGAGAAGACCCGGTCGGTCTCGCCGCTGATCTGCGCAATCGCCGCGCCAACGGCATTGGCCACCGCGAAATTCTCAGGCCGGATGACCTCCAGCTCACCGATACGATCCGGCATCAGGATGGAACCGCCGCCAACAGCGATCACCGGCACCGGTGACGACGAAATGCGGCTGCGCTCCACACAGGCCTCAAGCATGTCGTTAATCTTGTCGACCGCGGCATTCACGAGTTTTTTGTCGAGACTGGAGACCAGCGCCTTCTCGCCCACATCCGCCTTGCCGGAGGCAACCGCGATATCGGTCGCTGTCAGGGTCGAGCCACCGAAGCAGAGCGCCTCGCGGCGAACCCGGTAACCGACGGATTTCGGCCCGACAGTCAGGCCATGGTCGCCATTGACCACGAGGGAACCGCCGCCGAGACCGATGGAGAAAACGTCAGGCATGCGGAAATTGGTGCGCACGCCGCCAATATCCACCGTGGTCGAGGCCTGACGCGGGAAGCCGTGTGAAAGCGAGCCGACGTCCGACGTGGTACCGCCGACATCCACGACGACGGCATCCTTGAGACCGGTGAGGAAGGCCGCACCACGCATGGAATTCGTCGGGCCGGACGCGAAAGTGAGCACGGGGAAACCGCGCACCACATCAGCCGCCATCAGCGTGCCGTCGTTCTGGGTGATATAAAACGGGCAGGTAATGCCCGCGGACTTCAGCGCTTCGCCGAAAGCCGCAACGGTGCGGTCGGCCAGCGACAGCAGGCTGGCATTCATGATCGCCGCACTTTCACGCGCAAGCAGACCGTGACGGCCAATATCCTTGGACATGACCACCGGCAGGCCGGGGCAGCGTTCCTGCAGGATTTCCTTCGCCCGCAGCTCCATTGCTTCGTTGATGCCGCTAAAAACGCAGGTAACGGCAGCCGCCTTTAAGCCCTTGGCGCGGATATCGGCGGCGATGCGGACGATTTCGTCCTCATCGAGCGGCGAAATTTCGCGTCCGTCGAATTCATAACCGCCACGCACCTGATAACCGTGGTTGCCGACGATTTCACGGAGATCGTCCGGCCAGTCCACCATGGGCGGCAGGCCGGCACCGGAAGGCAGGCCGAGCCGGATGGCGGCGACCTCGTCCATATGCCGGCGCTCGATCACCGCATTGGTGAAATGCGTGGTGCCGATCATCACGGCGCCGATGCGCGCCCTGTCTATGCCCGAAGCCTCGATGACCTTTTCAAGGGCTTCGATGACACCGGATGTCACATCCTCTGTCGTGGAGGCCTTCACCCCCGCCAGAACGGTTTTATCCTGCAACACAACGGCATCGGTATTCGTGCCGCCGACGTCAATTCCAACGCGATACACGTCAGGCTCCTCTTTCATCAATCGGTCGTTTTTACGAGGAAGCGCATGCGCTCTTCCTCGGTCACCGTGGGTTTGAGACGTTCTTCCTCGTCGGTGACGACGGGGATGGCCGCGATCAGGGCGCGGGTATAGGGATGGGCCGGTTCGGCGAAGACCGCCGACGTCACACCCTCTTCGACAATCTCGCCGCGCAGCATGATGGCGATGCGCGAGCAGAAATTGCGCATTAGCGACAGGTCGTGCGAGATCATCAGATAGGTGAGGCCAAGCTCCTCGCGCAGCTGCAGCAGAAGGTCGATAACCGTCTTCTGCACGGAGACATCAAGTGCGGCCGTCGGCTCATCGAGGATGAGGATTTTCGGCTCGGCCGCGAGCGCCCGGGCAATCGCCACGCGCTGCTTCTGACCACCGGAAAGCTCGTGCGGATATTTGCCGAGATAGGATTGCGGCAGCCGCACCAGCCCCATCAGTTCCTGCATGCGGCTTTCACGCGCAGGCCCGTCCATGCCTATGGATTTCAGCGGCAGGGCAAGCGTCTGTTTCACCGTGCGCTTCGGATTGAGCGAGGTGCCCGGATTTTGATAGACAATCTGCGTCAGCCGCTTGCCGCGCTCAGGTGCCGGGGCGTCAATGACAAGATTGCCAGACGTGGGACGCGAAAGACCCATGATCATGCGCGCGACCGAGGTCTTGCCGGAACCGGATTCGCCCGCAAGGCCAAAAACCTCGCCTTCCTTCAGCGTCAGGTTCACATCCCGCACGGCGTGATAACCGTTGCGGCGGCCGTAAATCTTATTCAGCCCTTCGATGGTGACGATGGGCGAGCGCGTGCTCTGCGCCAGATCGGTAACGCGTGGGCCATAAAGCGGCGGCACGGCATCCAGCAGCGAACGCGTATAATCCTCGGCAGGAGCATGTAGGATTTGCGTGCAAGGACCGGTCTCGACGATATCGCCGTGATGCATGACCACGACCCTGTCCGCCACCTTGCGCACGACGCCGAGATTGTGGGTGATCATCAGCAGCGCCATGTTTTCTTCGGCAACCAGCTGGTTGATGAGGTTGAGGATTTCATCCTGCGTCGTCACGTCAAGCGCCGTGCCCGGTTCGTCGGCGATCAGGAGCTTCGGCTGGTGCAGCAGCGCAAGTCCTATCAGCACGCGCTGGCGCATGCCGCCCGAAAGTTCGGAGGGATAGGCGTTCATGACCCGTTCGGTATCCGCGAGCTGTACCCGACGCAGCACGGCCGCGATACGGTTGCGGCGCTCGGCCTTGGACGAGTTGATGCCGTCGCGCTTGTCGGCAAAACGCATGACATCATCGAGATGCGTGCCGATCTTGAAGACCGGATTGAAGGACGATAGCGGGTCCTGCATGATCAGCGAAAACGCCGTGCCCTTCAGCGCCTCACGCTCCCTGCGCGGTAAGGAAAGCACATCCCGGCCATCGATGACGATCGCACCGGAGGTGATCGCGGCATTCTTCGGCAAAGTGCCAATGATCGCCTTGGCGGTGACGGATTTTCCCGATCCGGTCTCGCCGATCAGGGCCACGCGCTCGCCGGCGGCAACCGTGAAAGCGACATCGCGCAGCACCTGCCGGGTGCGGCCGTAATTGGTGAAGGTGACGTTGAGGTTTTCGACCTTGAGAAGCGGTTCAGTCATGGCCTTAGCTTTCCACGTCGAACATGTCGCGCAGGCCGTCGCCCAGCAGGTTGAAACCCAGCGTCACGTAAAGCACGGCCGCACCGGGGCAGAGCACTTCCCACCAGAAATCCGGCATGAACTGGCGCCCGTCGGCGACCATCGATCCAAGGTCAGGCGTCGGCGGTTTGACGCCGAAACCGAGGAAGCTCAGCGTCGCCCCGAACAGGATGACGAAGGCGGCATCGAGCGTCGTCTTGACCGAAATGACCGAAACGCAGTTGGGCAGTATTTCGCGGAAGAGGATGTGTAACGGGCCCGCACCGGCAAGACGCGCCGCCTCGATGTAATCTTCCGAAGCGATGGACTTCGACACCGAATAGATCAGCCGCGCATGCCAGGTCCACCACAGCAGCGTGATCGCGATCATGGCGTTCATCAGCGTCGGTTCCAGGAGGTTGGAGACCGCGAGCGCCATGACGAGCGGCGGCATGGCCAGCATCACATTCGTCAGACCGCTGATGAGCTTTTCAGTCCAGCCACCGAAATAACCGGCGATCAGGCCAAGAACAGTTCCGACCGGAACGGAAATGCCGAGCACGCCGATGACGAGAAGCAGCGAGACGCGGAGCCCGAAGATGGTGCGGGAAAAGATATCGCGTCCTGCCTTGTCGGTGCCGAACCAGTGTTCGAGATCCGGCGGCATGTGGCGGGCGCGGAAATCGACAACCGCGCCGATATGTTTGGGATAGGGCGTGAGCCATGGCGCGAAGACCGCCAGCACCAGCACCGATAGCAGGATCAGCGAGCCGATGACCGCCGCCGGATTGCGGCTGAAGCGATACCACATCATGTAACCGGCGCTTAAGCCCCGATCAGTGGGTTCGAGCATTTTCATATCGGCCATCAGCGAGCCTCCTTGCGGCGCAGGCGCGGGTCGATGATCGAGATCAGAACATCCACGATCAGGTTCGCAACGATGAAGAACAGGCCGGCCACCAGCACCACGGCGGTCACGGCATTGAGGTCTTTCTGCAGGATGGCGTTGAGCCCATAGGAAGCGAAGCCGCCCCAGGCGAAGACCATCTCGATCACGAAGGCATTGCCGATCAGCGACGCGAATTCGAGACCCATGATCGTCAGCGGCGCTATGGAAGAGAGCTTCAGCAGGTAACGGAAGATGATGACCCGCTCCGGCACGCCGAAGCTTTGCAGGGTGAGCACATGGTCCTTGCGCTGGTTCTCGATCATCGAGGAGCGCGTGATGCGGGTGATCTGGCCGATGCCGGCCATGGAAAGTGCGAAGGCCGGCAGTGCGAGATGCTTCAGCGCATCGAGCACGACGTCGAAACGTCCGGCCAGCGTGCCGTCGATGAGGATGAAACCGGTTGGGCCGCCCTGCCAGCCGAGCGCATGGTCGAGCCTGCCGATGATCGGCCAGCCGGAGAGAAACCGGGCGGCCAGCAATTGCAGCGTGATGGCGAAAAGAAAGCTCGGGATCGTGACCCCGGTGAGCGAGAGGATGCGACCGATATGGTCAAGCGGCCGGTCGCGGTAATGCGCAGTGATGACGCCGAGCGGGATGGCGACGGCAAACATGAAGATGACCGAGACAAGTACCAGCTCCACGGTAGCCGGAACGGTCTGCGCCAGATCGGTAGTCACCGGGCGTTGCGACACCAGCGAGAAACCAAGATCACCTTGCAGGGCATTGCCGATATAGTCGAGATATTGGACGGCAAGCGGCTTATCGAGGCCCATCTCGCCGCGCAGCGCATCCACCTGCTCCTGCGTTGCCGCAGGACCGAGCGCCATGCGGGCGGGATCGCCCGGCACCACGCGGGCGAGCACGAAAATCATGATGGACAGGGCGATCATGACCAGCACGAAGGTGCCGAGCCTGTTCAAAATCGCGACCAGCGGATGTTGCTGCATCGGTGGAACGTTCCTTGTGCATCGGTTGCGTGAGCATAAGTTTTCACCACATGTCCCTTTGAACAATCTGGAAAAGGTATAGTTTTTTGAAAGATGAGTATAGGTTTTCAAGATTAAATCCCCTATGCCTTTGCGAATGACGCTGCTTCCCCGCACCCGCCTCTGCCGTCGCATCGCCAGCGAAACCGCCGGCGTGGTCTTTCTGCGCGCGCCGGCGGGTGCGGGAAAAAGCGTGCTGCTGGAAATGCTCGCAAAAGAGCTCGGAACCGACGTGTGCCGGACGCACCAGCCGCGAAGCGACGAGATCGAAAATGGCTGTCTCCTGTGGGACGTGCCGGTTTTCGCGCGGGCGGCCCGCATGCCCGCCGCCATCCTGGAGGCGGTGCGTCTGGTGGTCATCGCCTGCCGGCCGGATCAACGGATCAGCGGACTGGCCCGGCAAATCCTGCATCGCGGTTCGCTCACCATCGGGCCGAATGAACTGCTTCTTGGTGAGGACGAGGTGAAAGACCTGCCACCTGAACAGAAGCGCCTCGCACTCCACGACTATGCGAGTTGGCCGGCTTTTCTGTCACTGGCGCGTTTTCCGAATGAAACGCTGTGTGTCGACTATCTGCGGGAAAACTACCTGCCGCATCTTTCTCCCGCCCAGACGGTTGAGCTTTTGTTCTGGCTGGAAAACCCCTCTGCGGAGCCAGAGGCGGACTGGACCGAACTGCTGCCGCCTTTCCTGACTGGAAATCCCGACAGCCACCCCACCCTGATACGGCTTCTGGGCGTGGCTGCTCGGGAACGTCTCGCCACGCTGCAGGCCGGCAGCGCCGTGGTGGAGGTCGCATCGGCTTTCGAAAAGGAAGGGCGGGCGCTTGCGGCCATGGCGATGCTGCTCGACCGTGGTTACGAGACCCATGCCGCCCAAATCCTTGAACGCGCCCATGGCCGCGAACTGATCTACAGAAGCAGCGTCGACAGGTTTCGCGAGATCATCATGCGGTTTTCGCAGGATATGATCGCAACGAATGAAACCGTGCTCTTCGCCGTTACCCGCGCCTTACTGAAACAGGGTGAGTTGCAGCGCGTGCGCCATCTGCTCGGCAAGAGCCTCGGGTCGGATTATCTCGATCCGCTGAAAGTGCTTGCCCGTAGCTCACGCTTTTCCTTCGCCGCCCGCACCTTCCGGCTGAATCTGATGATTGCCGAGGATCTGACCCCCAATGACGCGGTAATCACGCGTCTGGGGGAATTCATGGCCGACTACCCCATGGACGATCACGGCAAATGGGCGGCCTATTACAATGCGTTGCTGGAATTCGAAATCCGCCGCCGCAATTTCCGCGAGGCCGAGGCCGCCGCCGCACGCGCTCTGATCTATCTGCGCAAAATGGGCGGACAGCCGCTGCTCGAATTTTTCATCCATCTACACCAGATCGTGCTGCGGCTGATGAGCGGCGATACGCTTCTGGCACGCCACGCGGCGCAGGAGGCGCGTGCGCGGCTGGAACAGGTGCCGCATGATGCCGTGCAGGAGTTCCGGATGCTGCGGCTGGCGGAAGCGTGTCTTGCCTATGAGGCGGGAAAACCGCGCGATCTCCTGCATTTCGTCGAACATGAATTCGATCACTTCGCTGCTGCCGAGATATGGCCGAGCCTGATGCAGTTCGCCCTGCATTATGCCTCGCAGGTGCTGATCGATCATTTTCCGATGACCGTGCGCCCCGGTTTTCTAGACGGTCTGTGGATCCACCTTTCGGAAGGGCTGCAATTCCATGCGATGATGGAAATCAGGACGGCCATCGCCTATCAGAACGCCAACCGCTGGGCAGATGCCGCCGCGACGCTTTCGGCAATCCGCATGCCGATGGGCCGCAACTGGGTGGAAAGTGCGCATGAGGATCTTTCTCGCCTGACGCGCCGCGATGAAATCGCCTATGTCATGGCCTGGCTGCGCGATGCGGTGCATCTTTTCACGCCGCGCGCCTATCTCTCCCGCCAGATCGACGCGATGATCGCCAATCCCAAGGTCACCAACCGCGAGAAGGTCGCGCTGAAAATCTGGCAGAGCTATGCCGCGCACCAGCGCCGCGACAATGCCGCCGCACGCGCCCATATCCTCACCGCTCTTGAATCGGCAACCCGTCTTGGCTGCAGCGGCGTCCTGTCGGAGGAGCGCGTCTTCCTCTCACCGCTCCTGAACAATCGCCGCATCCGCAGCTTTATCGAAACCTCGTCCGATGTCCGCACCGCGCTGTCGATTTTCGCCGCCTCGGTGAATTCACCGCAGGCCCGCGCCCTGCATGGCGGGCTTTCGCAGCGGGAAGCGCAGATGCTGCAACTGCTGGCCAGCGGCATGTCGAACAAGAAGATTGCCCAGACGCTCAACATCTCGGAAGTGACGGTGAAGTTTCATCTCGGCAACCTGTTCCGCAAGCTGGATTGCAAACGCCGCGCGGAGGCGATCCGCGCGGCGAAAGCACTGGGCTGGCTATAAGACTCAGCGGTTGTTCTTCTTGCGCCATTCGGCAAAAGCCGTCTGGTGCTCTTCCTTCGTGCAGGGGTAAAGCCCGATGATCGTCTGGCCGGCCTTGACCTGTTCCACCACGAAATCCTCGTAAGCCGTCATTTCCACCGCCTCGGTCGCCACCTCGTCGGCAATGCCAGCCGGGATGACGATAACGCAATCGGCGTCACCAACGATGATGTCGCCCGGAAACACCGGCGCATCGCCGCAGCCAATCGGGCCGTTGATCTCGATTGCCTCGTGTTTGGTGAGGTTGGTGGGGCTGGAAGGGCGGGTGTGGTAGGCCGGAATATCCAGCTCGGCAATGGTGGCCGCATCCCGGAAACCGCCATCGGAAACGATGCCGGCACCGCCGCGAACCATCAGGCGGGTCACAAGAATATCGCCGGCTGAGGCGGCGGTCGCATCCTTCCGGCTGTCCATGACGAGCACATGGCCCGGCGGGCATGTTTCGATGGCGACACGCTGCGGATGGGCGGGATTGCGGAATTCAACAAGCTGGTTGCGGTCTTCGCGCGCCGGCATGTAGCGCAGGGTAAAGGCCGGGCCCACCATGTTCTTGCCCTTGTAGCCCAGCGGGCGCACACCCTGAATGACCTGGTTGCGCAGACCCCGCTTGTAAAGCGCCGTCGCCAGGGTAGCGACGGAAATCGTCATCAGTTTTTCGCGCGTTTCATTGTTCATATCTGTCCCCTCGCAATGGGCGGCTGGATGTGTTTCAAGTCCTGTGAATGGGCTCGTCTGTGAAGACGCCGCCCTGATATTTTGCGATTGCGGCCTCGGGATCGGGGCGCGGCACATCGCGTTCGATTTCCGCACGGTAGCGCGCGGCATTGTCGCGGCGGTGCCAGCCGAGGAAATCGACATGGGAGTTATCCCACCAGCTGTCGTCATTGGCGGAAACGCCCCAGATTACCGGGCAGCCGAGTTTCTGCACGCGGAAGGTGGCCTCGATCAGCGAGACGAAGTCACCGTAGCTGAGCCAGGTCGACAGCATCCGCCAGTTGGAGGGCTTTTCTTCGCAGGACCCTATACGGACGATGGCCGTCTCCTGGCCGAATTTGGAGTAGTAGAGGCTTGCCATCGCTTCACCGAAAATCTTCGAGACGCCGTAAAGGCCGTCCGGCAGAAAGGGCGTTTCCGGCTCGAGCTGCTGTCCCTGCGGATAATAACCGATCGTGTGGTTGCTGGAAGCGAAGAGAATGCGCGGCAGGCCGTTCTGCCTCGCCGCTTCGTAAAGATTGTAGACGCCGCGAAGATTGGCGGCCTCGATGGGATCAAAAGCCTTTTCCACCGAAATACCGCCGAGATGGACGATGCCATCGCAGCCCTTCACCAGTTCATGAACCGCCGCCTCGTCTTCGAGCCGGCAGCGAACAAGCTCCTCATGGGGTGCTGCGTCACCGAGATCGACGACGTCGGAAAGACGGATGGTCTCGGCGATATGGCCGAGCCGCCCGCGCAGCATGCTGCCCAGCTTGCCGCCGGCGCCGGTGATGAGTAATCGCTTCAACATGTCGCGTCCTCAGAAAATATCGGGCTCGCCGGCGGTGCGGCCGAAATCCGTCTGCAGGAAGTCGAAATCGCAGCCTTGATCGGCCTGGGTGACATGCTTGGAGAAGAGATAACCATAACCGCGTTCATAACGCGCTGCCGGCGCCTGCCAGGCGGCGCGGCGGCTGGCGATTTCCTCTTCGCTGACCAGCATGTCGAGACGACGCTGCGGCAGATCGAGGCGCACGATATCGCCGGTCTTCAGAAGCGCCAGCGGGCCGCCGACGAAGCTTTCCGGCGCGACATGCAGCACGCAGGCACCATAGGAGGTGCCGGACATGCGGGCATCGGAAATGCGCACCATATCGCGGTGACCCTTCTTGATCAGCGCCTTGGGGATGGGCAGCATGCCCCATTCCGGAAAACCGGGACCGCCCAGCGGACCGGCATTGCGCAGCACCAGCACATGATCCGGCGTGACATCGAGGTTTTCGTCGTCAATTGCCTTCTTCATCTCCGGATAACTGTCGAAGACCAGCGCCGGGCCCTCGTGAACATGATACTTCGGATCGCAGGCGGCGGGCTTGATGACCGCGCCATCCGGACAAAGATTGCCGCGCAGCACCGCAAGCGAGCCTTCCGCATAAACGGGATTATCGAGCGAGCGAATGACGTCGTCATTATAGACCTTCGCACCCTCTAGGTTTTCGCCCATGCTGCGGCCGGTCACCGTGAGCGCCGAACAGTCGAGACGGCTTTCGAGCTGCTTCATCAGCGCCCGCAGGCCGCCGGCGTAATAGAAGTCCTCCATCAGATAGTCTTTGCCGGAGGGGCGGACATTGGCGATGAGCGGCGTGACCCGGCCAAGTTCGTCCAGTTCATCCAGCGTCATCGGCACGCCGGCGCGCCGCGCCATGGCGATAAGATGCACGACGGCATTGGTGGAGCAGCCCGTCGCCATGGCGACGATGGCGGCGTTGCGAAACGCGGTCGCGGTCAGGATACGGTCCGGCGTCAGCTCCTCGGTCACCATTTCCACGATACGCCGGCCGCAACCTGCCGACATGCGCTGGTGTTCGGCATCCACCGCCGGAATGGAGGAAGCTCCCGGCAGGGTGAGGCCAAGGGCGTCGGTGATGGCGGTCATGGTCGAGGCTGTGCCCATGGTCATGCACACACCGGCGGAGCGGGCGATGCCGCCCTGCACGCCGCGCCATTCCTCGTCGGTGACGTTACCGGCACGGCGCTCGTCCCAATATTTCCAGGCATCCGAACCCGAACCCAGCACCTTTCCGGCATAGTTGCCACGCAGCATCGGGCCTGCCGGTAGATAGATCATCGGCACGCCGGCCGAGATCGCGCCCATGACGAGGCCGGGTGTCGTCTTGTCGCAACCGCCCATCAGCACCACGCCGTCGAGCGGATGCGAGCGGATCATTTCCTCCGTCTCCATCGCCAGCATGTTGCGATAGAGCATCGATGTCGGCTTGGTGAAGCTCTCATCGACCGAAAGCGACGGCATTTCGACGGGGAAGCCGCCGGCCTGCAGCACACCGCGTTTCACATCCTGCACGCGCTCTGGGAAATGCGAGTGACAGGTATTCAGCTCCGACCAGGTGTTCAGGATACCGATGACGGGTTTGCCGACAAAATCCTCCTCCGCATAACCGAGCTGCATCATGCGTGAGCGGTGGCCGAAGCTGCGCAGGTCGTCGGGAGCGAACCAGCGGTCGGAACGGAGTTTTTTATCGGTCATGTCAATGGTCCTGCGTTGCGGGTTGCGCTAAAGGCTGTCAGTCCTGCCGGAGCGTCAGCCCGCTCGTCGTATCGAAAAGGTGGATGTGTTCCAGCGGCGCCGACAGGCGAATGACTTCGTCAGCCGATGTCGAAGTCTGGCCGGAAAGATGCAGCGTCACCCGGGTGCCATCCCCGAGAGTACCGTAAAGATAGGACTCGCCGCCCAACTGTTCGGCGGTGCGCACCGACATGGTCAGTGCGCCTTCGCCACCCGCCTGCACATGGTTCGGGCGGATGCCGAGCGTCACTTTCTGACCGGGCTTGTAGGCAAAACCGGTCTGCGGCAGCGGGATCAATTCGCCGGTGGCGATCTTCAGGGACGGCGTTGCATCCGAGGTCACTTCGCCGGCAAAAAAGTTCATCTTCGGCGAACCGATGAAGCCTGCCACGAAGAGATTGGCCGGGCGGTTATAAAGATCGAGCGGCACACCGAATTGCTCCAGCTTGCCGGCGCGCAGAACGGCGATCTTGTCGGCCATGGTCATGGCTTCCACCTGATCGTGCGTCACATAGATCATGGTATTGCCGAGACGCCGGTGCAGGCTTGAAATCTCGCCGCGCATGTCGACGCGCAGTTCCGCATCGAGGTTGGAAAGCGGCTCATCGAAGAGGAACACACGCGGCTCGCGCACGACGGCGCGGCCGATGGCGACGCGCTGGCGCTGGCCACCCGACAGGTCCTTGGGGCGACGCTCCAGAAGCTGGTCGATCTGCAGCATCTTGGAAACCTGGGAGATCTTTTCGGCGATATCCTTTTTGGAGGTGCCGATGTTCTCAAGCCCGAAGGACAGGTTTTCACGCACCGTCATATGCGGATAAAGGGCATAGGACTGAAACACCATGGCAAGGCCACGATCTGCGGCCGGCACCGTGTTGACCACATCACCGCCGATGACGATATCGCCGCCGCTCAGTTCTTCGAGACCGGAGATCATGCGCAGCAGGGTCGACTTGCCGCAGCCGGAAGGGCCGACGAAAACACAGAACTCGCCGTGTTTGATATCGAGATCGACACCCTTGATCACATCGAGGGCACCATATGTCTTTTTGACCTGACGAAGCTCTATACTTGCCATTGTCGTGTTTCCTCCCTGAGGATTATTTGCCGCCCGTCGATGCAATGCCGGTGGCGATGTATTTTTGCAGGAACATGAAGACCAGCGCGATCGGGGCGAGTGTCAGCACCGTCATGGCCAGAAGATTGCTCCATTCCGTCGTCATCTCCCCCTGGAAGGAGTTGAGCGCCAGTTGCAGGGTGAAGTTGTCGTTGCGGGTCAGAACGATCAGCGGCCAGAGGAAGTCGTTCCAGCGCCACATGATCGCAAGGATGGCAAGAACGGCAAGCGCCGGAGCCGAAAGCGGCAGGATGATGCGCCAGTAGATTTTCCACTCGCTCGCCTTGTCCATACGCGCCGCATCGAGGATTTCATCCGGGATCGTCAGCATATATTGCCGCAGCAGGAAGACGCCCGTGGGTGTCGCTGCACCGGGAATGATGACGCCCCAGAGACTATTGATCATGCCCAGCTGGCTGGTGATGAGAAACAGCGGCACGAGCACGACGGTCTGCGGGATCATCAGCGTGCCGACAACCAGCGCCAGCACCGCACCCCTGCCCTTGAACTGGTATTTCGAGAGCGCGAAGGCCGCCATGGAATTGACGATCAGCATGATGATGGTGGAGGTCACCGTGATGAAGGTCGAGTTCCAGAAATAGAGCGGGAAATTGAAGCGCTGGAAAAGCTCGGTGTAGTTTTCCGTCGCCAGCGCCACTTTTTCAGCCGGTTTCAGCTCGTTGAACGGTATCTTCAGGACTTCGGTTGGCTTGGCCGGGTCAACCACCTGGGCCACGAGGCCGATGCGGCGGACCATGCCGAACTTGCGGCCATCCTTGTCGACATAGGCCGGCAGCGGCGCTGCCTGCCCATCCACCACCACGGTTTCCTGGCTATAGGGCAGAAGACGTGGCGGAAAGCGCTGGAGATCGGCCTCCGTCTTGAACGACGAGAGCACCAGCCAAACGACGGGACCGAACATCATCAGCACGGCCACGCCGAGATAGGCATAGGACAGCCAGTCGGTCCAGTGCAGCTTGCCGTTACGGCCGCGGGTACGGGTCAGAAATGCGCCAATCCTAGCCATCGACCTTGCTCCTGTTTGCCCGGAATTGCAGGGCGGTCAGCACCACCAACACCACGGCGAGCAGCAGCGAAGCGGCAGCCGCAAGGCCAAAATTGCGGGGCGTCCCGGCAAAACCGGTCTGATAGATGAACTGAATGATGAAGGTGGTCGCCGAACCCGGGCCGCCACCCGTGAAGGCAAAGACTTCATCGAAGGTCTGTACGCCCTTGATGAGCGACAGGACGAGAACGACGAGCATGGTGGGCGCCAAAAGCGGCAGCGTGATGCGCCGGAAGATGCGCCACGGGCTCGCCTTGTCGAGCTGCGCCGCCTCATAGACATCGCGCGGGATCGCCTGCAGGCCGGCCAGAAGAATGAGCGTGTAAAAACCCATATGCGCCCAGACCGACAGGAAGACCGACCAGCCGAAGGCAAGATTGGCTTCGAGCAACCAGTCGACCGAACCGAGGCCCAGCCCCTCAATCGCCGCATTGAGAACGCCGAAACGCTGGAGAATCCACTTCCAGATCAAGGCCACAACGACGGGCGACAGCAGCACGGGGAAGAAGAAGACGGCACGGAAGAACCCGCGCGCCCGGATATCGCGGTTAAGCACGATGGCCGTGATCAGCGAGAAGCCGACCATGAAACCGACCTGCAGCACCACGAAGAAAACCGTGTTCCAGACGGAGCGCCAGAACAGGTCACGCTGACAGGAATTGGGGTCGAGGTAATTCTGACAGGAAAGAAGGACCGAGAAATTTTCGCCGCCCACGGCAGGGCGTTCGGAAAGCAATATGTGTTCGCTACCTGTCACGGAATAGGCCATGTTCAGCACGATCGGCAGAAAGGCGAAGACCGCAAACAGGATCAGGTTGGGCGTCAGAAACACCCATGCAATCCGCCTGTGGCCAAGAACCTTCTGCAGGAAGGAAAAAGGCAGTTCGACGATGCCCATCACGGGCGCAAGAAATTTATACATGAGGGTCCTCCTTCGATCCGGCGCGGCGCAGTATGCCCGCGCCGGAAGGCGATGGATCACTTCGCCTGTTTCAACGCTTCCTCGAGGTCCGTCTTCGCGCGGGCCATGGCCTCATCAACGGTGCTTTCACCGACGATGGCCTGCGTGATGCGCTGGACGGAGATGTTGAACATGGCGCGATTGTTCTTGTAGCCCTGGTAGGCATAGGCAATCGGGCTGAGGCCGGGGATCTGGTCCAGCCAGGCGTTCATGGCCTTCTGCGTCGCAGGCGTCGCACCGGTATAGGTCACGCCCTTGTCGGCAACGGCCTTATGGGCCGGAACGTTGCGGGTGCGAACGGTGAAGTCGAGATAATTCTCGTCCTGAGCCATGAAGTTCAGGATATCGGCAACGATCTTCGGGTTTTTGGTCTGCTTGAAGCCGACGATGCCGGTACCACCAGGCATGCCGGTGCAGGCTACGCCACCGCAGGGCTGCGGCACGACTTCCCAGTCAAAGGCATCGCCCACCTGGCTGTCGAAACGCGCGGTCTGCCAGCTGCCCGAGTAATAATAGACCAGCTGCCCGTTGATGAATTCCTGCGCGGCGTCACGATAGGTATTGCCGCCCTGCCCGGCCCAGACGTCACGCGCCATGGTGCCGTCCTTGTTCCACTCCACGAATTTCTTCACGAAAGTCGTGAAGCCTTCATCGACGAGAATGGGCTTACCATCAGCATCGAAAATCTTCGCGCCGTAGGAAATGGCCGGGCCGGCAATACGGTGGCCGGAACGGTCGATGGCCATCGGGTAAGGCGTGCCGGTTGCCTTGGCGACGGCATTGGCTGCCTTCGCCCAGTCATCCAGCGTCGCATCCTTGCCGGGTACGGCCACATTGGCCTGATCGAACAAAGTGCGGTTGATGAAGGCGCCGGTGATGGTCAGCTGGGTATGCATGCCGTAGATGCCCTTGTCGTCAGGGCCGCTGCGGTACCATTTCAGCACGTTGGAGAAATTGTCTTCCCAGTATTTCGCATCCACATAGGGCGTGAGATCGAGATAATAGCGGTTGAGGCCGCCAAGGTCGGTCACGGTTGCGAAATCCGGGCCGCTGCCGCCGGCGAGCTGCACGGGCAGGCCCTCCAGCAGCGCCTTGTAGGGCACGACGTCGGTGACGATCTTCACGTCCGGATGCTGCTTTTCGTAACGCGCGAGAATGTCTTTCAGAATTTCGCAGCCGTTGCCGTCATAAGCGCAGGTGAAGCGCACTTCCTCAGCCGCCTGGGCCGCGCCTGCAAAGGACGCCGCGCCAATGGCGAGCGCCAATGCCATGCTGTATTTACCGATCATCTCTTTTCCTCCCTTAGATGATTATGCGTTGGCGGATGCGCGCGGAGCCCAGCCCTTGATCCATTCGCCTTCTGCGGCGTCGGACAGGCGGACCGGCTTTCCTTCCCGCACCGAGCGATAAATGGCGGTGACGAGCTCGATGGACTGCAAGCCATCGTTCACAGTCACTTCCTTGCCGCCGCGTCCTTCCATCGCGTCAGCAATGGCTTCGACAAAACCGGCAAAGCCGTTTTCGCCATTGGCGACCGTCGCCAGAACGGCGTCGATCTGGTCCTGCGTGGTCGGTGCACGGGCGATGAAACGCCATGTGTCTTCGGCCGGACGATAGGGCAGCGTGCCGCTTTCGGCGGTGAAGCCTTCGAAGCAGAAACGCAGGCGGGACGTATCTTCGGCGGCACCGAGCGTCACCGAGCTCGTCGCCAGCGCACCGCTTTTCATGCGGAAGCTGAGTGCCGCGCAGTCTTCGGTTTCGATTGTGTTGACGCGCGTATCGGCCATGGCGAACACTTCGTCGACGGGGCCGAGAACGTGGCAGAGAAGATCATGGGCGTGGATGGCGTGGCCGAGGATCGCGCCACCGCACTCGCCCTTCCACGTACCGCGCCACGGAATGTCGTAATAGCTGGCGCCACGGTTCCAGTGAACTTCCGAACTCGCGACAAAGGCCTTGCCCGCAAGGCCGGCATCGATGAGCGCACGAAGCTGCCGCATCGCATGTCCGAAACGGTACTGGAAGACCGGAAACACGCCACGGCCGGTCTTCCTGACGGAGTCGATCAGCGCATTTGCCTCGTCAAGCGAGCGGACGAGCGGCTTTTCGCAGACCACATCCTTGCCCGCCGCATGTGCCTTCAGCGTCACGGGAAAATGCAGGTGCGGCGGCAGGCAGACGTCGATGAGCTGAATGCTCTCATCGGCCAGAATCTCATCGAGATCGGTCGTCAGACGGATAGAGGTATCCTCACCCGCCACGGAGCGGGCGCGCTCGAGATCGAGGTCGCAGATCGCCTTGACGGAGAAGCGCTCCGGCAACGCCTGATAACCCTTCAGATGCAGGGCGCCGATGCCAGCACCAACGATTGCGACGCCAATCATGCCTTTGCTCCTTCGGCCTTGGCCTGCGCCTGAAGCGACAGGTCGCATACCTTGAACACATGCTCCTGCGTCATCGCCGTTTCGGTGCGGTTGCGGATGTCGTCGCACAGCCGGCCGAAATAGGGCAGGCCGGCACCGGAGGCGTCAATATATTCGCAGCGGTCCCCATTCACGAGAATGAGACGGTCGGTGCCTTCCTTGTTGCCGACATCGACATATTTGCGCAGTTCGATGTAACCCTCGGTGCCGAGGATCGTGAGGCGGCCGTCGCCCCAGGTCGGCAGCGCATCGGGCGTGTACCAGTCGACGCGGATATAGCCGTGGCCTTTGTCGCCGCGCAGCACCACTTCGCCGAAATCCTGCAGGCCCGGATCGCGCGGGTTGGCATAATTGGCAACGGTGGCAGCCACGATCTCCACTTCGGTCGAACCGGTGAAGAACATGAACTGGTCGATCTGGTGGCTGGCGATATCGGTGATGATGCCGCCGTAAGCTTCACGCTCGAAGAACCACTTCGGGCGGATCTGGCGGTTCAGACGGTGCGGGCCGAGACCGACGGTCTGGATCACACGGCCGATCGCACCCTGCGCAACGAGTTCGGCGGCCTTGGTCACGCTCGGAACTTCAAAACGCTCGGAGAAATCGACAGTCCAGATGCGCTTGGTCTTCGCCACCGTCTGGCGAAGGCGATCGAGCTGTTCGAAGGTGGTGCAGCCCGGCTTGTCGGACATGACGTCCTTGCCGGCTTCCATGGCGGCGATGGCAAGATCGGCGCGCTTGGAGGGAATGTCGGCGATCAGCACGAGATCGATGCTGCCATCGGCCAGCAGAGCTTCCTTCGAGGTCGCGCGCGGCACATCCGGGAAGCGCTTGACGAAGCCTTCCACCACGTCTGGCTCGCCTTCGGTCCACCAGCCGGCGAATTCTGCGCCAGCATCCAGCATGTTCTGGGCCATGCCGAAAATGTGCCGGTGCTCTATGCCGAGAGCGACGAACTTGATTGCTTTAGTCATCCTGCAGTTCCACTTCCTTGCCGGTGTCGGCCGAGTTGATGATCGCGTCGATCAATCTGTGAGACAAAAGAGCCGCTTCGCCGGTGACGACCGGGGCGCGCCCTGAGGAGATGGCGTCTGCGAAATCTTCGAAGACGCCCTGATGCCATTCATGCGTGAAAGCCATGGGGTCGGCCCCGCCGCCCGTGCCGGATGCCGCGCCGCCAAAGGTCTCCTGCCGGCCATCGCGCCAGTCGACATGCAGGAGGCCCGAGGCGAGCCGCAGGCTGGCATTGTCGAAATGCAGGACAATCGATTCCGGAGCGCCGGGGAAACTTGCGGTGCTTGCGACCAGCGAGCCGACAGCGCCATTCTTGAAGCGCAGGCCGGCCGCGACATAATCCTCGGTTTCCATGCGATGAAACCGCGTCGTCGCCGCCATGGCCTGAACGCGCGAGACCGGCCCTGTAAGGCTCAGCGCCAGATCGATGGTGTGGATTGCCTGGGAGATCAGAACACCGCCGCCGTCACGCGCCAGGGTGCCGCGACCGGGTTCATCATAATAGGATTGCGCGCGCCACCACGGCACGGAAATTTCGCAGAGACCAAGCGCCCCGAGCGTCCCGCCATCCACAAGCTCACGGGCTTTTTGCGATGCAGCCCGCATGCGGTGCTGGAAGATGATGCCGAGCGTGACGCCGGCTTCACGACATAGGGCGACAAGCCCGCCGGCTTCCTTCGTGTTACGGGCAACGGGCTTTTCCATCAGAATGTGTTTGCCCGCCTTTGCGAGCTGTCCGACGAGATCGATGCGGGCATTCGGCGGCGTTGCGATGATGGCGAAATCGACATCCGCATCGCGCGCTGCTTCCTCGACCGAGGAATAAACGACGACCTCATATCCGGCATGTTTCGACGCTTCGGCGGCCAGCGCCCTGGCGCGGCCGGAGCCACCGTCGACTAAGCCCTTCAGGCGAATTTTTTCCGGACTTGCCGCACAGGCGAGCACATGCGTCTTCGCCACCATTCCGGCGCCAACGATGACGCAGGTCTTGATATTTTGCATTTCGGGAGCCTCCTTCCCAATACGCGATCATTTGCATACCGGTATGCCGGTTGTCAACAGACTTGTGTTCCGGTATACCGGTTATGAAAGTGCTGGAGGGTATATGCCAAAAATTCCCGTAACAGGTGGGACCGTGCCGACAATGGAGCGATTGGATCTTAATCGTCCGGTCGTGGACCAGATCTATTCCGCGCTGAAATCGGCGATCCTTTCCCGGGAGCTTTTTCCCGGCCAGGCGGTTTCGGAGAACGAAATCGGACAGTTGTTCAATTCCAGCCGAACGCCGGTGCGCGAAGCGCTGAGCCGCCTGCGGGATGACGGCCTGATCGTCACCCTGCCAAGCCGCGGCACCTATGTCTCCAGATTATCGGAAAAGCACATTCGCAGCGCGCAGTTCATCCGCGAGGCGCTGGAGGTCGCTGCGGTTTGCAGGCTATGCCAGATCGGCATAACGGCGGAGGCCGAGCAGGAGATCGAACACGCCCTCACCGGCCAGCGTGCAGCCATGCACCGCGGGGACAGAAAGGCTTTCCGTGTGCATGACGACCAGTTCCACAGCGCGCTTGCCGCCGCGACGGGGCTTGAGAGGCTGGAGACGCTATTGATCCGCGAAAAGGCGGGGCTGGACCGTCTGCGCGCGCTCGCCATCACCGACGAGGCGCATATGGCGCGGCTGCTCTCCGAACATGAGGCGGTTTACGATGCGATCAAGGCCGGGGACGAAGCCCGTGCGACCGATGGTTTGCGCAAACACCTGAGACGCGTCCTCGGCATTCTTTCGCAGGTTTTCGAGAACCACCAGGACTATTTCGAATAATTCCGCACCATCATCTTCAACGGTTCGAGCATCATGAATACGGCAAATCCTGAAAAAGCGCTCGCCATGTCGCAGGCGAAACTTCTGTGCGACACGATGAGCACGCTTGCTGAATCCCCCGTTTGGGATGAGCGGCGACAGGCGCTTTTCTGGTGCGATATACTCGGCAAGGCGGTGCGGTCCGCAGCGCTCGAGCCCGGCCTTTATCGCGAATGGGCGTTTCCCCATACGGTCTCGAGTCTCGGTCTCTGTCGGAACGGCGACCTCATCGTCGCCTGCGGTATGGATATTGTCATCCTCGATCCGGAGAGCGGCAAAACACGCCTTCTCCATTCCCTGCCGTCACCGGACGGCATTCCCTGCCGGCTCAACGACGGACGAATCGGCCCCGACGGCGCCTTCTGGGTGGGAACCATGCACAATGTGCCACTCGCGGACATGGAGCCCCATGGTGAACTTTGGCGGATCACCGAAAAAAGCGCCGAGCGCATGCAGACCGGCCTGACATGCCCGAACGACCTCGCCTTTTCCCCAGACGGCTCCATCATGTGGCAGAGCGATTCCGTCCAGAAATGGATACGCCGGCGAAAATTCGACAGCAGAAACGGCACATTTGATGAGGGCGTGCTGGTGGCCTGGATGACGGAAGAGACGGGAAGACCCGATGGCGGCTGTCTCGACAGCAGCGGCACCTATTACAGCGCGGGCGTTTCCGCTGGCCTGTTGAACGTTTTCACGGCCGACGGCAGGCATGCGGAGGTGCTCGCAGCGCCCGTCCCGCACCCCACCATGCCGTGCTTCGGAGGACCTGATTTCAGCCTCCTTTTCCTGACGTCACACCGCCACAACATGTCCGAAGACAGGCTGGCGAAAGCACCATTTTCGGGCGGCGTCTGGGCGATCCCGACAAAAACGAAAGGCTTTGCCGCCTTTCGTTTTGGCGAAGGCGGATAAAGCCCGGAAACCGGACCAGGATTCCTACTCTTCCCGGAAGGCGCGGCTGATCTGGTCGGTCAGCGGCTTGGCGATATAGGACAGCGCCGTCCTTTCGCTGGTCTGAATGAACGCCTCGGCCGGCATGCCCGGCACCAGCGGCGCATTGTTCAGCTTCTGCCGCTCGGAAACCGGCACGGAAATCCGCGCCAGATAATAGGAGAGACCGCTGCGCTGATCGGTGGTGATATCCGCCGCGATGCGGCTGACATGGCCTTCCAGTTCCGGCGTGACACGCTGGTTGAAAGCGGTCATGCGCAGCATGGCCTTTTGCCCCACCTGAAGCTGATCGATATCCTTCGGCACGATCTGCACCTCCAGCGCCAGCTCGTCTCCGTCAGGCACGATGAACATGATCGGATCCGCCGGCGTCACCACGCCGCCCACCGTGTGCACGGCCATTTCATGCACCACGCCGGATTGCGGCGCGACGATATCGATGCGCTTCAGCTCGTCTTCGGCGGCAACCTTGCGCTCGACGAATTCGCCCATCTGCGCCTGTATTTCCCGCAGTTCCCGCCCGACCTCGGTGCGCAATTCCTGATCGATCTGCAGGATTTGCAGCCTGGTTTCGGTGATGCGCCCTGCCGTCTGCGCCTGATAGGCGATTTTTTCGCCGCGCTCGCCGCCGAATGTCGCGGCCTGCGTCTGCAGGCTGTTCAGCCTCTGCACCGAAACGATACCCTGTTCGCGCAGCGATTTCTGCGAGGTGATTTCAGCCTCCAGCACGGCAAGGCCGTTATCATAGGCGACTTCCTGCGCCTTCAGCCCCTCAATCTCATGTTCGAACTGAGTGATGCGTTCGGAAAGCTGTGCTTTGCGCCCTTCGCGATAGGATTTGCGGAATTCGAACAGCTTGGTCTCGCTGCGCATGGCGGAAGCGACATCGGCATCGTCTTTTCGCGTCATCAGCGCCCGCGGAAAAACGAGTTCCGGCAGATCGTCGCGCTCGGCCTCCAGCCTTGCCATGCGCGCATTCAGCTCATCCAGACGCTTGGTCACGATGGCGAGATTGGCGCGGGTCTGGGTCGCATCAAGGCGCATGACCACATCGCCGGCCTTTACCCTGTCGCCCTCATTCACCAGAATTTCGCCGACGACACCGCCGCTCGGGTGCTGCACCTTCTTGCTGTAGGAATCCACAACCAGATGGCCGGAGGCGACAACCGCGCCGGCGAGATTGGTCGTCGCAGCCCATCCGCCGACGCCGGCCAGCAGCGCTACACCCGCAGCAAGGCCGGCAAAAAGATGTTTGCGGATGGAGCGGGACACATGGCTGCGCTGATCAATGTTTGACATCCGCATCTCCTTCCTGGCTGTTCTCTTCACGGACGTCTTCCAGCACCAACGCCTGGGGCTGGGTATTGGCGACGACGCGCAGCGGTGAGATTGTCTGGGCGGATGCGGTAAATTCCTTGGCCGCCTGCGCCTGCGGAACACGCAGTACCTTCGACAGAACCTCGTCGCGCGGGCCAAAGGCCTTCATCCGCCCCTCTTCCATCATCAGAATGAAATCGACAGCACCGATGGCGCTCGGCCGGTGGGCGACGACGACGGCAATACCGCCCCGCGCCTTGACCGAGGAAATCGCCTTGACCACGGCGGCTTCGCCTTCCGCATCGAGATTGGCGTTGGGTTCGTCCAGCACGACGATGAAGGGATCGCCATATAGCGCGCGGGCAAGGCCGATGCGCTGGCGCTGTCCGGCGGAAAGCGCCGAACCCGCCTCGCCGATATCGCTGTCATAACCCTTTTCGAAACGCAGGATCAGTTCATGCGCGCCCGCAGCCCTGGCCGCCGCGATGATGGCGTCAGGATCGGGATTATCCTCGAAACGGGAGATATTTTCACCGATCGTGCCATCGAACAGCTCCACGCCCTGCGGCAGATAGCCGATATGGCGGCCCAGCGCCTCACGGTCCCACTGCTCGAAACTTGCACCGTCCAGCCGTACCTTGCCGGCCGCCGGCATCCACGCGCCGGTGAGAATGCGCGCGAGCGTGGATTTACCCGAACCGGAGGGACCGATGACACCGAGCGCGTTTCCAGCGGTTACGATGAAGCCAAGGCCGGTGACGGTCGGTTTTCTTTCTCCCGGCGGAACGATGGTGACGTTTTCGACCCGCAGTTCCTTTTCAGGCTTCGGCAGGGCCATGGCGGCGGCATTGGCCGGCATCTGCGCAAAAAGCTCCCTCAGCCGCGCCCAGCTCTGCCGGGCGGCCACGAAGGACTTCCAGTTGGAAATGGCGAGATCGACGGGCGCGAGCGCCCGGCCCATCATGATCGAACTGGCGATCATCACGCCGCCGGAGGCCTCCTGATTGATGACGAGCCACGCGCCGACCGCCAGAATGGCCGATTGCAGCACGACCCGTAAAGACTTCGCGATATTGCCGAGACCGCCTGCCACATCGCCCGCCTTGCGATTGGCGGCGAGATAGGCCTCGTTGGAATTTTGCCAGCGTTTTCCGAGCCGGCCGCCAAGCCCCATGGCCTGCACGACTTCGGCATTGCGGCGCGAGGCCTCCAACTGCCGGTTGCGGGCCATATTCTCGACCATGGTGTCGCGGATCGGCTTCTGCGAGAAGATGTTGGTGAGGATCGTAAGGGAGACAAGCAATATAGCGCCGGCAAGCGCCGTCACGCCGATCCAGAAATGAAACAGAAAACATATGCCGAGATAAAGCGGCATCCACGGCAGATCGAAAAAGGCGGTCGGCCCCGTGCCTGAGAGAAAACCGCGCACATTATCGAGATCGCGCAGCGGCTGCAGACCGTCGCCCGGCATGCGGTTGACGAGCGGCAGACGCACCACCGCATCATGCACCCTGCCGGAATAACGCATGTCGAAATCTTCACCGATGCGGATCAGAACGCGGGCGCGGATGATATCGAGCAGGCACTGGAAGCCGTAAAGGCCAAGCGCGAGAATGGCGAGCCCGACCAGCGTCGGCAGGCTGCCGCTTGCCAGGACCCGGTCATAAACCTGCAGCATGAAGAGCGGCGACGTGAGCGCGAGTATATTGACCACGCCGCTGACGAGCGCAACGCCGAGAAATGTGCTTTTAAGGGGCGAAACAACCGCCGCAGTGAGGGACTGCGGCGGCGTCTGCTGGTGGTTTTGAAAGCCCACAGCCTGATTTTCCTTTACGCGGCAAGCGCCGATGCGCTGGCGAAAATGAAGTCCGATGCGTCGAGCACATTTGCATCGACGCCATTCAGTGTGACGGAGACGGACGTGTCTGTGGCAGAAAGGATAACGGCATTTCCATTATCGTTATACCACAACAAATCGTCCACCGAAGTTGCCCCCCAGGCGGAAACGTCAAGCGTATCCGTGCCATCCTGGTAGCCGTAGGTGCCGGTCGGGCCAGTCGCCACAACGTCGTTGCCGCCGGAGAATACGAAGGTGTCTGCGCCGGCAAAGCCGGTCAGGGTGTTGGAGGCAGCCGTATCCTCGATGACCGTGCCAGTGGCCGCGAAGTAATCATAAAAACCGGCAAGCGAACCGAAGCGGGCGAGCTGATAAACGGCAAGATCGAGAAGATCGCGGGCACCGGCAAGCGAGTAGGCGCTGTCGGGATCGATCAGCAGTTCCTGCTGGCTGACGGCGATGCCGCTGGTGGACTGGCTGTAGCCAGTGCCCAGAACGATGCTGTCGACCGAACCCGTCAGGTTGCCCTGGGAGTACTGCAGAGCGCCGCTCATGACGATGCCCTTGCCGCCGGTGCTGCCATCGCCCCACGCCTCATAGGTCGTGTTCGGATCGATGGTGGTGGTGGCGAGAGAGCTGGTCTGAGCGTCGTAGAACGCACCATAGGTCGAACCGAAACCGCTCGTCCAACCGTTGAGGTAGCCGATCAGATCGGAGGAAGACTGCGTCAGTTGAATTGTGGTAGCCATAGGTGTACTCCTTTGCTGGCCAATATCGATACCTTCGTCCTGTGGCGAAGGCGTTTCATCTCCGGGACGGGCTGCAACCCAGCCCGGAGAATTTCTTCCACGGTTCAGAACTTCACGTTCATCGTCGCGATAAAGGTGCGGCCCGGCGCTGTGTAAGCGCTTGCTGCCGGGATGTATTTGCGGTCCGTCAGGTTGTTGACGGCAAAGCGAAGCGTGGCCTTGTCGTTGAAGGCATAGGAACCGTAGAGATCCACCGTCGTGTAGGGATCGGTCACCTCACGCAGATTGCCTTCCGTATCTAGCGTGCGCGACTGTGTCGGCGTAACGTGGTTGAGCCTTGCGCCCAGCGAGAATTTTTCATCGAAGAAACGCATGCCGCCATCGAGCGTCAGCTTCACCTTGGGCGCGACGTCGCCCGGCCAGGCAACGATTTCGCCCGTTGTGGTGGTCGTGCCGTTGGAAAAAACCTGTGTCTTTTCAGGCCATTCTGTTTTCAGAAAGGTTGCCGAGCCGCCGATCCAGAAACTGCGGGCATCGTAATTGCCCTCGAATTCAAGCCCGCGCATATAGGTCGTGCCGTCCAGATTGACGAAGCTGGTATAGGTGCGGTCGAGAACCTGATCCGTAACGAGATAACCGAGCGCGATATAGTCCTTCACCTCGCGGCGAAAGGCAGCCATTTTGATGCGAATGGAGTCGTCGTCCAGCAGCACGCCGTCGAAGCTCATATTCGCGCCGACTTCGTAGGTCGTCGCCTTTTCGGCACGCAGGGCCTGGTTCGGAGCGTATTCGTATCCAGCGCTGTCGCCCGGACGCGCTCCAGCGAAAAATGCTTCGAGAATTGTCGGCGGACGCAAGCTCTGGGAATAGCTCACATAGGGGCGGAACCAGTCGACGGGTTTCAGCTCGATGGTGGCGGAGGGCAGCCAGGCGCTATAGGTGCGATCGATATCGACATTGTGCTCAGGGTACTCGGTGACCGGCGTATTGGTGGTTGTACCGGTGCCCGGCATGCAGTTGGCCGAGGTTGTGGGCCAGACGCGCGCAAGATAGAGGGCATAACGCGCCGCCCAGCTGGGGTTAGCGGGGGCAAAGACCTGATTGAAATAATCGAGAGCCGTATAGTGATTGCGGATCGCATCGCAGGGTACGGTCGTGGTCACCATGTAATCGCGAACGCTATAATAGGTCGCCGATCCCTTGAGACGCGACCAGTCGTAACGCACGCCGCCACTCAGCGTGATCCAATCGGCCGGCTCAAGCTCACCATTCAGGAACAGGCTGGCGACATCGCGCCGCCCGGCAGGGCTGAATGACGTGTAGCTGCTGGCGAAAGAGGGATTTTCCGCGATTTTGGCGCTCGTCGCGACGGATGTGGCAATGTCCCGGAAAGCTTCGGCCCCATAGTTCAGACTGAGCGCACCCGCCACCGTGTCAAAGCGGCTGGTATTTTCCATGCTGCCGCCGAAGCTGCGCAGACCCATATCGAGGTTCGTTTCCACCGCATATTTGCGCGCCGCCCGCAGTTCATGCGTCATATTATCGTTCAGCCACAGCGACGACTTGAAGTCGATGAGTTCGCTCTCCGGATCCCAGTCCAGCTTCGCGACGACGCTGTCGTTTCGCACGCTTTCCCGGTCGATCACCTCAGATGCGCCCTGAACGAAGTCATTCTCCTGATGCATCCAGGAAAGCGAGGCCTTGACGTCGCCGAAATCGCCTTCGCCCTTAAAAAAGGTCGACCAACCGTCGCGGCCGAGCAAATCCTTCATTGTGAGCGCGGTGCTGCGGGCCTCGCCTTTTGTGCCGACCTTGTATTCATCCATGATCGTGCGGCTGTAGCCGGCGACGAAGGAGAGAGGACCATCCGGCGAGCGAACGGCGCCGAGAACCGAGCCCTGAAAATCATAACCATTGGTGCCGCGGGAAACATTCGCTTCCCCGCCCTTGTTTTCACCCTCGGCGATGAGATCGTCGGCGCTGACGGTTCGGAACTCGACCTTGCCGCCCAGAGAGCCGGCATTGCCTGAGCGCGCATTGGTTATTTTCTCGATCTCGACGGCACGGATGAAAGCGACATCCACATAACCCTGCCCGGCGCTTGCGGTGTAGCTGGTGGCGCCGCCAAATGCCGCACCACGCTGCGCATTCTGCCGCGCCCCGTCGATGGAGACGACCACGCGGCCGCTTTCCTGCAAACCGCGCACATTGGGCGAAACGGTCGGGAAGCTGCCATTGCCCTCGCCGGCATAAACACCGGAAACCCGATTGAAAACATCGCGCGTGTTGCGCACGCCTGCCGACTGGATCGCCTCACGGCCGACCACGCTGACACTGGCGGGCGTCTCATAAACCCAGTCGGGCGTCCCCTGATAACCGGAACCGGCAATGGAGTTGCGCCCGGTCTTGCCGGTCAGGGTAATGGTTTCCAGAACCGTCGTACCCTCCGCCGCGGAAAGATCGACGGTCGATTGCCCCGTGCCGATGACGACGGTTCTGCCATTGCCGGCGATACGGAAATTGACGCCCGTTCCCGCCAGCAACCGCGACAGCGCCTCCCGCACCGTGAAACTGCCGGTGACGGCATTGGTGCGCACATTGCCCGCCGCGGGCGTGGCAAGCGTGACCTGAAGGCCGGATTGCCGCCCGAAAGCACCCACGACCGATGACAGCGACTGGGCGGGAATATTGAACGGCCGCGTCGCCCCCTGCTCGCCGCCTGGACGCTGGGAATTGGCGGTATCTGCTCCGGTCTGGGCCAGAAGGGGCGTCGCGAATGAAACGGCGACCGCCGTTGTCGCCAGCAGCATGGCCCTGCGAGCCTGCTTTGCTGCTTTTTCCCCTGAACCGGTCTTGCATGTCTGGAGGCGCATATTGCTTTTGTCTTCCTGTCTTTCGCTCCGGATATATCTTGACCGGATTACTCAACAAAAAGACGATTGCCTCGTCGATTTTTTTCAGGCTTTCAGAAGAAATTTTATAAGCTTCTGAAAATAAATATGATTTTTTGTTGCGGACTGTTTCAGAAGCGGGTGATGATGCGCGCGCTGCCGCCAATCGCATGCACCTTGCCCTTGTAGGGTTCGACCAGGGCCTCCAGCGCGCGATCCGGGTCGCGCAGATCGTAAAAGCCCGTCACCCTCTGCTCGGCAAGCCGCTTGTCGGCCATGGTCAGCCATGCCGGATGGTAGCGCTGGATCTGCTCCACGACCGAGCCTATCGTCGCATCGACCACATAGAGTTCGCCGTTGCGCCAGCCGCCAATATCCTCGACGGAAACAGTCTCTTTGCGGATTGCGCCCGAAGCGTCGACAATCAGCATCTCGCCCGGCACCAGCCGCGTTGGCGGCGCATTGCGGAAAGACGCCTCCACGGAACCGTGCGCCAGCGCCACCTGGGTTACGCCATCCGTCAGGTCGACGTCGAAAGCCGTGCCCAGCACCTGAACGGTCACGTTTTTTGCCTCCACGACGAAGGGACGCGTTTTATCCGGCACGACGTCGAAAAAGGCTTCCCCCTTCAGCACCGTCACATTGCGGCGGCCATTCGTGAAATCCGTTGACAGCGCGCTCGCGGCGGCAAGCTGTACTTTGCTGCCGTCCTCGAGGATGATCGTGCGGCTTTCGGCAGTGGTGGTCTGATAGTCCGCCTCCAGACGAACGAAAAATGCCGGAACGAACAGTACCGCAAGACAGAGGGACGCCGCCGCCACAGCCGCGCCGGCATAATGTCGCACGGACCAGCGCCGCCGCTGCGGCTTTGTCGCGGCCTTGCCGGGCAGATGCGGTGCATCTTCCCAGAGGTTCTTGAATTCTGGCTCCACCAGGCCGAGATTGCGCCACGTCTTGCATGTTCGTTCCCAGGCGAGACGGTTTGCCGGCGCTGCCGCCAGCCATTGCTCGAATTCCGCCTTCAGCCGCGGCTCCGCCGAGCCAGACTGCAAGCGCAGCAGCCAGTCGGCCGCCTCCTCCGCCTTACCGGCCGGCAATTCAATTTTTTTCTCTGGATCAATGGTCATTGAACCGGGCCAGTTCCTTTGCGGGGCGGAGGAGAAGCGTCGTCTTCTGCATTGCTATAAAGACGTTTGAGGAAGAGATTTTTTTCACAAGGCGGGACAATCGGGACTATTTTACTTCATTTCTTTGGTAATCGCGGCAATGCTGCCCTTGATCAGACGATGTGCGCTGGCCACGGACACGCCAAGGTGACGCGCAATCTCTTCCATATTGTAACCACCGAATCTGTGCATTTCCAATGCCACCCGCGCCTGAACCGGCAGGCCGGCCAAAATAGTCCGCATCTGGCGAACTTCGTCGCAGAAAAGGGCATGCTCTTCCGGCGTACCATTGTCCTGCGGCACACCCCAGAACGGCGTATCGTCCGGCCGTTCCCGAAGGTCCTGGCGGCTGCGCCGGCGATTGTCGAGCGCAAGATTGCGAACGATGCGGAAGAGATAGGATTTGAGATTGGAAGGATTGCCGGAGGCCTCCGGAACGAATTTCAGGAATGCTTCCTGAACCACGTCCTCCGCATCCGCCCGCGACCCCAGAATGAGGGTGGCGTATTTGATCAGGTCGACCCTATGCGCGACGTAAGCGTTATAACGCTTGTCATCTTCCCGTATGCCCATGTCTCAACCGAGAGAAATTTCAAGGATCGACGAGACCTGCCGCCCCCCGAATGGCCGCACAGCTCTGCCGCTCAAAGCTCTAGCATCCAAACCGTGGATCGAACAGATATTTCATGATTATTATTATCAAGAATTTGTGCAGGCTGCGGCTCATGCAACAGCCTGTGCGTGACGGACCTGCGGACCCGACACCGGACGCCGCCGGGTATTGACGTGTCAGAGTCTCTTCGAGAAAACGAGGACGAATATGACATGAGAAGCCCTATGGCGGGAAATCAAATCAATGACCTATGATGCTCTCAAAATCCCCAAGTTCCTTAGCGTGTTGACTGTGTTGGTCACGGGGCTGCTCTCTGGCTGCGCGAGAATCCCACCGGTGTTTTCGGACGATGGCGCGACAATTTCATTCAAGGGTGAAAAGTTTAAGTACCGTGCTCCCGGTCACGCCGAAGCGTCCTGCAAATTTGACGATCAGAGAAAATTGGCAGTTTGTGACAACGGCCTAACCTCCAGGTTGGTAGTGGCCGGGCTTCCCTTCCATGGCGTCGTATTAGTTGAATTCGACGGGCGGATTTTTAGGCCCACGGAACATCCCTAAACGATTGAGCCGTTCAAAAGCTGATCACCGCAATGACGCCAATCCTTAGAACCAGCACCGTTCTTGGATGGACACTCAGATGGCCCCGTCGACAATGACCATGGGTCTGCCCTGCGAGCAGGGCTCGATACGGGCATCGATGCGATAGATATCGCGCAGCATCTCCGGGGTTATAACCGCCTCCGTGCTGCCGCTCACCACCATTTCACCGCGCGCGATAACCATCGTATTTGCGCAATAACGAAGCGCGTGGTTGAGGTCATGGAGAGCGATCAGCACGATCATGCCGGTCTTCTGCGCCAGATCGGTAACGAAGCCCAGAACCTCGATCTGCCGGTGAAGATCGAGCGCAGACGTCGGCTCGTCCATCAGCAGCACTTCCGGCTTTCGCGCGAGTGCCTGCGCCAGCGAAACAAGCTGCCGCTGACCGCCCGACAATTCGCCAAGCCCGCGGAAAGCAAGGTCATGGATTTTCAGCGCCTTGAGAATGGCGTCGATCTCGAACAGCTCATCGTCATGGACCCGCCAGCCGCCGCCCTGCTTGGCGGAAAGAAGCACGGATTCATAGACGGTCAGAACGGCATTGGCGCCGGTATCCTGCGGCATGTAGCAGATGGCGCGGTTGCCGCGAGCCGTATCGGAGAGCTCGACCAGTCCGGGACCGGAAATCAGGCTGGCGATACGTTTGAAAAGCGTGGACTTGCCGGCGGCATTCGGGCCGATCACGGCCGTCACACTGCCGCTTTCCAGCGTATCGATGCCGACCTTGGAGAGAACCGTGATGCGCCCATAGGCGGCGCCGACATCTTTCAGTGCGAGCGCTACCATGCGCGCCTCCTGTTGCCGAAAATAAGCGCGAAGAAGAACGGAACACCGACGAGCGCCGTGATGACGCCGATAGGCAGAATAGCGCCTGGAATGAGAATCTTGCTGATGACCGAGGTTGCCGACAGAAGCAGCGCGCCGCAGATCACCGAGCCGGGCAGGAAGAAACGCTGGTCCTCACCCACCACCATGCGGGCGATGTGCGGACCGACCAGCCCGACGAAACCGATTGTGCCGACAAAGGAAACCGGAATGGCCGCCAGCAGGCTGACCGTCAGCATGGTCGTCAACCGCAGCCGCCGGACATTGATGCCCATGCTGGCCGCCTTGTCATCGCCGAGCCTGAGTGCCGTCAGCGCCCAGGCATTGCGCATGAACAACGGCACGGTGACGAGGAGGATGGCGGCGGTGATATAGACCTTGTCCCAGGTCGCCTTCGTCAGGCTGCCCATGGTCCAGAAAACCACGGCGGCAAGCGCCTGTTCGGAGGCCAGATATTCGAGCAGCGACAGCGCCGCATTGAAGGTGAACACCAGCGCGATGCCAAGCAACACGATGGTTTCGACCGTCACCCCGCGAAGCGTCGAGGCGAAATGGATGAAGAGAGCCGCGACCATGGCCATGATGAAGGCGTTGATCGGCACCATGTAATGCACGGCGCCCGGAAAGATCGCCACGCCGCCAACCAGCGCCAGCGCCGCACCGAAGCTTGCCGCCGCCGAAATGCCGAGCGTGAAGGGGCTGGCGAGCGGGTTCGACAGGATGGTCTGCATCTGCGCCCCCGCAACCGAAAGCGACGCTCCGACGGTCACCGCCATCAGCGCGATCGGCATGCGAATATCCCAGATCACCACCCGAAGCTGGTTTCCCACGGCGGCCGGATCGGCAATCGTCGCCAGAACCTCGGAGAGCGTGTAGCGCGCCGGACCGAGCGCCATGTCGGCGGCCATGCTGAAACACAGCGCGATAAAAAGCCCGAAGAGGATGATTATCCTGCGCGCGGCAAGGGCGCGATATTGATCGCGCCCACTGATGCCAACCGCGCTTTCATTCACCGAACTCATTGGTTCAAACCTTTTTCGAGCGAGGCGAAATAGCCCGGCTTGTAGGTGACGGGGAGGAATTTGCGGTGAAACTCCTCAAAATTCTTTTCCGGATCGAGATCGGCGAAGAGATCGGGATGGAACCACTTGGCGAATTGCTGGATCGGGAAGAATTCGTAGGGCGCGCCATAGAACTGGTGCCAGACGGCATGGACATTGCCTTGCTTCACGGCCTTCAGTTCCGGAAACGGCGTGCGCTTCATCAGATTGGCCAGCCGCTCACGGGAGAGAGCCATATCCGCCCCGCGTCCGACAGGAACGAACTGGTTGATGTCGGATTCGGCGGCCCAGTTGGAGCCGGTGACGATGACGTGGTCAGGATCGGCAACGACGAGCTGTTCGGGATTGAGATCGCCGAAGGTCGTCTTGATGATGCCGTCGGCGATGTTGTGGCCGCCGGCAAGATCGACCATCGCGCCGAAATTGACGGGTCCGAAAGTGCGGCAGCAATTGTTTTCGCCGGAAATGCCGGGCGCGCGTTCGATGAAGACGTTCGGTCGCTTCAAGTCCTTGACGCTGGCGAGCCGGTCGGTCACGCGGGCGATTTCGGCACGGCGATAGGCGATGAATTCCTTCGCCCGCTCTTCGGCGCCGAAGAGTTTGCCGAGAATTTCGACCGAGGCTTCGCTGTTCTTTTCAGGATCGATGCGGAAATCGAGATAGATGATCTTGATGCCGGCGGCGGCGGCCTTTTCTTCGAAACCGCTCTCCTTGGCGGATTTCTCCGCTTCCAGATTGAGGGTGATCACATCGGGCGAGAGGGTGATGGCCGTTTCCAGGCTGAAATCGCCCTGCGGCACATAACCGAAGCGCGGCAGTTTCTCGATCTGCGGAAAACGCTCGACATAGGCGGTGTAGCTGTCGGGGTCCTTCTTGAGAAGATCGTCACGCCAGCCGACGATGGTGTCGAAGGTCTTGTCGCCCTTGAGCGCGGCAATGACATGCACCTGGCGCGCCTCACCGACGATGACGCGTCTGGCCGGCAAATCCAGCTCGACTTTACGTCCAGTGACATCGGTAATCTCAGCCGCCAGAACCGGCACGGCGAGAAGGGAGAAAGCCAGCACCGCAAGATGCCTGAGAGCGTTGAGCCGCATGAGCAGTCCTCATTGAGTTCCAAAACAAAGCGATAAAGCCGCATGGCTGCGGCTTTATCCATCGGTCGGACGGCGCTCCCCTTCACCGTCCCTTTATTACCTGGCGTCCTTCAGCGAAACGAAGTAGCCGGGCTTGTAGTCGAGCGGCAGGAAGCGGGCATGCAGTTCCTTGAAGGTCGCCTCGGGGTCGAGGTCCTTGAAGAGGTCCGGATGCAGCCACTTGGCGATTTCCTGAACGGCCACGAACTGATAGGGATTGTTGTAGAACTGATGCCAGATGGCGTGGACATTACCGTCCTTCACCGCCTGCACGCCGGTGAAAGCCGGGCGCTTGGTCAGGTTTTCAAGCTTGCGATGGGCTTCCTTCAAATCCGCGCCATAACCGACGCCGACCCAGTTGCCGCCCGGAACATAACCGTTCCAGTTGCCGCCGGTGATGATGATCTGCTCCGGGTTGGAGGCAATGATCTGTTCCGGATTGACGGTGCCGAAAGTGCCGGGAATGATGTCCTTGGCCATGTTGATGCCGCCGGCAAGCTCCACCATCTTGCCGAAGTTCTCGTTGCCGAAGGACATGCAGCAATCGTCGGAATAACCGCCGGCGCGCTCCATGAACACCACAGGCTTCTTCGGATTGGCCTTTTCGAGCGTATCGGTGACCTTGGCGATGGAGTCGGCGCGGAACTTGATGAAGTCCTCGGCGATCTTCTCCTTGCCCGTAAGCTGGCCCATGAGGCGCATGCTCGGCTCGGTATTTTCCATCGGCTTTTCACGGAAATCGACGTAAACCAGCGGAATGCCGACCTTTGCGAGCTTTTCGATATAGCCCGCTTCTTCGGTCGCCGTCTTGGCGTCGATATTCATCAGGATCACGTCAGGCTTCAGGGCAACAGCCTGTTCTATGTCGAAAGTGCCGTCCTTCATGCCGCCGAAAGTCGGCAGCTTGGCGATCTCCGGATACTTGGCGAGATAGGCAGCATAGGTTTCCGGGTCGGCTTTCGCCAGATCGTCGCGCCAACCAACCACGTGCTGGAAAGGGTTTTCCTTGTCGAGTGCAGCCAGGAAATAAATCTGGCGGCCTTCACCGAGGATGACGTGCGATACCGGCACATTCACCTCGACATCGCGGCCCGTCACATCCTTGACGGTGACCTTTTCGGCGAATGCAGGCCATGCGGCGGATACGAGAAGGCCAAGGGCAAGTGCCGCAGATTTGGCTGAGATGCGCATCGGATATTGCTCTCCAGTGTTGACTGGCGCGGCTGTATTATTTTCTGACTGTACTAGTCAACATTTATGTTTTAGAGCCATTCTTAACTGAGCGGTACATGAGTTGAAGACCGATGATCGACACAATCAAATATGGCAAAAACGACAGTCTAAGAGACGAAATCAAATCCTACTGGTCCGGCCGCGCCGCGACTTTCGACCTTTCCCCCGGACATGAAATTTTTTCCGAAGACGAGCGCGAGGCCTGGCACGCGCTTATCCTGAAACATCTCGGCCGCGGAGAAGGCCGCAGGGCGCTCGATCTTGCCAGCGGCACCGGCGTCATTTCGCACCTGATGGACGATCTCGGTTTTCAGGTCATCGGCATGGACTGGTCGGAAACCATGCTGGCGCTTGCCCGTGAAAAAGCGAAAAGCCGTGGCCGCAGCATCCGCTTTTTCGTCGGTGATGCCGAAAACACGATGGAGCCGGATGAAAGCGCCGATGTCATCATCACCCGTCATCTGGTCTGGACGCTGGTGGACCCGCAGGCAAGCTTTGCCGAATGGTTCCGCGTTCTGAAACCGGGCGGACGGCTTCTGATTGTCGACGGCGATTTCGTAAATACCGGCTGGCGCGAAAAACTGGTGAAGAAACTGGCGGCCGGTCTCGAAAGCATCGGCCTCGTCAAACCGGACCAGCCGCACAAGCCGGCGGACCCGGAAAACACCTTCAACAGCATTCTTTCCCGCGTTTATTTTTCGAAGGGCGCAAGGGCCGGCGATGTCGCGGCGCTGTTGCGTGCGACCGGCTTCGAACCTGTCGCAATCGATCAGGAGCTTCAGGCCATTCACCGCGCCCAGGCGAAAAATTTCAGCCTGCTGAAAGGCATTCTGCGCGGGCTGCAGCATCGTTATGCTGTGTGCGCGGTGAAGCCGGATGTTTCCGGAAAGGCGTGAGGGAAACCATAGCCGCCTTCACTATCCGCATATACTACGTCATCCTCGGGCTTGTCCCACTACTGTCCGGTTTAAATTTGCGGCCATTGGAAGGCCATCTGGTTTTGGTTTGTGGGT
>NZ_MRDI01000011.1:0-127865 GCF_002008205.1 Agrobacterium sp. YIC 4121 | reverse complement strand
CATCAACTTGATTTCTTCAGAACGAAAGTCGCCGTCGCCAGCAGCGCCGCCGCCCTCGTTCAGTGAGCGGACTTATAAATCCACCCAACCAAACAAGTCAACACAGCAATATCAAAAAAAATCAGAAATGTGATATCTAACTGATTGTAAAAGGGAATTTCGTTTTCATGAGCTTATCGGCATAAAAAGACGCAACCACACTCCTGGTTTTGCACAGGAGAACAGGCCGCCGGGCATCAAGGCAGGGCTCACGCCTTCTTTTAGCCCCCTTCCTCGCTAATTGCTTCGTCAACGAAGCGTTAATACGAGACATGCCTGCGCGTGTCCTTATATGGGCTGCTGCGACATATCCCGCTGGTGCGTCGACCGATTTGACTCCCAGCTTTGAAAGTTGCACACCTTCGCCTGAAGTTTCTGGAGAGCGCATGACCGACGGGGCACAGCTGGTATGACTGCGGATCGCAATGTGATCCGGTCGCTAGGCACGGAACCGCCAATTCTGGCGGAAGGGCGCCGTGCACCCGATCGTCGCGAAATTTCGCTCCGATGGCTTTCCGGCACGTTCCTCACCGGCATTACCTCTTCCATATTGATGGGCGTGGCGCTGTTTGCCGCTCTTGACGGTCGCCAGCAGCTTGCCATTCCCGCCGAAGCCTTCGCCAAGGCGGATATGGGCAACAATGCCACGGAAGCCGCCCGTCGCGGAACGCGCCTCGTCGCACCGAATATCGCGGCCCGGCCGTCCGACCGGTCGATCATGGAAGTCTCCACCGTCATCAACGAAGGCGACAAGGAAGTGGTCCGCAAGGTCCCCTTCTCTCACGTCAAGATTCCGCTGGCGTCAAATTACGCCAAGCAGGATGACTATCCCGCCTTCGATCCCCTGAATATTTTTGCCAGCAACGAAGACAAGGACGCATCGGCACCCGCGCCTAGCCGGACGGGAACGATCTATGGCTCCGAGGTTGAATCCGAAGTCAGCCTGAAGACTGTCGCCTTTCCCGTCCAGCATTCCAAATATGCCTTCGCCGGCTCATTGAGCTTCGACGAGGTCGAGGAGGCGGTGCGCTCGAACGGTTCGATCCTGACGGATGGCAACGAGCAGCTGGCCGCGCTCTATTATATCGACCCACGCCGTTTCGATAATGATGACGGCGATGTCGACATTACCGCGGGCCTTGCCGCCCGTGTCGTCGAACAGAACATGTCGGTCTCGACCCCGCAGTCAGCCTCGGTGCCTGTCAAGGAATATGCCGACGACGTGATCCCTGCCCGCCAGACCGAAACCATCGAGGCCGCCCTTTTCGGCGCCGGCTATTCGAAGGCGCAGTCCTCGGAAATCGCCGGGCTGCTATCGCCGCAAATCCAGTCGAACAATGTCGAAAGCGGCGATGTGCTGCGCGTCGGCATTATTCAGGAAGACGAGAAAAGCGATATCGTGCGCGTGAGCCTTTATCGCAAGGGCCGTCACATGGTCACCATGGCCATCGATGACAGCAAGCGTTTCATAAAGGCCAGCGAACCGCCGAAGCTCGATGCCGTGGCGACCGCCTTCGACAGCACCCCGGCACCTGCCGCCGGACGCGATCTGCCGAGCGTTTATGACGGGGTCTACCGTGCGGCTCTGGCTTACGGCATGAACCAGGGCATGGTTTCGCAGCTCATCAAGCTTCTGGCCAGCAGCGTCGATTTTCAGGCGCAGCTCAAGCCGGCAGATACGCTCGAAGCCTTCTTCTCCGTGGAAGACGCGGATGGCAAGGCGACGGACAAGTCGGAACTGCTCTACGTCAACGCCAAATTCGGCGACAACGAGACACGTTTTTACCGATTCCAGAACCCGGACGACAACAGCATCGATTATTTCGACGAGAACGGCAAAAGCATCCGGCAATTCCTGTTGCGCAACCCGGTTCCGAACGGCCGCATGACATCCGGTTTCGGCATGCGCCGCCATCCGGTTTTGAAATTCAGCCGCATGCATACCGGCACCGACTGGGCCGCCGCCCGCGGCACGCCGATCATCGCGACGGGCAACGGCACTGTCGAAAAGGCCGGATGGGCCTCCGGTTACGGCAACCAGACGCTGATCCGCCATGCCAATGGCTATGTCTCTTCCTATAACCACCAGAGCGCCATCGCCAAGGGTGTCACCGAAGGCGCAAAGGTCCGGCAGGGCCAGGTCATCGGTTACGTGGGATCGACCGGCCTTTCGACCGGCGCGCATCTGCATTACGAGCTGATCGTCAACGGCACCAAGGTGGACGCAATGAAAGTACGCCTGCCGGGCGGCAAGTCGCTTTCCGGCGAGGCGCTGGCGCGTTTCTCCGATGAGAGAAAGCGCATCGACAATCTGCTGAATATTGACGAAAAGCCCAATCAGGTGGCGAGCCGCTGATCTGCGGGGAGGCCCGAACGATAATCCCGGTCATATGAAAAGGGCCCGGTCATATAAAAAGGGCTCCGTTTCCGGAGCCCTTTCATTTTATGCGGCATCGGCCGTTTCAGCTTCGGCCTCACCCTTGGCGGGCTTGACCTTGAACAGCAGCCGGTCCGTGCCCGAGGTCACCTTGACCCGCGATCCATCCGGCACTTCGCCGCCGAGGATCATTTCGGCAAGCCTGTCCTGAACTGCCTTCTGGATCACCCGCTTCAGCGGACGCGCGCCATAAGCCGGATCGTAACCCTTATTGGCAAGCCAGTTGCGGGCATCCTCATCCAGTTCGAGCGAAATCTTGCGATCGCCGAGCAGCGAGATGAGGCGCTTCAGCTGGATTTCGACAATTGCACCCATTTCGTCGCGCCGCAGGCGGTGGAAGAGGATGATATCGTCGATACGGTTGAGGAATTCCGGCCGGAAATGCGACCGGACCCGCTCCATCACCAGGTCGCGAACCGAATCCACATCGTCATTGTCGCCCATCTGCGTCATGAATTCCGAACCGAGGTTCGAGGTCATGATGATGATGGTGTTCTTGAAATCGACGGTGCGGCCCTGGCCATCCGTGAGGCGGCCATCGTCCAGCACCTGCAAGAGGACGTTGAACACGTCCGGATGCGCTTTCTCGATCTCGTCGAACAGCACGACCTGATAGGGCCGGCGGCGAACCGCTTCCGTGAGCGCCCCGCCTTCTTCGTAACCGACATAGCCGGGAGGCGCACCGATCAGCCGGGCAACGGAGTGTTTCTCCATATATTCCGACATGTCGAGGCGAACCATCGCGGTTTCGTCGTCGAACAGGAAGCGGGCGAGCGACTTGGTCAGCTCGGTCTTGCCTACACCCGTCGGGCCAAGGAAGATGAACGAACCGATCGGCCGGTTGGGATCCTGAAGGCCGGCGCGCGAGCGGCGAACCGCCTTGGAAACCGCCTGAACGGCCTCGCCCTGCCCGACAACGGACTTGGCAAGCTCGTCTTCCATGCGCAGCAGCTTTTCGCGCTGGCCTTCCAGCATCTTGTCGACAGGAATACCGGTCCAGCGGGAAACGACATGGGCGATATTGTCCGCCGTCACCACTTCCTGAACCATCGAGCCGGCGCCGCTGCTATCGCGGGCTTCCGCCGCAGCCAGTTCCTTTTCGAGACCCGGAATGATGCCATAGGTCAGCTCACCGGCGCGCTGGAACTGACCATTGCGCTGGGCAATCGCCAATTCGTTGCGGGCTTCGTCCAGCCGCTTCTTGAGGTCTGCGGCATGGCCGAGCTTCTGCTTTTCCGCCTGCCAGCGGGCCGTCAGCGCATCCGCCTTTTCTTCCGTATCGGCCAACTCGTCCTCGAGCTTCTTGAGGCGGTCGGCGGACGACTGGTCCGTTTCCTGCTTCAGGGCTTCGCGCTCGATCTTGAGCTGAATGATGCGACGATCCAGTTCGTCCAGTTCTTCCGGCTTGGAATCCACCTGCATGCGAAGACGCGAAGCGGCCTCATCCATCAGGTCGATTGCCTTGTCGGGCAGGAAGCGGTCGGTGATATAACGGTTGGAAAGCGTTGCAGCCGCAACCAGGGCCGAATCCGAGATGCGGACCTTGTGATGTTGTTCGTATTTTTCCTTCAGGCCGCGCAGGATCGAGATCGTGTCTTCCACGGTCGGCTCGTCCACAAGAACGGGCTGGAAACGGCGGGCAAGGGCCGGATCCTTCTCCACATGCTTGCGGTACTCATCGAGCGTGGTGGCACCAACGCAGTGCAACTCGCCACGGGCAAGCGCGGGCTTCAGGAGGTTGGACGCATCCATCGCGCCATCGGCCTTGCCGGCGCCGACCAGCGTGTGCATCTCATCGATGAACAAGATGATGCCGCCATTTTCGGCCTGCACTTCATTGAGCACAGCCTTCAGACGTTCTTCGAACTCACCGCGATATTTCGCACCGGCGATCAGCGCGCCCATATCGAGCGCCATCAGCTTCTTGTCCTTCAGGCTTTCCGGCACGTCGCCATTGACGATGCGCAACGCAAGGCCTTCGGCAATCGCCGTTTTACCGACGCCCGGTTCACCGATCAGCACGGGATTGTTCTTGGTACGGCGTGACAGCACCTGGATGGTGCGGCGGATTTCGTCGTCGCGGCCGATCACCGGGTCGAGCTTGCCTTCACGAGCCTCTTCCGTCAGGTCGCGCGCGAATTTCTTCAGCGCATCGAAGCCCTGTTCGGCATTGGCGCTATCGGCGGTGCGGCCCTTGCGGATATCGTTGATGACCTGATTGAGCGCCTGCGCCGTTGCGCCGGCCTTCTTCAGAGAAGCCGAAGTGGTGGCGGAGCTTTCAATCGCAAGTGCCTGCAGCAGACGCTCGACAGTGACGAAACTGTCGCCGGCCTTCTTGGCGAGATCTTCCGCAGTCGAGAATACTTTGGCGAGCGGCGCGGTGAGCGAAAGGCCGCCATTGCCGCCGGAAACCTTGGGCAACTTGGCAAGCGCCGCATTATTGGCAAGACGCGCTTCCTCGGCGTTGCCGCCGGCGCGCTCGATCAGCGATGCCGCCATGCCCTGCTCGTCATCGAGCAGAACTTTCAGAACGTGTTCGGGCGAAAACTGCTGATGGTTTTCGGCCAGGGCAAAGGTCTGTGCCGATTGCAGAAAACCGCGAACGCGTTCGGAGTATTTTTCAATATTCATAGTCGAACCTCCATTGACCGGCCCGCCCGCTTTCGGCACGGCTCCGGGTGTTAGGGTTGAGGCTCCCTCAAAAGGCAAGCCCCGCTACGACAGCCGTGTTTATAGGATTTCACGATCGCCGCCTCTTGATGGTCGGTTGCCGGCGAATGCGGCTTCTGTCCGTCCTGCACGAATATGGGAGGCATTTTCATCGGTTTAAAGGGGAGAAAATCCACCGTCCGGGAAATTTTCACATGATTTGAGAGGTATCAATTCGCCACATGAAACCACGCCGATTGCTGGCGGAATGTTCATCACCAATCGCCAAAAACAAAAAACTCCGGCAAGCCGGAGTTTTTCGATCGCAGAGTAATTTGCAGAAGCTGCTTATTCGGCAGCGTTCTCAAGCGTGGCGGGTGCCGCCTCTTCACCGGCCGGCGCATCTTCGCCTTCGGCGCCTTCCGCAGCGGCGGTGCGGCGCGGGCGGCGCTGGCGCGGTCCGGTTGCACGGCGTGCCTTCGGTGCGCGTTCGCCCGCCGGAGCTTCCGCCTGCTGCTGCTCTTCTTCGACGGCCACTTCCATGGGCGTGCCTTCGATGACGGGCTGCGGCGCCTGGCTGGCGTCGTATACCGGGGGCTGCTGTTCGGCGGCTACCTGCGGCTGGCGCGGCTGACGCTCCTGCCGCTCGCGGCGGTCCGGGCGCTCACGACGCTCCTGGCGCTGTTCGTTCCGCTCAGTACGCTCCTGACGTTCCGGCTGCTGCGCGCGCTCGGCCTGTTCGGCCTGCTGCTGCGGTGCAATGACGCCTTCATCGCCGTCGTTCACATCCATATCGTCGCCGTCGGCAGCATTGTACTCGCCGCGGTCGTCGCGCTGGAAGCGTTCCTGCATCTGGGCCTGAGCCGAAGCGATGATGCGGTTATAGTGTTCAGCGTGCTGCAGATAGTTCTCAGCGATCACGCGGTCGCCGGAACTCTGCGCGTCGCGCGCCAGAGCCGCGTATTTTTCCGCTATGTGCTGGGCTGTGCCACGGATTTTAACATCGGGGCCGGAACTGTCATAAGTCCTGGTGAGCGGGTTGCCGCCCTTGCGGTTGAAGTTGTTGTTACCGCCACCATTGTTATTGTTGTTGTTTCCACGCCCCCGGCCGCGCTTGTTTTGCTGTCCTGGCCTCATCAATTGCTCACCTGAATTCTGTTTTGCTGACAATCTGGTTGTTTTCATGCAATTCCGGGCGGAAAACCGCTGGAAATTTTTCCTGAAATTGCTCCATCACGCGTCTTGCCGAAGATAACCCTTGGGCAAGACCTCGCGTATGACGACCGGCTGCGCAAATGCTGCACCGAGCCGCCTGCGAACAAAGTTTACTGATTCACATGCCGGAAACGCCCAGCCTTTCAGGGCTCTTTAAAGAACCCGCTTCGGGACTGACCCATACCCTGACGAATCTGTGTTCGTCCTCAGCCACCCGGCATGTGGCCGCAAACTATCCCGCTTCCCGCGGAAATCCAAGCCTTTTCTTTTGCTGTGCAAAATATCCTTGCAAAAAATCCGCAGACATATCGCGAACAACTATCTCCGGAAGGTCAAAACTCTGTCGTTACCGCCATAATCCTTCACGGCGTCCAGAAGAGAGAAGCCGTGGGAAGCAAATATAGCGGAAACATCAAGCCTTTGATCGAAACCGATCTCCACACCGACAATCCCGTTTTCCACAAGAAAGCGGCCTGCATCGGCAGCGATGAGGCGGTACGGTGCAAGGCCGTCCTGACCTCCATCCAGCGCCGCCATCGGGTCGTGGTTACGAACCTCCTGGTCAAGCGTTGCGACGATATCAGTCCTTATATAAGGCGGATTCGACACAATTATGTCAAAGCGGCCGGAGATTTTTTCAAACCAGTCGCTGCGTATGGCCTCGAAGCGCCCGCCGAGATCGTTTCGGGCCGCATTCCGGACCGCCGTTTCGAGCGCATCGGCGGAAATATCGCTGCCGATACCGGTTGCTTCGGGGCACTCCTTCAACAGCGCCAGACAGATCGCGCCGGTCCCGGTGCCCATATCCAGAATGCGGGCGCTGCCCTTGGCGGAAACGGCTTTTTTCAGCGCCGGCAACAGGGTATCGACAAGAACTTCCGTATCCGGCCGGGGCTCGAGCGTCTCCTTAGACAAAAGAAGGTCGAGGCCATGAAATTCCCGGTGGCCGAGAATGCGGTGCACAGGCTCGCCATTCGCCCGCCTTTCGATCATGGCCGCGATACGGGCCCTTTCTTTCGGCGTAACGGCACGATCAGGTTTCATCACGAAATCGGTCAATGAAAAACCGACAACCTCCGCAATCAAAAGCCGCGCATCGAGAAGCGGATCGGCGATCCCCGCCGTCTGCAGCCTTTTGCGGGCTGCGGCAAGCGCACTCGCAACACTCGCTTCAGCGGCCGTGCTCAAAGCTGTTCGCCGAGCTGTGCAAGCTGTCCGGCCTGATAATCGGCGATCAGCGCATCCACCAGCTCATCGATCTCGCCTTCGATCATCCGGTCCAGCTTGTAGAGCGTGAGGTTGATGCGGTGATCGGTAACGCGGCCCTGCGGGAAGTTATAGGTGCGGATGCGCTCGGAACGGTCGCCGGAACCAACCTGGCTCTTGCGGTCGGCCGAACGTTCGCTCTCCACCTTCTGGCGCTCGATGTCGTAGAGACGCGAGCGCAGGACCTGCATGGCCTTGGCGCGGTTCTGATGCTGCGATTTCTCCGAGCTGGTAACGATCAGGCCCGTCGGCAGATGGGTGATGCGAACGGCGGAGTCGGTGGTGTTGACGTGCTGGCCGCCCGCACCCGAAGCGCGCATCGTGTCGATGCGAATGTCTTCCGGGCGGATTTCGATATCGATATCTTCCGCTTCCGGCAGCACAGCAACGGTGGCAGCAGACGTATGGATGCGGCCGCTCGCTTCCGTTTCCGGCACGCGCTGCACCCGGTGCACGCCGGATTCGAATTTCAGCTTGGAGAACACCCCTCGCCCGCTGATCGTCGCGATGATTTCCTTGTAACCGCCCGCTTCGCCCTCGCTTGCGGAAAGCACTTCCACCTTCCAGCCCTTGGTCGAGGCAAAGCGCTCATACATGCGGAACAGATCGCCGGCGAAAAGGGCTGCCTCGGAGCCACCAGTGCCTGCGCGAATTTCGAGAATCGCGCTTTTTTCGTCCGCCGCATCCTTCGGCAGCAGCAGAACCTGCATGTCCTTTTCAAGCTCGCCGATGCGGACCTCGACATCCGGCAGCTCCATTTCCGCCAGGTCGCGCATATCCTTGTCGGTCGACTTGTCGGCCAGCAGCGCCTCCAGATCGGCGGCTTCGGAAACCGCCTTCTCGTAGTCGCGGATTTTCTTCACCACCGGCTCGAGTTCGGAATATTCCGAAGCCAGTTTCACATAGACATCCGCAGCAGGCCCGGCCGACATACGCGCTTCGATCTCACCGAAACGCCTTTCCAACTCGCGCATTTTTTCGACGGGAAGCTTCGCCACCAGTCACTCCAATAATGAAACAGGTCTTTTAGAGGGCTTTCGCTTTTCTTCGAAACGCGAAAACGCTTTAACCTTTTGCTTTAACGCATTTCCGGACGGAAAACCGGAATCCACTTTTCCTGGAAATGCTCTAAATGGGAATGGAATGCGTTGCGGCAAAGCGTAACAACACCTCGCGCGCGCTTTCCAGCGAATTATGGTCGTCCAGCGCCGCGTTCAGCTCTTCGGCGAGGCGCGCGGCATCGAGCCCGAGAAGCATGGCCTTGACCGGACCGATGGCCGTCGGCGACATGGAAACAGAACGGAAACCGAGGCCGATCAAAGCCATGGCCGAAAGCGGCTTGCCCGCCATTTCGCCGCACAGCGTGACCGATGTGTGGTGCCTTTCGCCGGCGCGGACGATATCGCGCAGAATGCGCAGGAACGGCTTGCCGAGATTGTCGAAACGATCCGAAACACGCGCATTGCCGCGGTCTACCGCCATCGAGAACTGGAACAGGTCGTTCGAACCGACGGACACGAAATCCACCTCCTGCATCAGCTCATCGAGCTGCCACATCAGGGAGGGCACTTCCAGCATGGCGCCGAATTGCAGCTTTTTCGGCAGCGCATGGCTGAATTTCGAAAGATGCTGCACTTCCTTCTGCAGAAGGTCGCGAGCGGCGCGGATTTCCGACACTTCCGTCACCATCGGCAGCATCATGCGCAGCTCGGCGCCCGAGGCGGCGCGTAGCAGCGCACGCATCTGCGTGCGCATCAGGCCCGGCCGGTCGAGCGACAGGCGGATCGCCCGCCAGCCCAGCGCCGGATTTTCCTCTTCCTGGCCGCGCATATAAGAAACGACCTTGTCGCCGCCGATATCGAGCGTGCGGAAGGTGACGCTCTTGCCCTTCGCCTGCCGCAGGACGGAGCGGTAGAACGCCTCCTGCTCCTCGCCCTTCGGCATGTTGGAGGCGATCATGAATTGCAGCTCGGTGCGGAACAGGCCAATGCCGTCGGCGCCGGATTCGTCGAGCTGCGGCAGGTCCACCAGAAGGCCCGCATTCATCTTCAGATTGACCTTCTGGCCATCCTTGGTGATCGGCTCGACATTGCGCAGCGCCCGGAACTGCTCCTGCCGCCGGGCCCGCAGGCGCACCTTTTCTTCATAAGCACGCTGCAAATCCGACATCGGGCGCAGATGCACCTGGCCGTCATCGCCATCGATAATGATGGGATCGTTGTTTTCCGCCAGAGCGACGATACCGGTCGCCTGTCCGATGATCGGAATGCCCATGGCGCGGGCCACAATGACGACATGGCTCGTCACCGCGCCGTCTTCCAGCACCAGACCACGCAGTTTTTCACGCGGGTAATCCAGCAGTTCGGCAGCACCCATGGCGCGCGCCAGAACGATGGCGTCGAGCGGGAAATCCTGCTCCGGCCCACGACCGCCAAAACCGATCAACTGCCGCAGCAGCCGGTTGGCGAGATCGTCGAAATCATGCATGCGCTCGCGCAGATAGGGATCGGTCAGGCGCATCATGCGCGCCTTGGTGTCGCTCTGCACCTTCTCGACCGCCGCCTCCGCCGTCAGGCCGTTTCGGATCGCCTCTTCCATGCGCCGCACCCAGCCCTGGTCGTGAGCGAACATGCGGTAGGTTTCCAGAACCTCGCGGTGCTCACCCTCGGTCGGCACGTCGCGACGCTGCAGCATGTCGTCGATGGACAGACGCAGCGAGCCGATGGCATCGGCAAGACGCCGGATTTCCGTATCGGCATCTTCATTGAGCAGGTTGGTGACGACGATGCGCGGATCGTGCAGCACGACATGGCCAAGACCGATGCCTTCGCCATAGCCGTCGCCATCGATGGAGACGGCGCGCGTCAGATCCAGCTCCACCCCGGGGCGGGTGATCTTCTTCAACTCGCCGCTCGCCACTATTTCGGCAATGAGCATCGCGGTTGTCTCAAGCGCTTCCACTTCATCCTCCCGGTATGTTCGGCTGGCCTTGTTCTGGACCACAAGAACGCCAAGAGTGCGACCGGAACGCAAAATCGGCACGCCGAGGAAGGAATGATAAATTTCCTCACCGGTTTCAGGAAGATAGCGGAAAGCGGGATGCGCCTGCGCATCGGAAAGATTGAGAGGTTGGGCGGAAGCGGCGATGGTGCCGACAAGACCCTGCCCCATTTTCAGCTGGGCAAGATGCACGGCATCCTTGTTCAGACCTTCGGTCGCGTAAAGCTCGAGCACGCTGTCGGAGCGCAGCACATAGACCGAGCAAACCTCCGCCACCATGTTGCTGGCAATCTGACGGACGATCTGGTCCAGACGGTCCTGCGGTTCAAGGTGCTCCGCCATCATTTCGCGCAGCCGCTTGAGCAGGACGCGCGGACCTGCGGAAAGGTCTCTCATCGCGTTTGCTCCCCGACACTTCCGATCCGAATGTCATAATATTCGGGAATCAAAAGGTCATTTAAAAATTTATAGCGCGAGAAGCGCGTCCCGCAAGGGACACGCTTTCATGAAACGCCACATCGGAAGAACGCAACTCCGAAGAATCGGAGCATCGGGAACCGATGTCTCGGCTTAGCTCTTATCGAGACCGTAGGCGGAATGCAAAGTGCGAACCGCAAGTTCGGCATAGGCGCCGTCGATCAGGATCGAAATCTTGATCTCGGAGGTGGTGATCGCCTTGATGTTGATGTTCTTCTCGGCAAGCGCCTTAAACGCGCTGGCGGCAACGCCGGCGTGGCTGCGCATGCCGATACCGATGACCGAAACCTTGGCGAGACCGGTCTCGTTCTGCGCGACGTCGAAGCCGATCTGGGCCTTGTTGTCTTCCAGAAGCTTGATCGCCTTGGCAACGTCGCCCGAAGGAACGGTGAAGGTCATGTCGGTGCGCGAACCGTCTTCGGAGATGTTCTGCACGATCATGTCGACGTTGATATGCGCTTCGGCGAGCGGCCCGAAGATCGCGGCGGAAACGCCCGGACGGTCGGCCACGCGGCGCAGCGAGATCTGTGCTTCATCCTTGGCATAGGCGATGCCGGTTACGACTTCCTGTTCCACGATTTCATCCTCGTCACAAATCAAAGTACCGGGCGGGTTGATGAGGTCGCCCATGCCCGGCGCATCGGGATCCTCGAAACTGGAGCGAACGAAGGTGCGCACCTTGTGTACCATGGCAAGCTCGACCGAGCGAACCTGCAGAACCTTCGCGCCAAGAGACGCCATTTCGAGCATTTCCTCGAAGGCGATCTTCTTCATGCGGCGAGCCTTGGGCTCGATGCGCGGATCGGTCGTATAAACGCCGTCGACATCGGTATAGATGTCGCAACGATCCGCCTTGACGGCAGCGGCAATTGCAACGGCGGACGTATCCGAACCGCCGCGTCCGAGCGTCGCGATGCGATTGTCCGGGCCGATGCCCTGGAAACCGGCGACAACGGCAACCTGGCCTTCACCCATGCGATGGATGATATCTGAACCGTCGATTTCAAGAATGCGGGCGGCGCCATGTGCATTGTCGGTGCGGATCGGGATCTGCCAGCCCTGCCAGGAGCGCGCATTGATGCCCATGGATTGCAGCGTGATCGCCAGAAGGCCTGACGTCACCTGCTCGCCGGATGCAACAACCGCGTCATATTCGCGCGCATCGAAAAAGGAGGCGGCATTGGCGCCGGCCACCTTCGCGGCGTTCTGCACCCAGTCCACCAGCTCATTGGTTTTGCCGGACATGGCGGAAACGACCACGGCCACTTCATGGCCGGCATCCACTTCGCGTTTCACATGCCGTGCGACATTGTGAATGCGTTCGAGGTTCGCGACGGACGTGCCGCCGAATTTCATGACAATGCGAGCCATAGCCTTGACCAGTACCATCCCATTTTCCCGCCGGCTCCTTCAGGAAGCGGACGGACAAGAACAAACCCAGTCGGCTCTTCCTGACAAAGAGCCTCAAGTTGCGGGTCTCTTAGCGAAAAGGCGGGGGGCACGCAATGCCGTTTATGAACCATGCGGTACGCCTTTTTCGCAGCGTCGCTCCGGAACAATGGCGGGATGAAAACGTCGGCGGGATAAAGCACCCGCAAAAGAGCGTACCGCAGTGCACTGTACAAACCGGCCCATTCGCAGTATGAGCGCGGCAATGCAACCGGCCAGATGGCCGAAATGGCCTGTATCGGCTGCCCCGGAGACTTTAGGACCTATTGGTTTCGGGCGGATGCGGGCGGCTTCATATCCGAAAGACGGTAGATGACAGACACCCAGGGTATCGCCCCGGCGATCGCGCAGGCGTTGGAAAAACGCGGCTATAAAGATTTGACCCCCGTGCAGCAGGCCATGCTTGCACCCGAACTGGCCGACAAGGATGCGCTGGTTTCCGCACAGACCGGCTCCGGCAAGACGGTTGCCTTCGGCATCGCACTGGCGCCGACGCTGCTGCCGGAGAGCGGCCGCTTCGGTCAGGCTTCCGCACCCTTGGCGCTCGCCATCGCGCCGACCCGCGAACTGGCCATGCAGGTCAAGCGCGAGCTGGAGTGGCTCTATGAATTCGCAGGTGTCTCGATTGCCTCCTGCGTCGGCGGCATGGATGTGCGCAACGAGCGCCGGGCGCTCGAACGCGGCGCTCACATCGTCGTCGGCACGCCCGGGCGTCTTTGCGACCATATCAAGCGTGGCGCGCTCGATCTGTCGTCCATCCGCGCCGTGGTGCTGGATGAGGCCGACGAGATGCTCGATCTCGGTTTCCGTGAAGATCTGGAATTCATTCTGGAAGAATCGCCGGAAACCCGCCGCACGCTGATGTTCTCGGCCACCGTTCCGCGCAGCATCGCCAAGCTTGCGGAAAGCTACCAGAAGAACGCCGTGCGCATCGCCACCGCTTCCGAACAGAAGCAGCATGTGGATATCGAATACCGCGCCATGCTGGTGACGCCGGCCGACCGCGAGAACGCCATCATCAATGCGCTGCGCTTTTATGAAGCCCGCAACGCCATCGTCTTCTGCTCCACCCGTGCGGCGGTGAACCATCTGACGGCGCGGCTCAACAATCGCGGCTTTGCCGTCGTGGCCCTTTCCGGCGAACTGACCCAGAACGAGCGCACCCATGCGCTGCAGGCCATGCGCGACGGCCGCGCCCGCGTTTGTGTGGCGACCGACGTTGCCGCCCGCGGTATCGACTTGCCGGGTCTCGAACTCGTCATCCACGCCGACCTGCCGACCAATTCCGAAACGCTTCTGCATCGCTCCGGCCGCACCGGCCGCGCCGGTCAGAAGGGCGTCAGCGCCATCGTGGTGCCGATCAACCAGCGCCGCAAGGCAGAGCGCCTGCTGGAAGGCGCCAAGGTCAGCCCGGCATGGGTTCGCCCGCCTTCCGCCGAAGAGATCGTTGAGCGCGACGGCGCCCGGCTTCTGGCCGACCCGTCGCTGACCGAGGCCGTGGCCGAGGACGAGCGCGATTTCGTCACCAGGCTGCTCGAACAGCACGGCGCTGAAAAGGTCGCCGCCGCTTTCGTGCGCCTGTACCACGCCGGACGTTCCGCGCCCGAAGACATCGCCGAAGTCTCGCTGGACAACAATCGCAAGCCGCGCCGCGACAGTTTCGAAACGGTCGAGAACAATGCGCCGCGCCGCGAACGCTCCGACTTCGCCGACAGCGCCTGGTTCTCGCTGTCCGTCGGCCGCAAGCAGAGCGCCGAACCGCGCTGGCTGATCCCCATGCTCTGCCGTTTCGGCAAGATCACCCGCCAGGATATCGGCGCGATCCGCATGCAGCAGACGGAAACCTTCGTGGAACTGGCGGCCGATGCTGTCGACCGTTTCACCTCCGCCATCGGCAAGGACATGACGCTCGAAAAGGGCATCCGTCTGAAGGCGCTGGAAGGCAAGCCGGAAATGACCGGCGGTTTCCGCGAAGACACGCGCCCGGCCAAGGCGCAGCGGAAATTCAGCAAATCGGACAATGCAAGCGGCCCCCGCGATGACCGCAAGGGCGACGATAAGCCCTGGAAAAAGAAGAAGCCCTTCGGCGACAAGCCGAAATACGAGGGCAAGAAGGACAAGCCCTTCGAAAAGCGTGGGCCGAAGCCGACGAAGGGCTGAGGGCCACTCGTCACAAGCCTCAGCAATCTCGGCTCACGTTCATCTGGGAGTTGAGACCGGCAGCAAGGTTTCGGCCGTCATGCCGGCCTTGAGCCGGCATCCAGCCACGGCGCGTCTGCGCCGTGAGAAGACTCTCCCGCGATCAAGGACTTGATCGCGCTGGACCCCGGACTAAATCCGGGGTGACGGTAAGGATGCTACGAATTCGCCAAACTATTCTGGTCGGCAGACGTCGCCACCAACAAAAAAGCCCCGCTTTCGCGGGGCTTTCTATTTAACGCAATCACAACACCGGCAATCAGAACTCCAGCGCGCGATCGCCGTTTTCGTCCTTGATGCGGTTCGGAAGGCCGATCTTGTTCAGAAGGTTCAGGAACGGCTTCGGCGGCAGTTCTTCCACATTGGCCATCTGCTTCACGTCCCATTCGCCGGTGGCGATGAGCATGGCGGCGGCGACCGGCGGAACGCCGGCGGTGTAAGAAATGCCCTGCGAGCCGACTTCTTCATAGGCTTCCTTGTGGTCGGCCACGTTGTAGATGAAGACTTCGCGCTCCTTGCCGTCCTTGATACCCTTGACGATATCGCCGATGCAGGTCTTGCCGACGTAGTCGGGCGCCAGCGAAGACGGATCGGGCAGCACGGCCTTGACCACCTTCAGCGGCACGACTTCCAGGCCTTCGGCGGTCTTGACCGGCTTTTCGGACAGGAGGCCGAGGTTCTTCAGCACGGTGAAGACGTTGATATAGTGATCGCCAAAGCCCATCCAGAAGCGCACATCGGCACCGTCCATGTTCTTGGACAGCGAATGCACTTCGTCATGGCCGGTCATATAGGCCTTCTGCTTGCCGACGACCGGCAGGTCGAATTCCTGGCCGACTTCAAACATCTGGTTCGTCTGCCACTGACCATTCTGCCAGGAGTAGACGACGCCCGTGAATTCGCGGAAGTTGATTTCCGGATCGAAGTTGGTCGAGAACCACCGGCCATGGCTGCCGGCATTGATATCGACGATATCGACCGAGGTGACCTTGTCGAAATAGTCATCCTTGGCGAGACGCGCATAGGCGTTGACCACGCCCGGATCGAAACCGACGCCGAGAATGGCGGTAATGCCCTTCTCCTTGCACTCTTCAGCGCGCTTCCACTCGTAGTTTCCGTACCACGGCGGCGTCTCGCAGATCTTGGTCGGATCCTCGTGGATCGCCGTATCCATATAGGCAACACCCGTGTCCATGCAGGCACGAAGAACGGACATGTTGACGAAAGCCGAACCGACGTTGATGACGATTTCAACACCGGTCTGTTTAATCAAGGCTTTCGTCGCCTCGATATCCATCGCGTCAAGCGCATGGGCCTCAAGTTTTACATCTGTCTTGAGGCTCTTCTTTTCGCGTACGGACTCGACAATCTTGCGGCACTTTCCCAAAGTCCGTGACGCAATATGAATGTCTCCCAATACATCGCTGTTCTGGGCGCATTTATGCGCCACGACCTGTGCTACGCCACCGGCGCCGATGATCAGAACGTTCTTCTTCATTTCAGGTGATGCCTCCTTTTCCCCGCAGGGATGAGCTTCGTTTCATGTTAAAAACAGGGTTTAAGACAGGCTTTGCTCGAAATCGGCAAAGTCGAATTCACGAACGGCGCGTACGGTGCCGTCCAGTTCCTTGATGGCGATCGCCGGCATCTTGACGCCGTTGAACCAGTTCTTCTTGACCATGGTGTAGCCGGCCGCGTCCTGGAAGGAGATACGGTCGCCGACCTTCAATTCCCTGTCGAAGCGGAAATCGCCGAAAATATCGCCTGCAAGGCAGGATTTGCCGCAGACCATGTAGGGATGCTCGCCCTCGTTCGGCGAAACCTTGGCGCTCTCACGATAGATCAGCAGATCGAGCATATGCGCTTCGATGGAGCTGTCGACGATGGCGAGGTTCTTGCCGTTAAACAGCGTGTCGAGAACCGTCACTTCGAGCGTCGTGCTCTTCGTGATCGAGGCTTCGCCCGGCTCCAGATAGACCTGCACGCCGTATTTTTCCGAGAAGGCGCGCAGACGGTCGCAGAACTGGTCGAGCGGATAATTGTCGCCGGTAAAGTGGATGCCGCCGCCGAGGCTGACCCACTCCGCACGCGACAGCAGCGATCCGAATTTCTCCTCAATCTGCGTCAACATGCGGTCGAACAGCGAAAAATCGCTGTTTTCGCAATTATTGTGGATCATGAAGCCGGAGATACGGTCCATGACCTTGTCGACCTTGGCGACATCCCATTCGCCCAGCCGGCTGAAGGGGCGCGCAGGATCGGCAAGATCGAAGCTCGAGGAGCTGACCTGCGGGTTGAGGCGCAGACCGCGTGTGATGCCGGAGGCCTTGTCGGCGAAACGCTCGAGCTGACCGATGGAATTGAAGATGATCTTGTCCGCATTCGCAATCACCTCGTCGATTTCATAATCGGCATAGGCGACGGAATAGGCATGGGTCTCGCCGCCGAATTTCTCGCGGCCGAGGCGCACTTCATAAAGCGAGGACGAGGTGGTGCCGTCCATATATTGCGACATGAAATCGAACACCGACCATGTGGCGAAGCACTTCAGCGCCAAGAGCGCCTTGGCGCCGGATTTTTCCCGCACATAGGCAATCTTCTCCATGTTGCGAAGAAGTTTTGTCTTGTCGATCAGGTAATAGGGCGTCTGGAGCATGTCGTTTCACATATTGATTGAAGTCAAGGTACGTCTCGATGATGGGCCTTATAGGATGCTTGTGACAGGAAAACAAATGTCAGGCACCGAATTCCTCGAAAATCGCCCCCGAGCCGAAGTGGCATCAAGAAAACCCGTCCCGTTGCGGAACCAAGCCGGCATCGGCGCGTTTGACTGACGGACAGGCGGGTGTTTCGGCCGCCGAAACGAAGCTTCACGGACGACGGTGACGTGTCGTCGTCCCATCAATGATGTTCAGGAAGGACCTCACCTATGGCAAGCGTGCGTAGCAGCGTCAGCGACAAGATCCAGCAATCCCTCGAAAACGGCGATGCGGCCGATGTGGCAGCGCAGCTCGCCCAGCTTCGCGAAGATCTGGCTAGTCTTGCCAAAAGCGTGAAGGCGCTCGGCGTCGGCGCTTCGCATGAGCTGAAGGCGCAGGCCGCCCGTGTGGCCGATGACGCCCTCACCGCATCCGGAGAAATGGCCGACAGCGTTCGCAATGAAATCTCCACGCTCAACGACAACCTCACCGACCACGTCCAGAAGAACCCGCTCCAGTCGCTCGGCATCGCCGTCGGCGTCGGTTTCGTGCTCGCCCTCCTGACGCGTCGATAAGGCCGCGCTCATGCTTGAGGCATTGCTGGTCTATCTGGGGGAGACCCAGCGCGAGGGGCGCGTCGTCACAAGGCGATTGCGCGCGACCATAACCCTGTCGGTTCTGACCGGGATATTCTTCCTGATCGCCTTCATCGCCGCCGTGGTGGCAGGCTCTATCTATCTTGCCCGGCATGTGGGCGCAGGCCCCGCGGCGCTCGTCGTCGCGGGGACCGCGTTCCTGCTCGGCGTCATCATGCTGGTGGCGCTGGCGATCATCAAACGTCCGAGGGTCTATGCAGCACGTCCCGCTGTCACTCCTTTGACGGCGGCGCCGCTTGCCGCAGCGCCGCTCGCCCTGCAATCGCTGCTTACGCTGGCGATCCAGGCGCGTCCCTATGCGACGCTCGCCGTGGCTGTCGCGGCCGGTTTCCTGGCCACAAGGGTCAATACGAAAAAGTCCAAGTAATTTCTTGGCGACACGACAAGGCAAACCGCGCGTCCAGACGATGGATGCGCGGTTTTTTTTATGTTACCCGCGAAGGATAGACTGGTTGATGGCGTTACCCGCCACGCCGCCCTTATTTGAACAAAGTGACATACAGTCTCGGGCAGTCTCGGCGCGTCCGTAATTTTCTGAAAGGCAATTGATGAAGAAGAAAGTCCTTGTCGTCGGCGGTGCCGGCTATATCGGTTCGCACACCTGCCTTCTCCTGTCTGAGCGAGGATATGAACCGGTCGTTTTCGACAATCTGTCCAACGGGCATGAGGAATTCGTCCGCTGGGGACCATTCGAACAGGGCGATATTCGCGACCGGGCGCGGCTGGATGAGGTCTTCGCCAAACACCGGCCGGTAGCCGTTCTGCATTTCGCAGCGCTGATCGAAGTCGGTGAATCGGTCAAGCAGCCCGTGGCTTTCTACGACAACAATGTCATCGGCTCGCTCAACCTGCTCTCCGCCGCCATCGATGCCGGCGTCACGGCATTCGTTTTTTCGTCCACCTGCGCAACTTACGGGTTGCCGGAACAGGTGCCGATCGACGAGACGCACCGGCAGGCGCCGATCAACCCCTATGGCCGCACCAAATGGGTGGTGGAGCAGGCGCTGAAGGACTACAGCACCTATAAGGGGCTGCGCTCCGTGATGCTGCGCTACTTCAATGCCGCCGGCGCGGATTTCGAAGGCCGCATCGGCGAATGGCACAAGCCGGAAACCCACGCGATCCCGCTGGCCATCGAGGCCGCACTCGGCCGGCGTCAGGGCTTCAAGGTGTTCGGCACGGATTACGACACGCGCGACGGCACCTGCGTGCGCGACTATATCCACATTCTCGATCTCGCCGATGCGCATGTGCGGGCCGTGGATTATCTGCTGGCCGGCGGGGAGACCGTCGAACTCAACCTCGGCACCGGCACCGGCACCACGGTGAAAGAATTGCTGGCGGCGATTTCGGACGTTTCCGGCCGCCCCTTCCCCGTTGAATATACCGGGCGGCGCGATGGCGATTCCACGACACTCGTTGCCAATAACGACAAGGCGAAGGAGGTTCTCGGCTGGGAGCCGCGTTATTCCCTGTCGGACATCATCAAATCCGCCTGGGCGTGGCATTCCTCCCGCAATGCCGGGGATTGAACAGCCGGCGAACAAACAAAAAAAGACACCGGCTGTTGGCCGGTGCCTTCCGCGGGACAGCTGATTGAAGCCGGTCCCGCTCCTGCCTCCCAGGGACGGGAATTAGGGCTTGGTGGCGGACGTCGTCGTGCTGTCAGGAGCCGCCGGCGTTGCCGCATTCTTTTCGCTGGCCTTCTGTTCCAGCGTCTTGAATTCGGGAGCCGCCTTCAGCGTTTCCGCCGTTTCGGTCGTGGTCAGGCGGATGGTGCCGTCCTGCGCGTTGCGCGTCATCGTTACCTTGTCCATCGGAACGGCAACATCCTTTGCGCCGATACCCAGGAAGCCGCCGACGCCGATCACGGCCGCAACCAGACCACCGTCTTCTTCCATGATCAGGTTGGTGACGTTACCGATGCTTTCATCGGCCGCGGTATAGACCGCCTTGCCGATATAATCATTGGCGCTGACCTGCGTTTCGCCCTGTTCGGTGAGATAAGCGCCGCCTGTCGTTGTAGCCGCGCTGTCATTGGTCGAAGGAGCAGCAGGCGTCATCGGTGTGGCGGGCGGGGTTGCAGGCTCCGTCTGCGCACTCGGATTTGCCGGCGCAGGCTGGGTCGTGCCCTGAGCGATGGCCAGCGGCGCGAAAGCCGTCGTGCCCATCAGAGCGGCAGTGACGAGGATTGTAAGTTTCTTTGCCATTTCGTACCTTCCTTTCATCGTTCTCAACTGGCCGGCGGTGATGAATTTTATGTCCGCTCCTCGGCCGGTTCGTATGGCAAACGGGTTGGTCGTTGAAATAGTTCCGATTTTTTCAACCGAGTCTGTGCGATTGTGACCGACCGCAACAACCGAAGGTAAAAATCAGGCATTGCTAAAGGGGGACGGCACGGTATTATCCGTGTCGTAACAATGCCATAACTGCCGGAGTTTTTGTATGCCTCGACCCGGCGACAGACTGAAAGACATGATCTCGGCTTTGCGTCGGCGCAGTGCGAATTTTTTCCCGACCGCCTCCATCGGCACCTATCTGGTGGTGATGGCTACCGTCATTACTCTGCCGCTCATTCTTTTCGGCGGCTATCTGATGCTGCGCCTCGAGGCGGAAAAACGCGACGACCTGCAACGGGAAACAATCGAGGATGTACGGGTAGTCTCCCGCAACATCGACCGCCGCCTGCAGGAAATCGCCACCTCGCTCAATCTTCTGTCGCAATTCCCGGAACTTGAGAGCGGCAACCTCGCCGCGTTTCAGGGGCGCGTCGCCGACAGTCTGAAGCGGGAGGGCCTTTACGCCATTCTCGCCACCAAAGATGGTCAGCAGCGTCTCAATACACGCGTGCCCTATGGCCAGCCACTCGGCAAGGTGCCGGCGGAAGCCAATCTGGCCAAGGCGATCGACTCCCGCCGCATCACCGTCTCGGACATGTTTTTCGGCTCGACCAGCAAGGAATGGGTGTTCAACGTCACCATGCCGCTAGGCCCGGACCTGGACCCCGCCGGAGACGCCCTGATCCTGACGCAGAATACCAGCGACCTGAGCAGGCTCATCCCCACGGAAAACCTGCCGCGCAACTGGGCGGTCGCCATCATTGACGGCAATAACCGCGTTGTCGTCTCAAGCGCGCCCGAAGAGGCGGAAGTGGGCAAGCCGTTTGTCACCCCCGATGTACTTTCGGAAATGCAGGCCTTCAGCGGCAATTTTTTCGACGGCAAGGGTAATCTCTACGCCTATGCTCAATTGCCGGGCTGGCAATGGAAGACGGTGATGTGGGGTCCGCTCGCCGCAAGCCAGGCGGCGCTGATAGACACCTGGCGGCAGATGATGATCGGCAGCCTGATGCTGGTGCTGATTGCCATTGGCGGCGCCTATCTGGTCGGCCGGCAATTGCGCAGCTCCATCCGTGACCTGACCCTGATGGCCGAGCGCATCGGCGAAGGCGAAATCGTCGCGCCCGTCGATACCAAGATAAAGGAGGCCAATCAGGTCGCCATCGCGCTCTCCAACGCATCCTTCGACAGAAGCCAGTCGGAAGAGCGCCTGCAATTGCTGCTGCACGAGCTGGTTCACCGTTCCAAGAACATTCTGACGCTGGTTCAGGCGATGATACGGCAATTGGGACGCGAAAATAAAAGCATTCCGGAATTCCAGAAGGAAGTCGATCACCGCCTGCGCGGCCTTGGAATGTCGATCCGGGCCCTGGCGGAGGTTCAATGGCAGGGTCTGCCGATTCGCAAGCTGATTGAAACCCACCTCGATGTTTTCGGAACCGTGGCGCAGCGCATCGTGCTGGTGGGAGAGGATTTCATGCTTTCCCCGGAAGCGGCACAGAATTTCGGTCTGGTGGTCCATGAGCTGACGACGAATTCCATCAAATACGGCTCATTGTCGGCTCCAGCGGGAAAAATTACCCTGCGCTGGCAGTCGCGTGAAAAAGACGGGCGGCAGATGATCCATCTCGTCTGGACCGAAACGGGCGGACCGCCCGCCAGAGAACCGAGCCGCAAAGGCTTCGGCACCACGGTCATCAAAAGGCATGCGGAAGGCGCCTTCGGCGGGCAGGTGCTGACGGAATATCGTGAATCCGGCTTCGAGTGGTCGCTGGAAGCGCCGATGCGTTACTTCACGCCCAAACGATCGGAACAGACAGGCACGCATTAAGGCCGCGACTTGCGGACCTATCCGCTGTGCAGACGGCAAAAAACCGGCAAAATGGCCGGTATTTTGCGCAATGTTAAAAAAACGCATTTTTTGGGAACCGAATCCGGTCATGCGTGTTTTTACTGCAGGCCAAGCAATTCCCCCGTCCCCGCCTGAAGCTTGGCTGAAAATAAACAGGTTTCGCCCCTGAAAACCTGTCATGAAAATAGCACGGCTCTTTCATGAGCCGTGCTATTTGTTTTGGCTTTCATGAAATGAAAGATGAACCCGGCGTTGCGCGCGATATCGCGATTTCAGGCATCCGCGCCGTCGCCGGAAGGAAATTTCAGCCGGTAGACGATCCGTTCCGGCGTCAACTCGTATTCGGCGCTTCCCCCCAATGCGGAGGGAACCACCTTTTCCAGCACCACGCTGCCGAAGCTGCCGCGCCGGGTCTCCGCCGGCTCTTTCGACGGCATCATCGGCTCATTCCATTCAACGATATAAAAATCACCCTCCTGCCAGCATTGCAGGGATATGGGCGGGTGATAGGCGAGATTGCCGCTATGGCTGACGGTGTTGACGACCAGCTCGTGGAAGGCGAGCCCGATATAGAGCGCGCCATTCGGATTGAGCAGCAGGTTTTCGCCTTCCATATGGATGAGGTTCGGATATTCCGGCACATAAAGATCGAATTGCTGGCGCAACAACTCGAATATGCGCGCGCCCCGCCAGTCCGAATCGGTAATGAGATCCTGACTCTGGGCGAGAGCGTGTAGTCTGCCGCGGAACTTGCGCAGAAAATCATCCTTGGTCAGGCTGAACCGGGCCGTCTGGCCGGCAAGGCTCTGGATGATCGCCAGGAGGTTCTTGGAACGGTGGCTGACCTCGCGCAGCAGCGAGCGCAGAAGCTGCTCGCGCCGCCTTTCCGCCGTCACCTCGCGAATGGTGGTTTTCATCACCACCTGGTTCGTCTGGTTAAGAGTGGAATGAACCTGAAACTGGAAGACGCGATCATTGCCGGCATTGACTTCCAGCATGCCGCGGCTGCCCGCCGTGTTCATGTCCTTCTTGAGATCGGCCAGTCGGGCGGAGAGATCGTTACCGAAGAGATTTTCATCTGTGGGACGGGATTCTGCCGGAATTTTCCAGACATCCGGCAGATTGGCCACGAATATATAGTCGCGGTTCCAGTCCTGCAGCATGACTGTCTCACCCGAATCGAGCAAGGCGAGGACGAGCGAATCGTGAAGTTCGCTTTCGTCCCTCTCCGCGTTATGCCATGCCAGCCGATGCAAATTCGTCTCCTTGCAGAAAGCCGCGGGGCAGCCCCACGACCGTAACCGCCAACGCCCGGGCACCAGAGTGGTTCCCGGTCAGTCTGCGGTTTCGGCAAAATTCACGCCGCGACGCGTGAGCTTTCGTTGAAAAACAGGGCCTGGCTGATAAGCGCTTTCACCATGTCCGGATTAAACGGCTTCGTCACAAGGAAGGTCGGCTCCGGCCGCTCGCCCGTCAGAAGACGCTCGGGGAAGGCGGTGATGAAGATTACCGGCAGCGTGGTCATCTGCAGGATGTCCTTCATTGCATCGAGACCGGAACTGCCATCGGCGAGCTGAATATCGGCAAGGATCATCTTCGGCTGGGTGCGATGGAAGAGATCGAGCGCTTCCGTGTGGGTGCGGGCGATGCCCGTGACGCGGTGGCCGAGATCGGTGACCATCTGCTCGATATCCATGGCGATCAGAGGTTCGTCCTCGATGATCATGATATCGGTTGCCACCTGGCGGGCGATTTCAGAGGCTGCCTCATCGATCAGCTTGCCAACCTGATCTTCGGAGACTTTCAGAACCTCTGCGGTTTCCGAAGGTGTGAATTCTTCGACCGTGGTCAAAAGGAACGCCTGGCGGGCCAGCGCCGGCACGGCGGAGAGGTTGGCCGAGGCGCGTTTTTCCCATCCCGACAGGTTTTCGTCGGTCTTAATATTGATCGTGACGGAACTAAAGATCGATACGAACAATTGATAGAGCGAAACGCGATCGCTGCTTGTCTGCGGAAAAATGCTGATATCGGCGATCAGAGCTTCGAGTGTTGCCGCAACATAGGCATCGCCCGTCGATTGTGAGCCGCAAACGGCACGCGCGAACCTGCGCAGATATGGCAGGTGCGGTGCGATGCGTGTAGAAACTGACATGGAATTCTCCCCTTTCATGCGGTCTGCAACGCAAACCCACGATAGCAACGTGCGCGTTGCAAAAAAAGTTCCGTTCCGCCGGAACTATTTTTTTCACGGCGCATTCTTTGCCACGACGCAAAAGGAATACCGGACGTTATGAGCATATTTCAATCGGACCAAGATCAGCCGGACAATTCGGCCGCCCCCCAGGTTCCACACTCCGGGCGGGCGGTGATTTCCCGTAAGCTCAGGGAGCTTTATGATGCCGTTCAGGATGAAGGCATCCCTGACAAATTCCTCGACCTTCTCGAAAAACTCGATGAAGCCGAAAGCAGAGCCAAAATGAAGGCTTCGGAGGAATGATGGCGAAAGAGCCGGAGCTGACAGAATACAACTTCAAACGGGAAATGCTGGCGGCGCTGCCGAACCTGCGCGCCTTCGCTATTTCTCTCATCCGCTCGCGGGACCGTGCCGACGACCTCGTGCAGGACACGATCATGAAGGCATGGGCGAAACAGGATAGCTACCAGCCGGGCACCAATATGCGGGCATGGCTGGTAACGATCCTGCGCAACGAGTTCTACAGCCAGATCCGCAAATCCGGCCGTGAGGTGCAGGATACGGACGGGGTCTATACCTCGCGCCTGTCCGTGCCGCCAGAACAGCATGGTTCGGTCGACCTTCAGGACTTCCGCGCAGCACTCGCAAAGCTGCCGGACGACCAGCGTGAAGCGATCCTGTTGATCGGGGCTTCGGGTTTTGCCTACGAAGAAGCCGCCGAAATCTGCGGTTGCCCAGTCGGCACCATCAAGAGCCGTGTCAGCCGCGCAAGGCTGCGCTTGCAGGAATTGCTCGGCATCGAAAACGAAAACGAGTTCGGCCCGGACGCGCAGATGACCGCGGTGACCGCCGCCGCCACGGCGCGCTGAGAGCGCTGAATTCGAACAGCGGTGAACGGGCAGGCCTACGTCTGCCCGTTAAGACGATGACAAACGCCGCAAACCTCTCCTCCGTCATGCCGGACTAGATCCGGCATCCAGCCACGGCGCGTCTGCGCCGTGAAAGGACTCTCTCGCGATCAATGACTTGATCGCACTGGACCCCGGATCTAGTCCGGGGTGACGGTGTGCGGATGATACGGCGAGCGCGCGCCTGCCACTGTCTTCGTGTCACCCCTTCAGATGCCGGTTTCCTTGACCGATTGCATGACCACGAAGGTCGAGGTGTTGGCGACGGATGGCAGGCTTGAGATTTTCTCGCCGAGTACCCTTCGATACTTGCGGATATCGCTGGTGCGCACCTTCAGAAGATAATCGAAGGCGCCGGCGATCATGTGGCACTCCTCCACTTCCTTGATCTTGCGCACCGCCGCGTTGAATTCCTCCAGCGCCTTTTCGCGCGTATCGGAAAGCTTTACCTCGGCGAAGGCGATGTGATCGACACCGAGCTTCTGCGGATTGAGCATGGCGCGGAAGCCGAGAATATAGCCCTCATCCACCAGCCGTTTCAGCCGTGTCTGGCAGGGCGTCTTGGAAAGACCGACCCTTTTCGAGAGCTGCAGCACGGACATGCGCCCGTCTTCGCTCAGCGCCTCCAGAATCTTGAGATCGAAATGATCCAGATCGTCTGTTTTTTGACTATTAACCATGTTATTTTACGCCAAATCTCAAAAATAAAAGTTCATATTGCCTGTTTTAACCTGAAAATAGGGCCATAGCAATTTCTGCGGTAATGATATTGTCTGCCACAGGATAACAAGCGGCGGGCGGAGGACACGCTGCCGCCGAAGGTCTGTCTTCAACAGCGTTTTCAGGATTTTTCAGAATGGCCGATGGTGCAAGCAACGCCGGTGTAGTGGCGAACGGTATCTTCCAGAATTTTGCGCCGCCGGTGCGCGAGCAAAGCCTGCTGCGCAAGGCGATCACCGCCGCCTATCGTCGCCCGGAGGAAGAATGCCTGGCGCCGCTGGTCGAGGCGGCAACGGTAACGACGGAAGAAACGAAAGCCATTCGCGACACGGCCCGCAAACTGATCGAGGCATTGCGCGCCAAGACCAGGGGCACCGGCGTCGAAGGTCTGGTGCAGGAATATTCGCTCTCCAGCCACGAGGGCGTGGCGCTGATGTGCCTTGCCGAAGCGCTGCTGCGCATTCCCGACACAGCCACCCGCGACGCGCTCATCCGCGACAAGATCGCCCGTGGCGACTGGAAGTCCCATATCGGCGGCGGGCGCTCGCTCTTCGTCAACGCCGCCACCTGGGGCCTCGTCATCACCGGCAAGCTGACCTCGACGGTAAACGATAGCGGCCTTTCGGCGGCGCTGACCAAGCTGATCGCCCGCGCTGGCGAACCCGTCATCCGCCGTGGCGTCGATATGGCCATGCGCATGATGGGCGAACAATTCGTGACCGGCGAAACGATCGGCGAAGCGATCAAGCGTTCGAAGCCGCTGGAAGAACAGGGCTTCCAATATTCCTACGACATGCTGGGCGAAGCCGCGACCACCGCCAAGGATGCGGAGCGTTATTACAAGGACTACGAAAACGCCATCCACGCCATCGGCAAGGCATCGGCCGGGCGCGGCATCTATGGCGGTCCGGGCATTTCCATCAAGCTTTCGGCGCTGCATCCGCGTTACGCCCGCGCGCAGGCGGAGCGGGTGATGGCGGAGCTTCTTCCACGCGTCAAATCGCTGATGCTGCTCAGCAAGAAATACGATATCGGCCTCAACATCGATGCGGAGGAAGCCGACCGTCTGGAACTGTCGCTTGACCTTCTGGAGGAACTGGCGCTCGACAGGGACCTCGCCGGCTGGAATGGCCTCGGTTTCGTCGTGCAGGCCTATGGTCGCCGCTGCCCTTTCGTTCTCGACTACATCATCGATCTCGCCCGCCGCTCGGGCCGGCGTATCATGGTGCGTCTCGTCAAGGGCGCCTATTGGGATGCGGAAATCAAGCGCGCGCAGGTGGAGGGGCTGGAGGACTTCCCGGTCTTCACCCGCAAGGTCCACACGGATGTCTCCTACATTGCCTGCGCCCGCAAGCTGCTCGCCGCACGCGATCTGGTCTTTCCGCAGTTTGCGACCCACAATGCGCAGTCCATGGCGACGATCTACCATCTCGCCGGCCCCGGCTTCAAACTCGGCGACTATGAGTTCCAGTGCCTGCATGGCATGGGCGAACCGCTTTACAGCGAAGTCGTCGGCAAGAAGAAGCTCGACCGGCCCTGCCGCTTCTATGCTCCCGTCGGCACCCATGAGACGCTGCTGGCCTATCTCGTCCGCCGCCTTTTGGAAAACGGTGCGAACTCTTCCTTCGTCAACCGCATTGCCGACCCCGCCGTGCCGGTGGATTCCCTGCTGGAAGACCCGGTCGCGGTGCTCAAGGCCTATCCCGTTCCCGGCGCGCGTCACGACCGCATCGCCGCCCCTGCCGGCCTGTTCGGCCCGGAACGCAAAAATTCCGCCGGCCTCGATCTTTCCAGTGAAACGACGCTCGCCGCACTGGACAAAACCCTGAAGGCAGGTGCTGCGACGGAATGGAAAGCGTCGGCGCCGCAGGCGGGTGGCAAAACGCGCCCGGTTCTCAACCCCGGCGACCACAATGATATCGTCGGCCATGTGACGGAGCCCACCGAATCCGATGTCGAAGCCGCCATGCAGCGGGCGGTGGCCTCTAACTGGCCATCCACCCCGGTGGAAGAGCGCGCCGCCTGCCTGGAGCGCGCCGCCGACGCCATGCAGGCCGAAATGCCTGCCCTGCTCGGCCTCATCATGCGCGAAGCGGGAAAATCCATGCCGAACGCCATTGCCGAGGTGCGCGAGGCCATCGACTTCCTGCGTTATTACGCGGCGGAAGCCCGCAGAAACTTCAAGACCGGCGAAACGCCGCTCGGCCCGGTCGTCTGCATCAGCCCGTGGAATTTCCCGCTCGCCATCTTCATCGGTCAGGTGACGGCGGCGCTGGTTGCCGGCAATCCGGTTCTTGCAAAGCCCGCCGAAGAAACGCCGTTGATTGCGGCCCAGGGCGTGCGCCTGCTGCATGAGGCCGGCGTTCCGCAGGATGCCGTGCAGCTTCTGCCGGGCGACGGCAAGACGGGTGCCGCACTTGTTGGCTCACCCCTTACAGCCGGTGTAATGTTCACAGGCTCGACGGAAGTGGCGCGGCTCATTCAGGGTCAGCTTGCCGGCCGGGTTCTGGCCAATGGCCAGCCGGTTCCGCTGATTGCCGAGACCGGCGGCCAGAACGCCATGATCGTCGATTCCTCTGCACTTGCCGAACAGGTCGTTGCCGATGTCATTGCATCCGCTTTCGACAGCGCCGGCCAGCGCTGCTCGGCGCTGCGCATTCTCTGCCTGCAAGAAGATGTGGCGGACCGCACGCTGACCATGCTGAAGGGCGCGCTGCACGAATTGCGGATCGGCCGCACCGACAAGCTTTCCGTCGATGTCGGTCCCGTCATTACCGCCGAGGCGAAGGGCATCATCGAAAAGCATATCGAGGGAATGCGCGGGCTCGGCCATCGCATCGAACAGATCACGCTTGCCGGCGAAACCGGCAAGGGCACCTTCGTGCCGCCAACGATCATCGAGATGAAATCGCTCGCCGATCTGAAACGCGAAGTCTTCGGCCCGGTGCTGCACGTCATCCGCTTCAAGCGCGACAATCTCGACCGGCTGATCGATGAGATCAACGCTACCGGCTATGGCCTGACCTTCGGCCTGCATACCCGTCTCGACGATACGATCCAGCATGTGCTGTCGCGCGTCGCGGCCGGCAATCTTTATGTGAACCGCAACATCATCGGCGCGGTGGTTGGCGTGCAGCCGTTTGGCGGACGCGGCCTTTCCGGCACCGGCCCAAAGGCGGGCGGTCCGCTTTATCTCGGCCGCATGACACAGGTTGCCCCAAAGATAGACCGGGTTGCGAGCCAGCAGGATCAGGCCGCAGTCGATCTTGCCCGCTGGCTGGATGAAAACGGCGAAACCGTTGCGGCCGAAGCCGCACGACAGACGGCAGTTCTTTCCGGCCTCGGTTTCGAAACCGAGCTGGCGGGTCCTGTCGGCGAGCGCAATGTCTATGCGCTGCATCCGCGTGGAAAGGTTCTGCTGGTTCCGGCAACCGAACAGGGGCTTTACCGCCAGCTTGCGGCAGCGCTCGCGACCGGAAACGCGGTTGTCATCGACAACGCTTCGGGACTGGAGAAATCCATTTACGGACTGCCGGCAACCGTGACCTCACGCATCGTCTGGGCCGATGACTGGGCGAAGTCCGGTCCTTTCGCCGGCGCGCTGGTCGAGGGCGATGCGGAGCGTATCGTGGCGGTCAATAAAAAGATCGCCGCCCTGCCCGGCCCGCTGGTTCTCGTTCAGGCCGCGGCAACGGAAGCGCTTTCCGCGGACAGCCAGCCCTATAACCTCGACTGGCTGGTCGAAGAAGTCTCCGTCAGCGTCAACACCACAGCCGCCGGCGGCAATGCCAGCCTGATGAGCATTGGCTGATGATATCGTCCGGCGGGGTCTCGGCCCTGCCGGTTCATGCCTTATCCGTTGGTCTCGCCGCGGCCGAAGAGCTGGTTCAGAACCTGCTCTTCCAGCCTTGCGAATTCCGCCGTGCCATGACGGCGCGGACGCGGCAGTTTCACATCGAGATCGAGCGCGATGCGCCCTTCATCGATGACGACGATGCGATCCGCAAGCGCCACGGCCTCCGATACATCATGCGTGACGAGCACGGCGGTGAATTTCTGCTTGCGCCAGATGCGCTCCAGCAGAAGCTGCATTTCAATGCGGGTGAGCGCATCGAGCGCGCCAAGCGGCTCATCCAGCGCCAGAATCTGCGGATGGGCCACCAGCGCGCGCGCCAGCGCCACGCGCTGCTTCTGGCCGCCGGAAAGCACATAGGGCCATTCGCCAGCCCGGTCTTTCAGACCGACCTCTTCGAGAATTGTAAGCGCCTGTTCCTGCGCCGCCTCGCCCTTGGCGATGCCGGTCAGCCCCACGGAGACGTTGCTCGCGATACGTTCCCACGGCAGAAGACGCGGCTCCTGAAACATCATGCGGGTGCGGCTCGATGCGTCCTTCGAGACGGTTCCGGTGGTCGGCGTGTCGAGGCCGGCCAGAATGCGCAGGAGCGTGCTCTTGCCGCAGCCGCTCTTGCCGATGATGGCCAGAAACTCGCCTTCCCGCACATCGAGATCGATGCCGCGCAGAACCGGCTTGTCGCCAAAACTCTTCGCCACATTGCGGAAGCTGAAGGCGACCTTGCCGTCGCTCGTCTTCTCGCGTTGTTCGATTTTCGCCTGCGACGGGAGGGATGGCGGGGCATCCGGGCGTCTCAGCGTCGTCACATTGCCGGTCGACATGGGTTACCTCAGACTTTCTTGAAGGCTGGATGCCATTGCAGGAAGACGCTTTCGAGGAAGCGGGCGAAACTGTCGGCCAGCTTGCCGAGAAGCGCATAGATGAGGATCGACAGAACCACGACGTCGATCAGCAGGAACTCGCGCGCCTGCATGGCCATATAGCCGAGGCCGGACGAGGAAGAGATGGTTTCGGCGACGATGAGCGTCAGCCACATGATCCCGAGCGCATAACGCAAGCCGGTGAAAATGGCGGGCAGCGCGCCGGGCAAAATGACCCGCCGGAACAGCGTAAAGGGCGACATGCCATAGGTACGGCCCATTTCCACCAGTTGCGGATCGACACCCTGAATGCCGAGCAGCGTGTTGATGTAGATCGGGAAAAACACACCGAGCGCGACGAGGAACAGCTTCGCCTCCTCATCGATGCCGAACCACAGGATGACGAGAGGAATGAGCGCCAGATGCGGAATGTTGCGGATCATCTGCAGCGTCGTATCGGTGAAGCTGCGGGAAAATTTGGAGAGGCCATTGGCCAGCCCAAAGATGAAACCGATGGAGCCGCCAATGGCGAAACCGGCGAGTGCGCGGGCGGAACTGACGCCGATATTGGCGACAAGCTCACCCGAGAGCAGAAGCCGCCAGAAGGCTTCTGCGACAGCCGAAGGGGCCGGCAGCACATTGGCGGAAATCAGACCGGCACGCGCCGCCGCCTCCCAGCCCGCAAGAATGAGGGCGGGGAGCAGCCAGCCTGTGATGCCGCCAATCTCGATACGCTTTGCGGTGCTCATGGCATACCCTCCGGCTCTTGCTCAGTTCGTCGCGCCCGACCAGACGGCATCCTTGATGCTGATCTGTTTCGGGATGAGGCCGAGACGATAAAAGCGGTCGGCGGTTTCCTGCTGGCTGGCGACGATCTTGTCGTCGATCCTGGTAATGCCGAATTCCGAGCGGTTCGCGGCAAGCGTCTGCGCCTCCAGCGGCACGCCCGTCACCTCATGCAAAGCTGCGGCGACCTTGTCGCGGTTGGCGGCGGACCATTTCGCCGCCTCGCCCAGAGCATCGATGGTGATGTTGATGGTGTCTGCATTGGATTTGGCGTAATCGCGATTGGCGAGGAAATAAGTGCTGACAGCAAGCACATCGCTGGTGCGGGCCAGAGTGACCGGCTTGTAGCGAGTCTCCGCAATCGCATAGAACGGATCCCAGACGGCCCAGGCGTCGATCTTGTCGCTGGCGAAGGCGGCGGAAGCATCGGCGGGGCTGAGATACACCACCTCGATGTCGCTGAATTTCAGGCCGTTCTTCTCCAGCGCCGCCACCAGCAGATTATGCGCGCTGGTGCCCTTGCCGACACCGACCTTCTTGCCCTTGAGATCGGTAACCGATTTGATGCCGCTTTCAGGCTTGGTGAAGATCGCCTCACCCTTGCCGTTCGAAGGAAGGGCCGCGACATAAACGATGGCGGAACCGGCCGCCTGCCCGAAGATCGGCGGCGCATCCCCCGTCCAGCCGACATTGATGGAGCCGACATTCAGCGCCTCCACCAGCGGCGGGCCCGCCGTGAATTCGACCCAGGAAACCTTCACGCCCTTGGCCTCCAGCGCCTTTTCGATGACACCCTGCTGGCGGGCGATCACCGGCAGGCCGGTTTTCTGATAACCAATCTTCAGCTCTTCCGCCGCCCGGGCCTGCGGCGGCAGGATCGAGAATGCGGCGGCAACAAAAAGGCTGGCGGAAAGCGCGCGGCGGGTGATGGCTGGCATTTTATCTCCTTGTCACCAGCCCCTCTGGCCGGTTCACGATATGGAGCAATGCTAGGGTTTTCCATTAAAACGATAGAGAGACAATAATTCAATATGAGCAATATTGCGGGAATAAAATTCCGCGCAAATGCCTCTTTTCCGCAAATCGTCGCGGACACCCTCGTCCGACCCATCGAATAGAAATGCCGGCGCGGATGGAGCCGCGCCGGCATGATGGATCAATTTCTCTGTGGAAGCGATTATTCGATATCGAAGGAAACGCCCTGCGCCAGCGGCAGCGCCTTGGAGTAGTTGATGGTGTTGGTGGCGCGACGCATATAGGCCTTCCACGCATCCGAACCGGATTCACGGCCGCCGCCGGTTTCCTTTTCACCGCCGAAGGCGCCGCCGATTTCCGCACCCGAGGTGCCGATATTGACGTTGGCGATACCGCAATCGGAGCCTTCCGACGACAGGAACCGTTCCGATTCCTGGATGTCGCGGGTGAAGATCGATGAGGAAAGACCAGCAGCGACGGCGTTATGGTCGTCTATCGCCTGATCGAGATCGCTATATTTCATGACATAGAGGATCGGCGCGAAGGTTTCTTCCAGCACAGGTCCCGCCTGCTTCGGCATTTCGACAAGCGCCGGCTTGACGTAATAGGCATCCGGCGCACCCGTATCCACACGACCGCCGCCATTCACCACGCCATCATGGGCTTTCGCCGCTTCGAGGGCCTTCTGCATGCCGTCGAAAGCCGCCTTGTCGACCAGCGGGCCGACGAGTGCGGAGGTTTCTAGCGGGTTGCCGACGGAAACGGAGGCATAGGCCTTTTTCAGACGCGGCACGAGCTGGTCATAGACGCTGTCATGCACGAAGAGACGGCGAAGCGTGGTGCAGCGCTGGCCGGCCGTGCCCATGGCGCCGAAGGCGATGGCGCGCAGCGCCATGTCGAGATCGGCGGAAGGGCAGACGATGCCGGCATTGTTGCCGCCGAGTTCCAGAATGGCGCGGGCAAAGCGTTTCGCCAGACGCGGGCCGACATCGCGGCCCATGCGGGTGGAGCCAGTGGCGGAGACGAGCGGCACCTTGGGATTGTCCACCAGAGCTTCACCCACCGCGCGGTCGCCGATCAGAAGCTGCGAAAGACCTTCCGGCGCATCGCCGAAACGGGCGGCCGCGCGCTCGAAGATGCCCTGAACGGCAAGCGCCGTGAGCGGGGTCTTTTCCGAAGGCTTCCAGACCACCGAATTGCCGCAGACGATGGCAAGCGCCGCATTCCACGACCAGACGGCGACCGGGAAGTTGAAGGCGGAGATGACGCCGACGACGCCGAGCGGATGCCAGGTTTCCATCATGCGATGGCCGGGGCGTTCGGTGGCGATGGTGAGACCATAAAGCTGGCGGGAAAGGCCGACCGCGAAATCGCAGATATCGATCATTTCCTGCACTTCGCCGAGGCCCTCGGAGGGAACCTTGCCGGCTTCGAGCGACACGAGACGGCCGAGATCGGCCTTGAAGGCGCGCAGCTCTTCGCCGAGCAGCCGGATCAGCTCACCGCGACGGGGCGCCGGCACATTGCGCCATGCCTTGAAGGCGGCATCGGCCCGGTCGATCACGGCTGCTACACCCTCGACCGAAACGGTCTTGAGGCTTGCGACCTGTTCACCCGTCACCGGGCTGAAGGAGGCCATATCGCCGCCGGTATAAAGATCGCGGGCAACGCCCATCCTGTCGAGCAGGGCCGCGGCTTCCTGTTTCACGTCGAGCTTCGTGGTCGCATCCATGTCCATCGTCCTTTTGGCTTAAAAGGGGAGGAAAGGCCGTTTCGATACGGCGCTTTCAACTCCCGTCACTCTTCTTTCCCCGAATTTGCCATTCGTTCTGTGAAACTGGCGTTTTACACCGTTCCATTCTTTCCCGTAATCATATATGGGCATAATGGCCCTTTTCCAATGAGGAAAGCGGGTAAGTTGATGCGAGAATGGAATGGATCCGCGCAGAAGACTGGTCCCTGACATCGTTACCCTGCAGGCGTTCGAATGCGCGGCACGGCATGGCAATTTTACGCGTGCGGCGGAAGAACTCAACCTCACGCAGAGCGCGGTGAGCCGGCAGATCGGCGAACTGGAAGCGCAGACGGGAATGCAGCTTTTCGAGCGCATCCGCAGGCGGGTGGTGCTTTCGGAGGCGGGGCGTAAATTCCTGCCCGATGTGCGCCGCCTGTTGCAGCAATCCGAACAGCTGATGGTGCGCGCGGTCTCGGCCGGAACTTCACACGCATCGCTTTCCGTCGCGACGCTGCCGACATTCGGCAGCCGCTGGCTGATGCCGCGCCTCCACCGCTTCATCGACGACAATCCGGAAATAACGATCACCATCGGCTCGCGCTCGCATCCCTTCGATTTCGATGAGGAAGGGTTCGATCTCGCCATTCACTACGGCCAACCGGTCTGGGCGCATGGCACCTGCACATTTTTGTGCAACGAGGTGATCGTGCCGGTCGCAAGCCCCGCCCTGCTGCGCCGCGCCAGCGTGAGCAAGCCGCAGGATCTGACCGGGCAGCCGCTGCTGCATGTGACGACGCGGCCGAAACTATGGACGGAATGGCTGGAGATGAACGGGGTGACAGCCGAGAATGCCTATCAGGGCAGCCGTTTCGACCAGTTCTCGATGATCATTGAGGCCGCCGCAAGCGGCATCGGCTTTGCCCTTCTGCCGAAATATCTCATCGAGGCGGAGATCGTCTCCGGCCGCCTCGAAATCGTCTTCGACATCCCCTTGCAGACCGACAAGAGCTATTACGTCGCCCTTCCGGAAGGACGGCAGGACAATGCGCTGGCCCGCGCCTTTCAGGCCTGGCTGCTCGATCAGGTCGGCAAACCGGTGTAATCCGTCATCCGCTCAGTTCGAAGGATGGAGAGAAACGTCATACAGCCCCGGAAGATCGGGGCCGACGGGCACGATGCGGGTCGGGTTGAGCGCCTTGATGGAATAATAACCGCGCTTGATATGGTCGATATTGACCGTGTCGCGCACGCCCGGAATGGTCAGCACTCGCATCATATAGGCCTGCAGCGCAGGATAATCGGCGATGCGGCGAAGATTGCATTTGAACAGGCCATAATAGGCGGCATCGAAACGAACCAGCGTCACGAAGAGCCGGACATCCGTTTCGGTCAGCAGATCGCCGAACAGGAAAGGTCCGCCTGAGATGAGGCGGTTTTCGAGCTCCTGAAGCGTCGCGAACACATCGGCGCAGGCCTCTTCGTAGGCGACCTGCGTGGTGGCGAAACCGGTTCTGTAAACGCCGTTGTTGAGGCGCGGATAGATGTGGTCATTGAAAGCATCGATCTCATCGCGCAGCGCTTCCGGATAGAGGTCCACGCTATTATCGGCCAGATCGCCGAAACCGGAATTCAGCATGCGCAGAATATCGGCGGATTCGTTGTTGACGATGGTTTTCGTCTTTTTGTCCCAAAGCACGGGCACGGTGGCCCGGCCGGTATAATGCGGATCCGCGCTGGTATAGACCTCGTGCATATAAGTGAAGCCGTTGAGCGTGTCGCGGTCCGAACCCGGATAGTCGCCGAATTTCCAGCCCTCGTCGGAAAGGGCGGGCTCAACCACGGAAACGGAAATCACCTCCTCCAGCTTCTTGAGCTTTCGGCCGATCAGCGTGCGCGATGCCCATGGGCAGATCAGCGCGACGTAAAGATGATAACGGCCGCTTTCGGCCGCAAAACCGCCCTCACCCGTCGGCCCCGCCGAACCGTCAGGCGTTACCCAGTTGCGGAAACCGGAAGTCTGGCGAACGAAGCCGCCCTTCTTGTCGGTTGCCTGCACCGGATGCCATTCGGCGGTCCATTTTCCATCCACGAGCATTTGCGGCTCTCCGTTCATCTAAAGATGAAAGCCTTATGGGCCGGGTTGCCGCCGCTTCACAAGCCGCGCTTCGGTTGACGCACTGTTTCCGATCAAGGGTGAGTTCAAAGCCGATTGCGGAAAAACGGGTTCCAGCGCACGGTGCCAAGCCTCACCTTTTCGCGGATCATCGTCAGCAGTCCCGATGCGGCGATGACGGCCAGACCCAGCACGGCGACCGCATCCGGATATTCGTGGAAGAAAGCCATGCCGATCGCCACCGCCCAGAGGATTTGCGAATAATGCGATGGCGCGATCTGGCTCGCCGGCGCGATGCGGGTTGCAACCAGAAGGGTGATCTGCCCCGTTGCCGTGCAAAGGCCGATGAAGGCGAAGGCCAGGAGCTGGTGCAGGTTGGGCATGACGAATTCGGGGATGGAGGCAACGCCGTTGAAGGTGAGGCCGTAAATCAGCAGCACGCCCATGATCGAAGTGCGCTTTTCCTTGCCCGCAAGCGAGCGCAGCAAAACGATGGTCATCGCCGCCAGGAACGCAACGCCGATGGCGGCGAAATGTCCGAGTTCGAGTGTCTTGAAGCCCGGCCGCACGACGAGGATGACACCGACGATACCCGCCAGAACCGCCGCCCAGCGCCATGGACCGATATTCTCCTTCAGCACGACGGCGGAAAGCACGGTGACGAAGAGCGGCGACAGGAAGATCAGCGCATAGGCTTCCGCCAGCGGAATGGTGGTGAAGGCATAGATGCCGAAAATACCGGCGAAAAGGCCGGAGATGGCGCGTCCGTGCACGGCGAAGGGCCGGCTCATGCGCCAGAATTCACGCCACCTTTCCTCGCGCGGCTTGCTGAAGAAAATGAAGATGCCGGAAAACAGAATGCTGAAGAAGCCGATTTCGAAAACGCTGATCTGCGATCCAAGCGACTTGATGGTGGCATCGCCCATGGAAAAGGTCGCATAAGCGAACAGACCGAGCAGAAAACCCTTTTGCATTTGAACGTCCCCAAACACCGACCGCAATGCAAAGCATCCCCCGGCCGCGTAGAAGGCGACCCGGACGCCCCTTGAAGGGACAGACAGTCTGGCAGATTTGATCCTCACCCTATGGCTAGACCCGGCTACCTATGAGTGCAAGCCGGAAAAACGGCAAAATTGATCGATTGAACCCAACCGATGAAAATGGCTGCAAGGTGCGGCAAATTTGTCCCGCCATGGCCATCACATCCCCGTCATGGAAAGAGGTTAGCCGGTGTTCATCGTGGCGCTTGGCGGCGGGCATGAAGGCGGCTAAATATTATCATGCGATTTTCATCCGCCGATTTCCCCGGCTGATATTGCTGCGTTACCATGGCCTCGCTAACCGAAAGGAAAAAGAATGCGGATTGTGATGATCGGTTCGGGTTATGTCGGCCTCGTGTCCGGCGCGTGTTTTGCGGATTTCGGCCATGACGTGGTCTGCGTCGACAAGATGCCGGAGAAGATCGAGGCCCTGAAAAACGGCCATATTCCGATCTTCGAACCGGGTCTGGAGACCATCGTCGCCAACAATGCCAAGGCCGGGCGGTTGAGCTTCACCACCGATCTTTCCGCAGCCGTTGCCAATGCCGATGTCGTTTTCATCGCGGTCGGCACGCCCTCGCGGCGCGGCGATGGCCATGCCGATCTTGGTTATGTCTATGCGGCGGCGAAAGAGATCGCCCATGCGCTTGACGGTTTCACGGTCATCGTCACCAAATCCACCGTTCCCGTCGGTACCGGCGACGAGGTAGAGCGTATCATCCACGAGGAAAACCCCTCGGCAGATTTTGCCGTGGTTTCCAATCCGGAATTCCTGCGCGAAGGTGCGGCCATCGAGGATTTCAAGCGGCCGGACCGCATCGTCGTTGGCCTTTCGGACGAGCGCGCCCGCCCCGTCATGACCGAAGTTTACCGCCCGCTTTACCTCAACCAGTCGCCGCTGCTCTTCACCACAAGGCGCGCTTCCGAACTCATCAAATATGCCGCCAACGCCTTTCTGGCGATGAAGATCACCTTCATCAACGAGATGGCTGATCTCTGCGAAAAGGTCGGCGCCAATGTGCAGGATGTCTCGCGCGGCATCGGTCTCGATGGCCGTATCGGCCCGAAATTCCTGCATGCCGGCCCCGGTTATGGCGGTTCCTGTTTCCCGAAGGACACGCTGGCGCTTGCCAAGACCGCGCAGGATTATGATGCGCCGGTGCGGCTGATCGAGACCACCATCGCCATCAACGACAACCGCAAACGCGCCATGGGCCGCAAGGTCATCAATGCGGTGGGCGGCGATGTGCGCGGCAAGAAGATCGCCGTGCTTGGCCTTACCTTCAAGCCGAATACCGACGACATGCGCGACAGCCCGGCAATCGCCATCATCCAGACCCTGCAGGATGGCGGTGCGAAAGTGGTCGGTTACGATCCGGAAGGCATGGCGAATGCCCGCCATCTGATGGAAGACATCGAATACGCGGCCGGCCCCTACGAGGCGGCGGAAGATGCCGACGCCGTGGTGATCGTGACGGAATGGAACCAGTTCCGCGCGCTCGACCTTCCGCGCCTGAAGGCGATCATGAAACATCCGGTGCTGGTGGATCTGCGCAATATCTACCGCACCGATGAGGTCGCCGCGCATGGTTTCATCTATGCCGCCGTCGGTCGCCCGCATGAAGGCGGTTCCGACAAGGGCGCATAGAGGTTTCGTTTTCGCCATTTCATCAAAAAGGTTTTCTGCGCTTCGGTCAGACCGCAAACGTACCAACGAATTCGGGATATAATCATCATGCGTTATCTGGTTACCGGCACGGCTGGCTTCATCGGCTTTTATGTTGCCAAGCGGCTGTTGGACGCCGGCCACTTCGTGACCGGTTTCGACGGCATGACGAAATATTACGATGTCAGCCTCAAGGAAAAACGCCACGCCATTCTTTCCCGCTCCAACGGCTTCCGTGCCGAAATCGGCATGCTGGAAGATACGGATGCGCTGAAGCGCGCGGCAGAGGCCGCCGAGCCTGAGATCATCATCCACCTCGCGGCACAGGCAGGCGTTCGTTACAGCCTTGAAAATCCGCGCGCCTATATCGATTCCAACCTCATCGGCTCGTTCAACATGCTGGAGCTCGCCAGAAGCCTTGAGGTCAAGCACCTGATGCTGGCATCGACCTCCTCCATCTACGGCGCCAACGAGAAAATCCCCTTCGCGGAAAGCGACAAGGCCGACGAGCCTATGACGCTTTACGCCGCCACCAAAAAATCGATGGAGCTGATGGCGCACAGCTATGCCCATCTGCACAAGCTGCCTACCACCGCCTTCCGTTTCTTCACGGTCTACGGCCCGTGGGGGCGGCCGGACATGGCGCCAATCAAATTTGTCGACGCGGTCTCCAACGGCCGGCCGATCGATATTTACGGGCAAGGCAATATGAGCCGCGATTTCACCTATATCGACGATCTGGTGGAGGGCATCGTCCGGCTGAGCACGGTCATCCCGTCCGAGGAAAACCGTGTTACGCAGGAAGGCGTCACCGACACGCTGTCGCACCACGCACCCTTCCGCGTGGTCAATATCGGCGGCGGCCAGCCGGTGGAGCTGATGCATTTCGTCGAAACGGTCGAAAAGGCGGTCGGGAAACCCGCGATCCGCAATATGCTGCCGATGCAGCAGGGCGATGTTCCCCGCACCTTCGCCTCTCCCGATCTTCTGAGGGCATTGACCGGTTACGTGCCGCAAACCCCGGTCGAAGAGGGCATCAAGGCCCTCGTCGCCTGGTATCGCGAGATGCACCCGGCCGAATTACGGGAATAACCTCACAGCGTCGCCAGCAGGCGGTTGGAGATGGTGCCGCCGGAAGCGCTCTGCATGGTGATCTTGGTTTCCACGGCCTCGATGATCGTGTCGCTGAAATCCATCTCCGTGAGATCGCGGATATTGGAAAGGCCACCCGGGGAAAACACGTTCACTTCCAGTATCTTGTCGCCAACGATATCGAGCCCGACGAGGAACATGCCGTCCTCCACCAGCTTCGGCCGCACCATTTCGGCAAGCGCCACGATCTCATCCGTCACCTTCACGGCTTCCGCCGTGCCATGGGCATGGATATTGGAGCGCAGGTCGCCCTTGGCGGGCACACGGCGAAGGGCGGCATATTTGCCTTCACGCATCAGCGGACGGCCATTCATCATGAAGAAGCGGATGTCGCCATCCTTGGCGGCCGGCAGATAAGCTTGCGCGATCAGATATCCCTCAAGGCTCACCGCCTCGAAAATCTGGTTGAGATTGGTCTCTTTGCTGGAGCCGATCTTGAAGACGTTCTTGCCGCCCGAGCCCTGCAGCGGCTTGACGATGACGCCCTTGGGGTGCGCGTCGGCAAAGGCGCGGATTTCCTCGACATTGCGCGAAATGATCGTGGTCGGGCGGACGATTTCGGGAAAACTCTGAAAATAGAGCTTGTTCTGCGCGAGCGCCAGACCTTCGGGATCGTTCAGCACGACGACGCCCCGCTGTTCGGCCAGCCGCCCGAACAGGATGCCGGCATGCACCGCCCATGGCCGCGTCGTCTGGTCGAGCGAGGGATCGTTGCGCAGCATCAGCGCATCGATTTCCTCTACATCCATGGTTCGCCGCTCCAGCGCCTTGTCCTGAAGCGTGGAATGGAACGTCTCGCCTTTCTTGATTTTGCCCTTCGGCAGCACGGTGGCGTGAATGGTCAGGCTGTCGTCCGAGCGTAATGTGAAATCGCCGGGCGTCAGATAGACCACCTCGTGGCCGCGATTGAGCGCCGCCATGGCAAGCAGCCCGGTCGCGTAGTTCGGTCCCTCTGTTTCGATGGAATTGACGAAAAATGCGATACGCATGAAGCCCCTCCTATAATGTCGCCAGTTCGGCAATGGATAATCCCGCCCGTATTTTTTCCAGCCGTTCATTGGCCTTGGCGGGCAGCAGAAATGCGGGCCTGACGCCCGGCGGCCGCAACAGGCCGCGCAGGGCAAGCTCCTGCATCACCGGAAAATGGGCGGCGGCGATCTTGCCCATCCAGAACGGATCGAGCGCCCCGCCCCTGCGCAGATGGTCCAGCACCTCCACCAGCCCGCGCAGATAGATCGCATCCTTGGAAAGACCGCCGCCGCGATAGATGCGCAGCACCATGTTGAAGGCCCCGGCCTCATCGAAACCGTGATCGCGGGTCATGGTGCGGAAGGTCTCCACGAAGCTCGCCCCATCCAGCATGGCGGCGCAGCCGATAACGCGGCCGGCGATCAGCCGCAGGCGCTCACGCGTCATGCCGCCGGCCAGATGTTCCGCCAGCACCGCCAGCCCTTCCTGCACGCCCTCATAACCGGAAAGGCCGGTGCGGAAGAGACGCAGCCCCTGAAACGAGCCGTTGAAATAGGTCAGAAGATGCACGCCGATCTCATGCGACAGCAGTGCCTCGACACGGCGCTGTTCCATGACAGTGTGGCGGGAAATCAAAAGCTTCTCACCCGTCACCATCAGACCCGGCGGCAGGTCGTCGCGGATTTCAACGCGCGCCTTGAATTCCGGGGCTTCCGCAAGATAGGTCTCGACCATCTCCCGCGACTTCTTGGCGACCGCATAACAATCGACCATGGCGATTTCGCCGCTCTCATCCCTGCGCGGACAATCCGCAAGCACCCGCAGCGCCAGCTGAAGAAGGGCCGGTTCGACAGCGCCATAAAGGGCGCGCGAAAAATCGGTGAAGGTGGGATGGTGCAGATTGGCGAGCATCGTCAGCTGCAGATCGATCTCCTGCTGTTTCTCCCGATAGAGATTATAAAGCACCGGGTCTTCCAGATGATCGAACACGACGGAATAAAGCTTGCGTTTCTGCTCCTCGACATCGACGCCGAGCGGCCGGTAGAGCAGGCGCGGCGCAAACTGAAAGCCGCCATCGCGAAACTCCTCGAAGGCCCGGCGAGCGTTGATGGGCGTGACGGAAAGCAGAAAATCGAAGGATGAAACAATATCGTCAATGGACCGGTCGGCACGCCTGACGGCATCGACGAAAGCCTTGCGCCCCAGCGCCCGATGGCTGGTAACCTTGAGCGCGTCCTTGCCCGAAGCGAAGGATGAAAAAGCCTGCAGACCGGCATCGAAAAGATCGGCGATCATCGTCACCCGCAGGCCCGGATAATCCGCACCGGATTCCGGCTGGCGGTAGATCGGCGCAAAACGCACGCTGATACAGGGAAAATCAAGGCCCGCTTTTTTGAACCGCAGAACCGGATCGGCATCCGGTTCCGGCCGGGTGATGCGCGGCGTGCGAAAACGCACTTCGGCATCGCAAACCGCCTTGATGAAGACCCGGCGGGCATTCTGCGTTTCTGGCTCAGCCGTCGCCGAGACGGAAACCTCATAATGCGGCAGGAAAGGCGAATCGTCGGCCAGCAGGATGTCATGCTCCAGCTCACCGATATCAAGGACCATGAAAGCGCCAAAGCGCTGCCGCATGACCGTGCCAACGGCCTCGATCAGCGGTGCTGCCTCCTGAATGGTCGACGCGATCAGATAGGAGGCGTGGGCGGCGGCGATATCGCGGGCGGCGAGATTTTTCGTGCCGCCGGTCAAATGCAGGCAGAGGAACGGCAGCGGCCGGTCGATATGCAGACGACCGTCTTTGCCGACATCGCGGCGGATGGCTTTGCCGGCCTCCAGGCAGGACACGACATCATCGACCAGATCGGCGATGGGAGACGGTGCGCTGCGGGCGGGAGAGAGATTCATCGCCGCGACCTCAGGCACTCTTCGAGCACCGGCTGGAGTGCTGTTATCGCTTGACGAATATCCGCCACCACACGCGCATCCGGCTTTCCCGTCCACTCGTCCATGAAGAATTTCTTGAACTCGATTGCGATGGCGCAGCCATTTTCGGCGAACCTTTCGTGGATGAAACGGGTCTGCTCCCCCTTGCCCTGGAACGCAACGTTCTCGCGAACATCGAGGCGGCGTCCGCCGATGGTCGCTGACGCGAAATGGTGCCCGACCGCGCTCACGATATCGCCCCAGCGGCTGCGATCCATGGAAAAGGTGCCGATATTGATATCGGGCGCCTCCGCCTGCGCCGTCGGCGGCGCAACGGCGCCCTGCCGACGATGGTTATAGCTGTGTACATCCAGCACGACGAAGGCGCCGTGCCGCCTTTCGATTGCGGAGAGCACGGTCTCCAGCATCGCATAATAGTCGGCATGAAAATCGAGCGATTGCCGGATAGCCTCCTGCGCCGGCTCCTCTTTCCAGACCTCAAGCCCCCAGGATTGTTCCGGCTTCAGATAGATCGCCTGATCGGCCGCACGGTTGAGATCGATTTCGAAACGCGAATGGTGAACGACGAGACGGTTCGTCAATCCGGCGATCATTTCACCGGTGAAAGGGTCTTCCTCCCGCAGCCGCTGTTCCGGGGAAAGGGCGATGAGCCCGGATACGTCCGGTCTAATGCGATGACCGTCGTGAATGGCCGTGCCGATAACCGGTGAGTTGCCGAAATCGATCGACCAGAAACCCTTGTTGTCGTTGTTACCGTGGTGTTCGCCGTCGCTCTGTCTGGCTGCCATGCTGCCTCCCCTGCATCGGGGATAAAACAGCGGGACATGCCCGTTTGTTCCGGTAAAAAATTGCGCGCGATACATTCGGCACCGGCAACAAGGCCGCCGAAAAAACTGCGGAACCTTACCGGAAAGCTCACGTTGTTCCAGCAGGAGGGGCCGCCGTGTCAAACGGACGCGATGGCGCTGAAGAACATCGGGATTTTTCCGTTTTCTCCCGGTGGCCAACGAAATGGCAGCCGAGCTTCTTACCCATCCGGCACCCCTCCGTTCCCGTTTTCCACGCACAAGGAGCCGCGACATGGAAAAGACCGAAACACGCAAACTTGCGGAAGAATATTTGCGTCTCGGCGGCACGCGTCAGGTGATGATCGACGACAACAAGACCTTCGTGCGCCAATGGCAGCACGAACCGGCGGAAGCCGAACGGTTCTGGCAAACGCATATCGAAAATCTCGACGCGGAGCGGCTCAAGGACGTGGAATTTTTCCTGCCCTCCATCAATTCCGACAAGGAAGACTGAACCCGAAAGGAGACAGACATGACTGCCATCAACGCTGCAAAAATCCTCATTCTCGCAACGGACGGCTATGAGCGTTCCGAATTGCGCGTGCCCTATGACCAGCTGAAGGCCAAAGGTGCAGACGTAAAGGTCGCCTCAATCAAGGAGGGCGAGATCAAGAGCTGGGACAAGAAAGACTGGGGTGACAGCATCGCCGTCGATCTATCCGCCAAGGCCGTAAAAACAGACGATTTTGACGCGCTGGTTCTACCCGGCGGCCAGATCAATCCGGACGTTCTGCGCCATGACGAGGATGCGATGCGGGTGGTGCATGATTTCATCAAATCCGGCAAGGTGGTGGCTGCCATCTGCCACGCACCCTGGCTGCTTGTAGAAGCCGACGCCCTGCGTGGCCGCGACGCCACCTCCTATTGGTCGATCAAGACCGACCTCAAGAACGCCGGCGCAAACTGGAAGGATGAAAAGGTGGTGACCGACAAGGGAATCATTACCTCCCGCAGCCCTGACGATCTTGACGCCTTCGTCGCCAAGATCGTGGAAGAGGTCGAGGAAGGCCGCCACGAACGCCGCGCCGCTTAAGACACACACCCCTATTCCCGTGCCGCCGGTTTTCCGGCGGCACTTCTATTTGGGAGGAACACATGAAAAGCAGATTGCTGGCAAGCGGCGCGGAGCGTACCTTCATCCTCGTCATCGATCCCGAGGAAGAAGCCTTCGAGGCCATCAGGCGCTTTGCCAGGGCCGAGAATATCAACGCCGCCTCGGTTACCGCGATCGGCGCCTTCGCCACGGCAACACTCGCCTTTTTCGATCTTTCGACGCAGGACTATAAGGAAATACCGGTCACCGACCAGAGCGAGGTCCTAAGCCTGCTTGGCGATATCACCCTTGACGAGAACGATACGCCCAATCCGCACCTGCATGTGGTTCTGGGCTTTGCCGATGGCTCCACCAGGGGCGGCCATTTTCTAAAAGGGGTGGTGCGGCCCACGCTGGAAGTCGTTATCCGCGAAACACCTGCGGAATTGCGGCGCAGCTATCGCCCGGAATTCGGCATCGCTCTCATCGATCCCGCGAAATAAACCCACGGAACCGGAAAAACGCCATTGCGTTATCGCTGTGGACAGGGGGCGGCATGGTGACAGCGATCAATCGAAGAGACGCGGACGATGACGAGGTCGGGCAATTTCTGATCGGCCTCGCGCGCGGCACGGCGGGTGCATTGCTGTTTGCCCTGCCCATGCTGATGACCATGGAAATGTGGTTTCTCGGCCTTTACGTCAATTCCTGGCGGCTTCTCCTGCTCTGCATCCTCAACCTGCCGCTGCTGCTTCTTCTCGCCCGCCGCATCGGTTTCGAGAATATTCACTCCTGGAGCCAGGCGCTGCGCGATGCGATAACGGCCTATGGGCTGGGCATTGCTGTCAGCGCCGCCGTGCTGCTGCTGTTCGGCATTCTGAACGACCAGATCACCGCCTCCAACATCGTCGCCAAGATTGCGCTGCAATCCGTTCCAGCCAGCATCGGCGCACTGCTTGGGCGCAGCCAGCTCGGTCAGCATTCCGACGCGGAGGATGAAGAGGAGGGCGAATATTCCGGCGAGACGGGTTATCTGCACGAACTGTTCATGATGGTGGTCGGCGCGCTTTTCCTCAGCCTCAATGTTGCGCCGACGGAAGAAATGATCCTGATCGCCTATAAGGTGACGCCCTATCACATTCTGGCGCTCTGCCTGCTGTCGGTCGCCATCATGCATGGTTTTGTCTACGCGCTTCACTTCAAGGGCTCGCACCAGCTGCACGAAGGGCAGAAGTGGTGGCAATCCTTCATCCGCTTCACCCTGCCCGGCTACGTCATCGCCATCGCCATCAGCATCTATACGCTCTGGACCTTCGAGCGCCTCGACCACACATCGCTGTCGCAGATCATGAATGCCGCCGTCATTCTCGGCGTTCCCGCCTCGATCGGCGCGGCCTCTGCCCGACTGATCCTGTGAGGACAAGATGACGATATCCAAGGGCCGCAAACACACGGAAAGCCTCGAGCCCCATTGGGTGGAATGGCTGACGGGCGCCATCTGCACGCTCCTTGTCGCCGCCATGCTGGGGTGGATCGGCTATGACATCTATCGCTACAGGCCGGAGGATGCCCGCTTCGAAATCGCCGTTACCGGTGTGCAGGCGCAGGCCGGGCAATACCGGGTGCGGTTCGACATCCGCAACCTGTCCATGACGACGGCGGCGCAGGTGCAGGTGCGCGGCGACCTGCAGCAAAACGGCGCAACGCTGGAGAGCGCCGATGTGACGTTCGATTACGTCGCCTCGGAGTCTCGCGATACCGGCACGCTTTTCTTCCGCAACGATCCCCGCAGCGCAACGCTCACCATCAATGTCGCCGGCTATACCGAGCCGTGACACTTTCAGGATGATTTCATGCCGACATCGGAGCTGACGAAAGAACGCGACCTCAGGGATTCAAAGCCTGTGTGGGCGGATACACCGCGCATTGGCGTCCGCAGCAGCCACACGCCGGAGGCGGACCATTACGACACGATCGTCGTCGGCGCCGGTATCAGTGGCGCGCTGGTGTCCCACGCCCTGCAACGGACAGGTCAATCCATGCTGATTGTCGACCGACGCGAGCCGGTCATGGGAAGCAGCGTCGCCAGCACCGCGATGATCCAGCACGAAATCGACACGCCGCTGACGCAGCTTCGAAAGATGATCGGCAGGGACGCGGCTGACAGGGCATGGCAGCGTTCCGCCCGCGCCGTCCTGCGGCTGGAGGAAATCGTTTCTTCGCTCGACATCTCCTGCAGCATGAGGCGCAAACAAGCCCTTTATCTGGCTGGAGACGAAATGGGATCGCGCGCATTGAAGGCTGAAGCAGAAGCCCGCAAAGAAGCGGGCATCGAGGCCCGCCTCCTCACCGCCGCGGAACTGAGAGAGCAATACGGCTTGCACCGGACCGGGGCCATCCTCAGCGATATTTCGGCCTCCGCCAATCCCGCACAGCTGACGGCCGGCCTGCTGCGCCACACGGCGGGCGCCGGCGCCGAAATCGTCTCCCAGCTTGAGATCACCGATCTCAGGAACCTCGGCGACGAGGTTGTCCTTGCCACCGCCGGCGGCAAAATCCTTTCAGCGCGCAATGTCGTTTTCTGCACCGGCTATGAATTCCTGAAAGTGCTGGAGAGCCCGAAACACCAGATCATTTCCACCTGGGCGCTGGCGAGCCGAAAGGGGCTCGACCTACCCGACTGGCTGGAGAACCATATCGTCTGGGAGGCCTCCGATCCCTATCTCTACCTGCGCACCGACCGGGAGGGGCGGATGATCGCCGGAGGCGAGGACGAGGAAAACCCCACCGCATACCAGTCGGAGCGCAAGCTCGCCGCCAAGGCGGAGACGATCCGCCGCAAGATCGAAAAGCTTCTCGGCATCGATATGGGAAAGCCGGAATATCGCTGGGCGGCGGCCTTCGGCACGACCACCACCGGCCTGCCGCTGATTGGCGCGGTGCCCGGCATGAACAACGTTTATGCCGTAATGGGTTTCGGCGGCAACGGCATCACCTTCAGCCAGATCGCCGCTGAAATCGTGGCAGCCGCCATCAATGGCGGCAAGGATCCCGACGCCGATCTTTTCCGCTTCGGCTAACGTCGTTCATTCCTCCTTGATACCCGCCGCCACCTGTAAGCGGCGCAGCGTCCACAGGACGACAATGCCCATTCCCGAAGCGAGAAGTGCAAGCGGCCACATGCCAAGGCCGGCCGAGAGGCCGATTGCCGCCGAAAGCCACATGCTGGCGCCAGTCGTCAGGCCTTTGACATCGCCTCTCGTATAAACGACCACACCCGCCGCGAGAAAGGCGATGCCCGCCGTTACGGCCTCCACCAGCCGGATAGGATCGAGCCGCGCGGCCTCATGGCCTTCCGCCATCGTCTCCATCATGTGAATGGTGATAACGCAGAAGGTGACGGCGGCAAGGCCGATCAGCATGTTGGTGCGCAGGCCGGCGGTGTTCTTGTGAAACTCACGTTCCAGACCGATCAGGCCGCACAGGATGACTGCGCCGAACACACGCACCAGCAGCACCTCGAAGGGGATGGAAATATTCATGGAAAATTCTTCTGCAAGGCTCTGGGGCACTGTCGCGTCTCCTCCCGAAATTTCTTCACACTAAGTTCGCAAAGGCGTGTTGGTTCCGCGCGGCAATATAAACGTTGCGCGCAACCGAGCCGGAACCATGGGCGCCGCAAAGGGTTTGTCTCCCGTGCGCATGGGCGCACGGCATGCATTTTCACACATGGGAGAAGGAACAATGGCCGAGAAGAAACTCGACGACCTGTTTTACGATACGCTGAAGGATATCTACTACGCCGAAAGGCAGATCCTGAAAGCCCTGCCGAAAATGGCGCGGGCGGCGACCGATCCGAAGCTGAAACAGGCTTTTGAAAAACATAAGGAAGAAACCCAGGGGCACGTCGAGCGCCTGCAGGAGGTGTTCGAGATCATCGGTAAGCGGGCGCAGGGCAAGACCTGCGAAGCCATTCAGGGCATCATCGCCGAGGGCGAGGAAATCATGGAGGACTTCAAGGGCACGCCCGCCCTCGACGCCGGCCTGGTTTCCTCGGCGCAGGCGGTCGAGCACTATGAGATCGCCCGTTACGGCACGCTGAAGGCATGGGCGGAAAAGCTGGGACACACGAAAGCAGTTTCGTTGCTGGATGCCACGCTCAAGGAAGAAGCGAAAACCGATGATGCGCTGACCGCGCTCGCCAAAACTTCGGTCAACGCCGCCGCCGAGAAAAAAGCGGCTTGATATCCTCCTTGGCAACAAAAACCGGAATGGTCGCCCATTCCGGTTTTTTTGTATCTTGAAACCTGCAGAGATTACGGCAGGGTATAGGCGATCACATAGTCGCCCGGTTTGGTTCCGACGGAGCCGTGGCCACCCGCAACCATCACCACATATTGCTTGCCGCCATCCAGCGCATAGGTCATCGGCGTGGCCTGACCGCCGGCCGGCAGGCGCGCTTCCCAAAGCTGCCTGCCGGTGGTCAGATCATAGGCGCGAAGATAGTTGTCAACGGCAGCACCGAGGAAAGCGACGCCGCCCTTGGTGATCATCGGCCCGCCAATGCCCGGCACACCCACCTTGAAGGGCAGCGGCAGCGGCGTCATGTCATGGACCGTGCCGTTTTTGTGCTTGTAAGCGATATCGCCAGTGCGCAGATCAGCACCCGCGACATAACCCCATGGCGGGGCCTGGCAGGGAATCTGCAACGGACCGAGGAACGGACCCATGAACACGCCATAAGGTGCGCCGTCATTGCGGTTGAGGCCCTGTTCGCTACCCTTTTCGTCCTGACCCTTCGGCGGAATGTCGGCGCGCGGCACGAGCTGCGAGGTGAAGGCGAGATAGGTCGGCATGCCGAACATTACCTGACGCTCGGGATCGACCGCCACGCTGCCCCAGTTGAAGGTGCCGAAATTACCGGGATAGATGATCGAGCCGGTCAGCGAAGGCGGCGTGTAGCGACCCTTGTAGTTCAGCTGATGGAAGCGGATGCGGCAGGCGAGCTGATCGAACATGGAGACGCCCCACATGTCCTTTTCCTGCAATGGCTCCGGCTTGAAGGACAGAGCCGTCGTCGGCTGCGTCGGAGAGGTGAAGTCCTCCGGTATGGCGCCGCCCGGCGCGGGCTCTTCGGTGATAGGCAGAAGCGGCTCGCCGGTGCGCCGGTCGAGAACGTAGATATCGCCCTGCTTGGTGGGGCCGACGAGAGCCGGCACGGTCTGGCCGTCCTTGGTGATGTCAAGCAGCACCGGCTGGGCCGGCACGTCCATGTCCCAGAGATCGTGATGAACCGTCTGGCGCACCCAGCGATCCTTGCCGGTGTTTACATCCAGCGCAACGATGGAGGAGGAATATTTCTCCACATTCTCGCTGCGGCCCATGCCGAGCTGATCCGGCACCTGATTGCCGAGCGGGATATAAACGAGGCCAAGGCCTTCATCGTAACTGAAGACCGACCAGCTGTTGGGCGAATTGGTGGTGTAGGTTTCACCCGCCGCAATCGGTTCGGTTTTCGCCGGGTTGCCGGAATCCCAGTTCCAGACGAGCGCGCCGCTGTTCACATCGAAAGCGCGGATGACGCCGGACTGTTCCTGCGTGGAATAGTTGTCGTTCACCGCGCCGCCGATGATGATCTTGCCCGCCACGATGACGGGCGGCGAGGTCGAATAATAATAACCGGCGGGATTGTATTTCATGCCCTGCTCGAGATGCAGCACACCCTGATCGGCAAAGGACGTGCAGACCTGACCGGTGGCGGCGTCAAGCGCGATCAGCCGCGCATCCGAGGTCGGCAGGTAGACGCGCTCGGCGCAGGCCGTGCCCTGCGTGGCATTCGGCTCGGCATAATAGGAAACGCCGCGGCATGTCTGGTGCTGGCGATCCGGATTGAGACCGACATTGGGGTCGTATTTCCACTTTTCCTTGCCGGTGGCGGCATCGATGGCGATCGCCCAATTATGCGGCGTGCAGATATAAAGCGTGTTCCCGATCTTCAGCGGCGTCACCTGATAGGTGGTTTCCCCCACATCATCAGGCAGCTTCACATCGCCCGTCTGGTAACGCCAGGCTTCCTTGAGCTGCGAGACATTGTCGACATTGACCTGGGTGAGCGGCGAATAACGCTGGCCATAGGGCGTGCGGCCATATTGATGCCAGTCACCGTCAGGCACATTGCCGCCATAGGCGGGCGTGGCAGAGGCCGTTTCCTGAGGCAGGGAACCTGCCGTATCATGCGGATCCTGCGCCATGGAATATCCGGCCACGACGATGGAGGCGAGGACGGACAGCGCGAGCGGCCAGGCATTCGGCCCGTAGCTAAGCCCGGTCGGGCTCGAAAAACCGAGCGGCTTTCTTACCCAGGGAACCAGAAGCCAGAGGCCTATGAGAATGATTACACCGCCGCGCGGACCAAGCTGCCACCAGTCGAAGCCGACTTCCCATATGGCCCAGGCGAGCGTCGCGACAATGAAGACGGCATAGACGTGAAGGGCTGCGCTATTGCGCTTGAACAGCAGAACGGCCGTCAACAGAAAGGCCAGTCCGGAAAGCACGTAATAGAAGCTCCCGCCCAGCATGACGAGCTGAGAGCCGAAACCGAACAGCGCAAGACCGATCAGCGTGAGAACAACTGCAGTGACGGTGACTGCCATGAATGAAACCCCCGATTCCTGTCACTTTGCGTGAAATGAAATCGGGCGCGATCTGGTTCCATGAAAATCATCATCGGCGCGAAAAAACTTCACGCCATGGTGGTCATGGGTTTTGCGGCGCGCCGGTCGAATCCTGCGGCGCGGGATTTGTCTCTGTCGATGACGGCGGCTGGGGGCGGCCATTCGCCGGATTGTTGTCGAAGCTTCCGGATCCCGACGGCTGCTGCGGCACGGGCGCAGTCTCGGTCTGCGGGTTCTGCGGCAGGTTCTCGTCGGGTTCGAAAACCGAATATTCGACAACGGCCCAAACCACCAATGCAAGAAGCACGCTGACGATCAGAATGACGAGGACGGGACGTCCGCGCGATCCCTGCCGCGCGCGCGTTGCCGTTTCGCTTTTCGCATCCCGACCGTCGAGATAGCTGGTATTTTCTCTGGCCATGTCTTTCACTCCCTGTAACCCTGTTGATCTAATCATTGGGGTCAGGGTTTTGTTCCAGACGCGGAAAAGGATTAGTTTCAACCGCATTCCAGCGGCCTGCGTATCGAAGCGCCAGCGCAGCGTCGGATATGCGAAGATTATTTCGCGGTCCAGCCGCCATCGATCGAGATGGTGGTGCCGGTGATGGAGCGGGCCATATCGCCCGCGAGATAAAGCGCCATTTCCGCCACTTCTTCCGGTTGCACGAACCGTCTGGTCGGCTGCGGCGCAAGCATCACCTTCTTCACCACATCCTCCTCGCTCATGCCATGCACGCGCGCCTGATCGGCGACCTGGGCGGCGACGAGCGGCGTCCAGACATAACCGGGGCAGATGGCGTTGCAGGTAATGCCAAGTTCGGCCACTTCCAGCGCCACGCTCTTCGTCAGGCCCACCACCGCATGTTTGGTCGCAACATAAGGCCCCTTGAAGGGCGAGGCGCGCAGGCCATGGGCGGAAGCGATGTTGACGATGCGGCCCCAGCCCCTTTCCTTCATGCCCGGCAGGGCCGCATGGATGGTGTGAAACGCGCTGTCGAGCGAGATGGCGACGATGCGGGAGAAATCGGCGAAATCGAACTCGTCGATCGGCGCGACCTTCTGGATGCCGGCATTGTTGACGAGGACGTCGATATGACCGAGTTCGGCGATGACGGTCTCCGGCAGATGCGCGCTTTCATCATAATTGGCGAGGTTGGCGGCAAAATAGACCGGCCTGTGCCGCGCCACCTTCGCGACCGCCTCCAGCGCCTGCGTCGCCTCCTCCGCCGTCTCTATGCCATGCACCCCGACCAGATACCCCGCCTCGGCGAATCGCTTGGCGATGGCAAGCCCGATGCCGCTGGTGGAACCCGTGACGAGCACGGTTTTCGGTTGATCCTCCATCGGCCTAGTCCTTCAGCTGCGGCAGGTTGCGGAAAAGTTCGAGCGCTTCGGGATTGGCGAGCGCATCGGCATTCTTCACCGGCCGGCCATGAATGGTGTCGCGCACCGCGATTTCGGAAATCTTGCCGGAACGGGTGCGGGGAATGGCGCTGACGGCAATGATCCTTGCCGGCACATGCCGCGGCGTGGCGCCTGAACGGATGCGGCTGCGGATAGTCTTTTCCAGCTCTTCCGTCAGCGCTGCGCCGCCCTTCATGCGCAGGAAGAGGATGACCCGCTGGTCGCCGTCAATATCCTGCCCCACGGCAATGGCCTCTTCGACTTCGGGCACGGTTTCCACCTGCCGGTAGATTTCCGCCGTCCCGATGCGCACCCCGCCAGGATTGAGCGTCGTGTCCGAGCGTCCATGGATGACATATCCACCGGAGGGGCGCTTTTCGGCGAAATCGCCATGCGCCCAGATGCCCGGAAACCGGTCGAAATAGGCGGCCTGATAGCGCGAACCATCCTCATCGCCCCAGAACTTCACCGGCATGGACAGATGCGCATTGCGGCAGACGAGTTCGCCGGCGACGCCGCGAACGGAACGGCCCTCATCGTCCAGCGTGTCGATATCCATGCCCAGCATCGCACCCTGCAATTCACCGCGATGCACCGGCTGCAAAGGGTTGCCGCCAAGGAAACAGGCGCAGATATCCGTGCCGCCGGAGATTGAGGCGAGGTGCACCTCAGCCTTCCAGTCGCGATAGATATAATCGAAGGATTGCGGGATGAGCGGCGAGCCGGTGGAAAGAATGGTCCGCAGCGATGAAAGATCGTGGCTTTCACGCGGCTTCAGCCCGGCCTTCAGGCAGGCGTCGATAAACTTCGCCGACGTGCCGAAAGTGGCGATCCGTTCGGCGTCGATGAGGTCGATCAGCCGCGCAGGGTTGGGATAACCGGGATTGCCGTCATAGGTTACCAGAGTAGCGCCGACCGCCAGACCGGAGACCTGCCAGTTCCACATCATCCAGCCGCAGGTGGTGAAATAGAAGAAGCGCTCCCCTTCCTGAATATCGCATTGCAGCTTCAGCTCCTTCATGTGCTGAAGAAGCAAACCGCCGCCGGAATGGGTGATGCATTTCGGCTTGCCGGTGGTGCCGGACGAATAAAGGATCGCCAGCGGCGCCTTGACGGGCAGACGGTTGAAGGCAATCTCACCCGCCGCATAAGGCGCGACGAAATCCGTAAGCGTCACGCAGCCGAGATCGGCAAGGTTTTCGGGCACGGCGTCGCCGATCAGCACGATCTTCTCAGGAGCCGCACTTTCCGCCACGGCGCGGATGGTCGGGCCGACATCGATGCGCTTGCCGGCATAACCATATTCCGGCACGGCGATGAGGATTTTCGGACCGATCTGCGACAGGCGGTCGGAGGCTCCCGCCGGCCCGAAATCCGGCGAGCAGGACGACCAGATCGCGCCGATGGCGCTCGCGGCCAGATAACTCACGATCGCCTCAATATCATGGGTGACGATGGCCCCGACGCGGTCGCCTTCGCTCACACCCGCATCAGCAAGCGCCTGCACCATGCGGGACACCTCGTCGTAAAGCTCTCTGCGGGTAATCTCGCGCCGTGTGCCATCGTCGCGATGGGCGATGATGGCCAGCCGCGCGTCGGCATCGCGCAGCAGGTTTTCGGCATAATTGAGCCTTGCGCCCGGATAAAACTCGGCCTGCCGTATGGTCTTGCCGGGCTTGAATGCCGTATCGCCGCGCGTGCCGATAATGCCGAGTTCGTCCCACAGTTCATTGTAGAATTCATCCGGCGCGTTGATGGACCAGCGCAGCAGGCCGGCATAGTCATCGGCGGCCTGCCCGTGCAGCTTTGCAGTTTTCTCTGCGAAGGAAAAAAGCGCCGAGCGCGCCAGCCTTTCCCTCGGCGGCACCCACAAAATATCGGATGGCGCGGCGTCCGTCATGCTTCGCTCCCGCGCAGCATTTCGACGATGGCGGAGAAATCACGTCCGCCGCTCCCCTCATCGACGAAGTTCTCATAAAGCGTCGCCGCCGCCGCACCGAGCGGGGTGGAAGCCCCGGCGCCATTGGCGGCCTCCTGCGAAAGCTTCAGATCCTTCAGCATCAGGGCCGCCGCAAATCCGGGCTGGTAATCCTTGTTGGCGGGCGATGTCGGCACCGGTCCCGGCACCGGGCAATAGGTGGTGAGCGACCAGCATTGCCCGGAAGAGGTGGAGGCGACGTCGAACAGCGCCTGATGTGAGAGGCCGAGTTTTTCGCCCAGAACAAAAGCTTCCGAAACGGCGATCATGGAAATGCCGAGGATCATGTTGTTGCAGATTTTGGCCGCCTGGCCGTTACCGCCCTTGCCGCAATGCACGATCTTTTTGCCCATCGCCTCCAGCACCGGCTTTGCCGCAGAGAAGGCCGCAGCCTCGCCGCCGCACATGAAGGTCAGGGTGCCGGCGGCAGCCCCGCCCGTTCCGCCCGATACGGGCGCATCGACCGAGGGGCAACCGGCGGAAGCGGCCAGATCATGCGCCTTAAGTGCGCTTTCCATATCCACCGTCGAGCAGTCGATGAGAAGCGTTCCGGCAGGGATTTTCCGAACCAGATCGCCATAGACCGAAACGACATGTTCGCCCTTCGGCAGCATGGTGATGATGACGTCAGCGGCTTCGATAGCCTCGGCAGAACCCGCAGCAACGGGAACACCGGCCTCTCTCGCCGCCGCGCGGCAGGCCTCGGAAAGATCGTGACCCCTGACGGCATATCCGGCCTTGACGAGATTGGCGGCCATGGGCAGGCCCATATGTCCCAGCCCGATAAAAGCGACGGTCTTCATCGGAGCGCTCCTTTCAGCGATTGTCCGCAAGGATCATGTCGGCGGCCTTTTCGGCAATCATGATCGTCGGGGAATTGGTATTTCCGGATGTGATGCGCGGCATCACCGATGCGTCGGCGACGCGCAGCCCGGCGAGCCTGCGGAATTTCAGACGCGCATCGACCACGCTTTCCATATCCGACCCCATGCGCAGCGTGCCGACGGGGTGGAAGATGGTGGTGCCGATATCGCCCGCCGCCTTGGCAAGATCATTGTCGTTTTCGAACGAGGGACCCGGCTTGTATTCCTGCGGCTTGAAGCGCGCGAAGGCCGGTTGGGCGACGATGCGGCGCGTCAGCCGCATGGCGTCGATGGCCACCTGGCGATCGCCTTCGGTGGAAAGATAGTTCGGGCGGATTTCCGGCTGCATGGCGAAATCCGGTCCTTTCACATGCACTGAGCCCCGGCTTTCCGGCCGCAGATTGCAGACACTTGCGGTAATGGCCGGAAAAGTGTGAACCGGATCGCCGAACTTGTCGAGCGAAACCGGCTGGACATGATACTCCAGATCGGCGGTTTCCTTCTCGGGTGAAGAACGGGTGAAAACACCGAGCTGGCTCGGCGCCATCGACATTGGCCCGGAGCGCGTCAGCGCATATTCGAGACCGATCCGCGCCTTGCCGAACAGGGTGGAGGCCCTTTCATTCAGCGTCAGGACACCGGAGACCTTGTAGACCATGCGCAGTTGCAGATGGTCCTGCAGGTTTTCACCCACGCCCTGAACCTCCGCCACCGTGTCGATACCGGCCGCCTGCAACACATCGCCACGGCCGACGCCGGAAAGCTCCAGAATATGCGGCGAGCCGATGGCACCGGCGGACAGCACCGTCTCACGCCGCGCCCGCATCTTTTTCAGGACGCCGTCATGGTGGAACTCCACCCCCGTAACATGGCCTTCTTCGATGAGGAGACGCTTGACATGGGCCTTGGTCAGAACCGTCAGGTTCTTGCGGCCAAGCGCCGGTTTCAGAAATGCCTTGGCCGTATTCCAGCGCCAGCCGGAGCGTTGGTTCACATCGAAATAACCGGCCCCCTCATTGTCGCCCCGGTTGAAATCGTCGGTTGCGGGAATGCCCGCTTCGCCCGCCGCCTTCTGGAAAGCATCCAGCACATCCCAGCGCACGCGCGCCTTTTCCACGCGCCACTCGCCGCCGGCGGAGTGCAGATCGCTTTTTCCCCGATAAAAGTCTTCCGATTTCAGGAAATAGGGCAGGATGTCGTTCCACCCCCAGCCCTCGCAGCCGAGTTGACGCCAGACGTCGTAGTCCCGCGCCTGGCCGCGCATATAGATCATGCCGTTGATGGAGGAGCAGCCGCCAAGCACCTTGCCACGCGGATAGATCAGCGAGCGGCCGTTCAGCCCCGGCTCTTCCGCCGTCTTGAAACACCAGTCGGTGCGCGGATTGTTGATGCAGTAGAGATAACCGACTGGAATATGGATCCAGTGGTAATTGTCGTTGCCGCCCGCTTCCAGCAGCAGCACGCGGTTGTTCGGATCTTTCGAAAGGCGGTTGGCGAGAACGCATCCGGCACTCCCCGCTCCGATGACGATATAGTCATATTCGCCCATGCTCTTCTCCACGCGCCGCCCTTGCCGCGTCGTCCCGGACGCGGAAGAGGCCTTTCCTGTGTTCTTAAAAACGTCTAGCTGCGGTGCTGAAAGCCGAGTTTTCTCCCGAGCCGCGACGCGTAAAATTCGCCGATCAGACCGCGCCGGAACACCAGAACGCAGGCCATGAACACGAGGCCGGTGATGATGGTGACCGGGAAATCGGACGTCGCGAGATAGTTCTGCAGGGTGACGACGAGACCCGCACCGAAGATCGGGCCAATCATGGTGCCGATACCGCCGAGCAGCGTCATCAGGATCACTTCGCCCGACATCTGCCAGGTGACGTCGGTGAGCGTCGCAAACTGGAAGACCAGCGCTTTGAGGCCACCCGCAAGGCCGGCCAGCGTCGCCGACATGACGAAAGCACCGAGCTTGTAGCGCTGGACGCTATAGCCCAGCGAAATGGCGCGCTGCTCGTTTTCGCGGATCGATTTCAGGATCATGCCGAAGGGCGAGTTGACGAAACGCCAGATGACCAGAAGTGCGAGCACAAAGGCGACAAGCACCGTATAATAGATATTGAGTGGCGCATTGAGGTCGAGAAGACCGAAGAGATGGCCGCGCGGCACGCCCTGCAACCCGTCCTCGCCATGGGTAAACGGCGCCTGAAGGCAGAAGAAATAAAACATCTGCGACAGCGCGAGCGTAATCATGGCGAAATAGATGCCCTGACGACGGATGGCGAAGAAGCCGATGACAAGGCCGAGCAGCGCCGCCCCCGCCATGCCGATGACAAGGCCGATTTCCGGCGTCACGCCCCATTCCTTCACCGAATAGGCGGTGAAATAGGCTGCACCGCCGAAAAACGCCGCATGGCCGAAGGACAGAAGGCCCGTGTAACCGATCAGGAGGTTGAAGGCGCAGGCAAACAGCGCAAAGCACAGCAGCTTCATCAGAAAGATCGGATAAACGAACATCGGTGCGGCGATGAGCACGGCAAGCCCTGCAAGAATAAGCACGGTCTTGATGGTGCCGGCAGTCGTCGAAACCTCGGTCTGCGGCATTGCTCCGGCGGTGGGGCTATGGGTGGCTTTGGACATATCAGGCGTCCTTTCCGAAAAGTCCGGCGGGGCGGATGAGCAGCACAAAGGCCATGATGACGAAGATGACGATGTTGGAGGCCTCCGGGTAGAACACCTTCGTCAGCCCTTCGGCAATGCCGAGCATATAGCCGGTGACGATGGCCCCCATGATCGAACCCATGCCGCCGACCACGACCACGGCAAAGACGACGATGATGAGGTTCGTGCCCATCAGCGGCGAGACCTGATAGATCGGCGCGGCGAGAACCCCGGTGAAACCGGCAAGGCCGGCACCCAGCGCGTAGGTCAGCGTCAGGAGAACAGGCACGTTGATGCCGAAAGCCTGCACCAGCGTCGGGTTTTCCGTCGCAGCGCGCAGATAGGAGCCAAGCCGGGTCTTTTCGATCAACGCCCAGGTGGCGATGCAGACGATGAGCGAAATGACGACGACAAAAGCGCGGTAATTCGGCAGGAACATGAAGCCGAGATTGGTGCCGCCGGCAAGCTGCGGCGGAACCGAATAGGGCTGGCCAGCAGCGCCATAAAGCCAGCGGAACGTGCCTTCCACCACCAGCGCGAGACCGAAAGTGAAGAGTAGCCCATAAAGCGGATCGAGATCGTAAAGCCGCGACAGCAGGAAGCGTTCGACGATCGCACCGAAAAGCGCCACGACGAAAGGTGTGACGATGAGCGCCACCCAAAAATTGATGCCGAAATATTGCAGGCCGAGGAAGGCGACGAAAGCGCCGAGCATATATTGCGCGCCATGGGCAAAATTGATGACGCGCAGCAGGCCGAAAATGACGGCAAGGCCGAGCGACAGCAGCGCATAAAACGACCCGTTGATAAGGCCCACCAGCAATTGCCCGAGCAGTGCCTGAATTGGAACGCCGAAGATCATCGTCATCGTTAAACCCCCAGCACCTTGTTGAGCTCGCCCATGCGGCCGGAAAGCTCGCTGACCGGAAAATTGCTGACCATCTGGCCGTGATCCATCAGGTAGAAACGGTCGGCGATACGGCTGGCAAAACGGAAATTCTGTTCGACCAGAACAACGGTCATGCCGCGGCTCTTCAGCTTTTGCAGCACCTCGCCGATGCGCTGCACGATGACCGGGGCAAGCCCTTCGGTCGGTTCGTCAAGCAGCAGCACCTTCACCCCGGTGCGCAGGATGCGCGCCATGGCCAGCATCTGCTGCTCGCCGCCGGAAAGCTTGGTGCCGGGGCTGGTGCGGCGTTCGTAAAGATTGGGAAACAGCTCGTATATTTCATCGAGCGTCATGCCGCCGGATGCGACGACGGGCGGCAGCTTCAGGTTCTCCTCGACGCTCAGCGTCGCGAAGATGCCGCGCTCTTCCGGCACGAAACCAAGGCCGTATTTCGCCGTGCGATGCAGCGGCACCGGCATCAGATCCTTGCCGCCCAGCTTGATGACGCCCTTGCGGTTTCGGATGATGCCCATGATAGTGCGCAGCGTCGTGGTCTTGCCCACACCGTTGCGGCCGAGAATGGTGATGGTTTCGCCCTCGCCGACCGTCAGATCGACACCGTGCAGCGCCTGGCTTTCGCCATACCAGGATTTCAGATTGGAGACTTCGAGCATTGCCGCCATATCAAGCCTCCTCCGTGCCCATATAGGCCGTGCGCACGCGCGGATCGGCGGCAACGGCGGCATAATCGCCCTCCGCCAGAATTTCACCGCGTTGCAAGACCGTGACGTGGTGGCAGATATCGGCCACGACTTTCAGATTATGTTCGACCATCAGCACCGCGCGTGTCTTTGCCACCTCGCGGATGAGTTCGGCGACGTGGGCGACATCCTCGCCGCCCATGCCGGCCATCGGTTCATCCAGCAGCAGAACCTTCGGATCGAGCGCCAGCGTGGTGGCGATTTCGAGAACCCGCTTGCGGCCGTAGGAAAGATCGGCCGCAAGCGCATGTTTTTCCCTGGTCAGGCCGACCATGGCGATCAGCTCCTCGGCGCGGGCGTTCAGCCTGTCGAGCGAGGAGAGCGGCAGCCAGAACTGCGTGGCGAGGCTGTTCGGCCGCTGCAACGCCACCCGCACGTTTTCCAGAACCGTCAGATGCGGAAACACCGCCGATATCTGGAAAGACCTGACGAGGCCGAGACGCGCCACCTTGTCCGGCGGCGTCCTTGTTATGTCCGTTCCCATGAAGGTGATCGCCCCGCCTGTCGGCTGGAGAAACTTGGTCAACAGGTTGAAGACCGTTGTTTTGCCGGCACCGTTCGGACCGATAAGCGCATGCACGCGGGCATGGTGGACGTCGAGATCGACGTTTTTCACGGCCGCGAATGCGCCGAAGGTCTTGGAGAGACCGCGCGCCGAAAGAACGACGCGAGGTTCGGCCTGCCCGGCAAGGGCGGGAGCGATCGTCATCAAGCTTTCCCCTTTTTATTCTTCTTTACTGCGTTACCAGCGGGCAACCGCTTTTTGCGGGGTCCATGAAGGCTTCCTTGCCGGGGATGGTGGCAAGTACCTTGTAATAATCCCACGGCTGCTTGCTTTCGTCCGGCTTCTTCACTTCCATGAGATACATGTCGTGGATCATGCGGCCGTTGGCGGCCACATGGCCGTCTTTCGAGAAGACGTCGTTGACCGGCATTTCCTTCATGGCCTTGGCAACGGCATCTGCATCGTCTGTGCCGGCCTTTTCGATGGCTTTAAGGTAATGCAGCACGGCGGAATAGGTGCCAGCATGCACCATGTTCGGCATGGCGCCGGTGCGTTCCTTGAAGCGTTCGCCGAACTTGCGCGATTCATCGTCGCGGTCCCAATAAAAACCTTCCGTCAGCGTCAGGCCCTGCGCGGCTCCAAGACCGAGGCCGTGGACTTCAGCAAGCGTGAAGAGAAGCGCTGCAAGCCGCTGGCCGCCGGCGACGATGCCGAATTCGGCCGCCTGCTTGATGGCGTTGGAGGTATCGAGACCGGCATTGGCAAGACCGATGACCTTCGCGCCCGAGGACTGCGCCTGCAGCAGGAAGGAGGAATAGTCCGTCGTGGCAAGCGGATGGCGCACCGAACCCAGAACCTTACCGCCATTGGACTTGACGAAATTCGACGTATTTTCTTCCAGCGAATAACCGAAGGCATAGTCGGCGGTCAGGAAGAACCAGCTGTCGCCGCCCTGCTTGACGAGCGCGCCGCCGGTGCCGACCGCCAGCGAATAGGTGTCATAGGCCCAATGGAAACCATAGGGGCTGCACTGCTTGCCGGTCAGCTCGGTGGTTGCCGCACCCGTATTGATGGTGATCTTCTTCTTGTCCTTGGACAGCGCCTGCACGGCAAGGCCGACCGACGACGAGGTCAGTTCCATGATCGAATCGACCTGTTCGGTATCGTACCATTGGCGGGCGATATTGGAGGCGACGTCCGCCTTGTTCTGGTGGTCGGCGGTCACCACTTCCACCGGCGCATCGAGCACCTTGCCGCCGAAATCCTCGACCGCCATCTTCGCGGCTTCATAAGAGTATTTGCCGCCGAAATTGGCGTAGACGCCCGACTGGTCGTTCAAGATGCCGATCTTGACCTTGCCGTCCGAAATCTCGGCGGCATAAGCGGCGGTGCCAGCGGCCAGCGCCATGGCCGTGGATAAAACGATACTCTTGCGCATGACTTCTCCTCCCAGAGATGATTGCGAGCCTCAGATTGTCTGTGCAACGGTGAACGAACCGCGTAGGGGACCTGCATGCCATTGCACCCGAATGGTCACACCGCCCTCCTCAAAGCGATGCATCCTGAGCCTAGACTTCTCGAATTCGGCCGTTGACACAAGACCGGGGCATCATCAAATTGCGAACAGGAACTGTTCATTTTTGAACAGAACTCTTGATGGGAGACAAATATGGCCACCCCTTTCACCTGGGACGACCTGCAATATTTTCTGGCCGTGGCCCGCACCGGACAGCTCTCATCGGCGGCCCGAAGCCTGCGCACCAGCCACGCCACTGTCTCCCGCCATATCGACCGGCTGGAATTCTCGCTTAAAACCAAGCTGTTCGAGCGAAACCCGCGCGGTTATGAACTGACGACCGTCGGGCGGCGGCTGGTGGATACGGTCGAGCGTATCGAGGCGGAAGCCGAAAGGCTGCAATCGGATATTTCCGAAAGCGGCAGCCTGCTGCGCGGCGTGGTGCGCCTTAGCGCGCCTGAAGGTTTTTCCAATTTTTTCTTCGTGGAAAGGCTGAAAGACTTCGCCATCACGCATCCCCACATCATGGTGGAAATGGTGACGATCCAGCAGATCATGGCGCTTTCCAGAAAGGAGGCGGATGTGGCCGTCACGCTCGATCCGCCGAAGGCCGGTCCCTATATCAACGAACAGATCATCGATTATACGCTGCATATCTATGCCTCGCGTTCCTATCTCGCCGGACGGCCGAGAATCACCAAGCGCGAGGACCTGCTCGATCACTTCTTCATCGGTTACGTACAGGACCTGATCTTCTCACCCGGCCTTGATTATATGCGCGACGTGCTGCCCGGCCTGCGTCCGGGCTTTCAGTCCTCGAGTATTTTCGCGCAGCTGACGGCCACGCTGAGCGGCCGGGGCCTGTGCATCCTGCCGAATTTCATCGCCGCGCGCTTCCCGGATTTGCAGATGGTGCTTGCCGGCGAAGTGGAACTGCGGCGCGGCTACTGGCTGACGAGCCATCAGGACCTTGCCAATGTGCCGCGTGTGCGCTCGCTGATGGACTTCATTCTCACCACGGCGCGCGCGCATGAAAAACTCTTCATCCTCGACCGCCGGATGATGGTCTGAACAGCCATCGTTCACATTTCGGCGACACCGTGTCTACGCCCGGCCGGTTGGAGGATACGCGTGCCAGCCTATATGACTGACAACAACGAAGCCGGTTTGTGAAGACCGGCATCCTCCGACATCTGGAAGGTCATCATGAAAAAGATCGGATTCCTGTCCTTCGGCCACTGGACGCCCTCGCCTCAGTCGCAGACCCGTTCGGCCGCCGATACGCTGCTGCAATCGATAGACCTCGCCGTGGCCGCGGAAGAACTCGGCGCCGACGGCGCTTATTTCCGCGTGCACCATTTCGCCCGCCAGCTTGCCTCGCCCTTTCCGCTGCTGGCTGCCGTCGGCGCGCGCACGAAAAACATCGAGATCGGCACCGGCGTCATCGACATGCGTTATGAAAACCCGTTCTACATGGCGGAGGACGCCGGTTCGGCCGACCTCATCGCCGGCGGACGCCTGCAGCTCGGTATCAGCCGCGGCTCGCCGGAACAGGTGATCGATGGCTGGCGTTATTTCGGTTACCGTCCGGCCGAGGGCCAGAGTGAAGAAGACATGGCGCGTCAGCACACCGAAGTCTTCCTCGAGCTTCTGAAAGGTGAAGGTTTCGCCGAACCGAATCCGCGCCCGATGTTCCCGAACCCGCCCGGCCTTTTGCGGCTGGAGCCGCATTCCGAAGGGCTGCGCGAGCGCATCTGGTGGGGTTCGAGTTCCAATGCAACGGCGGTCTGGGCGGCAAAGCTTGGCATGAACCTGCAAAGCTCCACCCTGAAGACGGATGAAACGGGCGAGCCTTTCCATGTCCAGCAGGCGCAGCAGATCCGCACCTTCCGGGAAGCCTGGAAGGAAGCGGGCCACACCCGCGAGCCGCGTGTATCGGTCAGCCGCAGCATCTTCGCCCTCGTCAACGACCGCGACCGGTCCTATTTCGGTTACGGCAACGAAGGCGATGACAAGATCGGTTATATAGACGACAAGACACGCGCGATCTTCGGGCGCAGCTATGCCGCCGAGCCGAAAAAACTGATCGAACAGCTGAAAGCCGACGAGGCCATCGCCGAGGCCGACACGCTGCTCCTGACCGTGCCGAACCAGCTGGGCGTCGATTACAACGCCCATGTGATCGAGACGATCCTCAAGCAGGTGGCGCCGGCTCTCGGCTGGCGCTAAATTTGGAAAAATTGCATCATCCACACTCCGTCACCCCGGACTAGATCCGGGGTCCAGCGCGATCAAGTCTTTGATCGCGAAAGACTCTTTTCACGGCGCAAACGCGCCGTGGCTGGATGCCGGATCTAGTCCGGCATGACGGAGGGCGGGCTTCCCTCCCTTAAAATCCGGGTTTTATACCGCTGCTCATTTCACCGCCTTGCCATAACGGGCGAAACTTTCCGCCAGCGGCGTCGTGCTGGCGCCGGGGCGCTCCGGACGTTTGTAGACACCGTCCCGCACATGGATCGGCTCTTCGAAGTGATCCTTGATCCAGGGAATATATTCGAGAATGGTCGAAGCCGGGTGCCAGTAGCTCAGATGCACATGCACCTGGCTCATCTCGCCGGCATGCGGCACCACGGGCAGGCGATGGGCGAGCGCGAGATCGGCAACCTGAATATATTCGGTGATGCCGCCAAGCCGGGTCACATCCGGCTGGACATAGGCAACCGCACCGGCATCGATGAATGAGCGGAACGCATCCACCGTGTAAAGCTGCTCCCCGAGCGCAATCGGAATGGACGTATTGCGCGCCAGCCGTGCATGGCTCGTCACATCGTCATACCAGAGCGGCTCCTCGAACCAGTAAATGTCCAGATCTTTCGCCGCCGCGCAGAAACGCTGGCATGTGGGCAAATCCCACTTGCCGTTGCCGTCAATGGCGATGCGGATGGACGAACCGACACGCTTACGGACGGCGGCGAGGCGGGCAATATCGATATTCGGATCGTCATGCCCGACCTTGATCTTCAGCCGGGTAAACCCATCCTCCTCCACCGCTCTCGCGCTACCCGTCAGCAAATCCTCCAGCGTGAAGGAAAGCCAGCCAATATCGGTATTATAGGCTTCCACCGCCGCAGTGCGCGCGCCGCCGAGATAGTGCCAGAGCGGCACGCCCGCCTTTTTCGCCTTCAGGTCCCAGAGCGCAACGTCAACTGCGGCCAGCGCCAGATGGGTGATGCCCGCCCTGCCGACCCATTGCAGCGCCGGATAACGGGCCAGTTTCGTCCACAGCCTCGAATGGTCCGACACATCCTCCCCCACCAGCAAGGGCGCGTAACAATCGCTGATGCAGGATGTGATCAGCCTGTCCGACGGCAGATGCGCGTGGGTGCCGGTGAAACCATAGCCCTCAAGGCCATCGCTGGTGGTGATCTTTGCACCGACGACGCCCCAATGGGTGATGCTGTGGGTGGAATCGGAAATGGACTCCGAAGTCAGCGGCAGGTGCAGGATGAAAGGTTCGACGGCGGTAATTTTCATGATCGGTCATTCCTCGATTGCTGATTGCTTGCGGGGAGGAATAGACGCCGCGTCCCCGCGACCATGGGCCGCGAAGATGGGCTTTCGGGAAATTGCCAGACCGCCCTCCTCCAGCAGCCGGCTTCCGCTGACGGATAGAGCTAAAGCAAAAATGGTCTTTGTAAAATAAAAAATTTTTTATTTTTAATATTCAGCCATTGCCAGTCCCTCGAAGCTGGGCAATGATGCCGCCATGAACTCGCTGGTCAAAGTCACGCTCGCCGAACAGGCGCACCGGGAACTGCGCGCACGCATCGTCAGCGGCAGATTGCGCGGCGGCGAACGCCTGCTGCCCAATGAGCTTGCTGCCGATCTCGGCATCAGCCCCACGCCGGTGAAGGAAGCCTGCCTGAAACTCGAGGCCGATGGGCTGGTGGTCAATTCCTCCCGGCGCGGCATGGTGGTGCGCGATTTCACCGTGGAGGATGTGGAGGAACTTTACGCCGCCAGAATGCTGCTCGAAAAAGGCGCCGTGGAAGTGGCCTTCGACGCCGGGCAACTGGATGGAGCGCTGCACGCGGAACTGCTGGAAAGCCTTGCGAAACATCGTAAATTCGCCAAAGGCTCAACGCTCGACGAATTATCGAAAGCGCTTTTTTACGACCGCAGCTTCCATACGACCCTTGTGTCGGCGGCGCGCATTCCGGTCATTTCCGGCTCGCATGAGCGCATTCTCGACCAGACCCACACGGTTTTCGTCTCGATCCTCGGCGACTACGCCCGCTCGGTCGAAGAGCACCAGAATATCGCCGATGCCATCGCCGCCGGCAGTAAGGCCCAGATCGTCGATGCCCTGTGGCGGCATCTCGAGCGCAGCCGCCAGAATACGCTGCGCCAGGTCCGGCTGCTCAAAGAGGCCGGCGCCTGATCATTCCGCATATAGGGGAGGAACTGACATGATGCGCCACAAGCCGGACGCCGCAATGAGAGCGGCGCGAGCCACAATCGTCCCGTTCGGCATGGGGATTTCGCATCGATGACAGACCGGCTTTCCGCTGCAACCCTGCCCCGCCTGCCGCAATCCGTCACGACACCCGCCTATGACCGCCAAAGCGTCACGCCCGGCATCGTCCACCTCGGCGTCGGGGCCTTTCATCGGGCTCATCAGGCGGTTTTCATCGACGATTGCCTTAATCGCGGCGAAACCCGATGGGGCATCGTTGCGGCATCGCTGCGCAGCCCGGATACGCGCGACGCCATCGAGCCGCAGGATAATCTCTACACCTTTTGCCTGCGAGACGGTGAAAGCGAGCGCCTGCGCATGATCGGTTCGATTCTCGAAACCATCGTCGCGCCGGAAGAGCCCGAACGGCTGGTGGAGCGGATGGCCGATCCGCGCGTCCTCATCGTCACACTGACCGTGACGGAGAAGGGTTACCTGACCAATCTTGCCGCCCGCAGCCTGCTGCGCGATCATCCCGATATCGTCCATGATCTCGAAAACCCGGAGCGGCCGCGCTCCATCTTCGGCTTCATCCTTGCCGCCACTCGGCGCAGGCGCAGGCAAGGTTCTCAGCCCCTGACGCTCCTTTCCTGCGACAACCTGCCCGCAAACGGCCATGTGCTGCAAAAGCTGCTGCTGGAATTTGCGGAACTGGCCGATCCGGAACTGGCATCCTTCATCGAAACCAATATTGCCTGCCCCTGCTCGATGGTGGACCGGATCGTTCCCGCCACCACGGATGCGGACCGCGAGGCGATTTCGACCGCACTCGGCCTCAGCGATGCCTGGCCGGTGGTGGCCGAACCCTATTTCCGTTTTGTCATTGAGGACCGTTTTCCGCATGGAAGGCCGGCGCTCGAGAAATCGGGCGTGGAATTCGTCGGCAATGTTGAGCCATACGAGCATATGAAGCTCAGAATGCTGAATGGCTCCCACAGCGCCATCGCCGCCATCGGCCAGATTGCCGGCCTTGCGACGGTGGCGGATGCATGGGGTGAAAAGCCCGTGCGCGATTTCATCGACGCCTATTGGCGCGAGATCGAACGGACGCTCGATCCCGCCGTCGACGGGGCGGAATTCGCAGCCGGCCTGCGGGATCGTTTCGCCAATCCCTCATTGCAGCACAAGACCATGCAGATCGCCTCCGATGCATCGCAGAAAGTGCCGCTGCGCATTCTTGGCCCCTTGCGCGAGCTGCTGGAGGAGAAGGCTGAAAGCCGGACGGTTATTTTCGCCGTCGCGCTCTGGATCAGGTCCTGCGCGGACAAGAATGAAAAGGGGCAGCCGATCACCATTCTCGATCCCGCTTTCAAGGAGTGGGATGCGCCGGATCAACTGGCAATGGCGCCGGATGCGGTCGTTGACCGTTTTCTGACTTTCGAACGCACATTTGGCAGCGACCTGCCAAGGAACGAAACCTTCGTCCCAGCCCTGAAAGCCGCCTATCGAGACATTCGGGAACACGGCGCGCTTGCGGCAATCGCGCGTTTTCTGAAGTCCTGAAAAAAGAACAGGCCGGAAATCCGGCCTGTTCCTAACCTCGGTCGCCAGCTTCAGGCGGTCGCCCCCAGCCGTGCCGCCTTGCGGCGTTCCACGCGGGCGCGGATGGCATCGACATCCGTGATCGGTGTCGCGGCGAAAAGCTGGCGGGTATAGGGATGCTTCGGATCGGCGAAGAGTTCCTCGCGCGTGCCCTGCTCCACCGCCACACCCTTCGAAATGACCATCACATCGTCGGCGATGTAACGCACCACCGAAAGATCGTGGCTGACGAAAACATAGGTCAGTTCAAACTCTTCCTGCAGATCGCGCAGCAGGTTCAGAACCTGCGCCTGCACGGAAAGATCGAGCGCCGAAACCGGTTCGTCCAGCACCAGCAGCGCCGGGTTCAGCATCAGTGCGCGCGCAATGGCGATGCGCTGGCGCTGGCCGCCGGAGAACATGTGCGGATAACGGTTGAAATGCTCAGGACCGAGACCGACCTTCACCAGCATGGCTTCGGCCCGCTCGCGGCGCTCGGAAGCCGGTATCTTGGTGTTGATGACCAGCGGTTCCATCAGCACGTCGCCCACCTTCTGGCGCGGATTGAGGCTGCCATAGGGGTTCTGGAACACCATTTGCACCTTGGAGCGCATCTGCGTGTCCGGACGGCGTCTGGCGATATCGACAGGTTTGCCTTCGATCTTCAGTTCGCCGCCGGATGCCGGATCGATCAGCGCGATGATGCGGGCCAGCGTCGATTTACCGGAGCCGGATTCACCGACGATGGCGAGCGTCTTGCCGCGCTCGACGGTAAAGTCGATGCCCTTCAGAGCCTGCACCGTCTTGGCGCCGCCGAACAGGCCGCCGGGAACATGATAGTCGCGGGTAATTCCCCTGCCTTCGACAACGATGCTCATTGAACGCCCTCCTTGCCGAAGAAATCGGAAACCGTGGGCAAACGGTCGCCGGTGGCATTTTCCGGCAGGGCCGAAAGCAGTGCCTTGGTATAGGGATGCTGCGGGGCCTCGAACAGGCTCAAGACATCCGCCTCTTCCATCTTGCGGCCCTTATATTGCACGACGACGCGGTCGGCGGTTTCCGCCACCACACCCATGTCATGGGTGATGAGGATCAGCGCCATGCCGTATTCTTCCTGCAACTTCATCAACAAGTCGAGGATCTGCTTCTGAATGGTCACGTCGAGTGCGGTTGTCGGCTCGTCCGCGATCAGAAGGCGCGGCTTGGAGGCGATCGCAATCGCGATCATCACGCGCTGGCACTGGCCGCCCGACATCTGGTGCGGATAGGCCTTGAGCTTGGTTTCCGGCTCGGGAATGCCGACAGCCCGGAACAGCTCCAGGGCGCGGGCACGCGCGGCAGCGCCGCTCATGCCGAGATTGAGGCGCAGAACCTCCTCGATCTGGAAACCGACCGTGAAGGACGGGTTGAGCGAGGCGACCGGCTCCTGGAAGATCATGGTGATCTCGCGACCGATCACCCTGCGGCGCTCCTGCGGCGACATGGCCAAAAGGTTTTTGCCGTCGAACGTCATCTCGTCGGCGGTGATCGTCGCCGTATCGGGCAGAAGCCCCATGACGGCGAGCATCGATACCGACTTGCCGGAACCGGACTCGCCGACGATGGCCAGTACCTCGTGTTTGTCGACGGAAACATCGATGCCGTTGACGGCCGTGAAGGCGCCGGTGGCGGTGGCGAATTTGACGGTGAGGTTCTTGATTTTCAGCAGGCTCATCGCTCAGCTCCGCTTCAGTTTGGGATCGAGCGCATCGCGCAGGCCGTCACCCATGAGGTTGATGGCGAGCACCGAGATCAGGATCGTCAGGCCCGGAAGGGTCACGACCCACCAGGCGCGCAGGATGAATTCACGCGCTTCCGCCAGCATCGTGCCCCATTCGGAGGCAGGCGGCTGCGCGCCCATGCCGAGGAAGCCGAGTGCGGCCGCATCGAGAACCGCAGAGGAGAACGAAAGCGTCGCCTGAACGATCAGCGGCGCAAGGCAGTTCGGCAGGATGGTCTTGAACATCAGCCGGAGATTGCCCGCACCGGCCACGCGCGCGGCCGTGACATATTCACGCCTGAGCTCGCTCATGACGGCAGCGCGCGTCAGACGGGCAAAATGCGGCTGATAGACGATGGCGATGGCGATCATGGCATTGGTGAGGCCCGGACCGAGGATCGCGACCAGCACCAGCGCCAACAGCAACGACGGAAACGCCAAGATGACGTCCATAACACGCATGATGACGGTATCGACCCAGCCGCCGAAGAAGCCGGCAATGAGACCGATGACGATGCCGCCGACGAGCGCGATGGAAACGACAACGATACCGATGAACAGCGAATATTGCGCGCCGTATATCAGGCGGGACAACATGTCACGCCCGACGGCGTCCGTGCCGAAGAAGAAGCCGGCACGGCCGCCTTCCTGCCAGACCGGCGGCACGAGCAGCGCATCGCGATATTGCTGGGTCGGATCATGCGGCGCGATCAGCGGCGCAAAAACCGCGACCAGCACGAGAAGGATGAACACGGCAAGCCCGATGACGGCGCCACGGTTCTGGCGGAAATAAAACCAGAAATCGGCGATCATCCGGCGGCGGATGGCGGCGTCTGAGAGGCGCACGCCCGGAGTGGTGATCACATCGGTCATTTGTGACGGATCCTCGGATTGATGAGGCCATAGGTCAGATCGACAAGCAGGTTGACGATCATCACCAGACCCGCGATCAACAGCAGGCCGCTCTGCACGACCGGATAGTCGCGGCGAGAGATGGAATCGATCATCCACTTGCCGATGCCCGGCCAGGAAAAGATGGTTTCGGTCAGGATCGCGCCAGCCATCAGCACGCCGATCTGAAGACCGATGGTGGTGACAACAGGGATCATGGCGTTGCGCAGCGCATGAATGCCGACCACACGGGAAGGAGACATGCCCTTGGCACGGGCCGTGCGCACATAATCCTCACCGAGTACTTCCAGCATGGCTGAACGCGTCTGGCGCGCAATCACGGCAAGCGGAATGGTGGCAAGCACCACCGAGGGCAGGATGAGATGCGACAGGGCCGAGGCAAACGCGCCCTTCTGTCCCGAAATCAGGCTGTCGATCAGCATGAAACCGGTAACAGAGGGGAAGAAATACATCAGCGAGATACGGCCTGACACCGGCGTCCATTGCAGGATGCCGGAGAACATGATGATGAGCAGCAGACCCCACCAGAAGATCGGCATGGAGAAGCCGACGAGCGCCGTCGTCATGGAAATCTGGTCGAACCAGGAGCCACGACGAATGGCGGCGATGACGCCGACCGGAACGCCAATCAGCGTTGCGATGATGATGGCAACGAGACCAAGCTCGACCGTCGCGGGAAAGAGCGACAGGAACTCGGTGAGAACCGGCTTCTTGGTGACCAGCGAATTGCCAAGATCGCCCTGAAGCAGCCGTCCAAGGAAATGTAGATATTGCTGCCAGATGGGCTGAGCAAAACCGAGCTGTTCGGCAAGCTGCGCATGCCGTTCGGGTGAAATGCCGCGTTCGCCCGCCATCAACAGCACGGGATCGCCCGGCAGGACGCGCACGAAGGCGAAGGCGACGATGGTGATCCCGAGGAAGGTCGGAACGAGATAGAGAAGTTTGCCGAGAATGAACCGGATCATGGTTTTTTCCTGAAAAGACGCGCGGAAGAACAGGGTTCTTCCGCGCGTCCGGTTGTTCGAGGATTACTCCGCGATGTCGACGTTTTCGAAGGTGAAGTCGCCAAGCGGGCTCATGGTGAAGCCGGAAACCTTGGCGGACATGGGAACGAACTGCGTGGAGTGCGCAAGCGTCGCCCACGGAGCCTGTTCCTTGAAGATCACCTGTGCCTGCTCATAAAGCTTGGTGCGCTCGGCAACGTCGGTGGTCTGCTTTGCCTTGGCCAACAGGTCCGAGAACTCCTTGTTGCACCACTGTGCACGGTTCGCACCGCCTTCACCGGTTGCGGCGCAGGACAGGAGAACGCTGAGGAAGTTGTCCGGGTCACCATTGTCGCCGGTCCAGCCGAGGATGACAGCGCCGTCGCGCTTCACTTCGGTGGACTTCTTGAGGTATTCACCCCATTCGAAGGAAACGATCTCGGCCTTGACGCCGACCTTCGCAAAATCCGACTGGATCAGCTCGGCGGTGCGACGGGCGTTCGGCATGTAAGGACGCTGCACCGGCATTGCCCAGATCTTCATCGACAGATCCTTGACGCCAGCGGCTTCGAGAGCCTTTTTGGCAGCTTCCGGATCGTAAGCATCGTCCTTGATGCTGTCGTTGTAGGACCACATTGTCGGCGGGATCGGGTTCTTGGCAACCTGGCCGGCACCCTGGAACACGGCGTCGATGATCGCCTGCTTGTTCATCGCCATGTTCAGCGCCTTGCGGACTTCCGGGTTGTCGAAAGGTGCAACGGTCGTGTTGTAGGCGAAGTAAGCGACGTTCAGACCCGGCTGCTCATCGAGCTTGAGGTTCTTGTCGGCGCGGATGGTCGCCAGATCAGCCGGAGCCGGGTATGGCATCAGGTGGCATTCGCCAGCCTTCAGCTTCTGCAGGCGGACGGCGGCGTCAGGCGTGATCGCGAAGATCAGGTCGTCGATCTTCGGAGCTTCACCCCAGTAGTCGGCATTCTTCTGGTAGCGGATGACCGCGTCCTTCTGATAGGCGACGAACTTGAACGGGCCGGTGCCGATCGGCAGGTTGTTGAAGTCTTCCTTAGTGCCGGCCTTCTCAAGCGTATCGGCATATTCCTTCGACACGATCGAAGCGAAAGGCATGGCGATGTTGGCGAGGAACGGCGCTTCCGGGCGGGTCAGCACGAACTTGACCGTGTAATCGTCGACCTTGACGATTTCCTTGATCAGGGACGGCATTTCCATGGAGTTGTAATATTCGTAGGTGATGCCTGCGATGTACTGGTTCCACGGGTTCTTCGCGTCGCCCTGGCGGTTGTAGCTGAAGATCACGTCGTCAGCGTTGAATTCGCGGCTCGGCGTGAACTTGTCGTTGGAGTGCCACTTGACGCCCTTGCGGAGGTGGAAAGTGTATTCGAGACCATCCTTGGAAACGTCCCATTTTTCCGCAAGGCCGGGCTCTACTTCGGTCGTGCCCTTCTTGAACTCGGTCAGACGGTTATAGACCGGATGCGCGGAGGCATCGAAGGTGCCGCCTGCGGTATAAGGCGACGGATCGAAGCCTTCCGGCGATGCCTCGGAGCAATAAACGAAGGTCTTCGCCATGGCGGGCATGGCGGAAGTGATCGCAATCGCAGAGGCGATAAGCAAACTGCGGGTCAGCGTTTTCATCTGGTGGTCCTTTCCCTCTTTTTCTGAGTTCCTGCGGCCCCGTCCGGGGGCCTACCTCTTCTGGTCAGCAGCGATATGGGATCACCCCTATCGCCGTTCGGTCCTTTGCCTCCCGACCAATTACCCGGCGACCGGCTGAAACAACCGGTCGAGGTTCTTCTCCGGTGGGCAGAACCAGCGCGGTCCCGCCTCCGTCATATAGGCTATATCCTCGAGACGGACGCCGCATTCGCCATAAACGCACAGCATCGGCTCGATGGAAAAACACATGCCCGGCTCCAGCGCCGTGGCATTTCCTGCAACGATATAGGGTTCTTCGTGAATATCCAGCCCAAGCCCGTGGCCGGTGCGGTGCGGCAGGCCGGGAAGCTGATAATCCGGGCCGAAACCGGCCGCTTTCAGGCTTTCGCGCGCGGCCCTGTCCACATCCGAGCAGGCAGCGCCGACTTTGGCTGCGGCAAAGGCCGCCGCCTGCGCGTCGCGCTCGGCGTTCCAGAGGAAACACTGCCGTTCCGTCGGTTTGCCAAAGACATAGGTGCGGGTGATATCGGAACGATAGCCATGAAGAATGCCGCCAAGATCGACCAGCACCATATCGCCTTCGCTGAGCGTCTGCGCATGGGGCACGCCATGCGGATAGGCCGTCGCCTCGCCAAACTGCACCGCCACGAAAAGCGGCTTCAGGCCAAGGGCAATATGCGCCGCATTAACGAAATCAGCGACTTCCGTGGTGGAAACGCCGGGACGCAGCCCCTCGAACACGGCCTTCTGCACGCCGTAGCTCGCGTCCATCGCCGTCTGGATGATGGCGATCTCGGCTGCGGATTTGACCTGCCGCTGGGCGACGATCATCGGCTGGGCGGAAATGATGCGCCCTTCAAGGCGCTGCATGAGGGCCGATGCGAAAACAAAGGGGGTGGCGGGATCGATGGCGACAAGATGACCGGGACAGGTCAAGGCACCGATACGTCTTGCCATCAGGTCGAAGGGACTTTCATCCTCTTCCCAGACGGCAACCTCACCCGCAATGCGGATGAGCGTCTGAAGCTTCGGCTCCTCGAAGGTCGGGCTGACATAGACCGGCACGCCTTCCGCCGGCACCAGGGCGCCGTGAATGCGCTCGGAAAGACCAAGCGACAGGCCGGTATAATAGGTCAGCGACGATGATGCATCGAGCCAGACCGCCTTGATATTTTGCTGGATCATTCGCGCCTGCAGGCCGCGTAGTCGCAACCTGAGCTCGTCTTCAGCGATCGATGAAACCGCGATCGGCTGAAACCGCTTCAGCGCCTCTTTAAAGTCTGCCATTCTCTCCCCGCCGCTTTCGGGCCGCAGACACAGGCGTGCCGGCAACCTCCCAAGCGTTCTTTTGCTCATGCTTAAACACAGGGCCGGGGGTAAGCAATGGCCCGGCAGGGCACGCCACCACAAAACTGTGCAAATTTATCTAGACATAACGAAAATGTGATCGACGCACGCCTGATTTCAACGCTCATTGCCTTGACGCAGAAATTCAAAATCCCCCGGAAATCCAAGGGGAGACCGCGGACCGTCTTTAGCACTAAGCCGGTGCGCTGAAAGTCGACAGCCCAAAATATTCAAGGAATAGACGCCCAGAAAAGGAAAAAGCCTGCCGCGGGAGGAGGTGCGGCAGGCTTCAAACTTGATCGGTGATTGGGAGGAGGAGTACCACCGATCCACATCGAGCGACGCTGGGAGGAGGAGTGCGTCGCTTCGATGATTTGAATATAGCGGTATCCGTGATTTTTAACAGAGCAAGTCTCGCAATGCAGCATTGCATTTCTGCATAGCTCGAAAATTCCTGCCCGGTTTTTCAGCACTCCCCAAAATCGCGGGAAAATCAGCTTTCCCGATAGACCTGGAAGCCGGCGAAGGACTGGTTGACCGGCATGAGTTCGAGGCTATTGATGTTGATATGCTTGGGCTGCGAGGCGACCCAGTGGATGGTGTTGGCAATATCGTCCGCCGTGATCGGATTGACGCCCTTGTAGAGATTGTCCGAGGCTTCCTGATTGCCGCCGGTGCGCACCAGCGTAAATTCCGTTTCGCACATGCCGGGCTCGATGGATGTCACCCGCACGCCCTTGCCATGCAGGTCGGAACGCAGGCCGAGCGAAAACTGCCGCAGGAACGCTTTGGTACCGCCATACACATTGCCGCCCGTATAGGGATAATGCGCAGCCACAGACGAGAGGTTGACGACAATACCCTTGCGCCCGATCAGCGTCGGCAGCAGATGGTGGGTAATGTTCAGGAGACCGGTGATGTTGGTGTCCACCATGGTCTGCCAGTCTTTCAAGGGCACCTGCGGTGCGGGCGCGGTGCCGAGTGCGAGGCCGGCATTGTTGACGAGAACGTCGATATCCCGGAAGCCTTCCGGCAATCCGGACAGCGCCTTTCCTGTCGCCTCCTCGTCGGTGATGTCGAAGGCGAGGCCATGAAAGGCGGAACCGAGCTCGGCTGAAAGCGCCTCCAGCCGTTCCGCCCGCCGGCCCGTGCCGATGACCTTCCAGCCCTCCTTGACGAAGCGCCGCGCCGTGGCCTGTCCGAAGCCGGATGTCGCGCCGGTGATGAGGATGGTTCCGCTCATGATGATGCCTCCACTCTATTGGTTTTTTCAGGGTCAATCGGTGTCAGTAATTTTTCCGCCGCCGCCGTAAGACAGCGCCTGTAGGCCTCGAGATCCGTATACAAAGCCTCTTCGGGAGCATCGCCAACGATGATGACGCCGCCGCGCCGCAAAATCCCGCCATGCAGCATGAGATTGTCGACCATGTCGAAATTCTCGATCGACAGCCCGTCCGGCCCGCGATAACGGCCCGTTTCATCCAGGGTGGCGACGCCGCCATAATGCGCCTTGATGCGGGTGAAGTGATTGGCCGCGATATTGGTATAGGCGAAAACCGGCTTGCCCAGCGCGCACATGAAGCCCAACTCATAGCTGGTTCCCGTATCGGCGGCGATGCCGCGAAACGGCGTGAGATTGGCGATCACCGCATCAGCTTCCAGCATCATCCGCTCATCGACCGCATTGATGTTGCAGCCGTGACCGACCCTGGTATCCGCCGGCGGAATTTGCAGATCGCCCGGCGAAAGCGGCGTGAAACCGGCGTCCCGCGCCAGCGAGGCCTTGAGGTCGAGCATTTCGCGCGCGTTCGGGAGGAAAACTTCCGGTCCGGCGAGATAGATTTTCTTTGTCATCGGGAATTCATGCGATTTGTCAGGAAAGGATTTCCCGACCCTAACCCGGGGGCTTTCGCAAAGGCAAGTGCCAAGGCCATGCGGCGTGACGCACTGTACGAGCCGATAAAACGGTATCGTCCCGCCGCTCTTTCCGTTATAGCCGGAGCAGGAAACTGGAATTTCTGGAGCAGGACATGGCAGCACCCATCCGTTACCACGAAGGCGATATTTCCGCCGAAGATGCCGCGCGTTACACCGGCGCCATCGCAATCGATACGGAAACGCTGGGACTGGTGCCGCGCCGCGACCGCCTCTGTGTCGTTCAGCTTTCACCGGGCGACGGCACGGCGGACGTCATTCGCATCGCCGCCGGTCAAAAGGAAGCGCCGAACCTCGTCCGGATGCTTGCCGACCCTGCCCGCCAGAAGATTTTTCACTATGGCCGTTTCGATATCGCCGTTCTGTTCCACACCTTCGGCGTGACGACCACACCGGTCTTCTGCACCAAGATCGCCTCGCGACTGACCCGAACCTATACGGACCGGCACGGGCTGAAGGATAACCTCAAAGAAATGCTGGAAGTCGATATTTCCAAGGCCCAGCAATCTTCCGACTGGGCTGCCGAGACCCTGTCGCCAGCGCAGCTCGAATATGCCGCCTCCGACGTGCTGCACCTGCACGCGCTGCGCGACAAGCTGACAGGGCGCCTCGTGCGTGACGGCCGCCTCGACCATGCCGACGCCTGTTTCGCCTTTCTGCCGACCCGCGCGAAGCTCGACCTCCTCGGCTGGGAAGAAACCGATATTTTCGCCCATAGCTGAGCGCGCCCGCATCTGGCTTAAGCACTGATTTACCAGAATTGCCTATTCTCGGCCGCAACTTTGGCGGTCGGGGACTTTGAGGGATGATTACTCCGCTACAGCAGACGGCGGGCATTGCAGTCAGCGACCTCATGCGCTCGATGGTCCAAACCATCGAGGAACGCCAGCGCGAAGAGCAGGAAAAGGCCAACGGCACCAAAAAGGACGATGCGGTCAAGACAAACCCGCAGCCGGACGAAAGCCAGCGCGCCGCCAATGAGAAGATAAGCGCCTATCTCTTCGGCGTCATGAAACCGGATGCCGATGCGTTCGCCTCGCTCGTCTCCCGCTTTTCCTCCGCGCTGGGCATCACACAGGAAAAAGACGAATCGAGCTTTTCCTTCGCGCGAAGACTTCAGGATGCGCTGACCCTGACCGACGGCTTCGAAAAAACCGATTCGCAGGGGAAAGCCACGAAGATTTCCCTGAAATCCTTCGGCGTTTCGGAGGCTGAGGTCGTGGACGTGCTGAACAATGGCGTCAACAGCAAGACCGATCCCATGGCCGCCCTTGCCGCCCGCATCGCAAAGGGCGCAGGCCTCACAGGCACGGAAGAGGATTTCGGCGAGCAGATGTCGAAAGCCATCATGGCGGCGCGCGCGACCCTGCCGAAAAGCGTCGACGATCTGGAAGAATCGACCGGCCTCAAACAACTCGGCGTCTCCGCCCGGCAGATGATCTCCGCCATCGCCAACCCCTATGGCGATGAGGCGCGCGCCGTGAAGGAGGCCCTGGACGAACAGGCGCAGGGCACCCGCTTCATGACGCGTGAAACCCTGAAAGTCATTCAGCGTCTCGAAGATGTCGCCGATCCGAAAACCAGGGAAGAGTTGCAGGCCGAACGCGGCAAGGATCGTATCGGCGAAATCAACGATGCCGAGGTGAAGGCCGAGCGGGAACAGGATATCCAGGCGCGCGATGCGCAGGGCAAGCTTGAAGACGTGCAGGAGCTTCAGGACGTCGTAAAGGAGCATATCGATGCTTCCGGCGACGACAAAACGGAAGGCGTCGACCCGCAGGCGCCAGCCGACACATCGTCGGAAACGGCGCTGATCGCCGTGCTTGCGGCTGTGCCGGCTGAGCAAGCCGCCCCGGCGGAAAACGAAAATGAGCCGGCGGAGACAGACGCGGTCACCGATCCGGCCGATGCGGAAGACGACGGCGAAAAACTGCTCGATGCGCAGGCGCTTGTCGAAGACACCCGCAACGCCATTTTGCCGATCTCGATCGACGACAATGGCCTTTATGAACTGCTGAAGAAAAAGGCGGCATGATTGCCGCTTCCGATCGTCACTTGAGCGAAACATGATGTGAGTTCAGACATGACCGATATTTCCGGCCTATCCGGCAGCGCCGTTTACGACACAGAACCGAATGCCGCGCAGGCGCTGCTATCCATGGCCGCCCCGTCGCTCGTTCCGGATGATGAGGCCTTCACCACGCCCGCTGAGGAAGACCGCCTCATCGACCCCGTCAACATTCAACCGGAACGAAATCTTCCCAAGGCAAGCTGGCTCGATGCCATGCCGCCGGAAGCTTTTGAGACGGCGCCCAGCGATCCCGACCATATTTCCTCGGTCAATTCCGACGATAACGGCCTTTACCGCATGTTCATCGGCATTTCGCCCTGACCGGGCGCGCAATTCGTTGGTTAGCCAAATCTTAACATCTGCAAGCCAAGATTGAGCTCGATGATTCTGTATGCGCTGCAACCGGTATTGCGGCCAGAGGCGTATACGGCGCTCCCGCATGAGCGGGCGAGATGACACCTGTCCATCACCGGCGCGGCGATTTTTCAACATTCAAGCCAGATGCGGATCACAGAGCCAATGGGGATTGGCTCTTTCGCAGCCAGCGGCGGTCACCGATAGAAACGGAGCGCAGCATGTTACCGCCTGTACCGAAAATTGCGGCAACCGATGCCGCCTATGGAACCACGGTTTCACTGACACCGCGCGAGCAGGTGAAAGAGGCTGCACCGCCGCAACCGAACATTCCCGCCCCTGAAAACAGCAGCCTTTTTGCCCGCGCGGCAATCGCCTCCCTCACCAGCGAATTTCAGCTCTCGCGCAGCACCGCCGTTCTGGCGGAAGCGCTCGGCAAGCTGATGAACCTGCCCCGGCGGGATGGCGAAGCCATAGAGACCTATGTGACGCGGCTGACGGAGGCGCTCCGCACCCTGCCGACGCCACAACGCCTAGCGCTGGAACAGCAGGTCGGCAAGGCCCTGCAGGGCCTGACCCTTTCGATGCTTGCCGAAATCCTGAAACAGCCGACCGGGCCGGATGCTGCCCGCCTCGCGCTGCTGATCGAGCTTTCCCGTTACAAGGGAACGGACCTTGCGGCAAAGGCGGTGGTTTCCTCCTATCAGCAGAACAATTCCTCCAACCCCGCCCCCGCACAATCGGCCCAGCCGAAACAGCAGAACGCACAGAGCCAGAATGCGGAAGCGCGCCCTTCTTCGTCCGCGACAGCGCAGACGGCAAATTCCGCCACCGTCAGCCGGCTCCTGCCGCTGCTCATCGGGCCGCTCGCCCTCAGTGGCGCAGCGATGAAAGCCACAGTGGCGGTGCTAACGGCGCAACTGGACCCCCGGCCCACGCTTTCCACCCCGCCTGCCGACACACATGATATGCCGACCGTTGCCGTAAAGCCGGATGGAAGAGCCGAAAACACGGCACGTCCGCTTCCGCCACAAACCGGCAGCGTGATGAAGGAAGTATCGGCCGAGGCCCGCCCGGCAAATCCGCCCCGCGCCGAAACCGGCGAAGCCTCCCCTGCCCTTCCGCATCGGGAGACGATGAAGCCGGAGCAGAAAGAAATCCGCACGGGCCTTACCCCGCCATCCGGTTTGTTCGCAGACGACGCGGAGACCGTGAACAGCCTGCTGCTTGCCGCCACCGCCGGCAAACTTCCGCTCAAGCCGACCGGCACGCAAGAGCCTCCGCCCACGCCGCAGGGTGTTGCGCAGCAACCGTCCGACGATCAGCCCGCCGAAAAATCGACCCTCGCAACAGCCGCAGCCCGCCCCTCGGGTGAGGAAACGGAAACGGCGACCCATCGCCCCGAAGCCCCGCCGCTGCCTCGGGCCATGCTGGACCCGGAAGCGAGGATGGCGATGCTGGAGCAATCGGCTTCGCAATCGTTGATCGCCGCGGCTCTGGTAAAAGACGGCACACCGCTGCCGCTCGTCGCCTATCCGCCGGCGGATGAGGACTATGAATCGGAAACGCCGCCGCGCGGCGGCGGCCCGTTTTCCGATGATGAGGCAAATGACGAGGCCGAAGCCGGTGCTGATAATTCCGACGGTCAGGACGAAAAAGAAGAGCGCATCGCCGCCAATGACGGGATCGACACGCAGGAAAGCCCGACGGCGGTGGCTTCCGACGACAGCGCGGAAAATTATTATCTGAAGATGAGCGGCATGCTCTGAGGAACGCGCCGCTGCGCGCTCGCCGGCGCGAGCTCGAAGCAACAAAAAACCCGCCGGAAATTCCGGCGGGTTCTCCATTTCAAAGATCGGAGCGATTATTCGCCGCGGTTCTTCAGAGCCGCGCCGAGGATGTCGCCGAGCGAAGCGCCCGAGTCGGATGAACCGAACTGTGCGACGGCTTCCTTCTCTTCAGCGATTTCCAGAGCCTTGATCGAAAGCATGACCTTGCGGTCCTTCTTCGAGAAGTTGACGACGCGGGCGTCGACAACCTGGCCAACCGAGAAGCGCTCGGGGCGCTGCTCGTCGCGGTCACGGGAAAGGTCAGCGCGACGGATGAACGAGGTGAGGTCTTCGTGGTTGACGAGCTTCACTTCGATGCCGCCATCGTTGACCGCAGTGACTTCAGCGGAAACGACTGCATTCTTGCGCAGGTCGCCGGAAGAAGCGGCTTCGCCGACAGCATCCTTGCCGAGCTGCTTGATGCCGAGCGAGATGCGTTCCTTCTCGACGTCAACGTCGAGAACGACAGCCTTGACGACGTCACCCTTGTTGTACTCTTCGATGACCTGCTCGCCCGGACGGTTCCAGTCGAGGTCCGACAGGTGAACCATGCCGTCGACATCGCCTTCGAGGCCGATGAACAGACCGAATTCGGTCTTGTTCTTGACTTCACCTTCAACTTCAGTGCCGGCCGGGTGGCTGTAGGCAAATGCCTGCCACGGGTTTTCCAGCGTCTGCTTGAGGCCGAGCGAGATACGGCGCTTGGACGGATCGACTTCGAGAACGACAACGTCGACTTCCTGGCTCGTGGACAGGATCTTGCCGGGATGTACGTTCTTCTTGGTCCAGGACATTTCGGAAATGTGGATCAGGCCTTCGATGCCCGGCTCCAGCTCAACGAATGCACCGTAGTCGGTGATGTTCGTGACCGTACCGGAGATCTTCTTGCCAACCGGGTACTTGGCGGAGATGCCATCCCACGGATCCGACTCGAGCTGCTTCATGCCGAGCGAGATACGGTGGGTTTCCTGGTTGATGCGGATGATCTGAACCTTGACCTGCTGGCCAATGTTGAGGATTTCCGAAGGATGGTTGACGCGGCGCCATGCCATGTCGGTAACGTGCAGCAGGCCGTCGATGCCGCCGAGGTCAACGAACGCACCGTAATCGGTGATGTTCTTGACGACGCCGTCAACAACCTGGCCTTCTTCGAGGTTCTGAACGATTTCAGAACGCTGCTCGGCACGCGACTCTTCGAGAACCGTGCGGCGCGATACAACGATGTTGCCGCGACGCTTGTCCATCTTGAGGATTTCGAAGGGCTGCGGGTTGTGCATCAGCGGGGTAACGTCGCGGATCGGACGGATGTCGACCTGCGAACGCGGAAGGAAGGCAACAGCGCCGTCCAGATCGACGGTGAAACCACCCTTGACCTGGTTGAAGATAACACCTTCGACGCGCTCGCCAGCTTCGAACTTGGCTTCGAGCTTGACCCAGCTTTCTTCGCGGCGAGCCTTCTCGCGCGACAGAACGGCTTCGCCGAGAGCGTTTTCGATGCGCTCGACGTAAACTTCCACTTCGTCGCCGACCTTCAGCGTGCCGTCCTTGGACTTCGCGCCGAATTCCTTCAACGGTACGCGGCCTTCAACCTTGAGGCCGACGTCGACGATGGCAACGTCCTTCTCGATTGCCGTTACGATACCCTTGGCAACATAGCCTTCGGCAAGATCGTTGGAGGCAAAGGATTCTTCGAGAAGCGCTGCGAAATCTTCGCGCGTGGGGGTAGATACTGACATGAAATCTCCTGATTGCATCCGCGCAATGGCGAATACAAAAGCGCCGGTGGGCTAGTGTTGTTGATACCCGACCCCATGCCCGCCTTTTCAAAAGGCTTTCCGGCGCAAGGACATGTCTTCGGGCAATTCCGGACTAAACGCGGACGGCAGGAAGCCGTTCCGCGAGAAACCTATCTCTTCAGGGCGGCGTCGATGATCGTCCGCGCGGCCTGAAACGCCGCCTCTATACTCATTTCCGACGTATCTAGCAAGTGCGCGTCTTCAGCCGGCTTCAACGGGCTGTCGGCGCGGCCCATGTCGCGCTCGTCGCGTTTTTTCACTTCAGCGAAAATGGCATCATAATCGCCGCTGCCGCCATTGGCCAGAATTTCATCGTAACGGCGTCGCGCCCGCACGTCCGCAGAGGCCGTGACATAAAGCTTCACCGGCGCCTCAGGGCATACAACCGTGCCGATGTCACGGCCGTCGAGCACCGTGCCCGGCTCCTTTGCGGCAAAACGCTGCTGCGCCTTCACGAGCGCGCGCCTCACCGGCGTCATCACCGCGATTTTGGATGCGGCCTCGCCAATATCGTGCCGGGAAAGAACGGCGCGATCGAGCCCCGCAAGATCGACTTCCAGCGCGATCTTCTCCGCCACAGCCTCATCGTCGAGCGGCAGGCCGGCATCCAGAAGCGCCTTGGCGGTCGCCCTGTAGGTCAGCCCGGTATCGAGATGGTGGAAACCATAGGTCTCGGCAATCCTGCGCGACAGGGTTCCTTTGCCCGCCGCAGCCGGCCCGTCTATGGCGATCGTGAAGGTCATGAAGCTTTCCGCCTGTGCATTCGTCATTCATATAATAGAGTGCGCAACACCTTCCTATTTATATCAGCATCCCCGCATAGGGGTTGCGCCGAGGCAGGCGGCACCCGAAGTTTGTCTTTGACACGAAAGAGCGCAACGATTAAGGGGACCGGCTATAAATTTTACCGTCTATGCCGGTTTTACGGCGTACACACCGAAACTCATTCGACAATTTGAGGCTTAGACAGTGGCAAAAGCGGAACTTGGTACCAAGCGCACAGACCCCGATACCGGCAAGAAGTTCTACGATCTGAACCGCGATCCGGTCGTTTCTCCCTACACCGGCAAGTCCTGGCCGCTCTCCTTCTTCGAGGAAAGCACCGCCCAGGCCAAGATGGAGCAGGCTGAAGAAGAGGAAGTGGCGGAAGTCGATACCGAAAACACGGAAGTCGAACTCGTCTCGCTGGAAGATGCCGATGGCGACAACAACGGCGACGATATCCCCGATCTCGGCGACGACGATGACGTCGAAATCGACGATGACGACGACACCTTCCTCGAAACCGACGACGAAGATGACGACGACGACATGTCCGGCATCATCGGCGTATCGGGCGACGACGAAGAAGCTTGATTTTACTTGATAATTCGGCCCGACGACAAAAAAATGACGCCGGGCCGTTTTTTATGCTTGCACTCGTCGGAAAGCCGCAGTAGTAAGCCGCCACCGAACGGAACAACAACCGCTTCGGTTCCCGGAACCGGAAGAAATGCCGGAACCCTTATGGGGCTATAGCTCAGCTGGGAGAGCGCTTGCATGGCATGCAAGAGGTCAGCGGTTCGATCCCGCTTAGCTCCACCAAACCTTCCCAGAAAAAAAATATCTTCCCTTCGGCCAGTCGCTCTTGCGCATATCGCTAGTCCTTCGACCCGATCGCCTATTGCATCAGCGCTCGCACATCCTGCCCGTTGATCCGGCACTCCACGGAACTGCCGGCACCACCTTCCTCCACCGTCCGACATTCCAGATATCTGCCGCGCAGCCGATTCTCCAGCGCCTTGAAGGCGTTGAGGCCGCAGGCGTAACGGCGGCCGTCGGGGCCGGCGCAAACGCGGTTGCGCTCGACATCCTCCACGCCGGCGAGGCGGAATTCCTGACCCTTGAAGGTGAAACGGCTGCTGGAGATGACGCGCAGGCGCTGGTCCGCATGCATTTTCAGCGGATAAAGATCGGGAGGCGTCGGAATGCGCTCGTAATTTTGGCTACGCGGATCGACCCGCACCGGCGAGGTCGTCCAAAGCAGTTCCGTATTGGCCGCAAGGCCTGCTGGCGCCGATGTTGCCTCACCATTGACGAGCGAGGCGATGCGGATGCCGGCTATGCCGAGGCCAATGGCCAGGACGATCTGAAACAGCAAAATTGCGATCTGCCGGACCATGTCACCGCAACATCAAAACAATGAACAAATTAAAATCGATCGGCCGCCGCCTCGCGAAGAGGCCCGCCGCATATCACATCAATAAAATCTTGCCCGCACTGACATCCCGCACCGTGCCCATGGCCATGATCGGAAGCTGGTCGCTGTCCAGGATTACCCGTCCGGTTGTCCGCAACCAGCGGAAGCCGCCAGATTTGAGCTGAATGCGATATTCCTGATCATAAAACACGCCATTTGTCAGCGAATTGTAAACCGCCTTGGCGACGCGTGCGCGCGAGCCGCTTTCTATCTGCGCGATGAAATCCTCGACCGGAATGCCGCGAGCGGCTTTTTCCGGGGAGAATTCGCGCAGGCGGGCCGCCACGGCATCGAGGTAAATCAGGTTTTGCCCGATGTTCCAGGTGTAATAACCCACAAGTGTCTCTTCGAGAGATATATTCTCCAACATCGGCCTTCTACAGTCTGAAATGCTCGTGCGGGTCTGTAACATATCAGATGACGCACGACTAACCACAAGAATTCATCCTTTTGTCTGATGGCGCCCCGTTTTCAGTGAGACTATTTATCGACAGCCCTTTTCTGCCGCCATGTTGGCGAAGCAACCTTCCTGTGCCAAAGAAGATTGATCTTGCGCCAACGACCAGAGGAGCCGCCGTGACCATCGGGCTTGCCCATGCCGAACTCATCGCCGTCGTCACCGCCATCACCACGGATGAGCCGCGGGTCATGACCGTTCGGGAAGGCGCAGCGCTTCCGTCGGGACCGTTCGAATTCGGACACAGAACCCTCCAGAGCGGCTTGCGGGAATGGATTCACGAACAGACCCATCACCCCGTCGGTTATCTCGAACAGCTCTATACTTTCGCCGATCGCGACCGCAACAACGACATTTTAGGCGGCAGAACCATCTCCATCGGTTATCTCGGACTGGTTCGCGAACAGGAGGCCTCCGGCGGCAAACGCCCGCTCTGGCACGGCTGGTACGAATATTTCCCCTGGGAGGATCACCGTCAGGGACGCCCGGAAGTTCTGGACAGCATCATCGACAGGCTGCGCGCCTGGGCGGATTCCGATCCCGCCTCCAAAAGCCAGCGCCATTTGCGGGCGGATTTCACCTTCGGCCTCGATGGCGGAGGCTGGAACGAGGAATTGACCCTGCAGCGTTACGAGTTGCTGTATGAAGCCGGGCTGGTCGAAGAGGCGCAGGGCGAACCGCGGATCAATTTCGGCAGGCCAATGTTTGCCGATCACCGCCGCATCCTTGCCACCGGCATCGCGCGTCTGCGGGCCAAGATCAAATATCGTCCCGTGGTGTTCGAACTGATGGCCGACGCCTTCACACTCCTGCAGCTACAGCGCGCCATCGAGGCACTGGCCGGGCTGACGTTGCACAAGCAGAACTTCCGCCGGCTTATCGAACAGCAGCAACTGGTGGAAGAGACCGGCGAGATGGCGACCGAAACCGGCGGCCGCCCGGCAAAGCTCTTCCGCTTCCGCCAGACCGTTCTCGATGAACGCGCCCTTTCCGGAACGAAACTGCCACTCTCCCGCAATTGACATATGCTCACAATGAGAATATGTCTTTACCCTAGATATACTCAAAAAGAGTATAAATGGGAGAGCACCGTGAACGAGCAGATTTCCGCCGCAAGCCTTTACGACCGCGTTGCCCGCGTCATTCCCAAGGCCGAATGGATGAGCTTTCAGGACGATGTGGAGGCGATCCTCGAGCTGAAGCGCAAGCGCAATGCCGTTATCCTCGCCCATAATTATCAGACACCGGAAATCTTCCACGGCGTCGCCGATATCGTTGGCGACAGCCTTGCCCTTGCCCGCAAGGCGATGGAGGTGGAAGCGGATGTCATCGTTCTGGCCGGCGTGCATTTCATGGCCGAGACGGCGAAACTGCTCAATCCGGAGAAAACCGTGCTCATTCCGGATATGGCCGCCGGTTGTTCGCTGGCCGATTCCATCACGCCCGAGGACATCGCGCTCCTGCGCAAGGCCTATCCCGGCGTTCCGGTCGTGACCTACGTGAACACCTCCGCCGCGGTGAAGGCGGCATCCGATATCTGCTGCACCTCCGGCAATGCCCGTCAGGTGGTGGAATCGCTCGGCGTGCCGCGCGTGCTGATGTTGCCGGATGAATATCTGGCGAAAAACGTAGCGCGGGAAACCAATGTCGAGCTGATCGCCTGGCGCGGCCATTGCGAGGTGCACGAGCTTTTCACCGCCGATGATATTCGCGAATTGCGCGAAAGCCATCCGGGTGTCACCGTACTCGCGCATCCGGAATGTCCGCCCGATGTCGTCGAGGCTGCGGATTTTTCCGGCTCCACCGCCGTCATGTCGGATTATGTCGGCCGCGAGCGCCCCGCCCGCGTGGTGCTTTTGACGGAATGCTCGATGAGCGACAATGTCGCCGTGCATCACCCCGATGTCGAATTCATCCGCCCCTGCAATCTCTGCCCGCATATGAAGCGCATCACGCTTGGCAATATCCGCACGGCGCTGGAGGAAAACCGCCACGAAGTGACGGTCGACCCGGCCATCGCTGTCGCCGCCCGCCGCGCCGTGGAAAGGATGCTGGAAGTATGAGCGAACGCCTCCCGTCGCATACGGGCTGGACGGTCATTGTCGGCAGCGGCATTGCGGGCCTGATGGCGGCGCTGACGCTTGCGCCGCAGCCCGTGCTGCTTCTCACACGCGGCGTTCTGGGCGGCGAGACCTCCAGCGCCTGGGCGCAGGGCGGCATTGCCGCCAGCCTCGGTCCGGACGATAGCGCCGCGCTGCATCTTGCCGATACGCTCGCCGCAGGCGACGGCCTCTGCGACGCGGAAATGGCCGCAGAGATCGTTTCCGCCGCCCCCGCCGTCATCGAGGCGCTGGAGCGGGCCGGGGTGCGCTTCGACCGGGATGTCGAAGGCAGGCTCGTTTTCGGGCTGGAGGCCGCCCATGGCAGAAGGCGCATCCTGCATGCCGAAGGGGACGGGTCAGGCGCGGCCATCGTCAGGGCTCTCGCCGCCGCCGTTCTTCGCACGCCGTCCATAACCGTTCTGGAAGGCACGGAGGTTCGCCGCCTGCTGACGGAAGACGGCGTCGTCGTTGGTCTCGCCTGCATCGGGCCAAAAGGCTGCTTCACTTTGCCGGCAAGCCAGGTCGTTCTCGCCACCGGCGGCCTCGGCGGGCTTTATGAGGCGACGACCAATCCCGCCGGCAATTTCGGGCAGGGCATCGTGCTCGCCGCCCGCGCCGGCGCCATCCTCGCCGATATGGAATTCGTGCAATTCCACCCAACGGCGCTTTCCTCGCCCCGACGGCCGCTGGCGCTGGTGAGCGAAGCGGTGCGGGGTGAAGGCGCGCTGCTTCTCAATGAAAACGGCGAACGTTTCATGGCGGCCGTTCCGGGTGCGGAACTCGCCTCCCGCGATATTGTCGCCCGCGCCATCGACCGCGAAATACTGCGTGGCGGCAAGGTCTTTCTCGATGCCCGCAAGGCGCTCGGCTCCGGCTTTTCCGCTCGCTTCCCCTCGATCGACCTGCTCTGCCGCGAAGCCGGGATAGACCCGGCCCGTGAACTCGTGCCGGTGCGCCCGGCGGTGCATTACCATATGGGCGGCGTCGCCACCGATGGCAGAGGCCGAAGCTCGGTGCCGGGCCTGTGGGTCGCCGGCGAAACCGCCTGCACGGGTCTGCATGGCGCGAACCGGCTTGCCAGCAATTCCCTGCTGGAAGCGGCGGCCATGGGCATGCGTGCCGCAGAAGACATTGCAGGCAGGCAGGCATATGCGGAAAAACGGGCAGTGGATATCGCAACACTCCCGATGCCCGATGTCCCGGCAGCCGACCTCTCACCCGTCCGGCACATCGTTTCCCGCCATCTCGGCATCGCAAGACATGCGGAAGGGCTGACGGGCGCGATCCGCGATCTTCTGCCACTGGCTGAGCGGAACGGCCCGGCATGCGATCCTGCCCTTGTCGCGCTGGCCATCGCCGTCTTTGCGGCGCTGCGCACGGAATCGCGCGGCGCGCATTTCCGCGACGATTTCCCTGAAAAACATGCGACGGCCACGAGGCGCAGGCTGAACCTCAGCGACGTTCTCACCATCGCCCATGAATTTTCCTCTTCCAGCCATTCTTCGGCCAGCCTTGCGCGGAGCGCCTGACATGATCCTTTCACCCCTGCCACGCCTCATCATCGAACCGCTCGTGCGCAATGCTCTTCTGGAAGACCTCGGACTGGCGGGCGACATCACGTCCGTCGCCGTCATTCCCGCCGATCATCGCTCGGTCGTCGTCATGGCCGCGCGCGAACCGGGCGTTATCGCCGGTCTCGACGCGGCAGAACTCGCTTTCCAGCTCGTGGATCCGGCCATCGCGATGAAACGGCATGTGCAGGATGGGGCCGCCGTGACGCCTGGCGATATCATCGCAACGATCGAAGGTCCCTCACGCGGCCTTCTGACGGCGGAGCGCACGGCGCTGAATTTCCTCGGCCACCTGTCGGGCATCGCTTCCGTCACCGCAAAAATCGCTGCCGCCATTGCCGGCACCAAGGCCTCGGTCGCCTGCACCCGCAAGACGACGCCGGGGCTGAGAGCGCTGGAAAAATATGCCGTGCGCGCCGGCGGCGGCATGAACCATCGTTTTGCGCTTTATGACGCCGTTCTCATCAAGGACAACCATATTGCCGTGGCGGGCGGCGTGCGCGACGCCATCCGCCGGGCCCGGCAGGGCGTGGGACATCTCGTCAAGATCGAGGTGGAGGTCGATACGCTAGCGCAGTTGCGCGAGGTCATGGATGAGGGCGTCGATGCGGTCCTTCTCGACAATATGACACCCGAACAGCTGCGCGAGGCGGTGGGGATCGTCGCCGGTCGCGCCATTACCGAAGCGTCGGGCCGCATCAATCCACAGACGGCCGCAGCCATCGCCGCAACCGGCATCGATCTCATCTCCGTCGGCTGGCTGACCCACAGCGCGCCGGTTCTCGATATCGGCCTCGACTTTCAAAGCCAGAGCTAAAGAATATGCGGCGCATAGTTCGCCGCACGGAACCAATCGCCCATGTCGCCGTTATTGCTCCGCCTGGGGTCTATTCAAGGCGGGGGGATCAGTGCGCGCAAAAGCCTGTCCATATGCCTGCGGACCTCTCTTACAAAGGAAAGGCTTGTTATGGAAGACGCACAAGTTGGCTGGATTGCAGCAATCATCATCGGCGGCGTAGCCGGTTGGCTGGCCGAACAGTTCATGAAAAGCAATATGGGTCTTTTCATGAACATTATCCTCGGCATTGTCGGCGCCATCGTCGCCAATTTCCTTCTGGGGCTCGTGGGCATTTCGCTCGGAGGCTGGATTGGCTATCTCATCGCCGGCTTCATCGGCGCCTGCATTCTCATCGCCGTCGGGCGGGCATTTCGCCGCTAAGGGGAGGACACCATGAGCTTTTTCGACAAGATCAAGAACGCTATTTTCGGCAAGGCCGAAGCCGCACCGCAGACTTCGGCTCCGGCCGGCACGCCGGCAGCCACGGCAAGCCCGGCCGCACCGGCCGCACCCGCTCCGACAGCCGCGGCTCCGGCTCCCACCGGCAATGTCGACGTCGCTTCAATCCTGGATGCGGCGGTCAAGCAGAACGGCCAGAAACTCGACTGGAAACATTCGATCGTCGACCTTCTGAAAGCGCTCAATCTGGACAGCAGCCTCAGCGCCCGAAAGGAACTGGCCGGCGAACTCGGCTATACCGGCGACACCTCGGATTCCGCGACCATGAACATCTGGCTGCACAAGGCCGTCATCAAGAAACTGTCCGAAAACGGCGGCAAGGTTCCGGCCGACCTTCTGGATTGAACCGATAAACGGGAGCGCCGTGATGGACGACTATTCCAGCCTTCGAGAGCAGATCGGCCAGGACCTCGACACCCTGCACAGGACCGAGAATCCGAAATCGATCTTCGAGATCGCCGACGACTATCTTCTGGGAAATCCAAATCTCAAGAGGGCCATCGTCGAAGACATCATCAAGGAAGAAGCGGACAAGCGCGGCATCGCGATCCACTGACGCCGCGCGTCGCAGGCACGGCAGTTATAGCAAAAGGGGCGGTATCCAAACCGGATGCCGCCCTTGTATATTTGGCGGAGTTGCATCATCCGCACTCCGTCACCCCGGACCAGATCCGGGGTCCAGCGCGATCAAGGCCTTGATCGCGAGAAACTCTTTTCACGGCGCAGACGCGCCGTGGCTGGATGCCGGATCTAGTCCGGCATGACGGGGGAGAGGATTCCGCCAAAGCCCTATTTATCCAGCTTCGCTTCGGCCTTTTTCGCGTTTTCTTCCATCAGCTCATACCACATGGCGTTCATGACGGCGAAGATGGCGGCGAGAGGCAGGCCGAGCAGCCAGGCGAAATACCACATGTTCGATCTCCTTCTTTCTCAATCAATAAGCATGACCGCTGTCGTCGCGGATCGCCTTTTCATCCACCTTGCCCCACAGCACGCGATAGACCCATGACGTATAGGCAACGATGATCGGGATGAAGATGAGGGCGACGACCAGCATGATGAACAGCGTCATATGGCTGGAAGATGCATCCCACACCGTCAGGCTCGATTTCGGATCGACCGAAGACGGAAGGATGAAGGGAAACATCGTCAGCCCGACAGTTGCGATGATGCCGAAAATCGCGAGCGAGCTGGAAAGCAGCGCCAGCACTTCCCTGCGGGCGCGGAGCAAGACGAAAGCGACGAGCGGAAAGACAAGACCGAGCGCCGGCGCCAGCATCATCCAGGGATGCGCCGCATAATTGGCAAACCAGACACCGCCCGCAACCTCTACCGTCTTCGACAGCGGATTGGACGGACCGTCGGTGACGACCTCCGAGGTGAAGCGATAACCATCGACACCGAGCCACAGAAAGACGCCGCCGAGCGCAAAAAGAACGGTGGTGGCAAGCGCCGCGATGCTGCCGAAACCGCGGGCACGGGCCGCGACTGGACCATCCGTCTTCAGCACCAGCCATGCGGCACCGTGCATGACGAGCATGGCGACGGATACGAGGCCGCAGAGGATGGCGTAAGGGTTCAGAAGCTCGAACAGCGTCGTGCCATCGTAGAAAATCCTGAGGTCGTCATTGAGGTGGAAGGGAACGCCCTGCAGCACATTGCCGATGGCCACGCCGAAGATTAGCGCCGGAACGAAGCCGCCGATGAAGAGCGCCCAGTCCCAGCCGGTGCGCCAGGCGGCGCTTTCCCGCTTGGAGCGATATTTGAAACCGACCGGCCGCAGGATCAGCGCAAACAGGGTGGCGAACATCGCCAGGTAAAACCCTGAAAACGACACTGCATAAAGCGGCGGCCACGCGGCGAAGATCGCGCCGCCGCCAAGGATGAGCCAGACCTGATTGCCTTCCCAGACGGGGCCGATGGAATTTATGACGACACGCCGCTCGATATCCGTTTTCGCCACGAAGGGCAGCAACGCGCCGGTACCGAGATCGAAACCGCCGGTCACGGCAAAACCGATCAGCACCACGCCAAGCAGCAGCCACCAGATGACGCGGAGGATTTCGTAGTCGATGAGTTGGTGCAATATCATGATCGTTTACTCCGCAGCGACGAGTTTTTCAGGAACGAGCGGCGCTTCCGGCTCATGGTCCGGCTCGGGCCCCTTGCGGATCGCCTTCAGCATCAGCCCCATTTCGACGATGAACAGCACCGTGTAGATGGCGATGAAACACAGGAGCGTGATGAGGACCGTGGAGGCGCTGAGGCTGGAGACGGCCGCGGCCGTGGGCAGCACGCCCTCGATGATCCATGGCTGGCGGCCGAATTCGGCCACCACCCAGCCCATTTCCGCCGCGATCCACGGCAGGGGAATGGCGAAGACCGCCACTTTCAGCAGCAACGGATAATGATCCAGCCGGCGGCGGGCCGAAAGATAAAAGAATGTCGCCGTCAGAAGGATGAAGAAGATGCCAAGACCAACCATGATGCGGAACGACCAGAACAGGGTCGGCACATGCGGAATCGTATCCGCCGCCGCCTTGGCGATCTGCTCTTCATTCGCCTGGCGCGGATCGTCGACATATCGTTTCAGCAGCAGGGCATAACCGAGCTCATGGCCGAGTTCGGCAAAGGTGCCTCGCACCTCTTCCGGCAACTCCGCGCCTTTGCCGGTGGCCCTCATCTGCATCAACGCGTCATAGGCCTTGATACCGTCGCGGATGCGGGTCTTGGCCTGCTCCATCAGATCGTTGATGCCCGGAATTTGCGTGTCGAGCGAGCGGGTGCCGATGAGGCCCATCACCCACGGGATCTTAACCGCGAAATGCGTTTCGCGTGCTTCCTGATCGGGAAAACCGATGGCCGTGAAGGGCGCCGGTGCCGGCTCGGTTTCCCACATGGCCTCGATGGAGGCGAGCTTCATCTTCTGGTGTTCGGTGGAGAGATAGCCGCTTTCATCACCCAGCACGACGACCGACAGCGCGGACGCCAGACCGAAGGAGGCGGCGACCGTCATCGAGCGCTTGGCGAGATCGACATGACGGCCTTTCAGCACATACCAGGCCGAAACGCCGAGCACGAAGATGGAGGCCGTCACGTAACCCGCAGACACCGTGTGGACGAACTTCGCCTGCGCCACCGGGTTGAACAGGACCTCGAAGAAGTCAGTCACTTCCATGCGCATGGTCTGGGGATTGAAAGCGGAGCCCGTGGGGTTCTGCATCCAGCCATTGGCGATCAATATCCATAGCGCCGAGAAATTCGAACCGAGCGCCACGCACCATGTCGCGACGAGATGGCCGAGTTTCGACAGCTTGTCCCAGCCGAAAAAGAACAGGCCGACGAAGGTGGCTTCCAGGAAGAAGGCCATCATGCCTTCGATCGCCAGCGGCGCACCGAAAATATCGCCGACATAATGGCTGTAGTAACTCCAGTTCATGCCGAACTGGAATTCCATGACAATGCCGGTGGAAACGCCGAGCACGAAGTTGATGCCGAACAAGGTGCCCCAGAATTTCGTCATCTGCCGCCAGACCGTGCGGCCGGTCATGACATAGACCGTTTCCATGATGGCGATCACTACCGATAGTCCGATCGTCAGGGGAACGAATAGAAAGTGATATAAAGCCGTCACTGCAAATTGCAGGCGCGACAGCGCCACTATGTCGAGTTCCATAATCTTACCCACCTTTTCCGGAAGGCCGGCCTTCCACTTCAAAGACGACGCCGGCTCTCAAAAAATCTCAGTCCGGGCGCAGCGTCTCCAGCACTACGCCGTATTCCGGGGTGCCGCTTTGACATTCATCAAATTGACGTCCCTCTTTCAGCACGATGATGCGATCGGCAAATTCCGCCTCGCGGCGATTATGGGTGATCATCACGACAGTCTTTTCCTCTGCCCTCGCAAACAGCCGGGTGAGCACGTCGCGGGCGGTCTCGCCATCCAGCCCTTCCGTCACCTCGTCAAGAAGCCAGAGCGGCCGCTCGGCGAGCAGGAAACGGGCGAGCGCCAGTCGGCGCGACTGACCGCCGGAAAGCCCCTGGCCCGCCTCGCCAAGCCTTGTCTCCAGCCCGGCAGTCAAGGTTTTGACGTGTTCGGCAAGGCCAGCCGCCCCGAGCGCGTCCCATAACTCGGCCCCGGTTGCGGTGGGTTTCGCCAGCCGCAGATTGTCGGCGATGCTGTCGCGGAAAAGCTGGCTTCGCTGCGTCATAAGAGTGGACGGCAGGGCGTTGACCGTGCCCGCTGCCGGCCGCAATTCACCCGCCAGAAGCTGGATGAGGCTTGTCTTGCCCGCACCGCTCTGGCCGATGATGGCAACCCTTTCCCCGGAGGCGATTGCAATGTTGATATTCGTCAGGACCGGATTGTCGTTCCCTTCCCGCTCCAGACGCACGTTTTTTAGCTCTGCCGCCATGCCCTTGGCCGGCGAGACGGGACAGCGGCCTTCAGCCGTTGCCGAAAGACGCGGCGCGGTGCGCTTTGCGGAGAACAATGTGCGCCCCAGCTCCATCGCCCCACGACGCAACGCCGTGAAAGGCTCCAGCGCGGCAAAACAGACGAGCAGCCCGAGTGCTGCGGCCGGCGCGCTCACCGCCCCCTGTTCCGCGAGCCAGGCCATGCCAAGAAGGGCGGCACTCAAAAGAACGGCCGCTGAAACACCAAAGGAAAAACCGGCACTGGTTTCGATACGGTTCAGGGTGTCATCGCAGGCAGAGAGGTAGCCATCCGCCCGTTTCACCGCCGCGACCTGCGCGGAAAGGCGGCCGGTGGTCAAGAGCTCCGTCTGCCCGCTCACGAGATCGGCCGTGCGGGCCCGAAGGGCTTCCAGCCCGATTGCCCGGCGGCGCGAGAATGTTTCCGCCCGCAAGGCGGCGCGAACCGAAATTCCAAGCCCCGCCGCGACGAGGAAAACCGCCGCCAGAATGCCCGCCAGAGGATGGAGAAAAGCAAGCCCGAGGCCTGTCGCGATTGCAGCAAGGACCGCGACGGCGGCGGGAACCAGCACGCGCAGATAAAGCGAATCCAGCGCATCGATATCCGCCGTCAGCCGGTTCAGCAGGCGCGCAGGCCTCGCCTCCAGGGATTTCGCGGCCTGCGGCGCGGCAAAGCCGCGAAACAGCTTTTCCCGAAGTGCTGCAAGCACGGAAAGCGTGGCGTCATGGGTCGTCATGCGTTCGCCGTAACGGGCGGCGGTGCGCGCCAGCGCCAGAAGACGAATGGCGGCCGAAGGCGTAAAGACATCGAAGGCATAGGCAGTCACCGGCAGAAGACCGGCAATTGCCGTTGCGGTGATGAACCAGCCGGAAACGCCGAGAAGGCCGATGCCCGCCAGCACCGTCGTTACCGCAAGAGCCGCGCCCGCCAGGAGCATGCCGCGCCGCGCCGACCAGAACAGGCCGATAATGGGTTTCAATATCGCAAAACGCGCGATCATGGCTGCCCCCTCGAATGGATCGCCGTCATATCCACGATCCTGTCCATGCGCGCCGCAAGCACCGGATCATGGGTCGCGACGATCAATGTCCTGCCATTTGCCAGTTGCAGCAGGTTTTCCGTGACAAGGGCAGCCGTTTCCCGGTCGAGATGGGCTGTCGGCTCATCGGCCAGAACAAGCTGCGTTGCGGGGTCTGCGAAAGCACGCGCAATGGCAAGCCGCACCGCCTCCCCGCCCGAAATTCCATATCCGCCATCGCCGATCTGCAGATCCCGGCGCGCCTGCGACAAGCCATCGAGCCCGGTGCGGCACAGCGTCTCTTCCACCATGCCGTCACTGACAACCGAACGGCCGAAGCGAATATTCGCCTTTAGCGAACCGGCAAAAAAGAACGGCTTCTGGCTGACCCAGCCAATCGTCCTGCGCAGCCCATCGGCCGTCGCATTATCGAGCTTGACGCCACCTATCCTGATCGATCCCTCTCCAGCCTCGGCCAGCCCGGCAATCAAGGAGAGTACAGTGGATTTGCCACAACCGGAAGGCCCGAGAATCGCAACTCTCTCACCCTGCTGAACCGTCAGGTTGAGATTTTGGATGACAGGTGGAGCATTCGGATAAGCGAAGGAGAGATCGTCGATCTCCAGCAGACCGGGCGTCGGGGATGGGACAGACGCCATATCCGCGCCCTCGCCGGCGATGGCCGCACCGCCGGCCGTCAATTTGCCGAGCGCATCAAGCGCTGCTTCACCGGCTGCGCGGTCGTGCCAGACGGCGGAGAGTTCCCGCAGCGGCTCGAAAAAGGCCGGCGCCAGCAGCAGGATGAAAAGGCCTTCGGCAAGCGTCAGCTTGTGGCCCCAGGCGCCGAAATCGAGAAATCCGAGCAGATGGAATCCGATATAGACGGCGGTCATGGCAACGCCGAGCGCTGCGAAAAGCTCCAGCACCGCCGAGGAGAGAAAGGCGATCCTGAGCACCGCCATCGTCCGCGTCTTCAGGTTCTGCGCATCGGCGCTGAGACGTTCCGCCGTCAGATCGACGGCTTTCAGCGTGCGGATCGTTTCCAGTCCGCGCAGGCGGTCGAGCAGGAAGGCATTCATATTGCCCGTCTCGGCAAGCTGCTTTTCGCTGGCAGCCTTGGCCTGCCAGCCGATGAGCGCCATGAAAAGCGGGATGGTTGGCATGGCGAGCAGCAGCACCAGCGCCGCAATCCAGGTAAAGGGCAGGATCGCCAGCACGAAAACCAGCGGCACGATGGTCGCCTTCATCCGCGCCGGCTGGAAACGGGAAAGATAAGGCACCAGCGCTTCCGCCGCCTCGGCCACGACGCCTGCCGCCTCACCGGAGGCAGTGCGCGACAGATCGAGCGGGGAAACCTTCGCCACAGCCTGCAGCGCTTCCAGCCGCCGCTGCGACAGCACGGTACGGGCAGCGCGAAACGACAGCCGCGCCGCGATCTTTTCCAGCCATGCCTTGATGAGGCCGAGGATGAGAACCGCAGCCGCAGCCGGCACAATCGCCATCATCGGCGCGCCATCGGCAATTCTTCCGACTGAAAAGGCAAGCAAACCTGCCTGCGGCAACCAGAGTAAAGCCGCCAGCACATGCAGCAAGGCAACGGATCTCCCAACCGCCGGCGCGCCTGTCATTTTCGCCCGCCCGGCGGCTCTGTCGCGAGAGGTTTTGCGATTGGCATTGCTGAAGAAGCGCCGACGCGTCGCATCGGGCGAGACTCCAACCGGAGCGGGACAGAGTGCGCCATCACCATCGGCCCCCTGACGGATTTCCACGGACATGCTCACGGCCGTTCTCCTCACCCGTCCTTCTTCGCGCCACGGGGTCTTGCGAGGGAGACGATCTTGTCCTTGGCCTCCAGAAGCCTCGTAACCTTCGAACCGAGCGCCAGAAGCGAAGCCAGCCTTTCCGTCTCCAGCCGCTTCACATCGTCATACCAGCCGGTCAGCTGCTCGATCAGCGTCTTCATCTCGTCGATGCGCTTTTGCGCATGCCGCTCATCTTCGTTTTCCGGCGTCTCCATCAGAATTTCGCGCAGCACGCTGAGCGTGGGATCGATCTCGCGCTTCTTGCGCTCTTCGGCAAGGGTGCGGAGAATTTGCCAGACATCGTCAGGCGTCGTGAAAAAATCGCGCCGGTCGCCGGGAAAATGCTTGAGAATTGCAAGGTTCCACGCCTGCAACTCCTTCAGACTCATCGACACGTTGGAACGGGAAATGCCGAGCGCCTCCACAATCTCGTCCGCACACAATGGCTGCGGCGAAATATAAAGCAAAGCATAGACTTGGCCGACGGTGCGGTTAATGCCCCAGCGGCTGCCCATCTCACCGAAATGCAGCACGAAGGACTGAACGAGCGGGGACAGGCTGGTTGGCATTTTTACGTTTCCTGAATTTTCAGTAATTTCTGAAATTTCGATAACGCAAAAAACGACGAGCAGCAAATCACCTTTTTGACCTGCGTCAAAATGTGCAAACGGGCAGAGACGACCTCGGTAAAGACGGTCGTGGGTGCAGCCCGGGGCAAAATATGCGGCAGTGGCGTTAGGGGTATGACAGGCTGGGGCGTTTGCTGGCGTCCGTCACTTTCCCACCGTCATTCCGGCTTTGAGCCGGAATCCAGCCAGCCCAAGTCCTTGGGCTGAAAGGACTCTCTCGCCGCGCAGACGCGCGTCGACTAGATTCCGGCTCAAGGCCGGAATGACGTACCTAAAGCAGTTGATGATATCGATAACATCATCACGAGTCTCCACGGGCAAGAACCCGCCGAAAAAATCGGCGGCGGGATGACCCGCCGCCGATCAAAACGTCGGCGCATTCGCGCGTAGAAACCTTACTTACGAAAAAGCGATCTGCACCTTCATCGCACGGCTGCGGTCCGAGGCGAATTCGAAGGCCGAGATGGCGTCGGCGAGATCGACGGTCTGGGTGATGAACGGCTTGACGTCGATCAGGCCCTTGCGCATCAATTCGACCCCGGTGGCGAATTCCTCGTGGAAGCGGAAAGAGCCGCGCAGATCCAGTTCCTTGGCGGTGATCGCCATCATCGGCAGGCTCATATCGCCGCCAAGACCGAGCTGGACGATGATGCCGCGCGGACGAAGCGCCGCAATACCGCCGGCAAGCGCCACGGCGGCGCCAGAGCATTCATAAAGAACATCGAACGTTCCCTTGTTCGCGCCATAGGCGGCAAGTGCGTCGGGCTCATCCTTGCTGTTGATGACACGATCCGCACCGGCCTCACGCGCCTTGGCAAGCGTGAAATCGGAAAGATCGGTGGCGACAATCTCAGCCGCGCCGGCGCGGCGGGCCGCCAGAATGGAGAGGATGCCGATAGGGCCGCAGCCGGTGACGAGCACGCGTTTCCCCAGCAAATCGCCCGCGCGGCGCGTGGCATGCAGCGTCACCGCCAGCGGTTCCGCCATGGCCGCCTCACCGGCGCTCAGACCATCGGCCGGCACGCATTGCAGGGCGTCGGCCACCAGAACCTCACGGAAAGCGCCCTGAATATGCGGGAAAGGCATGGCGCTGCCATAAAAGCGCATGTTGAGGCACTGGTTGTGCAGACCTTCCTGGCAAAAGCGGCAGGTTCGGCATGGGCGGGACGGCGAAACGGCAACCAGACCGCCGACTTTCAACCCCTCCACGCCCTCGCCCAGTTCTTCGATGACGGCGGAGACCTCATGGCCGAGCACCATGGGTTCACGAAGCCGCACCGCGCCGAAGCCGCCATGGTTGTAATAATGCAGATCGCTGCCGCAAATTCCGCCCCGGACCAGACGAAGCCGCACTTCTCCCGGGCCCGGCGCTTCCTCGGGCCGCTCCTCGATGCGCACATCCTTCGCCCCATGGGCAACAATCGCTCTCATAAATATCTCCCGTTCGACATCGCGCCTGAGCGGCGCGACAAAATAATCCGCATCCCTGTCACCGCCGCCTGCCGCGCATTTGCACGTCGTGCGGCCTCCCCGCCCGCCCAATCCGTACCGAAACCGGGCGTTTAAGCCTTGACATCCACGTCTGAAAGGGATGAATGTTATCGATAACATAAACCTGTATGAATGCAATGTCGAGAGACTGGAGGAAACAGTGGGCCTTAAATTGTTCGATCTTTCCGGCCGCCGCGCCCTGATCACGGGTTCGTCCCAGGGCATCGGCTTCGCGCTGGCGCAAGGGCTGGCGGAAGCCGGAGCGGAAGTGGTGCTGAACGGGCGCGACGAGGGGAAGCTGGAAGCCGCCGCCGCCGGCATCAAGGGCGCGAAAACGCTTGCCTTCGACGCCACCGATCATGAAGCGGTGCGCAAGGCCATCGACGGTTTCGAGGCGGAAGTCGGTCCCATCGATATTCTGGTCAACAATGCCGGCATGCAGCACCGCACGCCGCTCGAGGATTTTCCGGCAGATGCCTTCGAGCGCCTGTTGCAGACCAACATCGCCTCGGTGTTCCATGCCGGACAGGCGGCCGCGCGCCACATGATCAGCCGCGGCCGTGGCAAGATCATCAACATCGCCAGCGTTCAGACCGCCCTTGCCCGCCCCGGCATCGCGCCCTACACCGCCACCAAGGGCGCCGTCGGCAACCTGACGAAAGGCATGGCGACGGACTGGGCCAAATACGGCCTGCAATGCAACGCCATCGCACCCGGTTATTTCGACACGCCGCTCAACGCGGCACTGGTGGCGGACGAGACCTTCTCGGCATGGCTTGAAAAGCGCACGCCCGCCGGTCGCTGGGGCAAGGTCGAAGAGCTTGTCGGCGCCTGCATCTTCCTGTCGTCCGATGCCTCCTCCTTCGTGAACGGACATATTCTCTATGTCGACGGCGGCATCACCGCTTCGCTTTAAAAACACCGAACCCGGATGGCCGGCTGCGGCCGCCATCCGGTTTTGAACAGACGACACCACGACACTTTGGGAGGAGGCCGTGAACACCATGACCGAGAAGAACAAAGTCGCCCTCATCGGCGCTGGCGCCATGGGCGGGGCAATCGGCACACGGCTCATCGAGACCGGAAATCAGTTGACGGTTTTCGATCTGGATGCGGAAAAGGTGGCGGCGCTGACGAGCCTTGGCGCACAGAGCGCGGGTACGGCGGCGGAAGCGGCTTCGGTTTCCGATGTGGTCATCCTCAGCCTCAATTCGCCGAAAATCGTTCGCATCGCCGTCTTCGGCAAGGATGGCGTCGCGGCGGGGGCCAAGCCCGGCACGCTCATCATCGACATGTCCTCCATCGATCCGGAAGCGACGAAGGAACTGGCGGCCGATGCCGCGGAAAAGGGCCTGCGCTGGGTGGACAGCCCGCTTTCGGGCGGCGCGCCCAAGGCGCTCATCGGGCAATTGACGCTGATGGCCGGCGGCAGCGAAACGGATGTGGCCGATGCGCACCGCGTGCTGCGGCATGTGGCCAGCAATTACACTCATATGGGACCCTGCGGCGCGGGGCAGACGACAAAACTCATCAACCAGGTTCTGTGCGGGCTGAACTTCCTTGCGGTGGCGGAAGCAACGCAGCTGGCGCTGGATGCCGGCGTCGATGCCGCCAAAATCCCGCAGGCGCTGAAGGGAGGCCGCGCCGACAGCGCCATCCTGCAGGAATATATGCCGCGCTACGTGGCGAAGGATTACCGCCGCACCGGCCGCATCGACAATATGGTAAAAGACCTCAACGGCGCGCAGGATCTCGCCCGGCGCACCAACACTGCCATGCCGCTGACGGCGGTTTGCGCCGAGGTGCACCGCATGCTGACGGCGGCCGGGCTGGGTGGGGAGGATCAGGCCGCGCTGATGGAATATTTCACCGGCGCGAAACGCACCTTTCCCGACTGATTGCCCGGCAGACATGGATGGCAGGAGCCTGTTGATAGAGCCCTTGCGGGCCCTTAACGGCCATTGCGAAATTGTCCTTCAGCGATGATGATCGGGCGAATCGGCACGGCAGCTGCCCCGATGACCGCAGACGCATGCATGCAAAGGACAATTTCCCGATGACACCCTCCACCACAGGCACGGGGATTGCCGGTCTGACCGTTTCTGGAAACGGTTTCACTGCCGAAATCGCTTACGAGGGCGCGACGCTTTTAAGCTGGCGGCCGGTCTCTGCCGATGGCGGCAAAAGTGAAAATCTTGTCGACGGATATTCGACGCCTGCCGAAATGCAGTCGCAAAATGGCGTGAGAAACGGCATTCTCGCCCCCTTTACCAATCGCATCCCGGATGGTCGGTTCAGTTTTGGCGGGCAGATGCACCACATTGAACCGGTGCTTGCCCATGAAGCCCTCGTCTTCCACGGATTTGCCAGAGCCCTGCCCTTCGCACTTGCCGAGTCTTTCGAGGAAACCGGCGCTCACATTCTCGTCTTCCGCGCCGAAATAGAGCCTGCGGATTTCATGGGTTATCCCTATCGGCTTGCCATCGAGGTGGAATATCGTTTCGCCGGCCATGGGGTCACCATCGACATACGCGGCATCAATCGCGATGACCGGCCCCTGCCTTTCGCCGCCGGCTGGCATCCCTATTTCCGGCTGCCCGGCACCACGTCTATCGATGATCTTCTCCTCACGCTGCCCTCGCGAACGGCAATTGAAACAGACGAGGATCTGATCCCCCTGCAGGACCCACAGGGCGGGATGATCAAACGGGACGACACCCGCTTTCTCCATACGCCGCTGGCCGGCCATGTGCTCGATGTCTGCTTCACCGACCTCATCGCATCCGAAAACGGGCTTTACGAGACGAGGCTCGAAAACCGGCACGACGGCTCGAGCCTGACGGTATGGCAGGAGCGCGGGCACATGCATGTCTTCACCGGCGATACGCTCGCCCGCGACAGGCGCCAATCCATCGCGCTCGAACCGGTGGAAACGCCGACCAACGCCTTCAACCAGCCGGAACTCTCGGATGCGATTACACTGCAACCGGGCGAGACGCGAAGCTTCCGCTTCGGTGTTCGTTTCGAGACGGGGCGCTGATCAAGGCTCGATGATCGCTCAGATATGTGTCGTCGGCAGCGAAGACGACAGCTTCACCGTTTCCATCGAGATATAGGCGGACATGTCGTAAAGCTCGACGCGGCGCAGGATCTGTTTGTAGATCGTGTCGTAATATTCAACATTCGGCAGCACGAGTTTCAAAATATAGTCGAAATTGCCGGTCAGCCGGTGAACCTCGACAATTTCCGGTATGGTGCTGACGGCGGCATGGAACCGGTCCAGCCAGTCCTCCGCATGCAGGCCGGTTCTCACCAGCAGGAAAACCGTGGTCGGCAGGTTGATCTTGCGTCGGTCGAGCAGCGCCATCGTACCCGTCACATAACCTTCCGCCCGCAACCGCGTAATGCGCCGCGAACAGGCGGATAGCGACAGCGACACTTCCTCCGCAATATCGGCGAGCGGCGTTTCTGCGTTTTCCTGGAGAATCGCAAGGATTCGGCGGTCACGGTCATCAATCATCGGCTAAGAATGCACAGGTTAACACAACTGCGCAAGAAATTTGCGATATTTAGAGAAAGTGCGCCCCAATTTTGCACCTACGCCGCGAAATCCGTGCAAAAACGCATGCCGTTTTCGCCCAGAGGATGGCATTATTATTTCAATCAAACTTGATAAGGGAACTCTTATGAAACGGATCGGCCTGATTGGCGGCATGAGCTGGGAATCCACCGCAACCTATTACCGCATGATCAACGAGGCCGTGCGTGACAGCCGCGGCGGGCTGGTTTCGGCCGACATCGTCATGCATTCGCTCGATTTTTCAGAGGTCGTCGCCCTTCAGAAGGCCGATCGCTGGGATGAGGCCGGTGCCCTTCTCGGCGCTGCCGGCGCGCGCCTTGCCAATGCGGGCGCCGATTGCGTGCTGATCTGCACCAACACCATGCATCTGGTCGCGGACACCGTGGAGAAGATGTCCGGCGTGGCGCTGATCGATATCATCGATGAAACCGCCGCAGCCCTGAAGGCGGACGGACGCCGCAAGCCGCTTTTGCTCGCCACCCGCTACACGATGGAACATGGTTTCTACACCGACCGCATGCGCCGCCATGGCGTAGAGGTGGTCGTGCCCGATGCGGAAGACCGCGCCGCGATCCACGACATCATCTTCGGTGAACTTTGCCAGGGCGAAATCAAGTCCTGCTCGCGCGAGCGCTATCTCGCGGTCATCGAGAAGGCCCGCGCACTCGGCGTCGATTCCGTCATTCTCGGCTGCACCGAGATTTCGCTGCTGATCGATCCCGATGCCCTGCCGCTGCCGGGTTACGATTCGACCGCCATTCACGCGAAGGCCGCCGTCGGCTTCGCGCTCGGAAACAAGGCCCTGAACAGAGCCGCATGAATGTGTCGCCTCTTTGCCTATTCCGGTAAGCCGGTCTGGCTCGACAGTCTGCTGATCGAGCCGGAAGCATCGCTGGTCAGCCAGTCCATGGCCGCAAGGGAAGCGAAAACCGTCGTCAATGGCGATGGCTGCGGTCTTGGCTGGTATGGCGAACGCGGAACGCCCGGCGTTTTTCGCGATACGAGGCCCGCTTGGTCCGACGCCAATCTGGCGGCGCTTTGCCACCAACTCCGCTCGGGCATGTTCATGGCCCATGTCCGCTCCGCCACGTCAGGCGAAGTGTCCCGCGCCAACTGCCATCCCTTTGCGCATGGGCGATACCTGTTCATGCATAACGGCCAGATCGGCGGTTACGAGCAGATCAGGCGCGACATCGATTCCCTCATCCCCGACGATATCTATGCGTCGCGACGCGGCACCGGCGACAGCGAAGCGATCTTCCTCATCGCCGCCGGGCATGGCCTCGATACCGAGCCGGTTCGCGCCATTTCCACCGCGCTGCAGCTTTGCCAGGAAAAGATGATGGCGGCAGGTGTTTCTTCCGCACTGCGATTCAGCGCAGTTCTTATGGATGGCGATTGCCTGCATGCCTTCCGCTGGTCGAGCGACGACAAGCCGCCGACACTCTACTGGCGCGGGCTTGATGACGGCATCGCATTGAGTTCCGAACCCTTTTCCTTCGATTGCGCGCCCTGGTGCGCCGTTCCCCCCAATACCAGGGTGACGATCCGCGCCGGCGAGATGGCGATGGAGCCTTTTCTCCTGCCGTAAACAGCGCCACTGGCGATGATCGCAGCCGGTTTTTACACCCGCGCCGCAGTTCGGCGCGGCAGCGGCGCTGCCCTGTTTATTTTCATTGAATTTTCGCAACCGCGAAGGCTAGTGTGTGATCCGATAGTTCGAAACAGATTTCAGGACCGGTGAACCATTTCAGAAGTATTGCAGCCTCTTCCCCTTTTCCGAGCGATGCCCGGCATCGCAAGGACCAAGAAAATTCGCTGAAGAACGGCGCAGACAGGGCGATCAATGCCTTCGGCGATCCTTTGGGCGCCGAGAAAAACACTTATTTTTCATTGCGCTAAGCTGTTCAATTTTCCGAAAAAATTGCTGTTGCCACGCCTCCATATCGATGCATAAACTGGCATCAGTAAAGGCAAGCCGGATCAACCTCTCAGACCCTCTCCTCCCACCAAGGTGCTGACCGACCAATGATCAATAATCTTAACGCCGCCGATCTTCCCCGTCCCGCCCCGCGCAGTTCCAACCCGGAAATCATGGCGTCGGAAATCATCGAACGCCTCACCTACCGTATCGGTAAGGATGTCAAGGTTGCCAAGCCGCATGACTGGCTGACCGCAACCATCCTCGTCGTGCGCGACCGCATCATCGACAAGTGGATGGAATCCACCCGCAAGGCTTATGCCAATAATTCCAAGCGCGTTTATTATCTGTCGCTCGAATTCCTGATCGGCCGCCTGATGCGCGACGCCATCTCCAATATCGGCCTGATGCACGAAATCCGCGATGCCCTGTCCTCGCTCGGCGTCGATCTGGATGTCATCGCCGGGCTGGAGCCGGATGCGGCGCTCGGCAATGGCGGCCTCGGCCGGCTTGCGGCCTGTTTCATGGAATCCATGGCGACCGTCGACATTCCCGCCTATGGCTACGGCATCCGTTACGTGCATGGCCTCTTCCGCCAGCAGATGGCGGATGGCTGGCAGGTGGAACTGCCGGAAACCTGGCTGGCGCACGGCAACCCCTGGGAATTCGAGCGCCGCGAAAGCTCCTATGAGGTCGGCTTCGGCGGCTCGGTGGAAACCATCGGCGGTTATGAAGATCCGCAGCGTTTCGTCTGGAAACCGGCAGAACGCGTGATCGCCATGGCTTACGACACGCCGGTCGTCGGCTGGCGCGGCACCCGCGTCAATACGCTTCGCCTGTGGTCGGCGCAGCCTATCGACCCCATTCTGCTGGCCGCCTTCAATGCCGGCGACCATATCGGCGCATTGCGCGAAAGCAACAAGGCGGAAAGCCTGACGCGGGTTCTCTACCCCGCCGATGCGACGCCGGCCGGTCAGGAACTGCGCCTGCGCCAGGAGTTCTTCTTCTCCTCCGCCTCGCTGCAGGACATTCTGCGCCGCCATTTGCAGCAATATCCCGATTTCACCTCGCTGCCCGAGAAGGTCTCGATCCAGCTCAACGATACGCATCCGGCCATTTCCATCGCCGAAATGATGCGTCTTCTGTGCGATGTGCACGGGCTGGAATTCGAGGAAGCGTGGAAGATCACGCAGGGCACATTCTCCTATACCAACCACACGCTTCTGCCGGAGGCGCTGGAAAGCTGGCCGGTGCCGCTGCTCGAGCGTCTTCTGCCAAGACATATGCAGATCGTCTATGCGATCAACGCCAACACGCTGGTCTACGCCCGCAAGGAAAAGAAGATGGCGGATCAGCAGATCCGTTCGATCTCACTGATCGATGAAGGCGGCGAACGTCGCGTGCGCATGGGCAACCTCGCTTTCATCGGCTCGCATTCCATCAACGGCGTTTCCGCCCTTCATACCGACCTGATGAAGGAAACGGTCTTTGCCGACCTGCATAGCCTTTATCCTGAGCGCATCAACAACAAGACCAATGGCATCACACCGCGCCGCTGGCTGATGCAGTGCAATCCGGGCCTCACCAGCCTGCTGCGCGAAGCAATCGGCGACGATTTCCTCGACGATGCGGAAAAGCTGACAGCACTTGACCGTTTCGCCGACGATGCCGGGTTCCGCGAGAAGTTTGCCGAGGTAAAGCGTCTGAACAAGGTGCGGCTTGCCAATACTGTCGCGCAGCGCATGGGCATCCGCGTCGATCCCTCGGCCATGTTCGACATCCAGATCAAGCGTATCCATGAATATAAGCGTCAGCTTCTGAACCTCGTGGAAACGGTCGCGCTTTACGATCAGATCCGTTCTCACCCGGAACTGGATTGGGTGCCGCGCGTTAAGTTCTTCGCAGGCAAGGCGGCGCCGAGTTATCACAACGCGAAGCTGATCATAAAGCTTGCCAACGATATTGCCCGGGTCATCAACAACGATCCGGCCGTGCGCGGGCTTCTGAAAGTGGTGTTTGTTCCGAACTATAACGTCTCGCTTGCGGAAATCATGGTTCCCGCCGCCGACCTTTCCGAACAGATATCGACGGCCGGCATGGAAGCTTCCGGCACCGGCAACATGAAATTCGCACTCAACGGCGCGCTCACCATCGGCACGCTCGATGGCGCCAACGTCGAAATGCGCGATCATGTCGGCGCGGAGAATATCGTCATCTTCGGAATGACGGCGGATGAAGTGGCCAAGGCGCGCGCCGAAGGCCACAATCCCCGCGCGATTATCGAAGGATCGGCCGAGCTGTCGCAGGCGCTGTCTTCCATCGCCTCCGGCGTGTTCTCGCCGGATGACCGCTCCCGTTTCGCCGGCCTGATCGACGGTATCTACAACAGCGACTGGTTCATGGTCGCCGCCGACTTCGACGCCTATGCCAATGCGCAGCGCGAGGTGGACGCGATCTGGAGCGATCCGGACAGCTGGTATGCCAAGACAGTGCGCAACACGGCGCGCATGGGCTGGTTCTCGTCCGACCGGACAATCCGCCAATATGCCACCGAGATCTGGAGAGCCTGATGAAAAAACCGCTCAATTCGGCCGAAGAGAAAAAGACTGGCGACATCACGAAGGCTGAAATCGAGGCGATCAAGAGCGGTTTGCATTCCAATCCCTTTGCCCTTCTCGGCGTTCACGAAACGCCGGAAGGGTTTTCCGCCCGCTGTTTCATTCCCGGCGCCGAGGAGGTTTCCGTCCTGACGCTGGACGGAAATTTCGTGGGCGAATTGAAGCGGCTCGATCCGGACGGTTTTTTCGAAGGCCGGATCGATCTTTCGAAGCGCCAGCCGGTGCGGTATCGCGCCAGCCGCGACGATGCCGAATGGGCGGTGACCGACCCCTACAGCTTCGGCCCGGTTCTCGGCCCCATGGACGATTATTTCGTCCGCGAAGGATCGCATCTGAGGCTCTTCGACAGGATGGGCGCGCATCCGCTGAAGCTCGAGGGCGTCGAAGGCTTCCACTTCGCCGTCTGGGCTCCCAATGCGCGGCGCGTTTCCGTCGTCGGCGATTTCAACAATTGGGATGGCCGCCGGCATGTCATGCGGTTCCGCAAGGATACCGGCATCTGGGAAATCTTCGCGCCTGACGTCTATGCCGGCTGTGCCTACAAGTTCGAAATCCTCGGCGCAAACGGCGAGCTTCTGCCCCTCAAAGCCGACCCCTATGCGCGGCGCGCCGAGTTGCGGCCGAAGAACGCCTCCGTTACCGCACCGGAACTTACCCAGAAATGGGAAGACCAGGCCCACCGGGAACATTGGGCGCAGGTGGACCAGCGCCGCCAGCCGATCAGCATTTACGAAGTGCATGCCGGCTCCTGGCGGCGGCGCGAGGACGGCACGTTCCTGAGCTGGGACGAACTGGCCGCCCAGCTCATTCCCTATTGCACGGATATGGGCTTCACCCATATCGAGTTCCTGCCCATCACCGAACATCCCTATGACCCTTCCTGGGGTTACCAGACGACCGGGCTTTATGCGCCGTCCGCCCGTTTCGGCGATCCGGAGGGCTTTGCGCGTTTCGTCAATGGCGCTCACAAGGTCGGCATCGGCATCTTGCTCGATTGGGTTCCGGCGCATTTTCCAACCGACGAGCACGGCTTGCGCTGGTTCGACGGAACGGCGCTTTACGAACATGCCGATCCGCGTCAGGGTTTTCACCCCGACTGGAACACGGCCATCTATAATTTCGGCCGCATCGAGGTGATGTCCTACCTCATCAACAACGCACTTTATTGGGCCGAAAAATTCCATCTCGACGGCCTGCGCGTCGATGCCGTCGCCTCGATGCTCTATCTCGATTATTCCCGCAAGGAAGGCGAGTGGATCCCCAACGAATATGGCGGGCGGGAAAATCTCGAATCCGTCCGCTTCCTGCAGAAGATGAATTCCCTCGTCTACGGCACCCATCCGGGCGTCATGACCATTGCCGAGGAATCCACCTCCTGGCCGAAAGTGTCGCAGCCCGTCCACGAAGGCGGCCTCGGCTTCGGCTTCAAATGGAATATGGGCTTCATGCACGATACGCTGAGTTATTTCTCGCGCGAGCCGGTGCATCGCAAGTTCCACCATCAGGAGCTGACCTTCGGCCTGCTTTACGCCTTCAGCGAAAATTTCGTGCTGCCGCTTTCCCATGACGAGGTGGTGCACGGCAAGGGATCGCTGATCGCCAAGATGTCCGGCGACGACTGGCAGAAATTCGCCAATCTGCGGTCCTATTACGCCTTCATGTGGGGCTATCCCGGCAAGAAGCTGCTGTTCATGGGGCAGGAATTCGCACAATGGAGCGAATGGAGCGAAAAGGGCTCGCTCGACTGGAACCTGCGCCAATATCCGATGCATGAGGGCATGCGCCGCCTCGTGCGCGATCTCAACCTCACCTACCGTTCAAAACCCGCTTTGCACGCCCGCGACTGCGAACAGGAAGGTTTCCGCTGGCTTGTGGTGGATGACCACGACAATTCCGTCTTCGCCTGGCTGCGCATGGCGCCGGGTGAAAAGCCGGTGGCGGTCATCTGCAATCTCACGCCGGTCTATCGGGAAAACTATTATGTGCCGCTTCCGCTTGCGGGGCGGTGGAGGGAGATTCTCAACACCGACGCCGAAATTTATGGCGGCAGCGGCAAGGGAAATGGCGGACGCGTTCAGGCGGTCGATGCCGGGGGAGACATCGGGACAATGCTCGTCCTGCCGCCACTCGCAACGATCATGCTCGAGCCGGAAAACTGACAGACAGAGAGGGAGGACACCATGTCGGAAAAAAGAGTTCAGCCTTTGGCACGCGATGCAATGGCCTATGTCCTCGCAGGCGGCAGAGGAAGCCGCCTGAAGGAATTGACGGACCGCCGGGCAAAACCCGCCGTCTATTTCGGCGGCAAGGCGCGCATCATTGATTTCGCGCTCTCCAACGCGCTCAATTCCGGCATTCGCCGCATCGGCGTCGCCACGCAATACAAGGCGCATTCCCTCATTCGGCACCTGCAGCGCGGCTGGGACTTCTTCCGTCCCGAGCGTAACGAAAGCTTCGATATTCTGCCGGCCTCCCAGCGCGTTTCCGAAACGCAATGGTATGAAGGCACGGCCGACGCCGTCTACCAGAACATCGACATCATCGAGCCCTATGCGCCGGAATATATGGTCATCCTCGCCGGCGACCATATTTACAAAATGGACTATGAATACATGCTGCAGCAGCATGTCGATTCCGGCGCCGACGTGACGATCGGATGCCTTGAAGTGCCGCGCATGGAAGCGACCGGCTTCGGCGTGATGCATGTGAATGAAAAAGACGAAATCATCGATTTCATTGAAAAACCGGCCGATCCGCCGGGCATTCCGGGCAATGAAGGATTCGCGCTCGCCTCCATGGGCATCTATGTCTTCCACACGAAATTCCTGATGGAAGCCCTGCGCCGCGACGCCGCCGACCCGACTTCCAGCCGCGACTTCGGCAAGGACATCATTCCCTATATCGTCGAACACGGCAAAGCTGTCGCCCATCGCTTCGCCGATAGTTGCGTTCGTTCGGATTTCGAGCATGGCCCTTACTGGCGCGATGTCGGCACCATCGACGCCTATTGGCAGGCCAATATCGACCTGACGGATGTGGTGCCGGACCTCGATATCTACGACAAGTCCTGGCCGATCTGGACCTATGCGGAAATCACCCCGCCGGCGAAATTCGTGCACGATGACGAGAATCGCCGCGGCTCGGCCGTGTCTTCGGTCGTCTCCGGCGATTGCATCATTTCCGGCGCCTCCCTGCAGCGCAGCCTGCTGTTTACCGGGGTGCGCGCAAATTCATACTCCCGCCTTGAGAATGCCGTAGTACTGCCGAGTGTGAAGATCGGGCGTCACGCCCAGCTCAGCAATGTCGTCATCGACCATGGCGTGGTCATTCCGGAAGGACTGATTGTAGGAGAAGACCCAGAACTGGATGCCAAACGTTTCCGCCGCACCGAAAACGGCATCTGCCTTATCACCCAATCGATGATCGACAAGCTGGACCTGTAGAGCCCATGAATGTCCTTTCGGTTTCATCCGAAATCTATCCCCTGATCAAGACCGGAGGGCTCGCCGACGTTGCCGGCGCGCTCCCCATAGCGCTGGAAGCCCATGGCGTCACGACGCGCACATTGATACCCGGATATCCGGCGGTGAAAGCCGCCGTGACGGACCCCGTCAAATGTTTCGAATTTACCGATCTGCTCGGCGAAAAAGCCGATGTGCTCGAAGTGCGGCATGAGGGGCTCGACCTCCTCATTCTCGATGCGCCCGCCTATTACGAGCGCTCCGGCGGCCCCTATCTCGACCAGACCGGCAAGGATTACCCTGACAACTGGAAGCGTTTCGCGGCGCTCTCGCTGGCTGCGGCCCGCATTGCCGCCGGCGCGCTTCCCGGCTGGCGGCCGGATATGGTGCATGCCCATGACTGGCAGGCCGCCATGGCGCCGGTCTATATGCGTTATGCCGAAACGCCGGAGATTCCGAGCCTTCTCACCATCCACAACATCGCTTTTCAGGGCCAGTTCGGCGCGAATATCTTCAGCAAGCTTGCATTACCCGCCCATGCCTTCGGCATGGAGGGCATCGAATATTACAACGATGTGAGCTTCCTGAAGGGCGGGCTGCAGACGGCAACGGCGCTCAGCACCGTCAGCCCGTCCTATGCCGAGGAAATCCTCACCCCGCAATTCGGCATGGGCCTGCACGGCGTCATCGGCAGCCGCGCCCATGTGTTGCACGGCATCGTCAACGGCATCGATGCCGATGTCTGGAACCCGGCGACGGACCATCTGATCCACGACAATTATTCGGCCACCAATCTCAAGAACCGCGCGCTGAACAAGAAGGCTGTCGCCGAACATTTCCGCATCGACGATGATGACAGCCCGCTTTTCTGCATCATCTCCCGCCTCACCTGGCAGAAGGGCATCGACCTCATGGCGGAAGCCGTGGACGAGATCGTTTCCCTCGGCGGCCGTCTGGTGGTGCTGGGCGCCGGCGAAGTGGCGCTGGAAGGCGCGCTTCTGGCGGCGGCATCCCGCCACCATGGCCGCGTCGGCGTTGCTGTCGGTTACAACGAGCCGCTGTCGCATCTGATGCAGGCGGGCTGCGATGCGATCATCATTCCCTCGCGTTTCGAACCCTGCGGCCTCACCCAGCTTTATGCGCTACGCTATGGCTGCATTCCGGTCGTCGCCCGCACCGGCGGCCTTGCCGACACGGTGATCGACGCCAACCACGCCGCCATCGCCAATAAATCGGCGACCGGCGTGCAGTTTTCACCCGTTACGCTCGATGGTCTGAAACAGGCGATCCGCCGGACCGTCCGTTATTACCACGACCCGAAACTATGGACACAAATGCAGAAACTCGGAATGAAATCCGATGTTTCCTGGGAAAAGAGCGCCGGTCTTTACGCCGCGCTTTACAGCCAGCTTATTTCGAAAGGCCATTGAAACAATGATCAAGACCGTTCAGACGAAGCCCTATCAGGACCAGAAGCCGGGCACATCCGGCCTGCGCAAGAAGGTGCCAGTCTTCGCACAGGAAAATTACGCCGAGAATTTCATCCAGTCGATCTTCGACGCGCTTGAGGGCTTTCAGGGCCAGACGCTGGTGATCGGCGGCGACGGCCGTTATTACAACCGCGAAGTCATCCAGAAGGCGATCAAAATGGCCGCCGCTGCCGGTTTCGGCAAGGTTCTGGTCGGTCAGGGTGGCATTCTCTCGACGCCTGCCGCCTCCAACGTCATCCGCAAATACAAGGCGTTTGGCGGCATCGTGCTTTCCGCCAGCCACAATCCCGGCGGCCCGAACGAAGATTTCGGCATCAAATACAATATCGGCAATGGCGGCCCCGCACCGGAAAAGATCACCGATGCGATCTATGCCCGCTCGAAGGTCATCGACAGCTACAAGATTTCCGACGCCGCCGATATCGATCTCGACAAGGTGGGCAGCTTCAAGGTGGACGAACTGACGGTCGAGGTGATCGATCCGGTTGCCGATTACGCCGCCCTGATGGAAGAACTGTTCGATTTCGCCGCCATCCGCGCGCTGATCGCCGGCGGTTTCAAGGTCGTGGTCGATTCCATGAGCGCCGTCACCGGGCCCTATGCCGTGGAAATCATCGAAAAGCGCCTCGGCGCGCCGAAGGGCTCCGTCCGCAACGCAACGCCGCTGCCGGATTTCGGCGGCCATCATCCCGACCCGAACCTTGTCCACGCCAAGGAGCTTTATGACGACGTCATGAGCCCGGAAGGCCCCGATTTCGGCGCGGCCTCCGATGGCGATGGCGACCGCAACATGGTGGTCGGCAAGGGCATGTTCGTCACCCCGTCCGACAGCCTCGCCATCATCGCGGCCAATGCCAAACTGGCCCCGGGTTATGCCGCCGGCATTTCCGGCATTGCCCGTTCGATGCCGACGAGTGCGGCAGCGGACCGTGTGGCCGAAAAGCTTGGCCTTGGCATGTATGAAACGCCGACCGGCTGGAAATTCTTTGGCAATCTCATGGATGCCGGCAAGGTGACGATCTGCGGCGAAGAAAGCTTCGGCACCGGCTCCAACCATGTGCGCGAAAAGGACGGCCTATGGGCCGTGCTCTACTGGCTGAACATTGTCGCCGCGCGCAAGGAAAGCGTGAAGGACATCGTCACAAAACACTGGGCCGAATATGGCCGCAACTATTATTCCCGCCATGACTATGAGGAAGTGGATTCGGACGCCGCCAACACGCTGGTCGCAACCCTGCGCGAAAAACTCGCCACGCTTCCCGGCACCAGCTACGGCAATCTGAAGGTCGCGGCGGCGGATGATTTTGCCTATCACGATCCTGTCGATCAGTCGGTCAGCAAAAATCAGGGCATCCGCATCCTGTTCGAAGGCGGTTCGCGCATCGTGCTGCGCCTTTCCGGCACGGGTACTGCGGGCGCCACACTTCGCCTTTATGTCGAGCGATACGAGGCGGATGCAGCCCGTCACGGCATCGAAACGCAGGAGGCGCTTGCCGACCTGATTTCCGTTGCCGATACGATCGCCGGCATCAAGGCCCATACCGGCCGTAGCGAGCCGAGCGTTATTACCTGAGGGTTTTGTTCAGTTGCTGGAGAGGCGCAGAATCGAAAAGACGGGAGGCGGCCACAAGGACGTCTGAGAAGTAGCAGACCTCTCTCCAAACTCGACGTCATCCTCGGCCTTGTGCCGAGGATCTGCCAACGCATCGTCCAATCAATGCGTAGCAGATGCTCGGGACAGGCCGAGCATGACGGAGGAGAGGTTTTGGGTTCGCCATCGATCACAGGCGGACGCATACCCGCCTTCCATTAACGGCCACCTTCTACCCTTACGAAGAAGAAACAACTATCCCCCGGAGAGACAGACCATGCAGACACCTTCCGTTTTCCCCAAAGGCGCAATCCAGACGGAAAACGGAACGGAATTCACGGTCTATTCCCGGCACGCCTCGCAGGTCGATCTCTGCCTTTTCGATGCTAACGGCGAGAAAGAAACGGCGCGTTTGCCGATGGCGCGCGGTGAAGATGACGTTCACCGGTTGACCGTCTCCGATGCCGGCCCCGGCACGCGATACGGCTTTCGCGCTCACGGCATTTACGCTCCCGAACACGGCCTCTGGTTCGATCCTGCAAAGCTGCTGCTCGACCCCTATGCCACGGAGATCGACCGCCCCTTCCGGCACGATCCCGCACTTTACGCCTTTGGTGCGGAGACCGGCGGGATCATGCCGAAAGCGATTCTTTCTCAGCATGAGCCGATCAGGCGTCAACCGCCGCTTTTTGCCGAAGGCGGGCTGATTTACGAACTCGCCGTCAAATCCTTCACCCGGCTGCATCCTGAAGTGCCGGAAGAGATCAGGGGCACCGTTGCCGCACTTGCCCATCCCGCCATTATCGCGCACCTGAAAAAAATCGGCGTCGATGCGGTGGAGTTAATGCCGATCACCGCATGGATCGACGAGCGCCACCTGCCGCCGCTCGGCCTTTCCAATGCCTGGGGTTATAATCCCGTCGGTTTCATGGCGCTCGATCCGCGCCTCTGCCCCGGCGGCGTGCGGGAGTTGCGCGACACGATTGCGGCGCTGCATGCGCAAGGCATCGGCGTCATTCTCGATCTGGTCTTCAACCATACGGGCGAAAGCGATATCGAAGGTTCGATCCTGTCGTTGCGCGGGCTCGACAACCTCACCGCCTTCCGCCACCCGCCGGGAAAGCCGGGCGTGCTGGTCAACGATACCGGCACCGGCAATACGGTCGCCTGCGATCATCCCTATATTCGCCAGCTCATCGTCGATTCTCTCAGGCATTTCGTTCTGAATGCCGGCGTGGATGGCTTCCGTTTCGACCTCGCGCCCGTACTCGGGCGAACGGCCAATGGCTTCGACATGGCAAGCGAAACGCTCGCGGCCATGCATTCGGACCCGGCACTTTATGACCGCCTGCTGATCGCCGAACCATGGGATATCGGCCCCGGCGGATATCAGCTCGGCAATTTCCCCGAGAGCTTTCTGGAGTGGAACGACCGCGCCCGCGACGATATGCGCCGCTTCTGGCGCGGCGACGCCAGCACCACCGGGGCGCTGGCAGATGCGCTTTCCGGGTCTTCGCCGATCTTTTCCCGCCATGGCCGCTTAAACAGCCGCAGCGTCAATTTTCTCGCCGCCCATGACGGTTTCACCCTGTTCGATCTCGTCAGCCACGAACACAAGCACAATGAGAAAAACGGCGAGAACAATCGCGACGGCCACAATGAAAACCACTCCTGGAACAATGGTTTCGAAGGCCTGACGGATGATCCTGCCATTGTCGCCGCCCGCATTGCGGATGTGAAGGCGCTGCTTTCCACCCTGTTCGTCAGCCGCGGCGTCTTGATGTTGACCGCCGGCGATGAGGGCGGCCGCAGCCAGCATGGCAACAACAACGCCTATTGTCAGGACAATGACATCACCTGGGTCGACTGGTCTTCGCTTGTGCCCGAACTGATCGATCACACGGCATTTCTCGCAGCGCTTCGCAAACGCTTCGGCGTCTTTTCCGAGACCGGCTTCTTTTCCGGCAGCGGCGATGTGACATGGCTTGCCCCGGGCGGGGAGCCCATGACGATTGCGGACTGGGAAAGCCCGAATGGACCCGCCTTCGCCATGGTGCTTTCAACGTCTGACCGCGAAACGGGCGTCGAGGTCGAGCTTGCGGTTCTCATCAATCGCGGTCGCGAGATCGTTCCTTTCACGCTGCCCGGCGATGGCTGGCATGCGATCGGCACGGATTTCGGCAATCCCGCCTTCCTGCCCGCCCGTTCCGTGGTGTTTTATCTGCGCAGTTGATCCCTTCGCGTCGCCAGCCGTATAAGTCCCTGGAAACAATGCGGACGAGGTAACATGACAAAAGAAATTGCGCTGGCGGAGATGAAAAATCTGGTCGGCACGGAAATGGGTGTCTCCGACTGGATCACCGTCGATCAGACGATGATTGACGCCTTCGGAAAGGCGACGCTGGACGAACAGTTCATCCACACCGACCCGGAACGCGCCAAAGCGGAAAGCCCCTTTGGCGGCACCATCGCACATGGATTCCTGACGCTGTCTCTGCTTTCGGCGCTGAATTACGATGCCCTGCCCCGCATCCGCGAACAGACCATGGGCATCAATTACGGCTTCGATGCGGTTCGTTTCGTTACGCCGGTCAAAAGCGGTGCGCGGGTGCGCGGCCGCTTCACGCTGGCGGAGGCGCGTTTTCGCGGCGCTGCCATGTTGATGACGACCTATGACGTGACGGTGGACATCGAAAACGAGAAAAAGCCGGCGCTTACCGCCCGCTGGACCACCATCAGCCAGTTCAACCCGGAGGACAGGCCGGAAGACGCCTGAAACTGCCGCAAGGGAGAGACCGCATGCATGACGAAGCCGTAAAGAATGCGTTTCTCGTGCAGGCAAGAGCCTGCGACAGCCTCGGCTCGCCCTTTACCGCACGGCTCTGCCGCGCCATGGCAGGAAGACTCGACCGCCATACCGAGGTGGGCGAGCGGATCTTGTCCTGGCCCGGCGATGTCGGCCCCTCGGGCGATTCCGTTCCCCTGCGGCTGGCGGGCGCCCTGCATGCGCTCGCCATCGAGGAAAAGATCGCGCCGCTTGCCGATATCCCGCCGGAAGACGAAGAAGCGCTCTGGCAGGCCTGCGCCAGCGCCCTGCGTTTTCATTCCGCCTTCATCCTCGAAAGATTGAAATCGCCGCCGCAAACCAACGAGGTTCGCCGTTCCGCCGTTCTGCTGCCGGGCTTTCTTTCGATTGCGGCACTGACCGGCAAGCCGCTGGTGCTTTCCGAAGTCGGAGCCAGCGCGGGCCTCAACCTGCAATTCGACCGTTACCGATATCGCCTCGGCGATCTCGCCTGGGGTGAGCAATCCGATGTTTTCCTGTCACCGGAATGGCGCGGCGACACGCCCGCCCATGAGCGGATCGAGGTTATCGAGCGCGCCGGCTGCGATCTCAACCCGCTCGACCCGTCATCCGCGGAAGATCGCCTGCGGCTGATGTCCTATGTCTGGGCCGACCAGACAGACAGGCTGGAGCGAACCGCCGCCGCCCTGCGGATAGGCGTGGAACATGGTCTGCATGTCGAGAAGGCGGACGCGGTCGACTGGCTGAAATGCCGCCTTGCCACGCAATATGCGGGTGCTGTCCACGTCGTCTATCACTCAGTCGCCTGGCAATATCTGCCCGATGGACTGAAACAGGAAGGCGAGGCTGTGATTGCCGACGCTGGAACCCGCGCCACGCCGGATGCCCCGTTTGCCCGGCTGCAAATGGAGGCGGATGCGACGCCGGGCAGCGCCGCCATTACCCTGCAGATCTGGCCGACCGGCGAGAAACAGGAAATCGGCCGGGCCGATTTCCATGGGCGATGGGTCGAATGGCGGGGCTGGATGGCGGGTTAAACCGCCACGTCCTCAGCCGCCTCCTGCAACAGCCCGCCGACATATTCGGCAAAGGAACGCCAGCATTCCACCCGGAACGTATCGTCCGCCGTGCGCAGCAGCACCACTTCCGCCTTGCCGAAAACGGTGCGCGAGCACGCGCCGACCGGGAACTTTGCGAGAGAAAGATCCTGCGGGCAACCGGCATTGAGTGCCGCTTCCGCACCGGCACCGGAGACGATGACGGCCGTATTGCGGTGGGAAACATCGGTTGCAGAAAACAGGCCGGAAACGCCGGCGAGAGCCGCCATCAGGTCGCTCTCGCCCTGATCGATCACCAGCCATTCATCCGGGCCGAGCCACAAAGCGGACCGCAGGCCCGAGGTGACGGAGCTTTTCGGGCGGGCCGGCAGGGCTAGACCGAGCGCTTCCGAAAGTGCCGGCAGGGCGCTTTCCCGGGCGCGCAGCGAGAGCCGCGAGGCGGAAGCAGCGGGTTTCAGCGAAACAAAGGGAGAGCCGCCGTGAAAATCCTCGAGCACAGATTTGCGTTTTGCGTGAAGTTTGTCAGCCATTGAGACGGGCTCCTTCCTTGTCGAGGAAGACCATGTCGGTCACTTCGACGGCAATGGTTTTATCGGCGAGCGGAATATAGAGCGTTTCGCCCATGCGCGCCCTGCCATCCGCCACCAGCGCGAAAGCGATGGAATGGCCGAGATTTTCCGACCAGTAGGCGGAGGTGACATGGCCGAGCATGGTCATGGGTTTCGGCTGGTTCGGATCGACAACGATCTGGCCGCCCTCGTCCGGAACGGTCAGCCGGTCTTTCGTCTTCAGCCCGACAAGCTGTTTGCGGCCGGAGCGCGTGAGATCGGCGCGTTTCAGACCGCGAATGCCGACGAAATCCGTCTTCTTTTTGGAAACGGCCCAGGCAAGCCCGGCATCGTCTGGCGTCACCGTTCCGTCCGTATCCTGCCCGACGATGATATAGCCCTTTTCCGCACGCAGAATGTGCATGGTCTCGGTGCCATAAAGGCAGCCGCCGACGGCTTCGGCCCTTTCGCGGATCGCCGACCAGACGGCCGCGCCGTAATCGGCCGGAACGTTGATTTCGAAACCGAGTTCGCCGGTGAATGACACGCGGAAGAGCCGCGTCGGCACACCGCAGAAGGTGCCTTCGGCCACCGCCATATGCGGGAAGGCCTCCGGCGAGAGATCGATGCCCTCGACGAAGGGCGCGATAACCTCGCGCGCCTTTGGCCCCTGCACGGCAATCACGGCCCATTGTTCGGTGGCCGAGGTGAGCCAGACATTGAGATCGGGGAATTCGGTCTGGAGATAATCTTCCATGTGCTGGAGAACGCGCGGCGCGCCGCCCGTGGTGGTCGTCACATGGAAACGGTCTTCGGCAAGACGCCCGACGACGCCGTCGTCGTAAACGAAACCGTCTTCGCGGGTCATGATGCCGTAACGGCAACGGCCGGGTTTCAGCGTGTCCCAGGCATTGGTGTAGATGAGGTTCAGGAACTTCGCCGCATCCGGGCCGACCACTTCGATCTTGCCGAGTGTGGAGGCATCGAACACGCCGACGCTTGTCCGAACCGTCTTGCATTCGCGGTTGATCGCCTCACGCATGTCCTCGCCCGCACGCGGGAAAAACCAGGCGCGCTTCCAGTTGCCGACATCCTCGAACACCGCACCTGCAGCCAGCTCTTCCTCGTGCATCGGCGTCTTGCGGGCCGGGTCGAACAGCGCGCCGCGCGAATGGTTGATGAGCGTGCCGAAGGTGACCGGCGTATAGGGCTGACGGAAGGTGGTGAGACCGACCTTGGGCAAATCCCGGCCAAGCGCCTCCGATGCGATGGCAAGGCCGTGCATATTGGACATCTTGCCCTGATCGGACGCCATGCCATTGGTGGTGAAGCGCTTGATATGCTCGACGGAATGCATGCCTTCTCGGACGGCAAGGCGGATATCCTTGGCGCAGACATCGTGCTGGAAATCGATGAAGGCCTTGACGCCGGTTCCCTCACCCGCGCCTTCGGCCGCACCGATCATGCCACCGGTCCAAATCCTTGCATTCTCACCGGAAAACTCCACGCCGCCGCCACCGGCAGCCGCAGCCTCGGCGATCAACGCGGAAAGATCGTCCGTGCCGTTGCAGGCGCCGATGGAAACACCGTTCTGCACATGGATATCTGGCAGGAAACGCTGGTTAGCCGCGTCAAACTTCAGCTTGCCGCGCGATTGCGAGAAGAGATGCACTGATGGCGTCCATCCGGCCGAAACCACCAGCGCATCGATGGCGATCTTGCGCTTGTTGGAACCGCCATTGCGGCCAACTGTCATGGAAGACACACGCAGGCGGCCGGCGGTATTGTAAACGCTATGGCCCGCCAGCACTTCGATGCCGAGCGCCCGCGCCTCATCCAGCAGGCGCTGATCCGGGTTCTCGCGGCAATCGACGATGGCGGCGATTTTCACCCCGGCCTTCTTCAGATCGAAGGCCGTCTCATAGGCCGAATCATGGGCGGTGTAGACCCCGACATTTTGACCCACGGCGACGCCGTAATGGTTGAGATAGGTACGTGCGGCCGAGGCCAGCATGATGCCGGGGCGGTCATTATTGGCAAAGACCATGTGACGTTCGATCGCACCCGCCGCCAGCACGACCTTTTTGGCGCGCACCTGCCACAGCCGCTCGCGCGGCTGGTGTCTGGCGGGCGTGGCGAGATGATCGGTCACCCGCTCGGCCAGCGCCACGAAATTGTGGTTGTAATAACCAAAAGCGGTGGTGCGGGTCAGAACCCGCACATTGGGCAGGGACTTCAGTTCGGCAAAAACCTTCTGCGCCCATTCGTAACCGGGCAGACCGTCAATGACAGTACCAGTGTCGAAACGCAGCGCGCCGCCGACTTCGGCATTTTCATCGACCAGAATGACGCTGGCGCCGGTTTTCGCGGCAGCAAGCGCCGCCGTCAGACCGGCAACGCCGGCACCGGCCACCAGCACGTCGCAATGGGCATAACGACCGGAATAATGATCCGCATCCGGCTCGCTCGGCGCCCTGCCGAGACCGGCGGCGCGGCGGATCAGCGGTTCGTAAATCCTGTGCCAGGCGGCCTTCGGCCACATGAAGGTCTTATAATAAAAACCGGCCGCGAACATCGGCGACAGGAGATCGTTGATGGCGCTCAGATCGAAGGATAGCGACGGAAAGCGGTTCTGCGAGGCGATGATCGCGCCGTCGAACACTTCCTGCACCGTGGCACGCACATTGGGCTGCTTGCGCAGACTGTCGCGGGAAACGTCGATCAGCGCATTCGGCTCTTCCGGCCCGGCGGAAAGGAAGCCGCGCGGCCGGTGATATTTGAACGAGCGGCCGATCAGATGCACGCCATTGGCCAGAAGCGCGGAGGCGACCGTGTCCCCCTCCAGCGCCTGATAAATCTTGCCATCGAAGGTGAAGCGCGCGGTTCTGGCCGGGGTGAGACGACCGGCCCCCTTGATACGATAATCGCCGCTCATTGCCCGGCTCCCTTTTCTGCGGAAAGGACCGTCTCAGTATCGGGTTTCGGCTCACCCGCCTTGTAGGTCATCAGGAATTTGTCGCTGACCGAATCGCGGGCGGCGTTGAAGAAGCGGCCGCAGCCGTGAATGTGACGCCAGCGCTCGAAAACGAGGCCCTTGTCATTGTCGCGAATGAAGAAATATTCGGCGAAGGCCTCGTCGGAAATATCGGCGATGTTTTCCGGCCGGGCGATATGGGCTTCGCCCGCCCAGCGGAATTCCAGTTCGGAACGGTCTTCCCCGCAATAGGGGCAATGGATCAGAAGCATCGTCGCTCCACCTAGAGAGAATTTTCCGGAAGGATCGTTCCGGCGGGTTGGTCACACAGCCGCTTTCCCATGGCTACGAAAGGGGAAAGCCGCTTTAAAAGCTGCTCGAAATTATCGAAAGGGCGTAGCGCCGAGGCCCGGCCCATATTGACGATGGCAACCGCCATCATGTCGGTGTCGATCGCGAAGGGGTAATCCTGCCCGCCATCCTCCTTCTCACCGACAAAATAAACCATCTTGTTCGCGAGACTTGGAGCGCAGAGAAGCAGGCCTTTTTCCGCCATGAAGGGCCAGTCTTTCTCACCCTGCATCTTCGCAATCTTCTGGCTGCGAAAATCCCTGGCCTCGGGAATGACGCTGCCGACGGGCACGGGCACGGCCGCGCCTGATATGTTGATCGCAAGCATGGCCGCCGCCAGCATCAATGCGCCACCGCGGCAGCGGCAGCCTCATCGATAAGACGGCCGGTACGGAACCGGTCGAGCGTCAGCCCCGCCGCCAGACGATGCGGTTCACCCCGCGCGATGAGATGCGCGAAAAGATTGGCCGAACCCGGCGTCGCCTTGAAGCCGCCCGTGCCCCAGCCGCAATTGACGAAGAGGTTCTGCACCGGCGTCACGCTCTGGATCGCGGAGCGGTCAGGCGTGTTGTCGGTAATGCCGCCCCATTGGCGCATCATCTTGACGCGGCGGAAGATCGGGAATAGCTCGCAGATCGCGTCGAGTGTGTGGGTGATGATCTGCAGGCCGCCGGTCTGGGAATAGGAGTTATATTGATCGGTGCCCGCGCCGATGACCAGCTCGCCCTTGTCGGATTGCGAAATATAGGCGTGGACCGTGTTGGACATCACCACGCAGGGGAAAATCGGCTTCAGCGGCTCCGAAACCAGCGCCTGCAGCGGGTTGGAATGCAGCGGAACGCGCACATCCGCCATTTTCATGATGACGGAGGAATGACCGGCAGCGGAAACGCCGATCTTCTTCGCACCGATGAAACCGCGATTGGTTTCCACACCCGTCACCGCCCCGTCCGGCCCACGGCGGATGCCCGTAACCTCGCAATTCTGGATGATGTGCACGCCGCGGTCGGAGGCCGCGCGGGCATAACCCCAGGCCACCGCATCGTGGCGCGCCGTACCGCCGCGGCGCTGGAGGGCAGCGCCGTTGATCGGATAACGCGCATTGCCTGATATATCGAGCGGCGGGCAATAGGCTTTCGCCTGCTCCGGCGTCAGCCACTCATTGTCGATGCCGTAAAGACGGTTGGCATTGATATGGCGGCTGAAGGACTGCCGGTCATGAATATTGTGCGACAGCATCATCACGCCGCGCGCCGAATACATGACGTTGTAATTGAGATCCTGGCTCAGGCCTTCCCACAGTTTCAGGGAATGCTCGTAAATATCCATGCTCTCTTCATAGAGATAGTTGGAGCGGATGATGGTGGTGTTGCGGCCGGTATTGCCGCCGCCAAGCCAGCCTTTTTCCAGAACCGCGACATTGGTAATGCCGTGTTCCTTGGCAAGATAATAGGCAGCCCCCAGCCCATGGCCGCCGCCGCCGATGATGATGACATCGTAATCCTTGCGCGGCTCGGGCGAGGCCCATTGCGCATCCCACCCCTTATGACCCCTGAGCGCCTCACGCGCCACGGCAAAAACGGAATATTTGCGCATTCGCAATCTGCTCCTCAAGAACCGGCCAGAAGCCGGAAACATGGCTCCGGCCCTTATCATACACATGGCAAATCGGGATGGGAGGCAATATCCATTTTGCGACGCCGCAATGATTTTGTTTCGACATCGCAGGCAGAATTCCGGGCAAGCCGCATTTTGCTGGGTGATTATGCGCTACCGGCTGGACTTGGCTCAAATGATCTGTTATTGCACGTCACCAATCGCCCGGCTCGACAGCCGAACGAACGATTTTTTATTTGCGTGCGAATGCCTTATTCACATAGCAAATTAACCAAACCAAAGGAACGGGATTCACGTGCAGGTACTAGTCCGCGACAATAACGTTGATCAGGCGCTCCGCGCCCTGAAGAAAAAGATGCAGCGCGAAGGCATTTTCCGTGAAATGAAAATGCGCGATTACTACGAAAAGCCCTCCCAGAAGCGCGCTCGCGAAAAGGCTGAAGCCGTTCGCCGCGTTCGCAAGCTGGCACGCAAGCGTGCACAGCGCGAAGGTCTGGTTGCAGGCCCCCGCGCAGGCCGTTAATAGGCCGTCTTTTGGACGTTTTTGAATGCTTGTTGGGCGGGGGCGATCAATTCGCCGCCGCTCTTTGTGTTTGTGGCCGGAGAACGCTCTTGAAAACGACCGTGAGACCGGCCTGCGAGGGAACCCACACCGAATGATCGCTGTCGACGCCTGTGTTGTGAAAAACTCCGATGCCTCAACGCGCCGGGTGCCATTGAAAAACAACAGAGGGTTCCGCGCTTCTCTGGTCGTCTGTACCGTCCTTGCCGGTCTTTCCGGCTGCGCGACATCCAACCAGACGGAAGATGTGTTCAGGATCGACCGTGCCCAGGGTTCGCAGGAAAACATCGCCTCGCTTACCTCGGTCATCAACGCCAATCCGCAGGATCCCGAAGGCTATAACGTCCGCGGTTCGGCTTACGGCCGCGCCGGCGATTCGCGCCGCGCCATCGAGGATTTCAACAAGGCGCTGCAGCTCAACCCGCGCTTTTATCAGGCCTATGCCAACCGCGCGCTGGTCTATCGCAACTCCGGGCAGCAGCAGCAGGCCCTGCAGGACTACAACGCCGCCCTGCAAATCAATCCGAGCTACGATGTGGCGCTGATCGGCCGCGGCAATCTTTACCGCCAGTCCGGGCGTGTGAACGAAGCCTTCAACGATTTCTCCCGCGCCATCGAGCTTGAAACCACCGATGGACGCGCCTGGCACAATCGCGGCCTGATCTACCAGCTGCGCAACCAGCATGCCCAGGCCATCGAGGACTTCTCCAAGGCAATCTCGCTGTCGTCGACCTCGCCGGAACCCTATAACGGCCGCGGCCTTTCCTATGTCGCCTTGAACGACGATGAGAACGCCTTTGCCGATTTCAACCACGCCATTTCGCTGGATGGCAATGTGGCGGAATCCTGGGCCAACCAGGCGCTTGTTTATGAGCGTCGCGGCGAGATGGCCAAGGCCGCCAAGTCCTATGGACATGCCGCCCGGCTCGACCCGAAATACAAGCCCGCACTCGACGGCGTTGCCCGCACACGCGGCGCCGGCGCTTCCTGATCAAACGGGCATGAACAAAAAAGCCGGCAGGTTTGACACCTGCCGGCTTTTTTATGGAAAACGCTGAGGCCTCAATGGCTGTCGCGGCGTGCCTCTGGCGCGGCATCGCCCGCCCACAATTCAGCCTGCACGGCGTTTTGAAATTCCATGACCTCGCGCCGCATGGCGGCGTCCTCATAGCCAAGCGCCATCAGACGGGCGGCCAGTTCACGGCACTCCCTGCGCCAGAAATCATTCGCCTCCACACCATGCAGCCGGTCGAGCATGGTTGCACATCTTTTTACGTCGGCAATACGGTTCTTTGCCGGAAAGGCGATTACTTCTGAACTCGTTGTCACGCGGGCACCTTGCTCTTGCTGAGGAATCAATACCGACTTTTTAAAGGCGAGATGGTTAACGAAGTCTGCAGAGGGCGTAAGACAGCCGACAATGGCCGCAAGAGAACGATTTTATGTCTCTAAAAAGCAGGAAATCGCCTGGTAAGGCAGCCCCGATTGGGGGAAGTCATCGATTACCGAGGAATTTACCAATCAAGATTACCGAAATTTCATGCCGCAACCGTTAGAAGAAGTATATGTGTGTTGAAACAGCACCGGTCTCATCGTATATTTCTTGCAAAGAAGAAAAATGCCGCAGCGCAGTCAAAAATGGAGAAATCGTTCTCGGGAGGAGAGCACCATGTATGCACCTCGTGTTTTTTTCAGCATGATCGGTGCATTGCTTACCTTTGCGGTTGCGACATATTTCATCCACGGCTCGTTCTACACGGCATTCATCCAGACCCTCATCTGCGCGGTCATTCTGCAAGTCGGTTATTTCATTGGGATTCTCGTTCTGGTCGCCCGGGAAAAGCGGCGGATACGCGAAACCTTCGCGCGGGATCGTGGCGCCGAGGCAATGCAGGCGGACGCCGTAAAAAGCCCGCCGCCGCACGGTGCGAAACTGACCGATATGTGAGCTTTCACGCAGCTTCATTTATTGCGTCGCAAAAAAATCGCTTGCATCCACACCCGTGACACTTTCTGCTGGCCAAATCCTGACGGTTGGTCAAAGCAGAAGGACAATCCATGGTGAGCGGTTCACAGCCCATTTGCGTCATCATCGCTGCGAAAAATGCATCCGAAACAATCGATGTCGCCATACGTTCCGCCCTTGTGGAGCCGGAGGTCGGCGAAGTGGTGGTGATCGACGATGGTTCCACCGACACGACGAGCGATGTGGCGCATGCGGCGGATGACGGCACGGGCCGTCTGCGGGTCGTGCGATTCGAGGTCAACCGAGGCCCTTCGGCTGCGCGCAACCACGCCATCTCGATTTCATCCGCGCCGCTCATCAGCATTCTCGATGCGGACGACTTCTTTTTCCGCGGCCGTTTTGCCGCCATGCTGGCCGACGATGACTGGGATCTGGTGGCCGACAATATCGCCTTCATCCAGCAATCGGTCCCCGGCGCATCCTCCATGCAGCCGGCGCGCTTCGAACCGCAGGCGCGGTTTCTGTCGCTGACGGAATTCGTGGAAGGCAATATTTCCAGGCCCGGCGTTGAACGCGGGGAAACCGGGTTTCTGAAGCCAGTCATACGCCGCGCTTTTCTCGACAAACACGCACTGCGTTACGATGACGGCCTGCGGCTCGGCGAAGATTACGAGCTTTACGTGCGGGCGCTGGCCGCCGGCGCGCGTTACAAGGTCATACGTCATTGCGGTTACGGCGCGATCGTGCGCGGCAACTCGCTGAGCGGCCGCCATCGCACCGAAGATCTTCGCCGCTTATATGAGGCGGATAAGGCCATTCTCGCCGGCTGCCGGCTTTCGGCAGAGGAAACGGCGATCCTGCGCGAACATGAAAAACACATCCGCGCCAAATTCGAGCTTCGCCATTTTCTCGATGCGAAAAAGCAGAAGGGCATGGGCGGCGCGCTGAGCCATGCCCTTGCGCGGCTCCCCGCCCTTCCCGCCATCACGCGCGGCATCTGGAGCGACAAGACCGCCCGATTCCGGAAATCGCCGCCGGTGCGGGATGTGCGTTATCTGCTGGACGGTACGCCGGTTTCGTAGGGGAAAAGACGACCTGCGCCAATTCCTCGCCGTCATCCTCGGGCTTGGCTTGTCCCGAGGATCTACTCACGTATCGTATGATCGGTCGGTTGCAGATCCTCGGGCCTGTCCCACTACTGTCCGGTTTAAATTTGCGGCCATTGGAAGGCCATCTGGTTTTGGTTTGTGGGTTTGTCTGGTGGCGGGT
>NZ_MRDI01000013.1:0-55182 GCF_002008205.1 Agrobacterium sp. YIC 4121 | reverse complement strand
GAATACGAGTAGAATCAACACCGTGCGCCATGTCCACCAAATTTAAACCGGACAGCAGTGGGCTTGTCCCGAGGATCTGCAACCGATTGATTTTATTCGACGTGACTAGATCCTCGGCACGGGGCCGAGGATGGCGTCGGGGCTGAGGGAATGCCCCACGACGCCCTCACTCCCCCTTAGGACAGACGCTTCAGGGAGGAAGCTTCCGGCTGCGAGCCGGGTTTCGTCGTGTCGTTATTGTCGGCGGATCTGTTGCGCAGCGCCGCATAATAGGCGTTCTTCTGCTCGTACATGTTCATATCGGCGCGGCGTACCAGCGATTCCATCGTCTCTCCGACCTCGCTGGTGGCCACGCCCAGTGACAGGCTGAGCGGCGCGCTGGAATAGAACTGGTTGTTGATCTTCAACAGCTCATAAACGGTCTCGACCATGGCGGCGGCCACCTGCCTGTCGGCGCCGGGAAGAAGGATGGCGAATTCGTCGCCGCCGATGCGCGCGGCATGGTTCGGCGCTGTCACCACGCCGTTCAGCACCTCGCCCACACGCCGCAACAATGCGTCGCCAGCATCGTGTCCCAGCCTGTCATTGGCGTCCTTCAGGCCGTTGAGATCGATAACGATGGCCGAAACCGGCCTGAGCGCGCTGCGCTCCAGCCGGTTCAGCTCGTCCGAATAGAAGGCGCGGTTGTGTAGCTTGGTCAGCACATCGTGTTTGCCGAGATATTCGAGATAGGCCTCCGCCTTCTTGCGCGCGGTAATGTCCGTCAACGCCACCTGCACCAGCGACCAGTCGCGCTCATGGCCCGGGAAGACGGAAAAATGCAGGAGCACATGCCGCTCCGACCCGTCAAGCGCGTAATTCACCACCTCGCGATGGTGGGTGAGATTGCCGTTCCAAAGCTCCATCAGCTGTTCCCGGAACGGCTTTTCCATCTCGCCGCGGAAAATATCGCCAAGCCGCTGCAACAGAACCTGCCGGTCCGGCGCGCAGAACAGGTCGAGCGTCGCGCGATTGACGTCGATGACGCGGATTTCGCTCATGCATTGCCGCACGAATTCGGGATGGACATCCATGAACACACGGAAATCGATGATACCGCGCTCCCTGACCTCCTCGATCAGCCGCCGCACCCGGCTGAAATCCTCCACCCACAGGGAAACGGGCGAATGTTTGAACATGCCTTCGGCGTAACGGCGATTGAGAAGCTCCTTGCGGCGCGCCTCCTCCCGCTCCGTCACATCCTCGGTGGTCAAAAGCAGCCGTCCGAGGGTTTCTTCATGGCCGGGTATGACCGCGCCGCGCAACTGGATATCCAGCCGCTTGCCGCCGATTGAGTAATTGACCGCGTTGCTGGTGAATTCCGTCTTGCCCGCCCAGAGCTCGGAAAGCTCGTTCACATGACTTTCCAGCATGTCGTCACGAAAAATCCGGTGGAGATTGTCGACGAGATGCGCCTGATCGCGAGCCTCGAACAGTTCCAGCGTCCTGGCGTTGACCTTGATCACGCGGATTTTCTGCGAGCAGGCCGCCACCCTCGATAAATCTTCCAGAAGAAACGCCCGGATATCCTCGACGCCCTGCGATCGCCAGATATCGAACTGGCTTTTCACCTCGCTGAAATCCTCGATCCACATCGCCACGGGGGCAAGATTGAAGACATTGGTATCGATTATCTCATTCATACGGGAGGTCTTCTCAAGGATAGGAGGCGAATGCCGAAACGGTGCGCAACGGCGATAGCCGTCCGCATAACCGGATTTATTAGTGATATTCGATCTAACGCAAGCATTTATCGCGCAATCCGGCGGTTTGCGCGATAATTCATGGGTTTCGGCGATATGACGCCCGTTACCAGAGCTTCACGTGCCGGTTCACATCCTTATAGAGCAGGTAACGGAAGCGGCCCGGCCCACCCGCATAGCAGGCCTGCGGGCAATAGGCGCGCAGCCACATGAAGTCGCCCGCCTGCACTTCCACCCAGTCCTCGTTCAGCCGGTAGACGGCCTTGCCTTCCAGCACATAAAGGCCGTGTTCCATCACATGGGTTTCCATGAAGGGAATGGTCGCGCCCGGCTCGAAGGTAACGATGTTGAGATGCATGTCGTAACGCACGTCTTCAGGATCGATGAAGCGGGTCGTCGCCCATTTGCCGTCCGTATCCGGCATGGCCGACAAAGCGTGCTCATCCTCATGCGTGAAGATAGCCGGCGGCGGCTCCAGCCCGTCGACCGCCTGAAACGCCTTGCGGACCCAGTGGAACTTGACGGGCGCCTTGCCCGAATTGCGAAGCTGCCAGCGGGAACCGGCCGGCAGGAAGGCGAAGGAGCCCTCCCGCAAGGCATGCGGCACGCCCTCGAATTCCACGGTCATTTCGCCGTCGACAACGAAGATCGCCGCTTGCGCCCTTGCGTCCGGTTCCGGCCGGTCGCTGCCGCCGCCCGGCTGCACCTCGACGATATATTGCGCGAAGGTTTCGGAAAAACCCGTCATTGGCCGGGCGATGATCCAGGCCCGGGTGCCGGTCCAGTGCGGCAGCACGCTCGTTACGATATCGGACATGACGGTTTTGGGGATGACCGCATAGGCGGTCTTGAACACCGCCTTGCTCGACAGAAGTTCCGTCTGTCCCGGCAGACCACCCATATCCGAATAATATCTCTTCATTTCAGCCATTCCATTCTGCAACGCATTCGGCGCGGATTCTTAGGCCCGCGCCGAGGTTTAATCAAATGGTTATTGGCAAGCAGAGACTGGCCCGAAGGATGTCACGCCTTCTTACGCATCGTGGCGTAGACGATATTGTGGTTCTCGCCGAAGAACACATCCGCCTCGATGCCTGCAGGATCGGCGCTGGCATTGACGATCCGCCACATATCCGCCTTGGAGCGCAACAGCAGCGCCCAGTTCATGAAGGTTTCCATGTAACCGTCGACGACAATGTCCTCCGAGAAATTGGCGAAGAGGAACATGCCGCCGGGCTTCAGCATTTCCATGCAGCGCCGCGTGAGTTTGATCGCCACGCGGTCGTTCAGATAGTCGTAGAGACCGGCCGCATAGATCAGATCGAAAGTGCCGAGTTCCTGTGTGCGCAGGACGATATCGCGCACGGAACCGTCGATCGCCTCGATGCAGCTGCCGTTGAAATCGCGGGCGACGGAACCGACGCTCAAGGGGTCCTGATCGAGCGCCACCCAGCGCTTGATCTTGCCCTCTTTCAGCGCCACGGAGGCATCCGCCTCACGCAGATGGCCGGAAGCGATGGTGAGGATTTCCGTCTCACTACCGTGCCGGGCCGCAGCTTCATCGACGAACCGTGTCAGCAAATCGCGCCGCTCGCGCACGGCGACCGAGGAACTGGCATCCTTCGTGTAGTCGTAAAGGGCCGCACCGAGCGGCGTGGCGTTATTTACCAGTTCGGCAACACTGTCGTGGCCATAAATGAAATCGAGCAGCTGCGCATCGCCCGAATAACCCCGCGGCTTTTCGAAAGACCAGCGCGTGAACGGGTCCTCCAGAAAATGGACCGAAACAGGGTGATTCTGCACCAGCGGAATCAGTTCAGCCCACACGCTGGAGTGGAGCTTCTCACGCAGACCATGCAGTGCGCCCGCCGTTCTATGTATTATCTCACGTGCTGAAATACGATTGTCGAACTGCTGCTGTGCCAATTCGAGAATGAGCGCAATCTCTGCTTTCGCAACGGCGAACTGCTCATCGAATGTTTCCGTTCTGCGTTCAAAAATCTCTTTTGCGACAGTATCCGGGGTAATCAGACTTGCCCCGTCAAGATTTTTCTTCTTTACCCGCACCACTTCAGCCTCCAGTATTAACACATTGTTAACTATACGTTTCTGGGAGGCGGAAGGCCACTCGCTTTCGATTTTTGAGCGGTGTAGGGATACATTAGTAAATTAGCGTATTTTTTTGGTCACACTCGTGAGGACGGGAGAAAGCAGATACGCGATTTAGTGAAACTTAATGTTGCGAACGTATGATGCGTTCTTCCTTTCCATGTTCTCCGCACGCATCGGCAGAGATCGACGGGAACCCGCACTGGGTGCGACAGCACACGGAAAAGTGGAATAAGCAGTTACTTAATAAAGTATACGCAACACTATGGGAAAGTGCATGAAGCACACATTGGGAGAGGTGAGTGGACAGCAAGACTATCGGCGGCCGGACTCCCGGTTTTCTGATGAACTCCTTGCCCTTTACCAGCAGGAAGGTGAGCGCAGCCGCCGCGGTTCTATCCGGCGGGGCCTGTGGACCGCTGTCTTCATCTATCTGCTGTTTGCCGCAACCGACATCATTCTGATACCCGACGTCGCTTTTTACACCATTATCGCACGTCTGATTGTTGTGCTGTCATCCCTGCTGACGCTGGAGATTCAGCTAAGCAAGGGCGTCAGCACCACGGCGCTCGATCTCACCTGCGCCACCGCTCTCGTCATGGGCTATATCGGCTGGCTGCTGCCGTCGCTGTTGACCGACAATACCGAAAACATGTCCTATTACATGGTTTTCGGGGCGATCTTCATGATGGGCGCCAATCTGTTTTTCACCTTCCGCTTCCATCTGTCGCTGGTGTCTTCAGGCATTATTCTCGTCACCTATTTTCTGGCGGCAACGCAGTTTCCCGAAGACAGCTTCTACAAGTTCGCCTTCGGCACTTTCTACATATCCTGTTTCGTCTTCACTTCTTACGTAAACTGGAACCTGAACCGGGAGCGCTACCACGTCTTCGTCAACGGGCTGGAGGCGAAGGCCCAGCAGAAGGCGGCTGACGAACGTGGCCAGGCGCTGCTGCGGCTTTCCAATACCGACTCCCTGACCGGCCTGCAGAACCGTCGCGCCATCGACCACCATCTGCGCCTGCTGTGGGACAACTGGATCAGGAAGGAAGAAGGCTTTGCCGTTTTCCTGATCGATGTCGACTTCTTCAAGAAATACAACGACCGTTACGGCCACCAGGAAGGCGACAAATGCCTGGTGACGGTAGGCAAAGCCCTGCAGAATGCGATCAGCGAACATGGCGCTTCCATCGGCCGCTATGGCGGCGAGGAATTCATCGTGCTGGCGCCGTTCAAATCCAAGCAGCAGGTGGGTGAGCTTGCCGAGACGATCCGCCACACCGTTGAAGACCTGTCGCTTGCGCATGACCAGCGCCGGGATGGCACCTTCATCGTCACCGTCAGCATCGGTGCGTCCTTCACCCGTCCCAACGCGGACGGCAAGCTGGAAAAGATCATCAACGAGGCCGACCGCGCGCTTTATATCGCCAAGGGCAATGGCCGCAACTGCATGAAGCTGTTCGACCCGGACGATCCGCAGACCAGCGACGAGACGGAAAACATTGCCGCCCTGCTGAAAATCGCTGTCGCGGAAGATCTCGTTTCCCTCGTCTATCAGCCTATTCTCAACGTTTCGACCAATGAGACCGCAGGGGTCGAAGCGCTGATGCGGCTTCGCCTGCTGGATGGCAATCCAGTCGCACCCGGTATTTTCATTCCGATTGCCGAACGCACCGGCACGATCATGGAACTGGGCCTGTGGACCATCAAGACCGTCTGCAAGCAGATACTGGCCGATGACAAGGTGGCGGTCGTCAGTGTCAACGTGTCGCCGATGCAATTGAAAAATCCGGGTTTCGCCACCTCGGTGGCCGCCATTCTCGTGGAGGCGGGAATTGCCGGCAACAGGCTTGCCTTCGAAATTACCGAAGGCGTCGACATGGAAATGCATTCGGACGTACTGCGTTGTCTGAACGACCTGAAAACGCTCGGCATCAATATCTGGCTGGATGATTTCGGAACGGGTTTTGCCGGCCTTTCCTGGCTGCGCATGACGGATTTCGATACCGTCAAGATCGACCGCTCCTTCCTGCACGACAGCAAGACCCCGCGTGGCCGGGCGATGCTGCAGGACATGATCCGCCTCATCCGCAATCGCGGCCACAAGATCCTGATCGAAGGCGTCGAGACCGAGGAACAGCTGAGGCTCGTGCGTCAGATGGAAATCGACTACGCGCAGGGCTATTATATCGGTCGCCCCATCGGGGCCGAAAGGCTGGGCGCGGCGGCAGCGCCCTATCCGCGTCCGAATATGCTGCTGCGACCCGCCTGAACACGGGATGACGGCGGAACGCCGCCGTCAGCCGCAGGCCGCTTTAATGATAAGCAGGCGGGTTGACCGAGAATTTTACGGCAAGCTCCGAGAAGGCCGCCCGCGTGACGGGATCGACAGGAGCCCCTTCCCTCTCCCGCCTTGCCGCCACCGCCCACTCCCGGTCACCCGGCGCCATGACCTTGCAATCTTCCCGAACGGGGGATCCGCGCAGGACCTCGAGATAACGCTTCATGCCCTCGTCGAACACCTCGCGTTCCAGGAAGGCTTCCGGCTTCAGCGCCAGAACGAAAGCCCCAAGCCCGCGCGGCGTGGAAAAATCCGGCCCGCCCATGGGAGCGATATCGAAGCTGAGTTTCATGCCCGTGAGAACAGCGCTGAAAATCTCGACCATTCCCGCAAGTGCGGCCCCCTTGAAACCGAACTCGCCGCCGACCGGGGCAAGCATTTCAACGGCATGGGGATCGCGGGTATCGACGCCGTCGCCGTCAGAGGCCACACCTTGCGGCAATTGCTGGCCGAGGCTCCGGTAAAGCAGGACACGGTTATAGGGCACCGCGCTGGTGGCCATATCCAGCAGCCAGGGCATGTCATCCGCTGCCGGCACACCGATGGCGATGGGATTGGTGCCGTGGAAACGCATGGCGCCATCGTGCAGGCGCACGAAACTGTCGGAATTGCAGAAGGTGAGGCCAATATAGCCCTGCCGCGCCGCTTCCAGCGCATATGCGCCGGCCGGGCCGAAATGCGATGAGTTGCGGATCGCCACCGCGCCAATGCCGAATTTTTCCGCGAGCACCATGGCGCTGTCCATCGCCGCATAGGTGGCGCGGGCGCCATGGGCGTGGTCGGCGTCGATCGTCTCCACCGCGCCGAAGCCCGAAACGCGGCGGATCTGCGGCCGCCGATTGAGACGCCCGCCTTCGAGCGCGGTAATATAATGGGCGAGGAGGCGCACACCGTGGCTGTCCACACCGAGCCTTGTGCCGTGCATCATGGCGCGGGTCGCCGCATCGGCCGTTTCGTCATCGGTGCCGGCGGCCAGAAAAACGGTGCGGCAAAACCGCTCCAGCTCACCCAGGCTCGCCAGAACGGTGGCTTTTTCATTGCTGTGCGCCATGAGGGAATCCTCCCAATTCCAGAATCCATGCCGCACAAGCTATTCACGGGGCGCGTTTTTGCAATCGAATATCGCGCGCCCCGAGGGCTCAATCAGTCTTCCGCTCCCATGGCATCGTAAGAAGAGCGTTCGCCGGCGATAATCGCGCGTTTGCCGACATGGTTGGCAGGCCCGACAATGCCTTCCTGTTCCATGCGCTCGACCAGCGAAGCGGCACGGTTATAACCGACGGACAGGCGGCGCTGAATATAGGAAGTAGAGCACTTCTTGTCGCGCATCACCACCTTGACGGCCTTTTCATAGAGATCGTCGCTATCATCCTCGCCCATGGCGGTCTTGTCGAAAACAGCGGCTTCCTCTTCCACCTCTTCGTCGGTTTCGTCGGCGTCTTCGGTAACGGTGCCGAGATATTCCGGGCGTCCCTGCGTCTTCAGATGCGCGACCACCTTTTCCACTTCCTCATCCGAAACGAAGGGACCGTGGACACGGGCGATGCGGCCGCCACCCATCATGTGCAGCATATCGCCCTGGCCGAGCAGATGCTCCGCGCCCTGTTCGCCAAGGATGGTGCGGCTGTCGATCTTCGAGGTCACCTGGAAGGAGATACGGGTCGGAAAATTCGCCTTGATCGTACCGGTGATGACATCGACCGACGGGCGCTGGGTTGCCATGATGAGATGGATGCCGGCCGCACGCGCCATCTGCGCCAGACGCTGGATCGCGCCTTCGATTTCCTTGCCGGCCACCATCATCAGGTCTGCCATTTCGTCGACGATGACGACGATATAAGGCATGGCCGTGAGGTCCATTTCCTCCTGCTCGTAGACCGCCTCGCCGGTGGCGCGGTCAAAACCACTCTGCACGTTGCAGAACACCGTCTCGCCCTTGGCGCGGGCAGCAGCGGCCCTTGCATTGTAGCCGTCGATATTGCGTACGCCGAGACGCGACATCTTGCGATAGCGGTCTTCCATTTCACGCACGGCCCACTTCAACGCCATGACCGCCTTTTTCGGATCGGTAACCACAGGCGTCAACAGATGCGGAATACCGTCATAAACGGACAGCTCGAGCATCTTGGGATCGACCATGATGAGACGGCACTCTTCCGGCTTCAGACGATAGAGCAGCGACAGGATCATGGTGTTGATGGCGACTGACTTGCCGGAACCGGTGGTGCCGGCGACCAGCAGATGCGGCATCTTCGCCAGTTCGGCGATGACGGGTTCGCCGCCGATGGTCTTGCCGAGGCAAAGTGCGAGCTTCTGGCGGGTCTCGGCATAGTCGGTTGCTTCGATCAGTTCGCGCAGATAAACCGTCTCGCGCACCGGGTTCGGCAGTTCGATGCCGATGACATTGCGGCCGGGCACAACGGCGACACGGGCCGAGAGCGCTGACATGGAGCGGGCGATATCGTCCGAGAGACCGATGACGCGCGAGGACTTGACGCCGGGGGCGGGTTCGAACTCATACAGCGTGACAACCGGGCCGGGGCGGACATCAATGATCTCGCCCTTAATGCCGAAATCCTCCAGCACGCTTTCGAGAAGCCCGGCGCTCTGCTCCAGCGCTTCCGGCGTCATGGTCGTGGTCTGCTGGACGCGGGCCTCCTGCAGAAGATCGATGGAGGGATATTCATATTCCCCTTCGGCGAAAACAGGCGCTTCGCGGAACATCGGCTGCGAGGCCTGGATGGGCGCGCGTGGCGTGAAGCGCGGCTCGGCCGCAATTCTCTCAACCGGCTGAACCTGCTCCACAGGTCTCGACGTCTCGACAACCATCGGCGCTTCCGCGACGGGCAGCGGCGCGACTTCCTGTTCTACCGCCGGAAGGGCGGCAGGAACGACGGACTGACGCACGCCAATCTCGCGGTAAAGCCGGATTGCGGAACCGCCCGGCACGGTGACGACCGGAGGTTCGGACGAAAGCACGATCGCAGCCGCTGCCGGCGACACGACGGCCGCTGGCGCGACTATCGTTGGCGCCGTGACGACCGAATTTGCAAGAACGGCGCGCGTGGACGCAGAAACGCCCTCGCCGGCACTGCCCGGCAGATCGAGCGTCATCACTTCCCAGAAAAGCTCATCCGGCAGATGGGCGGCGAAAGCAGGAATGGCGGCCTGAGCGGCCTCGACAGCAGGCGCGACGGATTGCGGCTGAACCGACGGGGATACCTGCGGCACAGGCGCTTCCACGGCTACGGAGATACCCTCCTGAACCGGCATCTGCGCAGCGGCAGCCGCCTCTTCCGCCTGCTTGCGGGCAAGCTCCAGCCGCAATTTGTAAGTCAGCGCCCTGGCGCCCCGGGCCTCCGGCGGCTGCGGCAGAAACGGCATGCGCGGCGGCGGCACGCGCTGGTCAGCGGGCTTCACGACGGGTTGAGGGACAGAAACCTCCTGCTGCACGGCGTGTTCCTGCTCCACCGTTTCAGGCGGGGCGGCAGCTGGGATTTCCTCTTCCGGAATATTGGGTGTCTCGACCGGCATGCGCCGGGCAAAGGCGCTTTCCGGCGTGCGGGTGAAACGCACATTCGGGCCGAGCACGAAAGCATTCTGCCAGCCGGGCATCTCGGCGCGGCCTTCAATGGCATCGGCTGCGCTAACATCGGCATTCGGCCGGGGTGCCGCGCCCGCCTTCATTCCCGCCGTCTGCTGACCGGCAACCGACTGGCCGCCGGCATGACGAGCCTTCTCGCTCCCCTCCCCTACGCTATTGGACGAATTCTGGAATCTGGATCGGGAGAAACTCATGGCAGCGTGCACACTCATCATAAACGTACATATTTCGGTCTCCCTGAAATAGAAAATAAAGGTTAATTACCCCTTTCCAAACGGGGTCACCGCGGCAGATTTTCGCTCCGCCCACAGGGGCAACGGGACACACACGGCCGAAACGCCGGCATCCCAACCACCTAATTTCATTGCGTTAAATCAATTTTCCGGAACATCGCCGCCGGCGGGACCGCAGCAGGAGAAAAGCGCATTGCCGCGAGAAAGCATATTGTTTCCGCAATGGCCCGCGCAACGTAAAATCATTGCTGTAAAGCCCGCGAATTAACGTGGACACTGCCGAGGTTGCAGTCTTAAGATCGGCCGCCGCGGACCAAGTGGAAAGGCCCGCCCAGCCCTCGTTTCCGGAGTGAATCATGTCGCCTGTCCACCTGTCCCGCCGCTCGCTTCTAAAGACGTCACTCCTTCTTGCCGCAACCACGGGTTTGGCGGGCATAGCCGCCGCGCAGGAGGCGGCACCAGGCGGAAGGCTGATCGTCGCGGCCGATTCGGAGCCGAAGAACCTCAACCCGGCGATCGTCGCCTCAAACGGCGTGTTTTATATTGCCAGCAAGATCGTCGAGCCGCTGGCCGAGGCCTCCTTCGATGGCAAGGATGGGCTCACACCGCGGCTTGCGACCGAATGGCAGGGATCGGATGACGGTCTCAGCGCCACTTTCAAGCTGCGCGAAGGCGTGTCCTGGCATGACGGCAAGCCGTTCACCGCGGCGGATGTCGCCTTTTCGGCGCTCTCCATCTGGAAACCTCTGCAGAATCTCGGACGGCTGGTCTTCGCCAATCTCGAGAAGGTGGACACGCCGGATGAACACACGGCGATCTTCCGCTTTTCCAAGCCCACGCCTTTCCAGCTCATCCGCAACGCCCTGCCGGTCGTCACCAGCGTCGTGCCGAAACATCTTTATGAAGGCACCGATATCGCCACCAACCCGGCCAATACCAAGCCGGTCGGCACCGGGCCTTTTTTCTTTGCCGAATACAAGCCCGGTGAATATTACCGCCTGACCCGCAATCCCAATTACTGGGGCAAGGGCGAACCGCAGCTCGAAGAGATCATCTACCGCGTCCTGCCGGACCGGGCGGGTGCGGCCTCCGCGCTCGAAGCAGAGGAAATTCAGCTCGCCGCCTTTTCGGCCGTGCCTCTGGCCGATCTCGAGCGCATCTCGAAGGTGCCTGGCATCAAGGTCATTGCCGATGGTTACGAGGCGCTGACCTATCAGCTAGTGGTCGAAATCAACCATCGCCGCAAGGAACTGGCCGATCTCAAGGTCAGAAAGGCCATCGCCCACGCCATCGACAAAAAATTCGTCATCGACAAGGTCTTCCTCGGTTACGCCACGGCATCCACAGGCCCGGTGCCGAAGAACGCCCCTGAATTCTACACCGACGATGTCGAGACCTATGATTTCGATGTGGCCAAGGCCAATGCACTGCTGGACGAGGCGGGTTATGCGCGCGGCCCGAACGGAACACGTTTCTCGCTGAAACTTCTGCCGGCGCCCTATTTCAACGAAACCAGACAGTTCGGCGCCTATCTTCGTCAGGCGTTGCAGGAAATCGGCATCGATGCCGAGTTGGTCAACAATGATTCAGCTGCTCACCAGAAGGCGGTCTACACCGATCATGCCTTCGACCTCGCCATCGCGCCGCCGGTCTTCCGCGGCGACCCGGCAATTTCCACCACCATTCTCGTGCGTTCCGGCATTCCGGCGGGAGTCGGCTTCTCCAATCAGGGCGGTTACGAGAACAAGACGCTGGACGAATTGATCGACAAGGCGTCGATAACGGTCGACACCGCCGCGCGCACGGCGCTTTACAAAGATTTCCAGAAGCAGGTCGCCGCCGATCTGCCGCTGATCAACGTTGCCGAATGGGGCTTCATCACGGTGGCGCGCGATACCGTCAAACATGTCGCCAGCAATCCCCGCTGGGCCGTTTCCAACTGGGCGGATACCGCGGTCGATACGTAAGGACGCATCGTGAAGCGTGCAGTAACATTGCTGAAGCGAAGGGCAGTCAGCGCCATTCCGGTGCTGCTGATCGTTGTCATCTTCACTTTCGTCCTGCTTGAAAATGCATCCGGAGACGCGGTGGACGCCTATCTCGTCTCCATTGGCGGCGGCGATGCCGGGCTCAGGGATGTGTTGCGCGAACAATTCGGCCTGAACGGTTCGGTATTTGCCCGTTTCTGGCTCTATGCCAGCTCGGTGCTGCGGCTCGATCTCGGCTGGTCCCTTGCCTTCGACCGGCCGGTGCTGGAGCTGATCCTCGAGCGGCTGCCGAACACACTTCTCCTGCTGGGCAGCGCCACCGCATTCGCCTTCATCCTCGGCACCGGGCTTGGCATCGTGGCCGGCGCGCGTCCCGGGGGGCTGACGGATCGCTTGCTTTCAACGCTTTCGCTGGCGCTTTACGCCACGCCCGGCTTCTGGCTCGGCCTCGTGCTGGCCATCGTCTTTGCCGTTCAACTCAAATGGCTGCCCACCTCAGGCATCGAAACCATCGCTTCGGGCAAGCAGGGATTTGCAAGGGCGCTCGATATTGCCCGCCATCTCGTGCTGCCGGTCGCCAGTCTCGGCCTCATTTATCTCGCGCTTTTCCTGCGCGTCATGCGCACTGCCATGGCGGCGGTCTGGCCGCTGGATTTCGTGCTTTTTGCGCAATCCAAGGGGCTTTCCAAACGGCGGATCGTGCTGCGCCATGTCGCGCGCAACGCCGCTCTTCCGCTTGTCACCGTGCTCGGCCTGCAGGCTGCAGCCATGCTGGGCGGCAGCGTGGTGATCGAAAGCGTCTTCGCGATTCCCGGTTTCGGCCGGCTGGCGCAGGAGGCGGTCAGCGGTCGCGACACGCCGCTTTTGATGGGTATTATCCTGACAAGCGCCGTCTTCGTCATCCTCGTCAATCTCGCCGTCGATATTGTCTATGCCGTTCTCGATCCGCGCATCGGCAGCGGGGAGAGACAGGCATGAGTTTCGCTCTCCGGCTGCTGCGCAGTTTCGAAGGCGCCACCGGCACCATCATACTGGTGCTACTTGCCGTGGCGGCGCTTGCCGCCCCCCTCCTCTTTCCGGGGGACCCGCTGGCCATTGTCGGCGAACCGCTGATCGCGCCGTTCACGGATGCCACCCTGCCGCTGGGCACCGACCGGCTGGGCCGCCATGTGCTGGCCGAGCTTGCACATGGCGCGCAGGCCTCCCTGCTCGTCGGCATGGGCGCCGCCGCCGCCGCGCTGGTGATCGGCACCGTCATCGGCACCATCGCCGGTTTTGCGGGCGGCCTCGTGGACGAAGCATTGATGCGCGTCACCGACGCTTTCCAGATCGTGCCGAATTTCCTGCTCGCGCTTGCCTTCGTCAGCACCATCGGACCTTCCATGCCCATCGTCATTCTCGCCATTGCGCTCGGCGCATGGGCGGATCCCGCGCGGCTGATGCGGGCGCAGGTGTTGAGCATCCGCGAGCGCGACTACGTGCAATCCGCCCGCGCCATCGGCATGCATCCGCTGGAGATCGCCTTCCGGCAGATCCTGCCCAACGCTCTGCCGCCGGTTCTGGCGCTGGCCGCCATTATCGTCGCGGCAGCCATCCTCACCGAGGCCGCGCTGTCCTTTCTCGGACTTGGCGATCCCAATATCGTCACCTGGGGTTCTATGATCGCCGAAGGACGCAACGTCCTGCGCTCGGCCGCGTTTTTGTCCGTCATCCCCGGCATCGGCCTTTTGATCACCGTTCTCGGCGTCTACCTTCTCGGCGAAGGCATCAACAGGGCGATGGCGACGAGGAGGCAAGCGCCATGAGCGGAAATGCGCTGTGCCGGATCGACGATCTCAGCGTTTTTTATGCGGCGGGCGATGCGCCGGCCTTGCAGAATGTCTCGCTGACGATCCGCCAGGGGCAGAGGCTGGCGATCATCGGCGAAAGCGGGTCGGGAAAATCCACGCTCGGCAGAGCCATTGCCGGTCTTCTTCCCGGCAATGCGAGGGTTTCCGGCGATATTTCCTGGAGCCGCGATAACGGCCTGTTTCACGCCAAGCCACAGCCGGGGCGCGATATCGGCACGATCTTTCAGGATACCGGCGCGACAATCAACCCGGTTCTCACCATCGGCGAACAGGTGGCGGAAGGCGCCGTGCGGCATCTCGGCCTGTCATGGAGGCAAGCGCGCGATCTTGCCCGCGATCTTCTGGAGCGAGTGCGGCTGCCGCATCCTTCCCATCTGCTCACCGCCTATCCGCACCAGCTTTCCGGCGGCCAGAGGCAGCGCGTGGCGATTGCCGCCGCCATTGCCGCCAGTCCTTCGATCCTGATTGCCGACGAGGCCACGAGCGCGCTCGATACGGTCAGCCAGGCCGCCATCGCCACGCTGCTGGACGATCTGGTGCGGCAGGAAAACAAGACGCTGGTCTTCATCACCCATGATATCGGCCTCGCCTCCAGCCTTGCAGACGAGATCGCGGTTCTGCGCGCGGGGCTGCTGGTGGAACACGGCCCGACGCGGCGGGTGCTCTCTACACCCGCCCATGACTATACGCGTGCGCTGCTTGCCGATTATCTCGATCTTTCCACGCCACCGCTCATCAGCGAGGCCGCGTCATGAACGAAGCCCTTCTGAGTGTCGACGGACTGTCGAAAACCTATCGCACCGGCGCAAGAACGGTGGCGGCGCTTTCCGACATCTCCTTTTCGCTTCAGCCCGGCGAGACGCTGGGGCTTGCCGGTCCCTCCGGCTGCGGGAAATCGACACTGGCGCGCATTCTGATGCGGCTGGTCCCGGCCGATGAAGGCACGATCCATTTCAAAGGCCGTGACTGGCTGGCGCTTGACGGCGGCACGCTTCGCGCCGCCCGCCGGCACATGCAGATGGTGTTTCAGGACACGCATGGCGCCTTCAATCCGCGCGCCAGCGTCGAGGATGCCATCGGCGAGCCCTTGCGCATTCATCGCATGGTCAAAAGACGCGAGCGTGCGGCGGAAATACACCGCCTTCTCGAGCGCGTGGGCCTGCCCGCCGCCTATGCCGGCCGCTCGGTCTTCGAGCTTTCCGGCGGTCAAAGGCAGCGTGTCGCGATTGCACGGGCGATTGCGCTCAAACCGTCGCTTCTCATTCTGGACGAAGCCGTCTCCGCGCTCGATGTTTCGGTTCGCCGGCAAGTCCTCGAACTGCTGGTGGAAATACAGCGGGAGACGGCCGTTTCCTGTATCTTCGTTTCCCATGATCTCGCGGTCATCCGGGCCGTCTGCCACCGCGTCGCCATCATGGAAGCGGGGCGGATCGTTGAAATCGGCAGGACGCGAAATATCGTCTCGGCACCGCAATCCTCGACCGCCAGAACCCTGATCGACGCCGCACCGCGCCTGACCATTGCCACGTAAGGAAAAGACATGCCCGTTCCGGATTATGCATTGCTGCTCGACCCACCTGCCTTTCCCGCGGAGCATTACGCCATTCTGGCCGACCGGCTGGCAGCCTTGATGGGCACGGGGAACGACGTCCTTCTCATACAGGCGGAAGCCGTGCTGGCGCTTGAGGCGGCGGCGACGAGCCTTGCCCGACCGGGTCTTAGAGCGCTCAACATCGTTACCAGCCCCTATGGCGCATGGTTCGGCGGCTGGCTCGCGAGAGGCGGCGCGACGGTACGCAACCTGACCGCCAGCCCGGCAAAGCCGGTCACGCTGGAGGAGGTGGAACGGGCGCTGAACGAGGGTCCGGGCTTCGATCTTCTCGCCATCGTCCATGCGGAATCGGCAAGCGGCATTCTCAACCCCCTGCCCGCCATTGCCGCGCTTGCTCGGCAAAGGGGTATCGTCACGCTCGTCGATGCCGTCGCCTCCATCGGCGGCCATGCCTTTGAGGTCGACCGGCTGGGTATCGATATCGCCGTGATCGGCCCGCAAAAGGCGCTGGCCGGCCCGGCCGGGGTTTCCGCCATTTCCGTCAGCGAAAAAGCGTGGGAGCTACTTTCCCATGGTGGTGCGCCGGAAAACTCCATGCTCTCGCTTCTGGACCAGAAGAAACTCTGGCTCGATGCCGGCCGGGGCGCGCTGCCCGGAACGCCTGCTCCGCTGGAATTCTACGCGCTGGAGGCCGCCCTTGACAGGATAGAGGCGGAAGGTCTGGCATCCGCCAATGAACGTCATGAAAGAGCGGCGGCGGCCACCCGGAACGGCATCAGGGCGCTCGGTATCCCGACCTGGGTGGAGGAGACACACGCCTCCGCCCTCGTTTCCACGGCGATCCTGCCGGATACCGTGGAAGCAAAGGCGTTCCTCGCTGCTGCATCCCAAAAGCAGGGCGCAGATATTTCCGCCGGTGTCGGCCCCGGCGCGGAACGGCTGATAAGGCTCAATCACACCGGTCGGAGGGCGCATCCGGAGGCAGTAAAAGCCAATATCGCGGCCTTCTCCAGCGCCCTGAAGAGCCTCGGCCATGCCGCAGATACCGATTCCGCACTGGAAGCGACTGAAAAAGCCTATTCTGACGCCCCTGCGAACGGCGTTTAATGCCGCTAATAGACGTTCATTGCGCCAAATCCGGCAGCGTTGGAATGTCAGTCACGACATTGTTGTTAAAAATGGTAGACAAATTCCTCGACCAATCTTGACGAAATCATGGCAACGCGCGAAACTTAACGCTACGTTAACTCGCGTGAAGAAGGGAAACGGCCATGGTAGCAGGGTTCAACATGCTCTCCTTTGACCTCTTTGGCATCGGCCGAAGGATGCCCGTCGTCAATGAGCGGGTGGAGACCGAGTTTCAGGACAAAACACCGCGCAGACCCGATGACGAGTCGCACGATGACGACCGCGATCAGGAATATGAACTGTTCTTCTGGTCGCTTTACCCGGTGATCTGAGCCACTCACAGCGGCTTGCAGGTATGAACCTTGCCAAGGACCGCGGGTTCATTCAATGATTGCCAAATGCGCCGGCCCGAAAAGAACTCTGCGAACAGAGACTTGCAACTGTTGCGCCGCCTTCTGCGGGCCAAGGATCATATGGACGCGGCGCCCCATGAGGCGTGGCCTGTTTCACGCCTTGCAAGCGTCAGCGGGGCCTCACAGGCGCACTTCGCGAGATCGTTTCGCGATGCTTTCGGCATACCCCCTCACCGCTATCTGCTAACACGGCGCGTGGAGCGCGCCGTGGCGCTGTTGCGTGACACGGACCTTCCGATCATCGACATCGCGCTGCAAACCGGCTGGAACAGCATCGGCACGTTCGGCCGTGTTTTCCGCGACGTGACGGGGGAAAACCCGAGTGAATTGCGGCGCAGGATGCGGCTTTTGCCTGCCGACCTTGAGCAGGTTCCCCATTGCTTCGTCAGCGCCGCACATCGTCCCCATCTCACAATCGCAGTTTCGGAGAAGCGCCGGCGAACGGAAAGCGGTAGGCACGGTGAGTGAAAGGGAGATAGCTCATGAAAAATGGTGTTCAACTTGTCGGGCTTTACGTTCATGACCAGGACAAAGCGCTGCAATTTTATGTCGAAAAAGTCGGATTTCGTCTGCATACGGACGCACGCAACGGCGATTATCGCTGGCTGACCGTGCAGCACCCGGACCAGCCGGATTTCCAGCTGGGCCTGTTTCGGCCGCAGGCCCCGACCGTTGATGAGGCGACGGCGCAGGATCTGAACGAAGCCGTGGCCAAAGGCGCCATGCCGCCGCTGGTTCTGGTGGTCGAGGATTGTAAGAAAGCCTTTGACGCCATGCACAAATGCGGCGTCGAATTCACCCAGGAACCGATCGCCCGCTACGGCTCGGTGGATGCGAGCTTCCGCGATCCTTCCGGCAATGGCTGGAAGCTCGTTCAGGCCCGCTGAAGCGCCGATGTGTCACATTCCATCATGGATGTTTTTTCTTGGGGGCGACTTTGATCTTGCGAAACTGGATAAGGCAGGGCCATCGGTGGCTGGGCATTCTGCTGACCGTCACCATTCTGGCGAACTTCGCTTCGATGGCCTTCGGCCCGACGCCACCGATGATCGTTTATGCTCCACTGGTGCCGCTGACTTTGCTTGTTCTCAGCGGGCTTTACATGTTCTTCCTGCCGTATTTAGGAAAGCCGCCAGCCCCATCGGGGAAGTAGGCAGGTAAGCAATGAGGCTATCGCGCCCTTCGGCCGCCCGCACGGTTCACGCGGTTGCGAAGCACGGTATCCAAAATGTTTCGGCCCCGGGTTTTACCCCGGGGCCGATTAAAAAGCGGTCGGCAAAACTGCCTAACCTTAGTGGTTGTCGCGCGGCAGGCCCTTGGTCTGGGCGATGCGCTGATACTTCACGGCCGGTTCCAGAACCGCGCCGGTTTCCATCTGGCTGACGATACCGCGCTGGATTTCCTGCCATGGCGTCTGGTGATCGGGGAACTTGTAACCGCCCTCAGCCGACAGCGCCTCGTAACGCTTGGCCAGTTCCTCGCCGGAAATCAGGATATCCGCCTTGCCACGGCCCACATCGATGCGGACGCGGTCACCCGTCTGCAGGATGGCGAGGCCACCACCGGCCGCCGCTTCCGGGGAAGCGTTGAGGATGGACGGGCTGCCCGACGTGCCGGACTGACGACCATCGCCGATGCAGGGCAGCGAATTGACGCCTTCCTTCAGGAGATAATCGGGCGCGCGCATGTTAACCACTTCCGCCGCACCCGGATAACCGATGGGACCGGCGCCGCGCATGAAGAGGATGGTGTTGGCGTCGATCTTCAGCGACGGATCGTCGATGCGGTGATGGTAGTCCTCCGGACCGTCGAACACCACAGCTCGGCCTTCGAAGGCTTCCGGATCGTTCGGGTTGGAGAGGTAACGGTTGCGGAACTCTTCCGAAATCACGCTCGTCTTCATGATGGCGGAGGAGAACAGGTTGCCGCGCAGGACGCGGAAGCCGGCACGTTCCTTGAGCGGCTGCTCATAGGGACGGATGACCTTCTCGTCTTCGATGATCGCGCCACGGCAGTTTTCGCCGATGGTCTTGCCGTTGACGGTCATGGCGTCTTCCATGATCAGTCCCTGGTTCATCAGCTGATTGACGACAGCCGGAACACCGCCGGCATGGTAATAATCTTCGCCGAGATATTCGCCGGCCGGCTGCAGGTTGACGAGCAGCGGCACATCTTCGCCATAGGTCTGCCAGTCATCCACCGTCAGCTCGACGCCGACATGGCGGGCAAGGCCGTTGAGGTGGATCGGCGCATTGGTGGAGCCGCCGATGGCCGAGTTGACGCGGATGGCGTTGATGAAGGCATCCTTGGTCATGATATCGGAAGGCTTCAGGTCTTCCTTGACCATTTCAACGATGCGCAGGCCGGTGAGGTAGGAGACTTCCTGACGGTCGCGGTAAGGCGCCGGGATGGCGGCGGAGCCCGGAAGCTGCATGCCGAGCGCTTCGGCAAGCGAGTTCATGGTCGTCGCCGTGCCCATGGTGTTGCAATAGCCGGTGGAGGGAGCCGACGAGGCGACGAGCTTGACGAAGCCCTGATAATCGATCTCGCCCTTCGCCAGCAGTTCGCGCGCCTTCCAGACGATGGTGCCGGAACCGGTGCGCTCGCCACGGAACCAGCCGTTCAGCATGGGACCGACGGAAAGGGCGATGGCCGGAATGTTGACGGTGGCCGCCGCCATAAGACAGGCAGGCGTGGTCTTGTCGCAGCCGATGGTCAGAACAACGCCATCGAGCGGATAGCCGTAAAGCACTTCCACGAGGCCGAGATAGGCAAGGTTGCGGTCGAGACCGGCGGTCGGGCGCTTGCCGGTTTCCTGGATCGGATGCACCGGGAATTCGATGGCGATGCCGCCCGCTTCACGGATGCCTTCGCGCAGGCGGTTCGCTAGTTCCAGATGGTGGCGGTTGCAGGGCGAAAGGTCCGAACCGGTCTGCGCAATGCCGATGATCGGGCGGTCGGACTGAAGCTCGGCCTGGCTGAGACCGAAGTTCATGTAACGCTCGAGATAAAGCGCGGTCATATCCGCGTTGGCGGGATTGTCGAACCACGCGCGCGAGCGAAGCTTGCCTCCCTTGCCCTGGGTTGCGGGAAGATTGTCGGATGTAGTCATGATGCGGGTCTCCAGCCGGAAGTGGCCAACGGTAAAATATTACGAAATGCGACAAGCTTATGTTGTGCGCAAGGAAAATGGAATCAGCTTTCGGAGATCACGCATAACCGACAGGGCAGCCCCAGACGAGTGATTTGGAGCTGTTCTTCGGCTTTAGCCGAATATTTTTCGGCATTTACGATGATACCGGCGTCGCGCAACGGCCTCTTCCTCCCTGCCTTGCCGGAATGCGTCTGGCCCGAAAGGCCCGGCACTCCGCCTCAGTCTGATATCTTTATTTATATTACTATTAGATGCCGTCATTGACTGTCAAGCCACATCGCGGGCCATTTTCGGCGTACTCAGACAGGGAAAGAGTATAATTTATTCCCACCCAAACCATTGATTTATTGTATTTTATGACAAAATTTAGTCTCAGTTCGTGAAAGCCAAATTGTGAAAAGGCTAAAAAACCGCTTTTCAAGAGTATTACTATATGCTCATAGTGTCGCCGTCACGCTGACATCATCTCTGGGAGGATAAGATGAGAAAAGCTCTTGCGGCATTCACTGTCGCCGTTTCCGCATGCCTTGCATCCAGTGTTTCCGCACAATCGCTTACCGTCGGCTTCTCGCAGATCGGTTCGGAATCCGGCTGGCGCGCAGCTGAAACAACCGTCACCAAGCAGCAGGCGGAGAAGCGCGGCGTCACGCTGAAATTCGCCGACGCACAGCAAAAGCAGGAAAACCAGATCAAGGCCGTTCGCGGCTTCATCGCGCAGGGCGTCGATGCGATCCTGATCGCTCCGGTCGTCGCAACCGGCTGGGACGCCGTGCTGAAGGAAGCCAAGGAAGAAAATATCCCTGTCATTCTGCTCGACCGCCAGATCGAGGCTTCTGACGATCTTTACCTCACCGCCGTGACCTCCGATCAGGTTCATGAAGGCAAGGTTGCCGGCGACTGGCTGGTCAAGGATGTCGGTTCCAAGGACTGCAAGGTCGTTGAATTGCAGGGCACGACCGGCTCTTCGCCCGCCATTAACCGCAAAAAGGGCTTCGAAGAGGCGATTGCCTCGCACAAGAACATCAAGATCGCACGCTCGCAGACGGGTGACTTCACCCGCACCAAGGGCAAGGAAGTGATGGAAAGCTTCATCAAGGCCGAAGGCGGCGGCAAGGATATCTGTGCGGTCTACGCTCACAATGACGACATGGCCGTCGGCGCGATCCAGGCGATCAAGGAAGCTGGCCTCAAGCCCGGAACCGACATCAAGGTCGTTTCCATCGATGCCGTGCCTGATATCTTCAAGGCCATGGCGGCCGGCGAAGCCAACGCCACCGTCGAACTGACGCCTGACATGGCCGGCCCTGCCTTCGACGCGCTCGAAGCCTACCTGAAGGACAAGAAGGCCCCGCCGAAGTGGATTCAGACCGAATCCAAGCTCTACACGGCGTCTGACGACCCGATGAAGGTCTACGAGGCGAAGAAGGGTCTGGGTTACTGATACCCCATTCTTCGGAAGGAGCGGCGCGTCGTTCGTGCCGCTCCATCATGGCATTCTTCATGCGGAACCTGCTCAATGTCCGAAACGGCACCACTTCTGGAAGCACGCGCCATCGGCAAATCCTTTTTGGGGATCACGGCGCTTGATGGCGTCGATTTTTCGCTTGGACATGGTGAAATCCATGCCCTGCTCGGCGAAAACGGCGCGGGTAAATCGACGCTCATCAAAATCCTGACCGGCGTTTATCACCGCGACAGCGGCTCGATCTTTCTGGAGGGCGCAGAGATTTCGCCCGCCAATGTGGGTGAGGCGCAGGCGCTCGGCATCGGCACGGTCTATCAGGAAGTGAACCTTCTCGAAAACCTGACGGTTGCCGAAAACCTGTTTCTCGGCCGCCAGCCGCGCCGCTTCGGGCTGATCGACCGCGGCACGATGCAGAAGAAATCGCAGGCGCTGCTTGCCCAATACGGGTTGTCCATCGACGTCAACGCGCTTCTCTCCAGCTATTCCGTGGCCATCCGGCAAATCATCGCCATTGCCCGCGCCGTCGATCTTTCCGGCAAGGTGCTGGTGCTGGACGAACCGACCGCCAGCCTTGATGCCCATGAGGTCGAGATGCTGTTTGGCGTCTTGAGAAACCTGCGCGCACGCGGCATCGGCATCGTCATCATCACCCACTTCCTTAATCAGGTCTATGATATCGCCGACCGGGTGACGGTGCTGCGCAACGGCCGTCTCGTCGGCACCCGCGACATCGGTAGCCTGCCGAGGTCCGAACTCATTTCGATGATGCTCGGTCGCGAGCTTCAGCACATCACCCATGAACATCAGGCGACCGAAGATACGGTTGCCGAGGGCGAACCGCCGATCCGTTTCGAAGGTTACGGCAAACGCGGCAGCATCGCGCCTTTCGATCTCGGCATCCGGCCAGGAGAGATTGTCGGCGTCGCCGGGCTGCTGGGTTCGGGCCGGACGGAAACAGCCTTCCTGTTGTTCGGCATCGACCGGCCGGATACCGGAAAGGCTGTCATCGACGGCCAGACAGTGGCGATTTCTTCGCCGGAAGCCGCCATTACCGCCGGGTTCGGCTTCTGTCCGGAAGAGCGCAAGACGGACGGCATCATCGGCGACTTTTCCGTCACAGATAATATTGCATTGGCGCTTCAGGCACGGCAGGGCTGGGCACGGCCGCTGTCGCGCCGACAGAAGGCGGAACTGGCCGAAAGCTTTATCAAGTCGCTCGATATCCGCCCGGCCGATCCCGAGCGGCCGATCAAATTCCTGTCCGGTGGCAACCAGCAGAAGGCCATTCTGGCGCGCTGGCTCGCCACTCACCCCCGGCTACTGATCCTCGACGAGCCGACACGCGGCATCGATATCGGCGCGCATGCGGAAATCCTGAAAATGATCGAAAAACTCTGCAGCGAGGGCATGTCGCTCGTCGTCATCTCCTCCGAACTGGAAGAGCTTACCGCAGTTGCCCATCGTGTGGTCGTGCTCTCCGACCGCCGCCATGTCAGCGAATTGAAAGGCGGCGAAGTGACCGCCGACAACATCATGCGGGCGATTGCCGATGCGGCGAAAACGGAGGCGGCGTGATGGTGGCTGTGACACGACGCCTAAAAAGGCTTGCTCCCCAGCTTGCCGCGCTCTTCATCATTCTGGCAGCGATTACAATCCTTTCGCCGGGTTTCCTGCATGTCTCGTTTCAGAACGGCCGGCTCTATGGCAGTCTGGTGGATATTCTCGTGCGCGCCGCACCCGTGGCGCTTTTAACCATCGGCATGACGCTGGTCATCGCCACCAAGGGCATCGACCTTTCCATCGGCGCCGTCATCGCCATCTGCGGCGCGGTCGCGGCCACGCTCATCAGCAATGGCCATTCCATTCCTTCCGTCATCGTCATCTCGCTTGCGGTGGGCATCGCCTGTGGCCTGTGGAACGGTGTGCTCGTCGCCCTTCTCGACATCCAGCCGATCATCGCCACGCTGATCCTCATGGTGGCGGGGCGCGGCATCGCCCAGCTCATCACCGAAGGCGTCATTCTCACCTTCAACAACGACAGCTTTTCCGCCATCGGTTCCGGCTCGTTCGCGGGCATTCCGCTGCCCGTCATCATCTGGGTGGCGGCGGCGCTCACGATCGGGCTTCTGGTGCGCAAGAGCGCGCTCGGCTTCCTGATCGAGGCGACCGGCATCAATCGTCGCGCGGCAGCGCTTGCCGGCGTACGGGCCCGTTTCCTCTTGTTTTTCGTCTATGCGGTTTCCGGCCTCTGCGCGGCCATCGCTGGCATGATCGTGACTGCCGATATTCGCGGCGCGGATGCCAACAATGCCGGGCTTTGGCTGGAACTGGACGCCATATTGGCGGTAGTCATCGGCGGCACGTCGCTGAATGGCGGGCGCTTCTCCATCACCGCCTCGCTGATCGGCGCGCTGATCATCCAGACCATCAATACCGGCATTCTCGTTTCGGGCTTTCCGCCGGAATTCAACCTCATCATCAAGGCCGGCATCATCATGGTGGTGCTGACGCTGCAATCGCCGGCGATCATGACGGTGCTTGGCTTCGTGAAAGCGCCGAAGCCACACGCCAAACCGGCGGCCACCAATGGCATGACCAAGGAAGGAACCGCGCGATGATCCACAGCCGCAACCTGCCCTTCCTCACCACTCTGACGATCTTCGTCATCGCCTATCTCCTCTGCGTGCTGCAATATCCGGCGATCTTTTCCACGCGGGTGATCGGCAACCTTCTGACCGACAATGCCTTCCTCGGCATCGCGGCCGTCGGCATGACCTTCGTCATCCTGTCGGGCGGCATCGATCTGTCCATCGGTTCAGTCATCGCCTTTACCAGCGTCTTCGTCGCCGTCATGGTCGGCACCTATAATATCCACCCGCTGCTCGCCTTCGCCATCGTGCTGGTTGTCTCGACGCTGTTTGGCTGCCTGATGGGGGCGATGATCCGCTTCCTGTCGATCCCACCTTTCGTGGTGACGCTGGCGGGCATGTTTCTGGCGCGCGGCGCGGCTTACCTCATCTCCACCCAGTCCGTGCCGATCTCGCATCCCTTCATCGATGCGATACAGGGCTTTTATTACCGCTTTCCCGGCGGCGGCAGGCTGACGGCGCTAGCCATGCTGATGCTTCTCGTCTTCGCCGCCGGCATGCTGATCGCCAGCCGCACCCGCTTCGGCGCCAATGTCTATGCGCTTGGCGGCAACCCGCAATCGGCCGAGCTGATGGGCGTGCCGATCGGGGCCACGACCATCGGCATATATGCGCTTTCCGGTTTCCTCTCCGGCCTCGCCGGCATTGTCTATACGCTCTACACGTCGTCAGGTTATTCGCTGGCGACGGTGGGCGTGGAGCTCGACGCCATCGCCGCCGTCGTCATTGGCGGCACTCTGCTAACCGGCGGCACGGGGCTTGTGGCAGGAACCTTCATCGGCCTTCTGATACAGGGCTTGATCCAGACCTACATCGTTTTTGACGGGACGCTTTCCTCCTGGTGGACGAAAATCGTCATCGGCGTGCTGCTTTTCGTCTTCATCGTGTTGCAGCGCGCAATCATCTGGTATTCAAACAGGAGACTGGCCGGACCGCATCCGGCATAATTGCCAAGGGAGGCTTGCTTGGGGCTGCTCGAAACGACGATAAGCGGGCGAAAACGCCGGAACAGCCACGCCCATGTGGTCTCCGAACTCGGCAGCGCCATCGTCTCGGGCAGAATTGCGGAAGGCTCCCTGCTGCCCAATGACGCGGAACTCTCCATGCGCTTCGGCGTCTCGCGCACCGTGCTGCGCGAAACCATGAAGACGTTGGCGGCCAAGCGGCTGGTGGAGCCCAAGGCGAAAGTGGGCACCCGCGTTCTCGACCGCTCAAGCTGGAACTTCTTCGATCCGGATGTGCTGGGCTGGCGCTGCGAGGCCGGCATAGACCAGGAATTCGTCACGCATCTGGCGGAGATCCGTCTGGCGCTGGAACCGGCGGCGGCAGCGGCAGCGGCCCTGCAGGCCTCCAATGACGATATCGTTTCGCTTTACGTCATCGCCGCCAAATTCGACAATCCGAAACATACGCCGGAGAGCATCGCCAAGGTCGATCTCGAATTCCACCTTGCCGTGGCGCATATGTCCGGCAATCCCTTCATGCGCTCGGCAAGCGGGCTGATCGAAGCAGCACTTGCCATTTCCTTCCAGCTCTCGTCGCCGGCCGCTTCGCCTGGCACCATCGCCGAAATCGCGTCCAATCATCTGCGCATCGTACATGCGATTGCGGCGCGTGACGCGGATACGGCGGTGAAAGCCATGCGCCACGTGATCGAGGTCGGTAAAGACCGGACGCAGAAGGCGATCAAGACGGTTTGAGGAGTTGTAAGACCCGCAGGAATGCGGGTCCGTTTTCTTAGACCAATTATCCCCGCGATGCCTCGACCTGCGGCACCACGCCACGGCGCGACGCCATCAGCGATGCGCCGAGAAGGGCGGCAATCGCCACGAAGACGAAGACCATCGTCGCCCCCTGAAGATCGATCAGCAGGCCGCCCAGAACCGCACCGCTGGAAATGGCGATCTGGAACGTGGTGAGCAGCAGCGCGCCGGCGCTTTCCGCCTCATCGGAAGCGGCCCGCGTGATGAAGCTCTGCACACTGACCGGGAGCGCACCGAAGGTAAAACCCCAGGAGGCGATGGCAAGGCCGGCAATCAGGGGCGACGCACCCGCAACGACCAGAACGGAAGCCGATGCCGCGATGAGAGTCGCGGCGAACGTCACTGCCCATGCCGTGTTTTTCTCGGAGAGGAAACCGCCGAAAAGATTGCCGAAAAAGCCGCTGACACCATAAACCAGAAGGACGAGGGAAATCGCCTCGACGCCAAGAAGCGTGACGTCTTCCAGGAATGGACGAACATAGGTGAAACCGGCAAAATGACCCGCAACGATGAACAGCGTCGTCAGAAGGCCGATCCGAACCTGCGGCCGCTGCAACAGCCGGAACATGGTGGAAAGACCGGGTGCGCCAGCCGGCGGCAGCGACGGAACGGTGAGCAATTGCACGAAAAGTGCGATGACACCGAGCGCACCCGCAACCACAAAGGCCGAGCGCCAGCCAAGCGTCGCCCCGATCCACGCGCCCACCGGCGCTGCACAGACGGTGGCGACCGAAACCCCTGTCAGGATGATGGCCATGGCGCGCGGCATCTTCTCAAGCGGCACCAGCCTCAGCGCCAGCGCCGCAGACATGGCCCAGAAGCCGCCAAGGCCGATGCCGAGCAGGACACGCGAGGCGAACAGCATGAAAAGACCGTTGGCGAAGGCGGCCAGCGTGCTGGAAATGATCAGCAGCGTGGTCAGCCCAAGCAATGTCCAGCGACGGTCGATGCTGCGTGTGCCGATGACGACGCCGGGGCCGGCGACCGCCGCGACCAGCGCCGTAACGGTGATGGATTGACCGGCAATGCCGGAGCTGACGGCGAGATCGACCGAAAGCGGCGTGAGAAGGCTGACCGGCAGGAACTCCGCCGTCACCAGCCCGAAAACGCCGAGCGAAAGCGAAACCACGGCCGCCCATTTCGCATCCGGCTCTGTCTTGCGCGGCACATATTCAAGCTCGTTTATGGTCCGGTTGTTCATGAAAATCTCCTGATGCGCATTCCCGGAATGCGTCCTGAAACGGAAAGGCAAAGTGGTGAAACCGGTGGGAGCCAGGTTCAACAACCGTAAATCGATGCACATAAGCTATGCGTGACATCCCGGCGTTTCCATGCTAGAAAATCCACATTCCTTAACCAAACATCCGAATTTGCGAGCAAGCCATGAATGATGCCCTGACCGAAATGTTGCGTGGCCTGAGGCTCGATGGTGTCGAATACGGCCGGTGCCGCATGGCCACACCCTGGGCGACGGCTTTTCCCGAACAGGAAGCCGCGCGGTTTCATTTCATCGGCGTCGGTCAGGCGAAATTGCTGAAACCTTCCGGGGAATGGCTGACGCTGACCTGCGGCGACGCCGTGCTTCTGCCGCGAGGGCACGCCCATGTGCTGGGCAGTGGCGAGGATGTGAAGCCCGCCCTTTTCGACCGCTTCGGCAAGAAGGAAGTCTGCCAGGGCATCTTCGACATGGAATGCGCGAGCGCCGGCGGCGATACCGTGGCCTTTACCGCTTCGATGCGTTTCAACATGGACAATCTGCACCCGCTGCTGCAGCTGATGCCGGATGTGATGCTGACCAGCGATCTGGCCAAAAGCGACCCGGCTATCCCCCATCTGCTTGAAGCCATGACGCGCGAGGTGGAACTGAACCGCGTGGGCGCGGGCGGCATTCTGGCACGGCTTGCCGATGTGCTGACCGCGACGTTGATCCGCACATGGGTGGAATATGGCTGCGGCGATTCCAGCGGCTGGCTGGCCGCCGTGCGCAATCCCGAACTCGGGCGGGTGCTGGCCGCCATCCACCTCAACCCCGAAAAGGACTGGAGCGTGGAGGAGCTTGCCTCGCTGATGGGCGCATCCCGCTCCAGTTTCGCGGAACGTTTCACCCGCATAGTGGGCGAAAGCCCGGCCCGTTACGTGGTGCGCGTGCGCATGCATCAGGCGCGGCTGTGGCTGCGCGAAGGCATGCGCGTGACGGTGGCGGCGGAAAAGCTCGGTTACGATTCCGAAGCCTCCTTCAGCCGCGCCTTCAAACGCGTGCTCGGCGCGCCGCCCAGCCAGTTCCGCAGGAAGGACACGGCCGGGCTGGAGGATGCGGCATAGGAATTTGTCTCAGTGGAAATTGCGGGAAATGACCTTTATCCGCTCCACCTCATCTTCATCATCGACTGTAGCGGGCGGGCGTTTCCTAATGGTGCGATGATCCTCCGGCGGCATGCCGTGGTGGAACTCATCGCCGCGCCCATGCGGCAGGGGAAAGGCGCGGTTGCGCTCACCCACACTTGCCAGCGCTTCCGACAAATCGGTCAGCCGGTGGGCGACCAGATGCACCACCTCGCCTTCCCGCTGGATCTTGCCGTAAATGCCTACCATGCCGGCAGACAGCACCACACGCCGGTATTTTTCGAAGGTCTTGACCCAAAGGACAGCATTGGCAATGCCGGTCTCGTCCTCCAGCGTCATGAAGATCACGCCTTTCGCCGAGCCGGGACGCTGGCGCACCAGCACCAGACCCGCCGTTTCCAGCCATGTGCCATCACGCACACGCACCGCCTCCGCGCAGGTAACAATGCGACGGCGGGAAAGATCGCGCCGCAGGAAGGTCATGGGATGTTCGCGCAGGGTCAGCCCCACATGGCCGTAATCCTGCACAACCTCGCCGCCATCAGTCATGGGCCTGAGCGCAACGGAGGGCTCCTGAAGCTCTTCGATAACGGCATCTTCCCTGACGGCAGCGGCGGCGAAAAGCGGCAGCGGCTCATCCCGCAAAGCCTTGATGGCCCAGAGCGCTTCGCGTCTGGCAAGCGAAAGCGACGGCAGAAAGGCATCGGCTTCGGCGAGACAGACAAGGGCGGCGGCAGGAACGCCCGCCCTTCGCCATAGATCGTCGACGGAGGCGAAAGGCCGATCCTGCCGGGCGGCGACAATATCGGCGGCATGATCATTGGAGAGCCCCTTCACCATGCGCAGGCCAAGCCGCACGGCGTAAAGCTCTTTACCATCGGCATCGCTCTTGCCGGTCGGTTCCAGCGTGCAATCGAAGCGGCTGTTATTGACGCAGACCGGGCGCACTTCCACGCCATGATCGCGCGCATCGCGCACGATCTGCGCGGGGGCGTAAAATCCCATGGGCTGCGAATTGAGAAGCGCCGTGCAGAAAATATCGGGATAATGGCACTTCAGCCATGAAGAGGCATAGGCAATCAATGCGAAGGAGGCCGCATGGCTTTCGGGAAAACCATAACTGCCGAAACCTTCGAGCTGTTTGAAGATGCGTTCGGCGAAGTCCTGCTCATAACCGCGCTCCACCATGCCATCGATCAGATCCTGTCTGAATTTGGAGATGGTGCCGACATTCTTGAAGGTTGCCATGGCACGGCGCAACTGATCCGCCTTGCCGGGAGAAAAACCGGCGCATTCGATGGCGACGCGCATGGCCTGCTCCTGAAACAGCGGAACGCCCAGCGTCTTGCCCAGAACTCTTCGCAATTCTTCCTTAGGATAATGAACCGGCTCCTTTTCCTGCCTTCGGCGAAGGTAGGGATGCACCATATCGCCTTGAATTGGGCCAGGACGAACGATAGCCACCTGAATGACGAGATCGTAGAATTCCTTCGGTTTAAGCCGCGGCAGCATGGACATCTGCGCCCGGCTTTCAATCTGGAAGGTGCCCAGCGTATCGGCCTTCTGGATCATGGCAAAAGTGGCATCGTCCTTGGGCGGCATGGAAGTGAGATCGTATTTCTTGCCGTCCCGTGCCTCCAGCATGTCGAAGCCGCGTTTCATGCAGGAGAGCATGCCGAGCGCCAGACAATCCATTTTCATGAATTTGACGATATCGATATCGTCCTTGTCCCACTCGATGATCTGGCGGTCATCCATGGCAGCGGGCTCGATCGGCACCAGCTCGTCCAGCCGGTCATGGGTCAAAACAAAGCCGCCCGGATGCTGGCTGTGGTGACGCGGTGTGCCGACAAGCTGATTGGCAAGTTCAAAGGCAAGTTGCAGGCGGCGGTCCTCCATATTGAGGTTCAACTCTTTCACCTGCTTTTCGCCGACCCCCTCGCTCCACCGCCACACTTGCGAGGAGAGAAGTTTGGTCAAATCTTCCGGTAACCCCAGAACCTTACCGACATCCCGCAGCGCCCCACGCCCGCGATAACGGGTAACAACCGAACAAAGCGCAGCCTTGTCCCGACCATAGGTGTCATAAACCCACTGGATGACCTCCTCACGCCGCTGATGTTCGAAATCCACGTCGATATCAGGCGGTTCGCGCCGTTCTTCGGAGACGAAGCGTTCGAACAGGAGATCAACCTTTACAGGATCGATGGCGGTTATGCCGAGCACGTAGCACACCACCGAATTGGCCGCCGAGCCGCGTCCCTGGCAGAGAATATCCTTCCCGCGCGCAAATTGGACAATGGCGTTCACCGTCAGAAAATAGGGGGCATATTCCAGCCGGCCTATTAGCCCCAGCTCATGATGCAGCGCCTTCTCCACCTTTTCCGGCAGACCATGCGCATACCGCCCCGGCACCGCTTCCCATACCATCTTCTCCAGCGCCTGCTGCGCCGTCAGCCCCGGCAGGCTGCGCTCCTCGGGATATTGATAGACCAGCTCCTCCAGCGAAAATTTGCAGCGCTTCGCGATTTCGAGACTGCGGGCCAGCGCCTCGGGGTAACGGACAAACAGCCGGTGCATCTCTTCCGGCGGTTTCATGTAACGGTCGGCGTGGCGCTCGCGGCGGAAACCGGCCTCATCGATGGTGCAATTGTGCCTTATGCAGGTGACGACATCCTGCAGCATCCGCCGCTCGGGCACATGAAACAGCACGTCATTGGTCACCACGGTCGGGACACCTGCAGCTAGCGCCAAGTTCGACAGTTCGAAAAGCCGCATCTGGTCGTTGGGGCGTCTTCTGAGGCTAAGCGCCATATAGGCCCGGTCCGCAAAAGCTGTCTTCAGCCGGCGCAGGCGAAGCGCGCATAGATCGTCGGCCAGATCGGCGAGCAGCACCACGATCAGGCCTTCGCCGTAGGCGACGAGATCGTCCCAAGCAAGCCGGCATTTGCCCTTGCCGCCTCTTTTCTTGCCGACGGAAAGCAGCCGGCAAAGCCGGCCGTAGGCCGGGCGATCCATGGGATAGGCAAGCACGGAGATATCATCATCCAGATCGAGCCGGCAGCCGATGACGAGGCGGATGCCATGATTATTGGCGGCTTCATAAGCGCGGGGAATGCCCGCAAGGCTGTTGCGGTCCACGATACCAAGCGCCTCGATGCCGAGATTTTTGGCCTGTTCGAACAGCTCCTCGCAGGAGCTTGCGCCGCGCAGGAAGGAGAAATGGGTGGTCACCTGAAGTTCGGCATAACGCGGCGCATTCATGCGAAAACCCCGTGGATGAACCAGCCCTGCGAGCCGGTCTCGGCATGTTCGCCGTCACCGGAACGGAAAATCCAGAAGCGCTCGCCGCTTTCATTTTCCACCGTGAAATAATCGCGCACGGCGGCCTTTTCCCGGTCGCGTTTCCACCATTCGCCGAACACCCGCTCCGGCCCGTCGGCGCGGCGCACATTGTGGCGCACGCCTTTCCAGAGGAAATAACGGGGGGGATGGTCCGGCAGCAGCGCCAGCGTTTCGATGGGTTCCGGCCTTGCAAAAAGCCTGACCGGGCGCGGCCAGTGGCCGGGCCAGCCGAGCCTATCCTCAGGTGCCAGCGCCGCAACCCGGGCAACGGAGCGCTCCGGCACATCGCTCGCCACCGCCGCATAACGATAGACCCTGTGGCCGCGATTGAGAATGACATCAACCGTATCGGCGATGTCCGCACGGCCTTCCTCCAGAAGCGAGGATCGGGCCTGCGCGGCGACAAGCGGCTCGGCATGGGTGGCGGTCAGCACCATCATCTCGATGCCGAAACCGGGATCGATGGTGTCGATACGGTCGGTCAGAAGCCGGACAAGCTGTTTAATGTCGCGCACCGGTCTGGAGGTGCCGGCCCGCACCGCCTGCAGGCCGCTATCGACCCGGTGCAGCACCAGATCGACACGGCGGGCGCCGAGGCCGCGCTTTTCCAGCGCGACACAAAGCTCCGGAACCAGTTTTTGCGTATAACGGGCAATCGTCTCCGCCGCTGCAATGGGTTCGGGAAAGGCGCACCGCACCTCCACCAGCTCGGCCACGCGCACCGGTTCGATGGGTTCACCGATCTCCCCCAAAGCCTGGGAAAGACGGCGCACGAGTTCGGGGCCGAAACGCAGGGTGAGCGGCGCACGCGGTGCTTCGGCCAGCTCGCCGATGCTGCGGAAACCGAGCACCTTCAACTCGGAAACGATCCGCTCTTCCAGCCTCAACGCGGCAAGTGGCAAGCCGCTGACCGCCACACGCTGCCCGCCCGGCGGCACGATGCTGATCGCCTCACGGCCAAAACGCGCCAGCGCATGGGCCGCTCCCCAGCTATCGGCAATGGCGGCGCGGGCGCTAAAGCCGGCGGCATGCAGGCGGTTGACCATGCCGCTCAGCATCAGCGCCTCATTGCCGTGCAGATGGTCCGCCCCCGCCGTGTCCAGCACCAGCCCGTCCGGCGGGTCGGCGGCGACGATGGGGGCATAGATGCGCAGGAAATGAAAAGCCAGCTGTTGCAGGGCGCGGGAATCTCCATCCGCATCCAGATCTTCCACGATAAGGCCCGGCACCAGCGCCTGCGCCTTGCTGACCGGCGTGCCCGGCCGGATGCCCGCCGCCTTTGCCGCCTTGTCGAGCGCCAGCACCAGCCGGCGGCTGCCATGGCGGCCAATCATGACCAGCGGCTTTTCAACCGGCGGCGCGTCCTTGCCCGAAAGACGCCGGAAACGATCCGTCGGCCATGTCGGCAGGTAGAGCGAGACGACCCTTTGCATCACAGGCTTCCACTTCAAATTCGGCACTTTCGCCGCCGCGACATCGCAAAAGTTCCAGAAACCAGCGCGGTCTGCCCACCCCCGGCACCGGCAAGGCGGATGAGGGCCGGACGGAGATGCGCCAGCGGGTCATCGCCGCCGTCGGCTCGCCGAACAGCGCCGCATCGGCCGCACGCCGGAAGCGACGAATGGCGATGCCGGTAACACCGGAGGTTTCCGCCGCCAGTTGCAGCCGCCGCGAGGCGTTCATCGGCAACTTCGCCAGCTCGCCCATCACCGCGCCGAAACCGTTGCAGCGTAAGCCCTCCTCGAAACAGTCGAGCACACCTTTCTCATCGCGGCATTCAACGATGATGACCCGGTTCTGCGACAGGCCGGCCTGCGTCAGCCCCGGCATGAACAGATCCCGGCGGGTGACACACCATAAAACCTTGCCGGAAAGCCGTGCCGCCACACCGGCCGCAAAAAGGGCGGCCGCCGCGCCATCGGCAGCGCCATTGCCGCCGCTGCTCACCTCATGCAGGCAACCGAGCTTCAGCCCGCCTCCCGGCAGGCGATGGTCGATGGCATCCACGCCGAAAGGCAAGGTCTCGTGCAGGCGCGGAGCGCCGTTACCGATCCTTTCCAGCCTTTCACGCAGCTCTTCGACAACGAGCAACTGATCCGCGCGCTTTTGCATGGCATGACAGGTTTCAATTCCGGTTATTCATCTTTATTGTTCCTGTTTTGTTCCCATTTCAGCAAAGAGTCAAGCAATAGGCTGCCGGTCTTCAACAGTTTGCACGGGAAGAGAGGATTCTGGCCTTGCGGCCCTCTGCCCTGCCGTTAAAACGGAATTGTCCGCTCGCCGCCTGTTTTACCCTGACAGCCGCCGGCAACGGACATCATGGTTTGGAGGAAACCGCCGATGATCGCCAGCATTCTGATTGCCGTGGTTGCGGCCATCCATATTTACATCGTCATTCTGGAAATGCTGCTGTGGGAAAAACCAGCTGGCCGAAAGGCCTTCGGTCTTTCGGCGGATTTTGCCCGGCAGACGAAAGTACTGGCCGCCAATCAGGGACTGTATAACGGTTTTCTCGCAGCGGGGCTGATCTATGGGCTGATGCAGGGCGATGAAGGGCTGAGCTTCAAGGTTTTCTTCCTGACCTGCGTTCTGGTGGCCGGTATTTTCGGCGCCATCACCGCCAATATGAAGATCCTGTTCATTCAGGCATTGCCGGCATTGTTCGCGCTCGGCTTCCTCTGGATCGGAGCATGAACCGATGAGCGCATGGAACGATCACAGCGCAAAAGACGCCCTCAACCGGATTTTCATGGCGGCAGTCGCAAGCGCCGATCCGGCAAAGGCGCTGCAACACCACCTTCCCTCCCCGCCCAAAGGCCGCTGCGTTGTGGTGGGCGCCGGCAAGGCTTCGGCCGCCATGGCTGCCGCGCTCGAAGCGGCATGGCCGCATGTCGATCTTTCCGGTGTGGTGGTGACGCGTTACGGCCATGCCGTCCCGACTGCGCGCATCGAGATCATCGAAGCTTCGCATCCGGTGCCGGACGATAAGAGCGCGGAAGCGGCAAAACGCATTCTCGCAGCCGTTGAAGGCTTGACGGCGGACGACATGGTCATCGCGCTGATTTCCGGCGGCGGTTCGGCGCTGATGGTGGCACCTGCCGAAGGCATGACGCTTGCCGACAAGATGGCCGTCAATCGTGCCCTTTTGGCCAGCGGCGCGACGATTTCCGAAATGAACGCCGTGCGCAAACATCTCTCCCGCATCAAGGGCGGGCGGCTGGCGCTGGCTGCCAAACCGGCCAGGGTCGTTTCTCTGCTGATTTCCGATGTACCGGGAGACGATCCCTCCGAAATCGCTTCCGGCCCGACGGTTGCCGATCCGAGCCATATTGAAAGCGTGCGGGAAATCGTCTCCCGTTATGCGCTCGATCTTCCCGAAAACGTGCGCAAGGTGCTGGAAAAAGGCGAGGAAACCCCCAAGGCGGGCGATATCGAGGAGGATATCCGGCTCATCGCCGCCCCTTCGCTCGCCCTGCAGGCGGCGGCGGATGAGGCGGTGAAACTCGGGCTTACGCCGCTCATCCTCGGAGATTCGCTGGAGGGTGAATCAAAAGATGTCGGCGCTGTCATGGCCGGCATCGCGCTTTCCGCCAGCCGTAAGGGCCTGCCGGTGAAAGGCCCGGCCGTGCTGCTTTCCGGCGGCGAAACCACAGTGACAATCGGCAAGGGACCGGCCGGCAAGGGCGGCCGCAATACGGAATTCCTGCTGAGCCTTGCGCTGACGCTGAAGGGTGCGGACGGCATCTGGGCCATTGCCGGCGATAGCGACGGCATAGACGGCGTGGAGGATGCGGCAGGTGCGGCGGTGACACCGGACACGCTTGCCCGCATGCGCGAAGCCGGTGTCGATCCGCGCCAATCGCTCGTGAGCCACGACAGCTACACCGCTTTCAGGGCAGCAGGAGACCTTGTCGTGACGGGGCCGACGCTGACGAATGTGAATGATATCCGCGCGATTTTGATCGGGTGATAGCGGAGAAGTTCGCAACGATTACGGGCTTTCCCGCGCGTGGATCGCGGAGGGAAGACGTTTTGACTATGCCCTCCGACAGGAGTAATCTGGCGGGATATCCTTTGGAGCCTCAGCCATGCGTCCTGGAGTGCTCATACTTGGCCTGGTCATGGCCCTTATTCCGACTTTGGCGGATGCCCACAATTGCAAATGCCGAAATCGAGGCGTCATGTTCCAGCTCGGCCAGACATCCTGCCTGAAGGTCGATGGCAGCTCTTATCTCGCGCGCTGCGAGATGAAGCTCAACGTTTCGTCATGGACAAAGATTCAGGACGGTTGCCCCATAACAGAAAGGGTGCAGACGCAGTCAACCCGCGTCAATTGATCCCATCGGCAGATGACGCCAAGGGCATCTTCTCCCCGGCATCGGGGAGAAGAAATACGCGGCAACCTAGTCTTACAGCTTCACCCAGCCGCCATTCTTCTTGCCGGACTCGATGCAGGCCGTGACGAAAGCGACACCTTTAACCCCGTCGTCCACGGTCGGGTAAATCACCGCCTTGTCGAGCGCCGAGCCGCTGCGGCGGGCTTCGATGGCATGCGCCGCCTCGGTATAGATGGTGGCGAAGGCTTCGAGATAACCTTCCGGGTGGCCGGACGGAATTCGGGTGACGCGCGCTGCGGCAGCCCCTGCCCCGGCGCCGCCGCGGGTGATCAATTGCTTGGGTTCGCCAAGCCTCGTGAACCAGAGATAGTTCGGGTCCGCCTGCGTCCACTCGATACCGGCCTCGTCGCCATAAACACGAACCTTCAGCCCGTTTTCGTGACCGACCGCAACCTGGCTGCACCAGAGCAGCCCCTTGGCCGCCTGCTTGCCGCCCTTTTGCTTGAAGCGCAGCATCACATGCGCATTGTCGTCCAGCCGTCGGCCTTCGACAAAGGTGTGCACATCTGCCGCCAGCTCATCCGCTTCCAGACCGGAAATGAAGCAACCGAGATTATAGGCATGGGTGCCAATATCGCCGGTGGAGCCGCCGACGCCCGATTGCGCCGGATCGGTGCGCCAGACGGCCTGTTTCGCACCGGTCTGCTCCACTGCTTCCGTCAGCCAGTCCTGCGGATATTCCATCTGCACCAGACGGATATTGCCGAGTTCACCGGCCTCCACCAGTTCCCGCGCGTGCCGCACCATGGGATAGCCGGTATAATTATGCGTCAGGATGAACAGGGCATCGACCTTGTCGGCCACCTGCTTCAGCTTTTTGGCGTCCTCCAGATTGGAGGTCAGCGGCTTGTCGCAGATGACATGGATGCCGCGCTCCAGAAACGCCTTGGCGGCCGGATAATGCACATGGTTCGGGGTGACGATCGCCACCGCCTCGATGCCATCCTCGCGCAGCGCTTCCTTTTCGGCCATTTCCTCGAACGAACCGTAGCAGCGCTCGGGATCGAGCCCCAGTTCACGGCCGGAGGCTAGGGATTTTTCCGGCGTCGAGGACAGGGCCCCCGCCACGAGATCGAAGCGATTGTCGAGCCGCGCCGCCATGCGGTGAACGCCACCGATAAATGCGCCCGAACCGCCACCCACCATGCCAAGGCGAATCCGCCTGTTCGCCTTGTCGGTTGTCTTTCCTTCAATAGCCATAATATCTCCCCTGAAATGCTCTCAAAGCCCAAGCATACGGCGGTTGGCCGCATCGTCCGTGCCGCTCGATGCGAAATCGTCAAAGGCTTTTTCCGTGACGCGGATGATATGCGCCTTGACGAATTCGGCTCCTTCCCGGGCACCGTCTTCAGGATGCTTCAGCGCGCATTCCCACTCGACCACGGCCCAGCCATCGAAATCATTGGCCGCCATTTTCGAGAAGACCGCACCGAAATCCACCTGCCCGTCGCCCAGCGAACGGAACCGGCCCGCGCGGTTGACCCAGCCCTGATAACCGCCATAAACGCCCTGCCGTCCGGTCGGATTGAACTCCGCGTCCTTAACGTGGAACATCTTGATGCGGTCTTTGTAAATGTCGATATTGTCGAGATAATCGAGGCATTGCAGAATGTAATGCGACGGATCGTAGAGCATGTTGGCGCGCTTGTGGTTCTTCACCCGCTCCAGGAACATCTCGAACGTCACGCCATCATGCAGGTCTTCGCCGGGATGGATTTCGTAGCAGACATCCACACCCTGCTCATCGGCATAATCGAGGATCGGCGTCCAGCGTTTCGCCAACTCGTCGAAGGCTGTTTCCACCAGACCGGCCGGGCGCTGCGGCCACGGGTAAACGAAGGGCCAGGCAAGCGCACCGGAGAAGGTCGCATGCGCCTTGATGCCGAGATTCTTCGAGGCTTTCAGCGCCAGCTTCACCTGCTCCACCGCCCATTGCTGACGCGCGTTTGGATTGCCGCGCACTTCAGGCGCTGCAAAACCGTCGAAGGCCTCGTCATAGACCGGGTGAACGGCAACCAGCTGGCCCTGCAAATGGGTGGAAAGCTCGGTCACCTCGACACCGTTCTGGCGCGCGACCCCGGCAAATTCGTCGCAATAATCCTTCGATTCCGCCGCTTTTTTGAGATCGATCAGCTGTCCGGCCCAAGTCGGCACCTGCACGCCGGCATAGCCCTTTTCCGCCGCCCATTTGGTAATGCCATCCCAGCTGTTGAAAGGTGCGGCATCGCCGGCAAACTGACCGAGAAAAAGACCCGGTCCCTTGATCGTTCTCATAAAAATCTCCTCCTGCATCGATACAGTTTCGCGGTAATCCGCTTTTTTTCCCAAGCGCCAAGCTAACCGCTCGTGATTTTCAAACAAGCCCCAAAAGCGGAGGGACGAGAGAATTTCCGCATTTCGTTGAAAATGCGGAAGGCGCTTAAAGCGCCAGTCCGCTCGCCCTGTCGAAGACGTGCACACGCTCATGGTGCACGGTGGCGGCAAAGGGGGTGTTGACCTTGACCGGCTGCTCGCCATCCACGACCGCCGTCACATGATCGCCCGCCAGTTCGAATATCACATGGGTCTGTGCGCCCGTCGGCTCCACCAGCAGTGTCCGGCCGGAGAGAGACACATCACCGCCGATGGCCGAGCCGATATGTTCCGGCCTCAAGCCAATCGTCACCGGCTGGCCGCGTTTCACCTTTCGAGAGGCGGCAATGCGGATCGCGGTTCCGTCCTTCAGCCGGGCGGCAGGCTGGTCTCCCTCGCCATCGACCACGCATTCGATGAGGTTCATGGCGGGTGAGCCGATGAAGGCGGCGACGAAGAGATTGGCGGGCGTCTTGTAGAGCTCGAGCGGCGTGCCCTGCTGTTCGATGCGACCGTGATTGAGCACCACGACCCGATCCGCCAGTGTCATCGCCTCGATCTGGTCGTGGGTGACATAGATTGAGGTGGTGCCGACCTTCTGGTGCAGCGCCTTGATTTCGCTGCGCATCTGCACGCGAAGCTTGGCGTCCAGGTTGGACAGCGGCTCATCGAACAGGAAGACGGCCGGATTGCGCACCACCGCGCGGCCCATGGCGACACGCTGGCGCTGGCCACCGGAGAGTTGTGAGGGCTTGCGATCCAGCAGCTTGCCGAGATCGAGCATGCGAGCGGCTTCCGCCACGCGCTCCTCGATCACATTTTTCGGCTGGCCGGCAAGCTTCAGGTTGAAGCCCATGTTTTCCGCCACCGTCATATGCGGATAAAGCGCATAGGACTGGAACACCATGGCGATGTTGCGCTCACGCGGGGTCATGCCATTGACCACCTTGTCTCCGATGAGAATATCTCCATCGGTGATTTCCTCCAGCCCGGCGATCATACGCAAAAGCGTGGACTTGCCGCAGCCCGAAGGCCCGACCAGCGCGATGAATTCACCGTCCGCAATATCGAGCGAGATCCCGTGAATGACATCAAGCGCGGCATAGGACTTGCGGATATCCCTAAGTTCGACGGAAGCCATGTTTTGCTCCTTTCACGTCACGATTTGACGGCACCGGCCGTCAGGCCCGCGATGATGTGTTTCTGTGCGAGGAAGAAGACGATGACGGTCGGCAGGATCGTCAGCGTGATGAAGGCGAGAACGAGCTGCCATTCGGTGCCGAATTCACCGCGATAGACCATGATGCCGAGCGGCCAGGGATATTTCGATTCCGAATTTAGCATGATCAGCGGCAGGATATAGCTGTTCCAGCTGCCGACGAAGGAAACGATGCCGACGGTCGCCACGATCGGCCGCGAGAGCGGCACGGAAATGTGCCAGAAGAAGCGCAGATAACCGCACCCATCCACGAAGGCGGCCTGAAACAGCTCCTCCGGCAGATTGCGGAAATAATTGCGGAACAGGAGAATGCTCATGCCAAGCCCGAAGGCCACCTGCGGCAGCACCACACCCCAATAGGTGTCGAGCAGGCCGAGATCGCGGATGCGGATGAACAACGGCAGGATGGCGGTGGCCGCCGGGAACATCAGCCCCAGCAGGAAATAATTCAGCAGGAAGGACGAGCCGAAGAACTTCACATGCGCGAAGGTGAAGGCGGCCATGGCCGAGACGGTCAGCGTCAGGAATACCGTCAACAGCGCGATGACCAGCGAATTGAAGATTTGCAGCCAGTATCGTTTGCCGAAAAGAATATCGCCGTAATTGGCCCATTGCCATTCGGCCGGGATGCCGAACGGGTTAACGCGCAGGTCTCCCAGCGTCTTGAAGCCGCCAAGCGCGGTGGTGAGCAACGGGATGAGCACGATGGCCGCGATCAGGCTCAGCGATATATAAAGATAGAGCTTGGTTTGCAGCGGCATGCGGACGGAGGTGGATGTGTCAGTCATGGCGCATGAAAATCCTTTTGTAACCGAAGGCGAGCGTCACGCAGATGACGAAGAGAACGACGCCGACCGCGCTGCCAAGCCCCACCTGCATGCGCATGACGCCGTAGGTGTAGAGGAAGGTGACCATGGTCTGCGTGGAGTTGGACGGCCCGCCGCCGGTGAGCGGCATGATCATGTCGAAGAGCTGCAGCGAGCCGATGACCGCAAAGAAGACGGACAAGCGAACGGTGGAGCCGAGCATCGGCAAGGTGACGTATCGGAATTTCTGCCAGCCGGAAGCGCCATCGATTTCGGCTGCTTCCAGCACATTCTTGTCGACGGATTGGAGGCCGGCGATGAACAGCATCATGTGAAAGCCGAAATATTTCCAGACGATGACGCCAAGCACGGCATAGATCGCCACATCCTTATCGGCCAGCACATAGGGATTGGCGAAACCGAAGAAATTGGAAATGGCGGCAAACAGGCCATAATCGCCATCATAAACGAAACGCCAGATCAGACCCGCCGCGACGTCAGCGAGAACGTAAGGCAGAAAGAACACCAGGCGGAAGGCGACGACGCCGGGAATGCGGTGCGCCAGCATCATGGCGAGCCAGATGGCCAGCGGAATCTGGATCAGGATCGAAATGAGGATGATGAGGCCGTTATTGATCAGGGCCTGCGAGAATGCGGCATTGCCGAAAAGCACCTGGAAATTCTTCAGGCCGACAAAATCGGTCGGCGTGCCGTAGCCGTTCCAGCGGTAAAGACTGTACCACGCCGCCTCGCCCATGGGCAGGATGACGAACAGGGTAAAGAGCAGCAGTGCGGGCGGCAGGAAGACCAGAAGGGTCAGCGCCCGGTCATGCGCGACCGAGCTTTGCTTGCGCTTTGTCTTCGCCGCGCCGCGCGCCGGTATGGACGCAGAAGTCATGGAAATATCCGTCATCTCTATCCGCTTTCATGGAGGCAGATAAGCAGCGCCGCACATTCGCGGCGCCGCCATGGAAACCAGATCAGCGCAGTTCGAATGCGTCCTGAATCTGCTGGGCACCCTCTTCGGCAGTCATCTGGCCGGAAACGATCTCAACCGAGATATCGTTGACGACACGACCGACGGCAGCGCCGAGCGTCTGGTCGAAGAAGTTCTGGTGCCAGGTGGAAGCAGCCAGCTGCTTGGCGGAATCCGCCAGCAGCGGGTTCTTCACCGCACCGGCAGCCCCTGTGGCAACCGGCAGGATCATACCGGCGGTCGCCATTTTCTCTTCGCTTTCCTTGCTGGTAAGGAAGGTGGCGAAATCGATCGCTTCCTTGGACGCGTTTTTCGTGACAGCCCAGCCGTTCAGGCCGCCCAGCGTATCTGTGGCCTTGCCCGCACCGCCCTCGACAACCGGGAAGGCGAAGCGGCCGATATTGTCTGCGGCCAGCCCCTTGCCGTCACCGGCATTCTTGCGCTGGTTGGCTTCCGTATTGTCGAAACCGAGAATAATCGCTGCCTTGCCGTCACCGAAGACACCGAGCGCCTGTGGCCAGGTGGAGCCGAGATAACCGGGCTGGAAGGGTTCGAGCTTGCCGAACTCGGCCAGCTGTTCACCCGCCTTGATGATCGCCGGATCCATGAAACCTTCGCCTTCGCCCTTGCGGGCGGCATCGAACACGGCCTGCCCGCCATTGCGCATGACGAGATAGCTCCAGTAGAAATGGATCGGCCATTTTTCACCGCCGCCACCGGCAATCGGGACGATGCCCGCTTCCTTGATCTTCTTGACCGTGGCGCTGAAATCGTCCCAGGTCTTGATGTCCTCGGCCTTCACGCCGGCCTTGGCAAACAGCTCCTTGTTGTAAAAGAAGCTGACGAGGCTGACACGGTAAGGCACGGCCCAGACCTTACCGTCGAAAGACAGGCCGTCGATTGCGGATGTATTATAGGCCTGCCGCAGCTTGCCCCCATTGGCGTCGAAAACCTCGGTCAGATCCTTCAGCGCACCGGTCTTGGACTGTTCCTCAAGGACGCCGCCACCCCAGCTATAGAAGAAATCCGGCACGTCGTTGGATTGCAGCAGCGTCGGCAATTTCGCCTTGAAAGCCTCGTTTTCGAGGAACTGCAGCTGAATATCGACATCGGGGTGCTTGGCCTCGTATTCCTTGGCGATCTCCTCCCAGACAGCCACGGATTTCGGGTCCAATTCCACATGCATCCATTTAACGACGGTCGCCGCCGAGGCGCTGGCCGCGCCGAGCATCAGGGCTATGCTTGTCGTTGCGGCAAAAGCGATCCGCCTGCCGCTCAGGCTTGCGCCTGCGTGCCAATAGGTCATGTTCGTGATCCTCCCTGGGGTTCCTCACCATTTATTCCCCAATGCGGATTAATTCACCCCACACCCTGCCCAATGTCAAGGCGGGTTGCTGATTTTTTACCCTGATGGCTTGACACACCCCTCCCGGCAGACGTTATTTAATCCGCAATCCGATATAAATTCGTTTTAGATCGAAGCCGATCGCAGCAGGACCCCATGAAGACCGCAGACCCAGAATTAATGCGCGCGATCAACAGGCTGAGCGTGCTGGACAGCATCCGCCGCCATGGGCCGATCTCGCGGGTGGAAATCAGCGAAAGAACTGAGCTTTCCACCACCACCGTCTCGGCTATTACCGCCTCGCTGCTCGATGACGGGCTTATCCTCACCCGTCATATCGGCGATATCCGCACCGAAGGCGCACGCGGCAGGCCGCGCGTGATGCTGGAACTGAACCCGGATGCCGCCCGCGTGGTGGGCGCCAAGATCGCCGCAAGCCGCATGGTCTTCGTCGTTACTGATTTCTGCGGCAACGTGCTTTCAACGCTTGCACTACCGATCCGTGTCGACCGTCAGCCCATCGGCGTCATCGCCGATCTTGTGGAGGACGGGGTGCGGCGCTGCGTCGTCGATGCCGGTCTTTCGCTGGAAGATGTGGACATGGTCTGCCTGGGCCTGCCCGGCGTCATCGAGCATCGCACCGGGAAAATTCGCAGCAGCCCGATTTTACGCGAAGTGAACGTCAATTTCGCCGAGGAAATGACCGCGCGGCTGAATTCGCCGACCATTATCGAAAGCGACGCCCACGCCATCACGCTCGCCCATCACTGGTTCGGCCATGCGCGCGATCTGGAAGACATGGTGCTGATTTCGCTCGAACAGACGCTCGGGCTTGGCGTGCTGCACCAGAACCAGCTGTTTCGCGGTGCCGGCGGGCTCAGCCACAATCTCGGCGACCTCGTCATCGGCCTTGCCAATGAGGGCACGGTGCGGCTGGCGAGCCAGGCGGGCGAAAACGCCATTCTGGGCTCCCGCCCGGCGGATGGGCGCTTTGCCGAGGCGATCCGGCTCGGCCGCGGCATGCAGCATGCCCATGCATTGATTGCGGCGGAAGACCACGATCTCATCGCGGCCGCTTTGCGCGCCGGCGCAGCGCTCGGCCTGACGCTTGCCAATATCGTCACGCTGTTTGCGCCGCCACGGGTCATCATCACTGGCTCCAGCCTCGAGCTCGGAGAACCCTTCATCGCCAGTATTCGTGACAGCTACAACGCCGCCGTTCCGCCTTCGCTGGCCGGCGTCGCCGAGCTGGTTTTCGACATTGCGAGCGACGAATTATGGGCGCAGGGGGCTGCGGCCGTCGCGCTTTACGAACTTTACGAATCGCCATGGAACACCACGGGACCGGCGCTTTAACCCACGGGTTGAGCACGGGCTTCGGCATTTCTGATTTACGGGAGGAAATCACATGAACAGGGTCGGTATCGGCATCATCGGCTGCGGCAACATCTCCAGCGCCTATCTCAAGGCCATGGCGTCGTTTCCCATTCTCGACATTCGCGGTCTTGCGGATATGAACGAGGAGGCCGCAAGGGCCCGCGCCGATGAATTCGGCCTCCAGGCAAAAAGCATCGACGCGCTTCTCTCAGATCCTTCCGTGGAGATCATCGTCAACCTGACCATTCCCAAGGCGCATGTGGAAGTTGGCCTGCGCGCGCTGGACGCGGGCAAACATGCCTATTCCGAAAAACCGCTCGGTATCAATTTCGCCGAGGGCAAGCGGCTTGCGGATGCGGCAAAGGCAAAGGGCCTTCGCATCGGCTCGGCCCCGGATACTTTCCTCGGCGGCGGGCACCAGACCGCACGCCGGCTGATCGATGAGGGCGTGCTCGGCCAGCCGGTCGGTGGAACGGCCACCTTCATGTGCCCCGGCCACGAGCGCTGGCACCCCAACCCGGCCTTTTATTACGAGGTCGGCGGCGGGCCGATGCTGGATATGGGGCCCTATTACATCACCGATCTCGTCAACCTGTTCGGCCCGGTCGCCAAAGTGGCGGGCTTTGCCATCTCGCCGCGCAATGAACGCCTCATTACCAGCGAGCCGAAGAACGGTGAAAAAATCCCCGTCCACGTCGCCACACATGTGTCCGGCGTGCTGGCTTTTGAGAACGGCGCCGTGGTGCAGGTGGGCATGAGCTTCGATGTGGCGGGCCACAAACATGTGCCGCTGGAACTCTATGGCACCGAAGGCACGTTGATCGTCCCCGATCCAAACCATTTCGGCGGCGAGGTGCAATTGCTGAAAAAGGGCGGCCAGTTCGAGCCGCAGGCGCTGTCGTCCCCCTATGCTGACGGCAATTATCGTTCGATAGGCGTCGCCGACATGGCCCATGCGATCCGCGAGAACCGCCCGCACCGCGCCAATGGCGATCTTGCCCTGCATGTGCTGGAGGTGATGGAAGCCTTCCAGACCGCATCGGACACCGGCACCGCCATTTCCATCACCACCAAGGCGGAGCGCCCTGCTCCGCTTGAAACATCGCTGGTCAACGGCCAGCTCGGCAAATAATTCGGAGGAGGAAATAAATGCGCGAAGCACTCATCGTCTGGGGCGGCTGGAGCGGCCACGAGCCGCAGGAATGCGCCACCATCGTCAAGGACATGCTGGAGGAGGACGGTTTCAAGGTCTATGTGGAGCACTCAACCGAGGCCTTCGCCGATCCTTCGGTGCATGATCTGAGCCTCGTGGTGCCCATCGTCACCATGTCGAAGATCGAAAAGGAAGAGATCAAGAACCTGACGGCCGCCGTGGAAAACGGCGTCGGCATTGCCGGTTTTCATGGCGGTGCGGGCGACAGTTTCCGCGAATGTGTGGAATATCAGTTCATGATCGGCGGCCAATGGGTTGCCCATCCCGGCAATATCATCGACTACCATGTCAACATCATCCGCCCCGACGACCCGCTGATGGAGGGGATTTCCGATTTCCCCTATACGTCGGAGCAATATTACATGCATGTCGACCCCTCCAACGAGGTTCTCGCGACGACGAAGTTTACAGGTGAGCACGCATGGTGGATCGACGGCGTGGTGATGCCGGTTGTCTGGAAACGCAAATACGGCAAGGGCCGCGTCTTCTATTCGGCGCTCGGCCATCAGGCCAAGGAGTTTTCCGTGCCGCAGATGAAAACCATGTTCCGCCGTGGCGCGAATTGGGCGGCGCGTTGAGGTTGTCGGTAGGAGGCGGCCAAGTACTCTCTCCGTCATGCCGGACCTGATCCGGCATCCAGCAGCCGCGCGTCTGCGCGGCGTCAGGAGTCTTTCGCGATCAAGGACTTGATCGCGCTGGACCCCGGATCAAATCCGGGGTGACGGAGAATGGCTGTGTGAACCGCCCTCTCCTCAGCCGCGAATAATCTCTTCCGCCGCCATCGCCACGCTGAGAACATGATCGTCCGTGCCGTGCAGGCCGGAAAGCAGCAGGCCGACCGGCATGCCCGCATCGCCCGTTCCGCAGGGGATCGAAACACCGCAGAGATCGAAAAAATTGCCGATCTGGGTGTTACGCAGGGTCTTCGCATTCATGGCGAAAAAGGCATCGTCACTCTCGAGAAGCGGCGCGACTTTGGCCGCGACATGCGGCAATGTCGGCGATACCAGCAGCTCTTGCCTGCCAATCATGCCGGAAAACGCCGCCGTCATGCGTTCGCGCGCGTCGATGATGGCGATATAGTCCGGCAGGGAAATATTCGCGCCGAGCCCTGCTCTGGCCACCACGCGCGGGTCCATGCGGGCGGCGTCGGCACCTTCCAGCCGGGTCTTGTGCAGGGCGAAGGCCTCAGCCGTCACCAGCGCACCCTTTTCCCTGATAAGATCGAACAGTTCCGAAAAAATCGGGAATGCCTGCCGCCGCACCGAAGCGCCGGCGCGGACGAGACGTTCCACCGCCTGCTCGAAAGCGGCTGCGACGCCATCCTCGATGCCATCGAAAAAGACAGTTTCCGGCACCACCAGAGACAGGCCGGAAAGGGGTGCGCGCGTGAGATCGGCAGTCGCCTTGCCGCGCATGGCGGCATCCACCCAGACGGCGTCCTGTACGGTGTGCGTGAGCGGGCCGAGAGAATCAAGGCTTTTCGCCAAGGGATAAACGCCGCGCATCGAATAACGGCCACGACTTGCCTTATAGCCCACCACGCCGTTGAAGGCGGCGGGAATACGCACCGATCCACCGGTATCGGTGCCGATCGCCACCGGCACCAGACCGGCAGCCACGGCGACGCCCGCACCCGACGAAGAGCCGCCCGGCAGACGGTGACCATCCGTAGAAGCAGGATTGCGGGGCGTACCGTAGTGCGGATTGATGCCGAGACCGGAAAACGCGAACTCGCTCATATTGGTCCGGCCGATGCAGATCATGCCCGCCTGTTTCAGCGCCGTCACCACATCCGCGTCGCGCGACGCAGGCTTATCGTTGGCAAGCACCGTCGATCCGGCCGTGGTCGCCATGCCTTCAAGGTCAAACAGGTCCTTCCAAGCCACCGGAATACCATCGAGCACACCACAGGAACGGCCATCACCAAGGCGTTTTGCCGCGGCTTCCGCCTCCGACATCGCACGCGCTGCCGTCAACTCGACAAAAATCGCCTGATCGTCCTCTCCGCCAACCGCATCCAGCGTCTCTTCCACCAGGGCACGCGGATCGAGATGGCCGCTCTGGAGGAGAACGGAAAGCTGCGCGATGCTTTTGCCTTTATGAGCCATGATATCTTCCCTGAAAGCGGCATGTTGCGCACAACATGCCGTTTATCGGCCAGTTGGCAAGGCCAATCGCCGCGCTATCGATGAGAGACATACCGGATCGGGAAACATGGCGGAGATGGCAGAATTTTGGAGTTTATCCTTGACGATTCATTTCTAACCTCGGATTTTTTCAACCTGAGGTGCAGGAACGCCATCTCTTATATAAGCTACGACTATAAAAAGACGGATTAATTCTTAATCGCATCTAAACTTTGTTGAATTATTTAGCAGACAGCATTGAAATGCATGCCCTATAAAATTCCATAAAACAATTATAACGCGACATCGCGGGGGACTATCGCGAATGGAAGAGACTGCCTATCGCGGGACAGATAGACAGGTTGAACCGGGCCACACGCTTCGCTCGCCAACGCAGCCGGAAACAGGCCGGTTTTCGCGGCGGCGTTCGCTCGCCAGCAAGATAACCCTGATATTCCTCGGCGGCGTGATCTTTTCCTACAGCATCGGCGCACTTGTCGGCTGGTATATGTTCGTCGCCGCCGCCAGCGAGCAATGGCTCAACCAGGCGCGCGTCAATTCGCAGATCGCCAGCGCCACGCTTCGCAGCATCTACACCTATGTCAGCGTCACCGCCGATGCCGACGGGCAGGTCAACGGCATATTGACCGACAAACCCATCGGCGACGACGAATCCATTCTCGTCACCGGCTTCAACCCCAGCGACGTTCTCGCGCTTATCGGCGCACAGACCAAGAATGCCGTCTGGCTTTTCCGTTATGACGAGGCAGATTCCGGCTTCCGGCAGATCGCGGCGGCTTTCGACAACGCCACCGATGACGATGAAAAGCCGCTCGCCACCGATCCCATCTTTTCCCGGGATGCGGTCGCCGCGCGTTTTTCCACTGGTTTTGCGACCATCGGCGAATCCAGCCATTATATCGGCCTGCTGCCGATCATCAGCACGGAAACGAAGAAACCCATCGGCGCGGTCGCCGTCAGCATCGGCGGCTCGGACGCGCTTTATGGCGCGCAGCGCAAGCTCATCTATAATTCGCTCGCCGCGCTGATCGTGGTCTTGACCGTCACCGGCGTGCTTGTGACCGTCATCGCCCGGCATTTCCTGAAACCGGTCCCGGCGCTGGTGCAGGCGACGCTTCGGATCGCCCGCGAGGAAACGGATGTCGCCACGCCGTTTCAGGAGCGGCGGGACGAGATCGGCGACATGGCCACCGCCATCGAGACGTTGCGTGAGGCGGTTCTGGAACGCGGACGCCTGCGGCAGATTCGCGATATGGCGCAGCAGCTGGAACATATGGCCCATCACGATGCGCTGACCGGACTTCCAAACCGCGTGCTACTGATGAAGACACTGGAAAACCGTCTCGAACAGCTTGCCGCGTCAGGCCAGCCGTTCAATGTCATGCTGCTCGATCTGGACCGCTTCAAGGCCGTCAATGACACACTCGGACACGCCGCCGGCGATTCCCTGCTGGTGGCGGTGGCCTCACGGATTTCCGCCGTGCTGGGTGAAAACGACATGGTAAGCCGTCTCGGCGGCGACGAATTCGCGATCATACAATCGGCAAATGGCGACTGCGAGAGCGATGCGGCGATGCTGGCCGCGCGGGTGGTCCATGCCGTCTCGCGCAGTTTCGGTCTCGAAGGCAGCGATATCAGCATCGATACCAGCATCGGCATCGCCTGCGCGCCGGGCCACGGCACATCCGCAACGCAGCTTCTGCAACATGCCGATCTCGGCCTTTACCGGGCGAAATCCATGGGCTGCGGCTATTTCGTCTTTTACGAGCCAGGCATGGACATGGCGGCGCAGCACAAGCATGCGCTGGAAATAGACATGAAATCCGCGCTCGAAAACCAGGAGTTCGAGCTGCACTATCAGCCGGTTGTCAATCTGCAGAGCGGTCGCATCGTCGCTTATGAAGCGCTGGCCCGCTGGCGACACAGCAAGCTTGGCCTCATCGCACCGGACCGCTTCATCGCGCTTGCCGAAGAAAACAACTTCATCAAGCCGTTGGGCGAGTGGGTTCTGGCGCAGGCCTGCAGGGATGCGATGACATGGCCGAAGGATATCAGGCTCGCCGTCAATCTATCCGCCGTTCAGCTCAGCAATGACGACATCGTACCGATAGTAGACCGGGCGCTTGAAACATCCGGCTTCCCGGCCGAACGGCTTGAACTGGAAGTGACGGAAACGGTCATGCTGGAGCGCGATAACAGCGCCCGAGCCCTGAAACTGCTGAAGGAAAGGGGCGTTCGCCTCGCGCTTGACGATTTCGGCACCGGTTATGCGGGGCTCAGCACGCTCACCCATGTCGCCTTCGACAAGATCAAGATCGACCGGGAATTCGTCTCCGGCCTGCCGTCCAATCCCATGTGTTCCGCCATCGTCAACACCGTTATCGACATGGCTGAACAGATCGGCCTGAAGGTCACCGCCGAGGGCGTTGAAAACAGGGAGCAGGTCGAAGCGCTCAAGCTTTCCGGCTGCGACGAAGCGCAGGGTTATTATTTTGCCGAGCCCGCGCCGCTTGCACGCATTCTCAAGAACCGCGCCGTCATCACTCCGATCACGCAGGATGAATTCGGCGACGTCGGTCGTCCGACACAGGAAACCTATTGCCCGCCACAAAAAGCCATTTGAGAAACCGGCCGCCGGCCCAGAGGACATAAAATGCGTCTTTCAGTATTTTGCCTTTTCCTCACATGCCTTGCTCCCATCACGCCTCTACAGGCTGCCGGCGAAGGCAATACGCTTCAGCAGATCGCCAAAACCGCAAAGATCCGCATCGGCTATCGCGAAGCCGAACCGCCCTTTTCCTATCAATTGCCGAATGGGGAGGTCACCGGTTTCTCGACCGATCTTTGTCGGGCGATCAGCGAAGATATTCGCAGGAAGCTGAAGCTCGACAGGATCGAACTCGAATACGTCAAGGCGACGCCCGCGACCCGTTTCATCCTTGTCCGCGGCGGCCAGATCGACATTGAATGCGCGGCCACGACCAACAATAGCGAACGCCGCAAGATCGTGGATTTCTCCTATCCCAACTTCATGACCGCGACGCAGTTTCTCTCCCGCAAACAGGACAATCTGAAAAGCCTTGCCGATCTAGCCGGGCGGTCCGTTACATCCGCCTCCGGCACGGTCAATATCGAGCAGCTCAATGCCGTGAACCGGGCGAAGAACCTCAATATCTCTGTGATGCCGACGAAAACCAATGAGGAGGCCTTCGAACTCGTGGTTTCCGGCAAGGCCTCCGCCTTTGTTATGGATGGCATATTGCTCGCGGCGCTGGCGGCGACATCAGAGAATCCGGACCTCTATGCGCTTTCTGAGGAAACGCTGAGCGCGCCCGAACCCTATGGCCTGGTTTTCCGGCGCAACGACCCCGGTTTCAAGGCGGCAGTCAATGAAAGCCTTCGTCATATTTTCACCGGGCCAGTCATTCATGGCCTTTATGAAAAGTGGTTCACCAAGCCCATTCCCCCAAACGGCATGAACCTGAACCTGCCGATGGCCGCCTCTCTGAAACAGGCATACGAACATCCGAGCGAATACCAGGACTGAGAGCGCAAGCCGTCCACCCGTATCGATTTTCATGAGAATGTTTTGACAGATTATTTGGCTGGAGATGCGCGATGCAGAGATCGACACTATGGCTTATGCTCGTATTTTCAAGTCTTCTTCCCGCCCAGGCGGTGAGCGAGGACGCCCAACCGCCGACACTTGAAACCATTGCCAGAACCGGCACCATCAAGCTCGGTTACGCCGATCGCAATATTCCCTTTTCCTATCTCGGCGCCGGCCCGGAGCCTATCGGCTACAGCATCGAGCTATGCCTGAGAGTGGCGGATTCCATCAAGAAAAAGCTCGGCCTGCCGGAACTGAAGGTCGAGTTCGTCAAGCGCACGCCCAGCAACCGCATCATGCTTCTCAATGACGGTACGATGGACATGGAATGCGTGGCGAGCACGAATACGGAAGAGCGGCGCAAGGCAGTGTGGTTCTCCTACAGCCACTTCATCACCGGCACCCGTTATGTGGCGCTGAAATCGAGCGGCCTGAACACCGTCGCCGATCTCGCCGGGCGAACGGTGGTGGTGACGACGGGAACCATCAACATAACCCAACTCAACGTGCTCAATCGCAAACTGGGGCTGAACGTCGCTGTTCTGCAAAATGACAGCACCGAGGGCAGTTTTGACATGGTAACGGAAAACCGTGCCTCGGCCTTCGTCATGGACGACATACTTCTGCGATCCTTCGTTGCCGAGACCGGCAAGCCGGAAGACTACGTCATCTCCGACGAATATCTTGCCCCGCCGCAGCCCTATGGCCTGATGCTCCGCCACGGAGATACCGGCTTCCGCGACGCCGTCAACGAGGCGCTCGGCCAAATCTATGAGAGCGGCGAAATCGATAAAATCTACGACAAATGGTTCAACGCGCCGATCCCGCCAAACGGAATCAACCTGAAGCGCCCGCTGCCCGGCGATCTGGCGGAGGCATTTCGAAAACCCGTCGATACGACAGCGGAATAAAAACGCCGCCCGGTGGCGGGCGGCGTTTTTTCAAGACGTATCTTACGCGGCGCGCAGATCGGCACCCAGAGGAATCTCGACATCGATCTCCAAGATTGAGACATGCTCGTCGCGATCCATCTTCACATGCACGCGATCATTGTCGATCTGCACATGTTTGGCGATGACGCCGAGAATTTCTTCCCTGAGGATGGCGACCAGATCGGAGCCGGAGGATGCCCTTTCGTGGGCGAGCAGCACCTGCAGGCGTTCGCGCGCAAGCGGTGCCGACTTCTGTTTGCGGAAAAGACTGAAGATGCTCATGCAGCCCTCCTTGCGAAGATCTTGGAGAAGATGCCACGCTTCTCGCCCGGAATGACCACCGGAATATCCTCGCCGGACAGGCGGCGGGCGGCGTCGAAATAAGCCATGGCCGGCGCGCAGCGGGCATCGGCCAGCGTAACAGGCGCACCGACGTTCGAGGCCCGCAGCACATCCGTGCTTTCGGGAATGATGCCGAGCAGCGGAATGGAAAGGATTTCCAGAACGTCGTCGACCTTCAGCATATCGCCACGCTCGGCGCGGGAAGCGTCGTAACGTGTCAGAAGCAGATGCTTCTCCATGCGCTCGCCGCGTTCGGCCTTCAGCGTCTTGGAATCCAGCAGACCGATGATGCGGTCGCTGTCGCGCACCGAGGAGACTTCCGGATTGGTGACGACAACGGCCACATCCGCATGGCGCATGGCCAGCGTCGCGCCGCGTTCGATGCCGGCGGGGCTGTCGCAGATCACCCAGTCGAAGTGCTTCTTCAGCTCGTTGATGACCCATTCGACACCTTCCGGCGTCAGATTGTCCTTGTCGCGCGTCTGCGAGGCAGGCAGCAGGAACAGCGTCTCGAGGCGCTTGTCGCGGATCAGCGCCTGCGTCAGCTTGGCATCGCCCTGGATGACGTTGACGAGATCGTAAACCACGCGGCGTTCAGCACCCATGACGAGATCGAGGTTGCGCAGGCCGACATCGAAATCGACGACCACGACCTTCTCCTTGTTCTGCGCCAGTGCGGCGCCAAGCGCTGCGGTCGAGGTGGTCTTTCCCACCCCGCCCTTGCCGGAAGTTACAACGACTACCTTCCCCATATGGCTCTCCTGTTCCTGTGTTGTTTCTCTGTTATCAGCCGAGCTTTGCGGCCTTGATCGTATCGTTTTCCAGCCAGAGCTGAACGGGCTGGCCGCGCAGCTTGTCGTCAATGTCCTCGGCCACCTTGTAGACGCCGTCGATGGCCAGAAGCTCCGCTTCGAGCTTGCGGCAGAAGATGCGCGCCGAAACATTGCCGAGCGAACCGGCCATGGCGCGACCGCGCAGGGCGCCGTAAATATGCACCGAACCGCCGGCGATGATTTCCGCCCCTGAGGCGACCGAACCGATGACGGTCACGTCACCCTCGGGAAACATGATCGACTGGCCGGAGCGAACCGGCTCGTTGATGACCAGCGACGGCACGACGGCCCTGACCTCACCGGCAGCACGCGGCTTTTCCTCCGGCAACTCGGCAGCGATGGCGACCGGCTCAACCTCGACATCGGAAGCGGGCTTTCCGCCCTTCAGCGACGGCGGCATGCCCGGCTCGATCATCGAGGGGCGAACGCCCTCGATACCCATGATGCCGACATTGCGCTCCGTCAGCGCCGCCAGCAGCTCCTTCAGCCCCGCCTTGTCGAGCGACAGCTCCGAGACGTCCAGAACCACCGGACGCGACAGGAAGAAGCCCGCCGAACGGGCGGCTAGATCATCGAGCCTTTCCAGCCATTGATCGACCGGAGATTCGGGGGACAGGACGACTGCGAGGAAGGAGCGGCCTTTGATACGGATCGAACGCTGGTCTGTTAGCACTTTGGTCATCTTGGTAAACAAATCGTTGACAATTAGGTACCTCGAATATGGTTAACAAATGGTTAACGCCGCCCCTGAAGCGGCGAACTCGTTAAGAAAATTCCGCTCCGAAAAACCTCATGCGAAACATTCAAAATCCATCATTACCTTTTGATTTAACGCGTTTCCGGCACTTGTGAAAACTCACGATAGCAGCTCATCCTTGCTGCAACCTGACGCCCGTCATCGCGAGATGGGCCCGCCATGTCCCCTACCCCAACCCGGCGAGTCGCGGAACCCGCGAACGTCCGATTCCGGGACAATATCCGCCTTCGGCCAGATGACCGCATTATGCCTTCAAGGTGGAAAAGCGATTCCGTTATCTCCGCCGATGCTGTAGAGACAGGCGTCCCGACAGCTTCAACGGAAGAATGAGATGCACAGCAAAGTCCCGCCGCAGAACCAGATATTTTCGCAAGACTATGCGGCCTTCCTGTTCGACATGGATGGAACATTGCTCAACTCGATTGCGGTGGTGGAGCGGGTCTGGCGCGAATGGGCCGTGGACAACGGCATAGAGCCGAACGCTTTCCTGCAGCGCATCCATGGCATGCGCGCGTCGGAAGTGGTGCGCCGCGAGGCCGTTCCCGGTCTCGATGTCGCGGAACAGGCGGCGATGCTGCTGCAGAAGGAAATGGACGATGTCGACGGCATCCTCCAGATTCCCGAGGCTGCGGCATTTCTCGAAAAATTGCCGGCTGGCAAATGGGCCATCGTCACCTCCGCCGCCCGCGCGCTCGCCGAGCGCCGACTGGCGGCCGCAGGCCTCACCCCGCCTGCGGTGATGATCTGCGCCGAGGACGTGGTGAACGGCAAGCCCGATCCGGAAGGATATAAAAAGGCGGCGGAAAAGCTCGGCGTCGCGCCTGAAAACTGCGTCGTCTTCGAGGACGCCCCCGCCAGCATTCAGGCCGGGGAAAGCATGGGCGCCACCGTGGTCGTCATCAACGCCACCCACTCCCATCTCATCGAAACGCCGCATCTTTCCATAGGCGGATATGGTGAGCTGGATGTCGTCATCGGCGAGAACGGCGCCCTGAGGCTCGCAGGTGGCAGGGGCTGAAAGCCGATCTTTCTATCGGCTAACAAGCCATCCCACCCGACGCCATCCGCGGGACTGTCCCGAGGATCTAATCACCTATCGTAAAACTGACCGGTAGCAGATGCTCGGGACAAGCCCACTACTGTCCGGTTTAAATTTGCGGCCATTGGAAGGCCATCTGGTTTTGGTTTGTGGGTT
>NZ_MRDI01000021.1:0-49240 GCF_002008205.1 Agrobacterium sp. YIC 4121 | reverse complement strand
TTTCGACGATTTCATGCGCGTGCTGTCGCCCGCTGCGAGAATAACGGCTAGAGAGCTGCGCTCCATAAGACCTCCAACACCAAGTCACCGGCCACTGCCTGGCAGTCGGTACAGCGGCATATGTTTGATCAAGCATTGTCAACGCTAGCGGAAAAGACGGTTGTCCACTGGATTTTTGTCCACCGTAAGACCTCCTCATTTCGTAACTATTCTTGACCGCAATTATTATGAGATACCCCCCTCAGTCTCTGGAGCAAAATAAGTAACGTCGGTCAGACGCATGGTCCTATATGCCGTAGCGCCTGGGCACGCAGCGTGAACGAGAGCGACCTAATGGAGCCAAGTTGCAATTTCGTCAATTTTCGGGGGAGACGCAGATGCCTTTCATGAAGCAATTCTATCGGCGCGATTGGGGGCGGGAGCAATAGTGCGGCGAGTTATAGCCCAGTTATTGAGCGCCGACGAACCAGATTACGGATTACCAGCAGCGCATTTCGGAGCGTTACCTAGTTTTTCAGCAAATCTTGGTCCGCATGCATGGGGCGACCTTACCGACCAATGGAAAAACCAAGTCCAGAGTTACCTTATCCAGAGGTCATCACAACTTCGGCTCTGAAAGGGGAAGGCGATCGACTAAAGTTTACTTCCACATGGCGCGCATCCGCGCACCCACATCGATGCGGATCTGCTGCGCGCTGCGCTCGGAAGCGGCAGCCGACACCAGTGGCCAGGTTGCCGTTTCAAAGAATTGCAGCAATGTCGCCGGTATGAAGCGGGTTCTTGCGGCGTAGACATGCCTGTCGCCCTGCTGGTTCTGCCCGCCGGTGAAGAAACGTTGCGGCGTGATCAGCGACAGGCTGTCCTTGGCGCGCGTCATGGCGACATAAAGCAGCCGGCGTTCTTCCTCCAGTTCCTGCGTGGTGCCGACCCCGAGATCAGAGGGAATGCAGCCGTCGACCACATTCAGAATGAAGACGGAGCGCCATTCCTGGCCTTTTGCCGAATGGATGGTGGAGAGGCTGAGATAATCCTCGTCAAGCAGCGGCACGCCGGCCTGATCGCTGGTGGCGTCGGGCGGATCGAGCGTCAGCTCGGTCAGGAAGCGCTCGCGTGAGGGGTAGCCGCCGGCGATCTGCTCGAGCTGGAGCAAATCGGCCTTGCGGGTGTCCGCATCCTCATGGATGCGTTCCAGATGCGGTTCGTACCACAGCCGCGCCTGCCCGATCTGGCCCGGCCAGTCGTTCGGCGCCTGTCGCAGGCCCACCAGCATTTGCGTGAAGGTTGTCCAGTCGTCGCCGGTCTTCGGCGGCGGCGGAATTTCGGCAAGGGCAAGCAGCGGCTCGGGGTCTGTCGCAATCGCATCGAGAATATTGCCGGCCTTCTTCGGTCCGATGCCGGGCAGCATCTGCAGCAGCCGAAAACCGGCGACGCGGTCGCGCGGGTTCTGCGCGAAGCGCAGCACGGCCAGCATGTCCTTCACATGGGCGCTGTCCAGGAATTTCAGGCCGCCGAATTTGACGAAGGGGATGTTGCGGCGGGTCAGTTCCACCTCGAGCGGGCCGCTATGGCTGGAGGTGCGGAACAGCACGGCCTGCTGTTTCAGCGTCATGCCGGTTTCGCGATTAGCGAGAATCTGGTCGATGATGAAATTCGCCTGTTCGGTCTCGTCCTTCACCGTCACGAGTTTCGGGCGCTCCAGCGACTGCCGCTCGGTCCAGAGGTTCTTGGTGAACCGCTCGCGCGCCAGATCGATGACGCCGTTGGCGGCCGCCAGGATCGGCTGCGTCGAGCGATAGTTGCGGTCAAGCGTGATGATGTCGGCGGCAGGGCTGAAGGAAGCCGGAAAATCGAGGATGTTTCGCACCGTCGCCGCCCGAAAGGAATAGATCGATTGCGCATCGTCACCCACCACGGTCAACCCGCGGCCACCGGGCTTGAGCGCCATCAGCACCGAAGCCTGAAGCCGGTTGGTATCCTGATATTCGTCGACCATCACATGGTCGAAGCGGTTGCCGATATCGTCTGCAAGAACGGGGTCGCTGACCATCTGGGCCCAGTAGAGCAGAAGATCGTCGTAATCGAGCACGTTCTGGACCTGCTTGGCCTCCACATAGGCTGCAAACAGCTCTTTCAGTTCACTCTCCCAGTTGGCGACCCAGGGATAATGCTGGCGCAATATCTCCTTGAGCGGCGTCTGGGAATTCACCACGCGCGAATAGATCGCAAGACACGTACCCTTCGTTGGAAAGCGGCTTTCGGTTTTGGAAAAGCCCAGCTCATGCCGTGCGAGGTTCATCAGGTCGGCGCTATCCTCGCGGTCGTGGATGGTGAAATCGATGTTAAGCCCGATCTGCTCGGCATAGATGCGCAACAGGCGCGCGCCGATGCCGTGAAACGTACCGGACCAGGCCAGCGCGTCTGTCATGATTGCCGAATTCGCCCCGATAACGTGTTTGCAGATACGCTCGACCCGTCGCGACATTTCCGTGGCGGCACGTCTGGAAAACGTCATCAGCAGGATGCGGCGGGGATCGGCGCCATTCACAATCAGATGCGCAACACGGTGGGCGAGCGTATTGGTCTTGCCCGAACCGGCCCCGGCGATGATCAGCAGCGGTCCGGCCGTGTGCCCTTCCGCCAGCCCAACGCCATGCTCCACCGCCCTGCGTTGCTGTTCGTTGAGCTTTTCCAGATAGGCAACCGCCATGCCAGCAATCCTTAGATAACCTGCCTGTCCTCACGGGTGAGAACCTTCTTGTTCAGAGATGGCAGTCGTCGGAATGTCCGGCCATTGTCTGCCCTGTCGTCGCAATGATTAGCAAAGACTCAAACAGCAATCCAGAACAAATGCTGAACGCATTGTTCCGGTGGTTTGCGCGCAGTCGGTGGTCAGATTTGTCGGCCCAAAAGGTCGCTCGTCCCCTGTCGGCGATTGGCCGCTGCCGGGCAGGCGAAATCGCCGAAATTGCGCCACGGGAGAAGGCGGGGCGGCCGTGGATGGGCCGCCCGGTGTTGCCGTCGGGCGGTGATCGTTACAGGAAACTGCTTTCGAACAGCTCACCTGAATAGGCCGAATGGGTAACGCCTGCTTCAAGGTCGGCCTTGGTCAGCTCATCGACAAAATCGCCGTTCTGCATGACCAGCACCCGGTCGCACATATGGGCGATCACCGCGAGGTCGTGGCTGACGAGAACGAAGGTGAGGTCGCGTTCTTCGCGCTGGTCGGCAAGCAGGTTCAGGATTTCCGCCTGGATGGAGACGTCGAGCGCGGATGTCGGCTCGTCGAGCAGCAGGATCGGCGGTTCGAGGATCAGCGCGCGGGCGATTGCCACGCGCTGGCGCTGGCCACCGGAAAGTTCATGCGGGAAGCGCTCGGCGAAATGTGGGGGCAGGCCAACCTGTTGCAGGGCGGCAGGCACTTTCGACCAGCCATCGCCAAGTCCCATGGCGCGGATCGGTTCGGCGAGAGCCCGGCCGATGCGGTGGCGCGGGTGCAGCGAACCGTAGGGGTCCTGAAACACCATCTGCGCCAGTTTCAGTTCGTCGCGACTGCGGGTCTTGCCGACCGGTTTGCCGTTAAAGCTGATGGAGCCGGTCCAGCCGGCCTCCAGCCCCGCCAGCGACCGCAGCAAGGTCGACTTGCCGCAGCCGCTCTCACCGACGATGCCGAGCGTTTCACCCCTGTTGACCGTGAGGCTGACGCCGCGCACGACGTGATTGCGGTTTTCCTTCGCGCCATAGACGACGTCGAGCTTGTCTACCGTGATCATCGCATCACCTCCGCATCGATGGCATGACGGTCCAGCACCTTGAGACGCCGCACCGGATTGCGGGGATCGGGCATCGCCGCGATCAGGCCCCGCGTATAGGGATGTTGCGCATCCTCCAGCTTCGTCAGCGTTTCCACGACGCGCCCGCCATACATGACCAGCACGCGTTCGCAGAAGGCCGCGACCATGCGGATGTCATGGCTGATGAGGATCAGGCCGGAATTATTCTCCCGCACCATCTCGTCCAGAAGCAAAAGCACATCCTTGCGGACGCTGACATCGAGGGCCGAGGTCGGTTCGTCGGCAATGACCAGCTTGGGCTTTGCGAGCAGCATCATGGCGATCATCACGCGCTGGCCCATGCCGCCCGATATCTGGTGCGGATAAAGCGCCATCACGCGGTCGGGATCGTTGATGCGCACTCGCAGCAACATGTCCCGTGCTGCACCTCTCGCTGCCTTTCCGGTCAGCGCCAGATGCAGTTCGGCGGCCTCCGCCACCTGCTTTCCGATGGGCAGCACCGGGTTCAGCGAATAACGCGGGTCCTGCATGATAAGCGCCATCTCGCTGCCGCGGATCGCGCCCATCTGCCGCTCGGATTTTTCGAGCAGCGGCTCGGACAGGAAATCCATCCGCTCCGCGGTCACCGTGGCGCTTTTCGGCAGGAGCCGCATGGCGGCCCGGCCGGTGGTGGATTTTCCCGAGCCGGACTCACCGACGATGCCGACCCTTTCGCGCCCGACATCGAAATTGACGTTGGACACGGCCGGGATGGTGTTGCGGCCGAAACGGACATTGAGGTCGCGGACCGAAAGGATGGGGGAGCTATCAGGAACGGGCATGACGCGGATCCAGAAGGTCGCGCAGCGTATCGCCGGCGATGTTGAAGGCAAGGCTCGTCAGCAGGATGGCGATACCGGGCATGACGGCGACCCACCAGTAGTCGAGCATGAACTTGCGGCCGCTGGAGATCATCGCGCCCCATTCCGGCAGCGGCGGCTGGGCTCCGAGACCAAGGAAGCCGAGTGAAGCGGCCGTCAGGATGATGCCGGCCATGTTCAGCGTCAGGCGAACGATGACCGAGGGAATGCACATCGGTGCAATGTACAGAAACAGGATGCGCAGCGGCGAGGCGCCATAGAGACGGGCGGCGGCGACGTAATCGGTATTGCGCACGACAAGCGCTTCCGCCCGGGCAAGACGCGCAATCGGCGGCCAGGCCGTCAGCGAGATCGCAATGATCGCCGTGCCGAGGCCGGCGCCCATGGCGGCCGCAAAGGCAAGCGCCAGCACGAGCGAGGGGAAGGACAGGACGATATCGGTCGCGCGCATCAGGATCGCGTCGGTTCGTCCGCCGAAGAAACCGGCCATCACGCCAATGGCAAGGCCGATAGGACCGACGATGACCGAGACCGACAGTACCGTCTGGATGGTGATGCGGGTGCCGTATACGAGCCGGCTGAAAATATCGCGGCCGAATTCGTCGGTTCCGGCCAGATGTGTCCAGCTGGGTGGTTGAAGCGCGTTTTCGAGCGCCTGGCGCGCAGGATCGTAAGGCGCAATGAGCGGTGCGAAAATGGCGACCAGAACCAGAATGGCCAGAATGGCAAAGCCGAACATTCCAAGCGGTTCGTCCGCGAGCTTCCGAAGTGTCCGCGCGGTGGTGGTCGAGATGCGCGACAGGGCGCTGGGACGATCAACGGTATTGTTATGCGCGATATCGGTCATCGTGCGGCCTCCCGTGTACGGGGATCGAGCGTGGTGTAGGCCAGATCGGCGAGGAAGTTGAGCAACATGAAAATGAAGCCGATGACGATTGTGGCGGCCAGAATCGCATTCATGTCGCCGATGAGCAGCGCATTCGTCATGTATTGACCGATGCCGGGCCAGGAGAAGACGATCTCCGTGACCACGGCGCCTTCCAGCAGGTTGCCATAGGAGATCGCCAGCACGGTGATGAGCTGCACGGCGATGTTGGGCAGCACATGGCGGGTTATGGTGCGTGCTGGGCTGACGCCCTTGGCCCTTGCGGCGATGACATAATCCTGGCTGAGCTGTTCGAGGGTGAAGGCCCTCGTCATGCGGGTAATATAGGCCATGGCCATATAGGCGAGGATGATCGCCGGCAGGATGATGTGTCCAAGCGCGTTCCAGAAGATTTCCGTCTCGCCCGCAAGGAGGGTGTCGACGAGCATCAATCCCGTCTTCGGCTCAACGAGGCCTTCGTAAAAGACATCGACCCGGCCGGGGCCGGCGACAAGGTTGAGATTCGCGTAGAAAATCACCAGCCCGACGATGCCGAACCAGAAGACCGGTATCGAATGTCCCACCAGCGCAAACACGCGCGCGAACTTGTCGATGAAGGTGTCGCGGAAGAGGGCGGCGGCGAGACCGAGTGGGACGCCGATGACCGTCGAGATGATGATCGCCAGCGTGGCGAGTTCGAAAGTGGCGGGGAAAGCCTGCGCCAGATCGCGGGTAACGGGGTTTCCGGTCAGGATCGCAATGCCGAAATCGCCATGCAGCAGGCCGCGCAGATAGATGAAGAATTGCTGGTAAAGCGGCAGGTCGAGCCCCAGTCGCGCTCGCATGGCCTCATAGGCCTTGGGATCGGCAAGTTCGCCGACGATTGCCCCGACCGGATCGCTCGGCATGACCCGGCCGATGATGAAGGTGATGCAGAGCAGGATGAAGAGGCTGACGATCAGTTGCAGAAAACGATGTCCAAGCCCGCGCAGTGAGATTTCCGTCATTGCTGGCCGCATTTCCCTGTGAGAACGCTGTCGGCAGTGGAGCCTTTGCACGCTGCTCGCCGCAGACGCGCAATTCTCCTTTGCAAAAACTCTTGATGGTACTTCATCCCAACTCCTCCCTGAGCTAACATGAAAACATATGATGTGCGGCCGTGTCATCATATGAGTAGCGAAGGGATTCGTATTCTGCAAGAGGGAAGAGTGGCATGATGGGCGACAAAGCGAGGCCGCGGGAGAGGCGGGCACAACAGATCATCGATAATCTCAGCGCAGAAATTCGCAGTGGAAAACTGAAAAACGGTGATCAACTTCCTACCGAACCAGAGCTTGAACGCAGCTACGGCGTGAGCCGCACCGTGGTTCGCGAGGCGATCGCGGATTTGCGTTCCGCCGGCTATGTCGTTCCCATCCAGGGCAAGGGTGTTTTCGTCAGCAATGCCAGCGAATGGGCCGGCGTGAAACTGACGCAATCCGAAGTCGGAACCATTGCGGAAACGCTGGAAATGCTGGAGTTCCGGCTTGCGACGGAAGGGGAGGCGGCGGCAATCGCCGCCTATCGCCGCACCGCCCAGCAGGAGGCCGCAATCTCTGCGGCGCATCGGAAAATGGCCCGCGCCATCGATGCGCGTGAAACCACCGTCGATGCCGATTACGAGTTTCACACGGCCATCGCGATCGCCACGAATAACCGCTTTTATCTGGAGGCTCTGCGTCAGTTCGGCTCGCGCTCCATACCGCGCGGGCAGTTCCCGACGCTGCCGGAAACCGGCGATGCGAATTATCTTCGCAAAGTGCAGGCCGAGCACGAGGCAATCCTGCGCGCCATCGTCGAACAGGATCCGGAAGCGGCGCGAAAAGCCATGCGCGAACATATGCTTGCGAGCCAGCGCCGATACAGGTTGCTGTCAGAAGCGCAATAGCATCTCGACACTCATCTTATTTCATGCGATGTCATATGATGACTTGCATGGAGAGAGGAGAGAATCGATGTATGTCGGCACCCAGGTTGCTGCGCGCGATGACGAGGATTTTAAGGTTTGGGCGCAGCTTGGCGTAAAAAATATCAACGCGGATCCGCCCGGAAAGCCCGCGAGCTGGACTTTCGAGGACTTTGAGCGCCACCGTGACAAGGTCGAAAGCTTTGGCCTCGTTCTCGACATGGTGCAATTGCCGCTGCCGTCGCGGCCCATCGAACAGGCGTCGTATCCCGATATCCTGCTTGCCGGTCCTGATCGCGACCGGCAGATCGATGCCGTCTGCACGATGATAGAGAATATCGCCAGGGCCGGAATCCCTGCCGCAAAATACAATCTCAACCTCATCGGCATTCCGCGCACAGAAATGGAGCGCGGCCGCGGCGGCTCGCTCAATGAAGCCTGGCGCTGGGACAAGGCGGACCATGATGCGGCACCGGGTCTCGCGGGCGTTCTTTCCGAAGACGAGAACTGGGAACGCATCGATTACTTCCTCGAGCGTGTGGTGCCGGTGGCCGAAAGCAACCGCGTACGCCTGGCATGCCATCCGCACGATCCCTATACCCCGCCGGGTTACAGGGGCGTCACCCGGGTTCTCGGCACGGTCGAAGGGCTGAAGAAATTCGTGCAGATGCGCGAGAGCCCCTATCACGGCCTGAATTTCTGCCAGGGATCGATCGGCGAGATGCTCGACAATCCGCGCGAGGAGATCGACGACATTATCAGGTGGTTCGGCAGCCGCGACAAGATCTTCAACGTCCACTTCCGCAATATCAGCGGCGGCAAACTCTCCTTTATGGAGACATTCCCCGATGAGGGCGACATGGACATGGTGCGTTCGCTGAAACTCTATCACGAACTCGGCTATCGCTACATGATCATGCCAGACCATGTGCCGACGATTGCCGGGCGCGATGCCGTCGGTGTCGCTTTCGCCTTCTGCTACGGCTACATCGCCGCGCTTATAGAAGCGCTTGATAACAAACATCTTTGACCGTTTTGGCCCGCGACGCCCCGCTGCGTCGCGGGCTTTTCCCAAACGTGAATTACCGATCTGTAGGAGGAGCAGGTATGAGAAAATCATTGATCCGTCTCGCATTCACCACGGCCCTTGGCGCCATGCTGGTGCAGGCAGCGCCAGCCGTGGCCAAAACACCGAATGACCAGCTTGTCATCGGAACCTCGCTGGCTCAGGTGCTGTCGCTTGATCCGCATCAGGCCACCGAAGGAAAAGCCAACGAAATCATGTCCAACCTCTATGACCGTCTTATTTCGGTCGATGGTTCGGGCAAGGTTTCACCGCAGCTTGCCGAGCGCTGGGAGATAGATGACAAGGGCATCACCTTCCATCTTCGCGAGGCCAATTTCGCGTCGGGCAATCCGGTAACCTCGGCAGATGTCGTCTATTCGCTCAGCCGCCTGTTGAAGATGAACCAGGCGGCCGCAGCCAACCTCAAGCGCGTTGGTTATAATGCCGATAATGTCGACAAGCTGGTGAGCGCGCCGGATGAAAAAACGGTACGCATCGATCTTTCCGGCGAAACGACGTCCGAGCTGCTTCTTTACCGTCTGGCCATGGTCATCGCCAGCGTCGTCGACAGCAAGGAACTCAAGTCGCATGAAAGCAGTGGCGATTGGGGCAATGGCTGGCTGAGAACCAATTCCGCCGGCTCCGGTCCCTTTACGCTCAATCGCTGGTCACCGAATGAGATCATTATTCTCGAGGCCAACAAGAATTATGTGGCCGGCAGCCCGAAAATGCGCCGCGTCATCGTGCGGCATGTGCCGGAAAGCCAGGTGGAGCGCCTGATGCTGGAGCGCGGCGATATCGACATCGCCAGTGCGCTGACGGCTGCCGACCTTGCAACCTTCAACAACAAGGAAGGCTTCCAGATCCAGCGCGTGCCGACGGGCGGTTTCTACGTCCTGTCCATGAATGCCGGCAAGGAACCTTTGTCCAACCCCAAGGTCCGCGAAGCGATTGCCTATGGCATCGACTACAAGGGCATGGAAAAGACCATCATGGGTCCCTATGGCCGGGCGCGCACGGTGCCGGTGCCGGAAAACTTCGAATACGCCATTCCGAGCCCGGACTGGAAGCTCGATGTCGAGAAGGCGAAGGCGCTCCTCAAGGAGGCCGGTTATGAAAACGGCTTCACACTTAATCTGAAGACGATCGCGCAGACGCCGCGCATCGACCTCGCCACCGCGATCCAGGCGTCGCTAAGCCAGATCGGCATCAAGGTCAATATCCAGCAGGGTAACGGTTCGGACGTGATCGCCGCCCACCGTGCGCGGGATTTCGATCTGCTCATTCCGCAGACCGGCGCCTATATGCCGAATGTGCTGGGCTCCATGGAGCAATTCTCCAGCAACCCCGACAATTCGCTGGCCGCCAACAACGCCGGCAATTTCGTCTGGCGCTCGGCCTGGGACATTCCGGAACTGACGGCGCTCACGGCAAAGGCTTCGCTGGAGCCGGACGCCAAGAAGCGTGGGGAAATCTACACCCAGATGCAGGAAATGTTCGTCGCCCAGAAGCCGGCGGTGCTGCCGATGTTCGAGAGGTTCGAGCCGATCGTGCTGAATGCGCGCGTGAAGGATTATGTGGGCCACCCCAGCCAGACGACCCGGCTGGAAAAGGTCACGAAGGACTAAGGGCAAACTATAGTCTTTGGAACCTGCGACGGGCGGTTTTACCGCCCGTTTTTTTATCGGCGGTTAGGTCCGTACCCCTGAAAGCGTCCTCCATGACGCTCCTCCGGCTCTTCGCGGACAGGAAACTAGTCGCAGCAGGTGGCTGTCGCACGCCATCCAGTAATTTCAGGGGGTTTTCTCAAGGGCTTCATCGGTTTAGACCGACCGATGACTATTCCTTCCATCGGGCGAGAGTCGTGAACTCCGCTCACCCACCTCCCGAAGAATGCGTTGATGACCATGAACCTTGCACAGATAAAACTTCCGTCTCGGCCGCTGAGCCTCAAACGTGGCGTCATTTCAGTGCCTGCAGCCTATTATTTTTCCATTCCGGTGCTTCTGGTCATCACGGCCGTCATGCTCGTCGCCGAAGGTCCGGGCATATTGCGCGACTATCAGATCAGCAAAAATCCGCTGGAGATTGAAAACGGCGAGATCAGCGGCAGCTGCAAGACGCGCAAGGCGATCTTCACGACCTGTGAGGCCGATCTTTCCTATGACCATGCGGGCGTGAGCTACAAGAAGGATGTCGAGGTCATGTTCGTCGATTTCCATTCCGGCGATTATGAAACCGGACTGGTCATCTCCGCGAAGAACCCGGAGCTCGCAACGATTTCGCTGGGTCTCGACATGCTCTGGAACCGCATCATCACACTTGGGGTGTTCGTTGCCCTGCTCGGCTTCGGCAGTTTGGCGATGCTGTTCACGCTTATCCGGGTCCTGCGGGTTCGCCTGCAGCTGCGCAAGCCCGCACCGTTGACCCTCATTCCGGTGGCGCTGACGGCGGTTGCCGAAAAACGCAGCCGTCTCTTCGTCACCTATGCCGATACGGTCAGAGAAGACAAGACCAAGCGGCAGTCCTTCACCCATCTGGAGAGGGGGCGAATCCCGGTCGTCGTTGGCCATAACGGAAAACACGATGTTGCGCTGGCAGTCTGGCACGGCAAGACCGCGCTGCCGGTTCTGCTCGACGACCGGCTGGAGCGGATCGAGCTATCGGAGCAGGAAAGGGCGGAGGCCCTCGCATCGCTTGCCCCGATGCTTGCGAACCAGACACCGGAGGGCGCCTCGGCTCCGGGTGCGACGAGTGCGAAAGGGCCGAGCCTCCTGCGCAGACTTGGGACTTTCGTTGCCATCGTGGCCGTCATCGTCGTCGCGGTTATCGGTTACTGGCTGTGGTATGTCACCAGCGCTCCGTCGCAGTTCAACTCGCCCGGCATGGACCTCAACAACATGATGCCCGCAGCAATTAACGAGTGGGGATGCGCCCGTCTGCAGGAGCGTTTCGCCGATGGCCCGGCGCCTTTCGGATGCACCGCAGCCGATTATCGAAGCTGGAAATAAACGGCCTTTCCTCTAGTCCCGGCCGGGCCGCGCGCGAAAAAGCTTACGGGCTGCCGCGTGCGGCCCGTTCCTTTCTGTACGTTGCAGGACAGATCGTTCCATTTATCAATAGTTGCATTAGAGATTTATAAATAAACCACTCCCATAGTGCCACCGTGAGCGGTTCTTCAGAGGCTGGGAGAGTGCGTCATGTTCACGGTTCTGGAATGCGTTGTCGTACAACACGACCGGGCGGTCGTGCTGCTTGCGGCTGTTATCTGTCTGCTTGGCATGTTTGCTTTTTTTCATCTTTTATTGCGTGCGGAGGAAAGTCCGGCTGGCCGCAAGCCCTATTGGGTGCTGGTTGCCGCCTTTGCCGGAGGGCTCAGCGTCTGGGCCACGCATTTCGTCGCCATGCTCGCCTATAAGGGCGCGGTCCCGATCGGTTATGATTTCGCCTTCACGGCGTTTTCGGCGGTTCTTGCGGTTTTCGGTTTCTGGCTGGCGCTCACCAGCCGTTCGCAGGCCGCTTACAGCCCTGCGATCGCCGGCACGCTGGTCACGCTGTCGGTTGCTGTCATGCATTTCGTCGGCATGGCGGGAATGGATGTCGCCGCCACGATCAGCTATCGGTGGGGGCCGGTGCTGGGTGGTTTTGCGGTTGCCTGGGCGTTTTTTCTCCTCGCCTTTTTCCTTTTTCGCCGCCTCGGCTCCTGGCAGCGCATCGCCGCGCCGGCTGGATCGGCGATTTTCGCGATCTGCGCGCTGCATTTCACGGCCATGTCGGCCACGGTGCTTTCGCCGGATCCTTCCGTATCCGGGCCTGATCCCGACAATGTCGCCCGGCTGATCATGATCTGCGCCATTTCCGGCGTCACGTTCCTGATCCTGTCCACCACTGCTGCGGCTGCTCTTGTGGATCGTTACCTTGTCGATCTCAAGGGTCTTGTGGATGCGACGCTCGATGGTCTCGCCGTCGTTCGCGATGGGCGGATCGTGGAGCTTAACACCCGTTTTGCCGGCCTTCTGGGCCGGGAGGAAGCGTCGCTGGTCGGACAAAACCCCGACGATCTCTTCAAGGCCATCGACGGGCAACCCGCCTATCTGCCGCGCCATGCACCGGTGGAGGCGGTGCACGAGTGCGCCGGGCAGGCGCAGATATTCGAACTCGGCGTACGAACGATCGAATATCGCGGCCGCCCCTGCGAGGTGATGGCCATTCGCGACCTGACGGAAAAGCGCGAAGCGCAGCGGGAAATCGAATATCTCGCCCGCCACGACGTCCTGACGGGCCTTTCCAACCGCACCATGTTCCAGACCCGTCTTCACCAGCAGATCGAGCATTGCGACGAGGAGGACGAATTCGCGCTGCTGGCGCTCGACCTCGACCGGTTCAAGGCGGTCAACGACATATTCGGCCATGCCGAGGGGGATCGCGTTCTGAAAAAGGTCGCCGCCATTCTCGATGAATGCGCAAGGGCAGGGGATGTGGTCGCCCGTCTCGGCGGCGATGAATTCGTCATCCTGACTACCCGGCATACAAGGGCGGAAGAGGCGCGCCTGCTGGCTGAGACGATCCTTGGCATGTTCGCACTGAAGATGAATGTTGCCAACGATCCGACCTCCGTTGGCGTCAGCATCGGCATCGCCGTCTTCCCGCGGGACGGAAAGGACGATGAAAGCATCATGCACGCCGCCGATCTGGCGCTCTACCGTGCCAAGATGGGCGGGCGAGGCATATTGGCCTTCTACGACCCGGTGATGGACCAGGAGGCGCGCGAACGCCGCCAGCTCGAAACGGATCTGCGGCTTGCCATCAATCGCAACGAGTTGCTGTTGAATTATCAGCCGGTGCTGTCAGTCGAATGCGGCCAGGTCGTGGGTTACGAGGCGCTGGTTCGCTGGCAGCACCCGACACGGGGCGTGGTGCCGCCGGATGTCTTCATTCCTATTGCCGAAGAGAGCGGTATCATCATCTCGCTCGGCGAATGGGTGCTGCGCGAGGCCTGCCGTCAGGCGGCCGGCTGGGCACCGCACCTGAAGATCGCGGTGAACGTTTCGCCATTGCAGTTTTCGCTGGCCAATCTCGGTCATGTCGTCTGCACCGTGCTGATGCAGACCGGGCTTTCGCCCAACCGGCTGGAACTGGAAATCACCGAAGCCGCGCTTCTGAAAGACCGAAGGGCGACATTGATCATCCTCAACCAGTTGAAGGCGCTCGGCGTCGCCATCGTCATGGACGATTTCGGCACCGGTTATTCCTCGCTCAGCAACCTGCAGAGCTTCCCCTTCGACAAGATCAAGATCGACCGCAGCTTCATCGCCGCCATGAGCGACGATGACAATGCCCGCGCCATCGTGCGCGCGGTGATCGGCCTCGGCCGCAGCCTCGATCTGCCGGTGACGGCGGAGGGAATTGAAACGGATGCGCAATACCGCATGGTGGTCGATGAGGGTTGCGCGCAGGCGCAGGGTTATCTCTTCGGCAAACCGGATGTCGCGCCCGCCCAGGTCGTCAGCGCAACCACACGGAAGAAACATTCCGTTTGATAAAAGATGCGGCGGCACAATGGTGTCGTCGCCCTCCTTTCCCATGTCCGATGGAACGAGAGCCAAGGCAGATCGTTAGGTTAGTGTGTGGCGCGTCCATGCCGCTGTCAGCCCGACCGGGCGATATGCCTGCTGTGTCAGCGAATGCGCCACGGATGGACATCTATCTATGGGAGAGACCGCGATGACAGACCGCCTCGAGCCGCAGGACCCGCGCAGCCAGTATCCGCGCCCGCCTTTTTCGACCCCAACCCAGGAAATGCCGGGTCTGGTAACGAATATGACGCCTTTCCCCGATCATGGCGAAAAAAGCTACAAGGGCACCGGCAAGCTTGCAGGGCGCAAGGCGCTGATAACCGGCGGCGATTCAGGCATTGGCCGTGCGGTCGCCATCGCTTTTGCAAGGGAAGGCGCGGATGTGGCGATCTCCTATCTTCCGGAAGAAGAATCCGACGCGGAGGAAGTCGTGGCGCTCATTGAGGCGGAAGGCCGCGTGGCGGTCGCGCTGCCCGGTGATATTACCGACGAGGCCTGGTGCCGCGAACTGGTCGAGAAAGCGGCCGGTGATCTCGATGGACTGGATATTCTGGTCATCAACGCGGCAAGGCAGCAATATCGCGACGATATAGAGGAACTGTCGACGGACGATTTCGACCGCACCATGAAAACAAATCTTTATGCCCTGCACTGGATTGCGCAGGCGGCTGTTCCCCATCTCAAGCCGGGGTCGTCGGTAATTACCACGGCGTCGATACAGGCCTATGAGCCCTCCGCCATCCTGCTGGACTACGCCACCACCAAAGCCGGCATCGTCGCCTATACGAAAGCGCTTGCAAAGCAGCTTATCGAAAAGGGTGTGCGCGCCAATTCCGTCGCTCCCGGCCCGTTCTGGACGGTTCTTCAGCCGAGCGGCGGCCAGCCGGACGAGAAGGTGAAGAATTTCGGTAAGGACAGCGATTTCGGCCGCCCCGGACAGCCGGTGGAACTGGCGCCCGTCTATGTGCTGCTGGCATCGCAGGATGCAAGCTTCATCAATGGCGAGGTTTATGGCGTGACCGGCGGCAGGGGCATTGCCTGAGGCGATGTCCGCAATGACGGATGGGCCTTTGAGGATTTCGAGATGAAACGGCAGGCAGAACGTTCAGACAGAAGTTTGAAGAGCTTCGATGTTCGCGACCGGCTGATACTGGCGCTTTATGCGCAGTTGAAAGCGGAGCGGCAAACCCGTGAGGCCATGGAATGGGTTATCCGCAATGGCGGGCTGTCGCCGGAGGTGCTCGAAGCCATGGCGTCCGACCCGGTGCCGGTTCTGGCGGAGGCGGATGTGCCCGCCATCGAGCGCATTCTGGCCAAGGGCCGACGCGGAGACATGTCCTCCCGCAGCGATGACGAGGGACGACGGACATGAACCGGAGAGCGAGCTGGAGGGGCCATCTGAGCTTTGCCGATTTCAACTGCGAAGTCGGTCTTTATTCCGCACTGACCTCGGCGGAGAAAATCTCCTTCAATATCGTCAACCGCAAGACCGGCCACCGCGTCGAGCGGCAATATGTCGATAGCGACACCGGCGAGGCGGTTCTTCGCGAAGATCAGGTCAAGGGATACGAACTCGACAATGGCGACCACATCGTCATCGAGGGAGACGAGATTGCAAAGCTGATGCCGGAAAGCGACAAGGTCATCCGCGTCAGGCACTTCCTGTCCTGTGACGAGATCGACAAGCTTTATTTCGACAAGTCCTATTATCTCGCGCCGAGCGGGGAGGACGGCGAAGAGGCGCTGACGCTTCTTGCCAGGGCAATGGACGACGAGAATGTCGCAGCTCTCGGCGAAGCGGTGCTTTTCCGCCGCAACCGTGTCCTGCTGATCCGTCCGAGCGGTAAGGCTCTCGTCGCCACGACGCTGAATTTCAGCTACGAGGTCCGTTCGCAGACATCTGTCTTCAAGTCGATCCCCGATATCGAGTTCGATGAGGAAATGCTGGAGCTGGCCGGTCACATCATCGAAAAGCGTGCGGGCACATTTGACCCGGCAGACTATAGCGATCGGTATAATGATGCACTCGCAGAGCTCGTGAAAGCCAAGATCGAAGGCCGGGAAATCGCCAAGCCGCCGCCGCGCAAGGTAGACAATATCATTGATCTCAAGGAGGCCCTGCGTCGCAGCGCAGGGGCCGAAGCGGGCAGCAGAAAAAGGGCGACGGCAGCGGGCCGGAAGGCCCCGCGGAAAGCGAGTTGACCCATGGGATTGCAGACCTATAACGCCAAGCGCAGTTTCGACAAGACGCCGGAGCCAAAAGGGACGACGGCCGAACAGCAGGGCTCCAGCTTCGTGATACAGAAACACGATGCCCGCCGTCTGCACTATGATTTTCGGCTGGAAATGGACGGCGTGCTGAAAAGCTGGGCGGTGACGCGCGGCCCGAGCCTCGATCCCGAGGACAAGCGCCTTGCCGTGCATGTCGAGGACCATCCGCTCAGCTATGGCGATTTCGAGGGCGTCATCCCGAAAGGACAATATGGGGGCGGCACCGTGATCGTCTGGGATCGCGGCACCTGGCAGCCGATCGGCGACGCCCGGAAAGGTTATCGCAAAGGCCATCTGGAATTCGAACTGGACGGCGAAAAGCTCAAAGGCCGATGGCATCTGGTACGCATGCACGGAAAGCCCGGAGAAAGCCGGGAGAACTGGCTGCTAATCAAAGGCGATGACGAGGAGGCGAGGCATAAGGGCGGCGCGGATATTCTCGAAGAACGGCCGGAATCCGTAAAGACCGGGCGCAGTGTCGAGGAAGTTGCAGCCAAACCGAAGGATACCTGGAATTCCAAGCCGGTATCGAAAAAGGCCGCCGCTTCGACGTCGGGCAAGAAACAGACGCATGCGCTGCCAAAAGGCGCACGCAAACTGGCCATGCCATCTTTCGTGCCGCCGGCGCTCGCCACGCTCAAGCCGAAACCGCCCGATGGTTCTCGCTGGCTGCATGAAATCAAATTCGACGGCTATCGTCTGCAGGCGCGGGTCGATCGGGGCAAAATTCAACTGCTGACCCGCAGCGGGCTGGACTGGACGGAGAAATTCGGCCGGGCCGTGACAGGAGCGCTCAGGGCGCTGCCGGTGGAAACGGTGTTGATCGATGGCGAAATCGTCGTCGAACGGGATAACGGCGCCTCCGATTTCTCTGCCTTGCAGCAGGATCTGAGCGAAGGGCGCAGCGACCGCTTCGTATTTTATGCCTTCGACCTCCTTTACCTCGATGGCAGCGATCTGCGCGGTGCGGCATTGAGCGAACGAAAGGCGCTGCTCGAAAAGTTGCTGCCGGCAGGTGACCCTCATCTCCGCTACAGCCAGCATTTTGAGGAAAGTGGCGCGCTTGTTCTGGACCATGCCTGCCGGCTCAGCCTCGAGGGTGTCATTTCCAAAGTCAGGAACAGCAAATATGTTTCGGGCCGCAAGGGCGAATGGGTAAAATCCAAATGCTCGATTCGACAGGAATTCGTCATCGGCGGTTATACCGTCTCCTCGACATCCGACCACGCCATCGGATCGCTGGTGCTCGGCGTTTATGAAAACGGCAAGCTGCGCCATGTCGGCCGTGTCGGAACAGGTTATACGGGTGAAGTGGCGGAGATGCTGCTTGGCCGGCTGAAGCCGCTTGAGCGCAAGGAAAGCCCGTTCGGTGAGAAACTCACCGCGCTTGCCCGCCGCGATCTTCATTTCGTCAAGCCGGAACTGGTCGCTGAAGTGGAGTTTCGTGCATGGTCTGGAGATGGCAATCTGCGTCACGCCTCCTTCCGGGGGGTGCGCGAAGACAAGCCCGCAGCAGAAATCGAACGCGAGGAGAAGGCCGTGTCCGATACCCAGGCGCCGCAATCGAAGATCAAGTTCACCCATCCGGACCGGCTTTATTGGCCGGAGGACGGCGTGACGAAGGAGGGGCTTGCCGACTATTATGCGCAGGTCTGGCGGCACATGGCGCCCTTTGTCGTCAACCGGCCGCTGGCATTGTTGCGCTGCCCGGAGGGCATAGAGGGGCAGCGATTTTTCCAGAAACACGCCTGGCGCGGCATCAACAAGGCTGTCGAGCAAATCAAGGATCCCAAGGACAAGGGCGGCGAACCGCTGATCCGCATCACCGATTTCGATGGCCTGATGGCGCTCGTGCAATCCGCCGCGCTCGAAATTCACCCATGGGGCGCGACCACTGCCAATTGGGAAAAGCCGGACATGATCACCATGGATATCGACCCCGGCGAGGATGTGGCGTGGGAAGAGGTGATCGAAGCGGCACTGGAACTGAAGCGGCGTTTCGAGGAAGCCGGGCTTGCCGCTTTTGTCAAGACCTCCGGCGGCAAGGGCCTGCATGTTGTCGCACCCTTGAAGCCGCAGGCGGGCTGGGCCCCGGTCAAGGCCTTCGCCAAGGCCATGGCGGCGGATATGTCGAAAGCCGAGCCTGAGAAATATCTCTCCGTGGCCACCAAGGCGAAACGGCAGGGCCGCATTTTCATCGACTATCTGCGCAATGGCAGGGGCAATACGGCGGTTGCGGCCTATTCGACTCGTGCCCGGCCGGGAGCCGCCATTTCAGCACCGCTCGAATGGTCGGAACTCACCGCCGAGATAGGCCCAGCCCATTTCACCGTCAACAATATCGGGGCGCGTCTTTCCGCACTGAAGAAAGATCCCTGGGACGGCTTTTTTGCTGCTGCGGAAACTCTGCTAAAGAATCGGCAGTAAATAGGACGTCAAGACATGCAGCCTCATTCCTCTCGAATCCGCGGGCGAGGGGTCTGCAGGCCACAAGAGTTGACCAATTGCTCCGTACCGCAATATTTACTCAGCTTGTGGCCCGAACCACAGCAGAATGCAACAGACCGGACAGCGTCTCCACGACACGCTGCTGCTGCGTGTCGGTTAGGCCGCACCACAGGGGCAGGCGAATCAGCCGTCCATGCAGATAATCCGTAACCGGAAGCGGTCCGTCATAACGTCCAAGCCCCTCACCGGCGGGAGAGGAATGTAGCGGTACGTAGTGAAATACCGCGTTAACGCCGGCGGCGGCGAGTCCTGACAACACTGTGCCGCGATCAATTCCATCGGCAAGCAGGATGTAGAACATATGTGCGTTATGCGTGCAATGAGGAGGCACATGTGGGCGGCGTAGAAGTCCAGCCCTCTCAAGCGGCTCGGTAAGAGAGAAGTAGCGGTCCCAAGCGATGAGTCGGGTAGCGGTGATGCCGTCGGCCTCCTGCAACTGTGCCCACAGGAATGCCGCAATTAGCTCTCCGGGCAAAAAGGACGATCCGACCCGGCGCCAGGTGTATTTGTCCACCTCGCCGCGCAGGAACTGGCTACGATCTGTCCCTTTTTCGCGGACAATCTCAGCCTCGAGCACCTTTGCGGGATCGTTTACGATCAACGCTCCACCTTCACCGGAGATGACGTTCTTCGTTTCGTGGAAGCTGAAGGCCCCGTAAGTGCCTAGGCTGCCAAGGGGTTGGCCACGGTAGAAAGAGGCGACACCTTGTGCCGCGTCCTCAACCACGGCGAGGCCGTGCTTTGCGGCGATGGCGTTAATTTGGTCCATCTCGGCGCCGACACCTGCATAGTGCACGGGTGCAATGGCACGGGTGCGAGATGTGACCGCTGCCTCAATTTGGGTTTCATCAAGATTAAGTGTGTCCGGGCGGATATCGACAAACACCGGCACTGCGCCGCGCAACACAAAGGCGTTAGCCGTTGAAACGAACGTGAACGATGGCATGATAACTTCGTCCCCAGGCTCCAGATTCAGAAGGATGGCCGCCATCTCCAGAGCCGCGGTGCAGGAGTGCGTTAGCAATGCGCCCGGTGCGCCGGTATGCTCGCGCAGCCATCGATGGCACAGCCGTGTGAACGTTCCATCGCCGGCAAAGCGGCCGTTGGCGTGGCATTGAGCAATATAATGCAACTCCCGCCCTGTCATGTAGGGCCAGTTAAACGCGATCATATCACCCTGTTGCTGAACCATGTGCGTCCACTTTGCTGTTTTTCGGATTCCGCATTATTGTCAGGGACATACCCTCGCGACGAGGGTTGGTTTGTCCGACGTAGGGACGATATAGACCGCCACCGCGCCGGTCAAGAATGCGGCTCGCCCACCCGTGGCATCCCAGCGCGGTAAACCTGAAAATGGGATAAAATATCTGATATCCGCCTCTGACAAAAGTCCGAGTGCAACATCGGCGTTATTGGCCGCGTCCACACGCTTAAGCAGGTTTAGGCGGTCTGCGACCACCGCCGCGTGGCAGTTGGAGCGCAGAGCCTTGAGGTCTCCACGCGCGAGATAGGCTTGTATGTCGACAAGGCCCATTAGTTCGCTCAGCGGTCCGATTCGCGCGTGCGAGGTCGCCGCATCCGCCGCCAGGACATCACTCGGTTTGGCTCGCGCGGCGAGGAAGTTTGCGGCTTCCGCTATCCCTTTTGTAACCTGCTGGCCGTGGAACGCTTGCGCCCAGGGCATGGCGACGGCGTTCGGTGCGTCGATGGGGCGACCTGACAGGAGACCGCACACTACAACCGCCGCAATGGCTGATAGTCCAGCCAGCGGTCTGACGCTTCTTGGCGGTAAACTTTTGGTCAGCCAGACGGCGGTAAACGCTACAAACAACCAATAGAGCCCAACGAAGTGGCGATGCTTATACTCGCTGCTGTCACCGTTGCCTCCGGGGGGGGTGAAAAGGATTAACAGGACATAAATGCCCAAGGTGATCGGGGGCAGCAAATCCATCGGCTCCGCGCCGACTCTGCGCAGCTTCGCGAAAGCCGCCAAGGGCGCCGCTAGCAGAAAGACTCCGAGGCTCAGCGCCACAATCAGCAGCAGTTGCGCAGCCCGACCAGCAAAATCCGTGCCGATCCACGGCGCGACCCACTGACGGTAATGCTCCGACCAAGTGACCGCTAGATCCATGTATTCGGGCACACGCGCCCATGCCAGCCATTCGGCCCGAAGGTCGGGAAGGAGCATTAGGATGGCGGGCAGCGCGAGCGCGATTACCGCGAGAGCTAAAACGATTTGCTGGTGCCTACGCGAGGTAACCGCACAGAGCCAGACCGCGAGCAGTGGCGGTGCGAGCAGTATGAACATCTGTACGCGCTCAAGAATGGCAATGAGCGCAAGCCATGCGCTAAGCAGCAAGATACGGCGTCGATGCTCCGCCCCGGATAGTGCGGCGGCGAGACAGCTCGCGGCGATGAAACAAAGTCCCATTCCGTATCCAGACCCTGGGGAGCCAAACATTAGCCATGCCACGTCGAACCAGCCTGAACGCAGCATATAGTTGGCTGGATTCGGCACGACCACCAGAAGCGCGAGCGCGATGATTGCCGCCGAGCGATCCGCCAGTTGCGTAACCAGAGAATAAAGCCCCAAGGCACCGACCAGCAGGCCAAGGGGCAAGAGATTTGCGGTTGCGGCCATCAACCCGGAGATCCGAGTCGCTTCGACGATCGCTGCAGGGGGCAGGAAGGGCGCATAATGATAGGCAACCAGTGTCGCGCCCACCATTTCGGGATCCGAGGGACGATCCTGAAACCCTGCGAATGCCTGCACGCTGATACCGTGCAGAAAAAAATCATACCAACTTGTAAGGATTCCGCGGGTTTGGATTGCAATCGGACTGGATATTGCTGACAAGGCAATCGCCCCGATACAGGCCGCGATGACAACTAACCAGCCGAGGTCTGTAAAATCCCCTGGGGTATTTGTTCGAGAGAATAGTACTAGCGCGGGTAGTGCTGGAACAGCTAAAAGGAGGATGCCGGTCAGTGGCGACAGTCCAATGCTTTGCGCAAGCACGAACAGCGTCACGGAAACGATGCCATATCCGATAACGAGCGCCGCGGGAAGGTGTGCTTTAATCGGCATACCCACCCATCGAAGCACGGCATCGCCGGTTGCCATTACTCCCAGACTGAACGCCATCACGACGCCCGCCAGGGACAGAGTCACATCCGCACCGCCCAAATATAGCGCCGTAAGCTGGAAAAGCGCTACGGCCAAGGAAAAAACTATCGGCATGCTCATAGCGGCTTCCGTGCCACAACGAGACGTGACCCTCCTGCAGGAAACCTGACGCCGAGCCGCATAAGAGCCAGTTCTGCGGTCATCGTTGCGCGCAGGGCATTGGAAACAAGCGCAGGCATGCGATGCTCGGCCGCCGGGTCCTTTTCAAGCGCGCGACGGTTTCGCCCGGACCGTCGCACAGCGAACATCATTGGTAGCAAGATTGTCACAAAAGACGACGACAGGACTACCTTGAAGCCTGCGCGGCGCAGTTTTTCCTCGAGCTCGCCCCGCCTGTAGCGCCGCTGGTGACAAGCAATGTCATCGGCAAGGCTCCATAGAGCCGGATGCTGTGGAACGGACAGCACGGCGTGCCCCCCCGGACGCAAGGCTCGGTGTATTTCTGACAGGACCCGCTCGTCCTCAGCTATGTGTTCCAGCACGTCAAACGCGCCGATACCGTTAAACTCGGCGGAGTAGGGCAGCGCGCGGGCATCAATCTGCAGCAGCTCGACATCTGGAACACGCCGACGTGCAAACGTCAGGCCTCGATCAAACAGCTCGCTGCCAGTGAACCGCGTCAACGGAAAATCGTGCTTCAGGCGCGACAGGACAAAGCCGGTGCCGCAGCCGATTTCAAGGAAACGCTCAGGCGAACCTAAAAAACGCTGGATGACCCAGGACAGGATATCATTACGACCCTGAAACCAGAAGCTTGAAGCCTCGCGAGCAAAAAGATCGTGGAAATGGTCGGCGTTGAATCCCTCCCCGTCGCTCGCCATGGCCGGCGCGAGGATCGGAATACCGTTCCTATGTAGGACTTGATGACTGCAGCTAGGACACGGTGTATCAAAATCAGTGCGCTCTGCAGCGCAGGCAGGGCAAAGCCTCATGACGACCTCTATTCGCTAAAATGGCGGAAAACAAAGTGACGCTGAAGCACGAAAAGGACCGCGGCGACAATCACGATTGCTATCCCCTGCACAAACGAGTGAGGATAACCTAGTTTATCGACAAAGGTCTCCAGAAGGATCAAGTTTAAAACCCATCCCGCCAGATAAATCAGCACGAAGCGCAAGCCAGCCGGCCCCATCCGCCCATGGTCCACGAAGGTGAAGCTGCGGTTTGCGAAGAATGCGATCCCGGTTGCGGTCGCATACAGCGCCGTCATCGTAACCTTCGGCGGAAGACCAAGCGTGGTTAGTCCAAGATAGGCCAGATAGCCCAAACCGTTGGAGGCGATCCCAACGAGGCCATAGCGCACAAGACGCGCCAGTCCTGTCATTCTTCCCACACCGCAAGGCCGAAGCCGCTGCGCCCGAAACCGTTTCCATTATACAGCATTAGACGTTGGCCGTCGTGATCGAAAACGAATGGGTACTCTACCATTTCCGAATCCCATCCCTCGTGTGCGACGTCCAGTCCGCCTTCCAAGTGCTGCAGGCCCCACTCCCCCCCGGGGCGGCGAACGGCGTGACCTATTCGGTAGGTTTTACCCGGAGCGCCGCGGAAAGAGTACCACATCTGCAAGACGCCTTGGGAATCCTGGGCCACGGTAGGCCGTGAAAACGCTTGCGCAATGCCCGGGAAATATGGGAGAGTCTTGCCGTCGCGTCGCCAATTGATTCCGTCCTCTGACCGCGCTTCCCGCAAAACGTGCAACATTTCCCCGTTGCCCTCGTCCCACGTAAGGGTGGAACCGTACCACATAAGGTAGCCATCGACAGTGCGATGAACCCAAGGGTAGGACAAACTTATAGGATCGATGGTGTCCGATTCGATGTAAGGGCCTGCCGGATCAGGGGTCAGCGAAAGGTCGTCCCCTAAACGCAAACGACCGATATCGCCACGCCAATGGCCGTTATTTGGCGCCTGCCACCCCATGAACAAGATATAGCGAGCGCCCGTCGCGTCTTTATGGAGGCAACCTACGCTGATCCCATCGGCATCGAAGCGTCCCTCCGGTCCGTGGGCGATCACGGGTTCGCTTAGAACCCTTTCCACTTTTCGGCGCGCGACGTCGACGTCTACTGCCCCCACCGAGGAGCGGTTTGCCGAGTTCCGTGCGCTGAAAAACACGCGGTAAAGGTCGCCTTCTAAATTCACAGCCAAGGGATTAGCGGCGTGGCTACGCAATTGCGGATGATGGGGAAGCATCGTCTCGGCATCAAACAGACGTCCTTGCCTTCGCCATGCCATCAGATTGTCCTAAGTCGGGAAGATGGTACGCGGGATCGCTCTGTTGCCGTTGGGGAATAGACACCGCCAGGCTCCGTATCCGCGAGTACTACCGATCCGGCACCCAGGACGCACCGCGCACCGACGGTTATGTGGTCGCGCAGAGTGCTGTTGACGCCGATAAAGCAGTTCTCTCCGATAGTCACTCCCCCGGAGACGACCACATGGGACGAAACAAACACGTTGTCGCCGATCTTTGCATGATGGCCGATGTGATTGCCGCTCCAAAGGGTGACGTTTCGACCTATGGTGGCGAAGGGCTGTATCGTGTTGTTTTCGAGCACGAAGGCATTCGGCCCGAAATGTCCGTCGTTCAGGACCGTTGCACGGGATGAGACATAGCTGGTAAGCGAGTAGCCTGCCGCCTCTGCCGCTGCCAACTTCTCTGCCCTAAGATCGTTTAGCTTGGCGTAGGCCAGCGCGATAAACATGGCGTGCGTCTCGGGTGCAAAATGCGCTGTCACTTCCTCGAAGGCCAACACGGGAAGACCTTTGAAGCGATCTTCGCACAGATAGGAGCCGTCCACGCAGAAGGCTACAACATGATGATCGCTGTCTCGCGTAAAATAAAAATGCGCCAGTTCAGCGATCTCGCCGGTGCCAAACAGAATTAGGGGGCGAGTCAAATAAGCCTCCTCAGGCCGATTTTCGGACCAGAATGGTGAATTCCCATAAGTCGTAATCGTGCAGCAATGCTACATTGCGGGCATATAAGCGCTTGCAGCGATCAAACATCGCAAGGGGATCGGTGTAATGTAAGTCCGGCCGCATCCGCTCGACGTCCGAGTAGGTGGTGAGGCAATTAAAGGCGAAGCCCTTCGTTGATGCGGCGTCGATTGTATCCAACGTAGCAAAGATATAGTCCTGCCACTCTTGAGGGTTACGCTGCATTCGGACATTGAAGATGCCTGAGGCCACGGTGAAGTCCGCCACTTGGGTGGGTTTTGCAGCCTGCAGAATGGAAACTCCTGCTTTGGGCAGCACATCGCGGGCGGCTTCCACCATGGCGGAAGAGACATCATAGCCTATGTATTGGAAATCCGTATGATTTTCCGATAGAAAGTTATAAAATGCGCCATAGCCGCAACCGAGATCATTGACCGAAAAATTGCTGACCGGTAGCAATCTCGCCAACTGGACAAAACGGTTACGTTGGCCTTCTTCGCCGAACCAGTCCACGCCGCGTGGGGTGGCTCCGTATTCCTCCAAAGTTCGAGTATAATACGCGGCGACGTCGGCCGTCAGATCATTTTTCGACGCGGCCATGCACCCTCCTTACAATGGTATAGGGACGCCGCTTGGTCTCGGTGAATATCTTCGACAGATAAATGCCGATAACCCCTAGGAACAGGATATTCAACCCGCCGACGAGCCAGACAGAAGCAACAACTGATGTCCAGCCGGACTGAGGGGGCGATAGGAAAAGACGGTTGATGATCAGCCACAGGATGGAGGCTAGGGCTAGGAAGGAAATCGTCACCCCTACATGGAAAATGAAGACCAGCGGTGCGTTCGTAAAGGACGTGATTGAATCGACAAAAATTCCCAATTTACGTCGAAACGAATAGCTAGTTGCCGACAGCGACAGTTTTGCCACCTCGACCGGGGTCTGAGCGAAGCCAGTGATCTGCCAGAGACCAGCCAAAAAAATCTCGTGCTCGCGATGCAGGAGCAGAGCGTCGACATACCGGCGTGTCATCAGCCGCGCTGTGACCAGATTGCGCGGCAGGTCCAGCCCTGTGCTCCAGTTAAACACGCCGTAGAACGCCTCGCCCGACCACTGTTCGAATACGCCGCCCTTGCGGCGAGTCTGTACGCCATAGACGACATCCGATTGCGTGCTCTGCATCGTTCGATCAAAGTCCGCCAACCAAGCCGGGTCTTCCTCGAGATCGCTATCAATCAGGAAGATTTTCTCCCCACGAGCATGATCCAATCCGGTCATCATTGCCTTGTGATGACCAAAATTGCGCGACAGGTCGACTACCACTAGGTGCGGATCAGCGTCGGCAGCGGCGACCGCAAGGTCGAGACTGTCGTCGGGTGAGCCATCGTTGACGAGAACAATCTCGTAACTATCACCGGCTAACGCACGAGCGGCGGCAGTTACTCGGTCATGAAATTCCCCCAAACCGGCGGCAGACCGATACAGGGTGGCTACCACGGAAAGCTGAGGTCTGTCGATCATGTGGACCTTCTGGAGCGCAAAATGCGTTCAGCCTCAGGACCGCAGTTGAAGATCAAGTCCAGGACTGAAACGCCATGTTCGAAAGGGCCCCATAGCTGTGGGTATTGCGGGTAAGCGGAATAGTCGAACCATTCCACCGCGATTCCGCGTTCCGCAAAGGGCGCGTCTTCAAGATAGGACCGCGCAGCCGGCCCGGAAACATAGACATTGGCCTGCGTTTGGACGCAAAGGTCGGCGAGACGGGCTGACCGATCAGGTAATAAATTATAATCTTCACAGCGAAGGATCGGCGTCGTGATATTCAGACGCGCGCAGATGGCGCGCAGGAACCGTTCATTCATTGACGAGAGCATCGCCTCCGGCAGAGCGCTGTAGAGCGGCGCGAGCCATTCCGACTCGGCGGCGAAAAACGGCGCACGGCTATAAGCACTTACAATGCTTCGCCAATGGCTTTGCGCCCAGTCTGTCCCCGAGATGCGAGTCTCGTTTATGGACTGATTATAGCGCCCCTTGACCTCCACCGGCACGGTGAGCCAAGTCAGTCCTTGCGCAGTTTTAATCTGATTTCGGTTGCGCCAGTCGCGTCGGGTATATTGTACAGAATCGAACAGCATGAAAACATCAACGCTGTCGATAAGGTCAAAATAGCCTTTCCACGGGATATAATTCGATTGAACGATCGCAATTTTAGACAAAGAAAGATATCTCGACCAGACTAGGCCGCTACGCCTAAAGCAAGCCATAGAGGACGTTTATTGCGGAACATTCGTGCTGTCAACCAACCCGTTCTTTGAACTAATTAGCTGGGCGATGATTATTTTGTCAGAGATCGTTGGGTGTTGAACGGCTCTGGCCTTGAAGTACGCGCTTGATAAACTATATCGACGCGCGTCTTTCCACACTCAAGAAGGGCCGATGGGACGGCTTTTTCGCCGCCCCGCAGGCTCCGCCGAAAAAGGCCCGCTGAAGGCATCGAGCCTCAGCTTCTCTTTTCGGAAGCAAGGCTTTTCTTCAGGGCATCCATGATGTTGATGACATTGCCGCCGGTGCGGGCCTTCGTGCCGGTTTTCTTTTTCGAGGAGGAGACCTCGTCGCCCTTGGTCTTCAGCAGGGACTTGATCTTCTTCTGAATGGGGTCCTGCACCAAAGCCGGTTTCCAACCCGTCAAATGTTTGCCGATGCGTTTTTCCATGGCGTCCAGCAGCGGCCGGTCGATTTTCATCTTCGGCTCCAGCGCGTCAATGCTTTCGCGCACCTCTTCGCCATAATGCAGCGTCCACAGGATGATGCCTTTCCCCGACGGTTCGAGGAGCACAGCCCTTTCGCGACGGTAGATTACGAGGCGCGCAATACCGAAAACATCGTTCACCTTCATGGCTTCGCGAATGACGCTGAAGGCTTCGGTGCCGATCTTGTCTTCCGGGCGCAGAAAATGCGGACGGTCGTACCAGATCCAGTCGATCGATCCTTTTGGCACGAAGGTCTTGATATCGATCGTGCGGGTGCTTTCCAGCGCTACCGCATCGATCTCGTCATCCTCCAGAATAATGTAATCGTCCTCGGCGCGGGGAAAACCCTTTACCTGGTTTTTGGCAGCGACCGGTCGGTGGGTGATGCTGTCGACATAACGGTTTTCGACGCGATTGCCGGTTTTGCGATTGAGGATGTGGAAGGTGTATTTGTTGCCTTCCGTCGTCGCGGGCGTCAGCGAGACGGAGGCCGTCACCAGCGACAGCTTGAGATAACCCTTCCAGAAAACCTGTCGTGCCATGTCCGCGATCCGCATTGGTCCCCCGGAACAACAGCCACGGGGTGGCTTTTGTTCCTGGAGGAGCGGCAAATCGGGGCAGGGATGGAGCGTCAGCCGAACAGCGACGTCAGCCCGTAAACCGCGGCGGAGATCAGCGCAGCCGCCGGCATGGTCACGATCCAGGCGATGACGATATTGCCGGCAAGGCCCCAGCGCACCGCCGAGACGCGGCGGGCAGCGCCGACACCGACGATGGCGCCGGTGATCGTGTGGGTGGTCGAGACCGGAATGCCGAGCCACGTCGCACCGAACAGCGTCAGCGCACCACCGGTTTCGGCGCAGAAACCCTGCATCGGGTTCAGCCGGGTGATCTTCGATCCCATCGTATGGACGATGCGCCAGCCGCCGAACAGCGTGCCGAGCGCCATGGCCGACTGGCAGGAAATCACCACCCAGAAGGGCACGTAGAAGCTCTCGCCCAGATGTCCCTGGCTGAAGAGCAGCACGGCAATGATGCCCATGGTCTTCTGCGCGTCGTTGCCGCCGTGTCCCAGCGAATAAAGCGAGGCGGAGATGAACTGCATCACGCGGAAGGTGCGGTCCACGGCAAAGGGCGTCTGCCGCACGAACAGCCAGGAGACGGTGAGTACCAGAAGCAGGGCGAGGAAGAAGCCGATGGCTGGCGACATGAAGATGGCGCCCACGGTTTTCAGCAGGCCCGACCAGACGATGGAATTGAAACCCACCTTCGCAAATCCCGCACCGACGAGCCCGCCGATCAGCGCGTGCGACGAGCTGGAGGGAATGCCGAAAATCCAGGTGACGATGTTCCAGACGATGGCGCCGATCAGCGCCGCGAAGATCACCTGCGGCGATACGATGGCCGGATCGATGATGCCGGTGCCGAGCGTTTCGGCCACATGCAGGCCGAAGAACAGGAAGGCGATGAAGTTGAAGAAGGCCGCCCAGGCGACCGCATATTGCGGGCGCAGCACACGGGTGGAGACGATGGTGGCGATGGAATTGGCGGCATCGTGCAGACCGTTCAGAAAATCGAAGAACAGCGCGATGGCGATAAGGCCGATTAGCAGCGGCAGGGCAAGTGCGACATCCATCAGACGTTCTCGATAACGATGCCGCTGATCTCGTTGGCCACATCCTCGAAGCGGTCGACGACCTTTTCGAGTTCGCCGTAGATCTCGCTGCCGATCATATAGGCCATGGCATTGCCGTTTGCGCCGTGGCGGCGGAAGAGGTCCTTGAGACCCAGATCGTGAAGTTCGTCGGAGCGGCCTTCAACGCGGGTCACCTCTTCGGAAATGGATGACAGGCGCTGCGCATTCGTGCCGACCTTGTTGAGAAGCGGAATGGCTTCCGCGATGAGGCCGGCTGCGCGCACGATCTCATGCCCCATTTCCTTCATCAGCGGATCGAATTCCGTTTGCTCGAAAAGACGGATGGTCTTGACGGTCTTGTGCATCATGTCGATGGCGTCATCCATCGACTGGATGAGATCCTTGATGTCGCCGCGGTCGAAGGGGGTGATGAAGCTGCGCCTGACGGCGAGCAGCACCTCGCGGGTGATGTCGTCCGCCTGATGTTCGAGGGCGACGATGAGGTCGCAGTTCTTCTCGACGTCGATGCCGCTCAATAGTTGGTCAAGGGCCTCGGCCGCTTTGATGACGGTTTCGGAATGTTTGCTGAACATGTCGAAGAAACGGTCCTCGCGCGGCATCAGCTTGCGAAAAATACTCATCATGCGAATTGGCCCTCAATGGCGCTTTATTAGTTGTGTGGGGTGATTGTCATAAAACTGTCATAAATGCACGTGGGGCATTGATGCAACCCGGAAAATCAGCACTATCAACGGATATGAAACCCACCAAGAAAAGCCGGAAAACCCGCCCGGCTCGTGCACTGACATTGCTCCAGCAGCTTGCTGCGGTTCCGGAAAAGCTCTTCACCGGCGCTTTCCGGCAGCAATATGCCGCGCTTTGCTTCCGTTATGCCGGCAATGGCGAGGATGTCGAAATCCTCCTCGTCACGTCCCGTACCAGCGGACGCTGGATCATTCCGCGCGGCTGGCCGATGAAACGCAAGAAGCCGCACGAGGCGGCGGCAATCGAGGCGTGGGAGGAGGCCGGCGTGCGGGGCCGGGTGAAAAAGAATGCGGTTGGCCGCTATACCTATCTCAAGATGCTCGACAATGGCGATGTCGTTCCCTGCATGGTCGATGTGTTCCAGATAGAGGTGACGGAGGCGGAAACCAGTTTCAAGGAACGCGGGGAACGCCTGCTGGAATGGGTGCGCCCGGATGAGGCGGCAAGGCGCGTTCGCGATATCGAACTGAAGTCGCTTCTTGTCGATTTTCGTCCGAAGGGCAAAAAGAAGCGTCAGGGCAGCGAGCGACCCTGAATGCGAGGCCGACGGATGGCCCTGGAGCATTTCCCGTAAAGCGGAATCGCTTTTACGTCGGGAAAATTCGTGAAAACAAAGGGTTAGAGCATTTCCCGTAAATCCTTGCCACAGTACACGACAGAAAGGTAATCTGATACGGCAATCGCGGTGTTTGCGGTGGTGCGCGATGTTTCCCACCTCCGTCATTCCGGCCTTGAGCCGGAATCCAGCCAGCCCAAGTCCTTGGGCTGAAGGGAGTTTCTCGCCGCGTAGACACGCGTCGGCTGGATTCCGGCTCAAGGCCGGAATGACGGAGGTGGGCGTGCAACGGCACAGGAAACCGTTGCGTCGTGTACTGTGGAACCCTTCGTCACGGGAAATGCTCTAGGCCGCGGCCGCCGGTCGGTCCTGCATGGCCGTTCCCGCCGCCTCGTCCGGCGCTTTCGGCAACAGGCGGGTAAAACGCCTGACGATGCTGTCTATATAGGACAGGATGGTCGGCACCACGATCAGGGTCAGCAGCGTGGAACTGATGAGACCGCCAACCACCGCATGGGCCATCGGCGCACGCTGCGCGCCACCGCCGCCGACGGCCAGACCGAGCGGGATCATGCCGAAGATCATCGCAAGCGTCGTCATGATGATCGGGCGGAAGCGGATGACGCCGGCATTTTCCAGCGCCTCGTTCAGCGAAAGCCCACGCCGCCGTTCGCGATTGGCGAAATCGACCAGCAGGATGCCGTTCTTGGTCACGAGGCCCATCAGCATGATGAAGCCGATCAGCGAGAACATGTTGATCGTGCTGCCGGCCACCATCAGCCCGATGAGGACGCCGACAAGCGAAAGCGGCAGGGACGCCATGATGGCGAGCGGTTGCATGAAACTGCCGAATTGCGAGGCGAGCACGATATAGATGAAGATGACGGCCATGGTAAGCGCCGTGACCATATGGCCGATGGTCTCCTGCATGGTTTCGGCGTCACCGCCGAAGCGGATGCGATAGCCGTTCGGCAGGTCAAGACCGGCGGTCAGGCCCTGCAACGTCTCCGTGACCTCGCCAAGCGTGCGGCCGGCGATATTGGCCGAAACCAGTATCTCGCGGCGATTGTCGATACGGCGGATTTCGGCGGGGGCCGGCATGATGCCGATATCGGCGACCTGATCGAGACGCACCATCAGCGGCGCGCCCTTCGCGGCCGTGCGGCCGGTTGCGATCATCAATTCACCGAGACCTTCCGTGTCGGACCGCCGCTCGACGGGCAGGCGGATGACGATATCGTAGCTGTTGCCATCCGCATCCGTCCATTTCGACACATCCTCGCCGCCGATGAGGGGGGAAAGCGCTGCTGCAAGATCGGAGCGGGTAATGCCGAGATCGCTCGCCGCCGCAGGCTTCAGGCGGACCGAAAGAATGGAAGTCACATCCTTGGCGCTCGAGGTCACATCCACGAGGCCGGGAATTTTCTTCATGTCTTCGACCAGACCGGTGGCGATTTTTTCGAGGACCGCCCGATCGTCGCCGAGGATGCTGAGCTGCACCGGGCTTTCGCCGCCGCCAAGGCCATTCTGCAGGATCGTGACCTCTATGCCCGGTATGGCTGACAGGCGTTTGCGAACCGGTTCGGCAAGGGAGAGCGGAGTTCGGCTCCGCATGTCGAGCGGCACCAGCCCCACCATTATGGCGGCCCGATGCTTGCCGGCGGCGCCGCCGGTATTGACGGTGGAATAAAGCGTCTCGACTTCCGGAAATTCCTTCAGCGCCTTTTCGACCTGCCGCACCTTCGTTGTCGTATAGTCCCGCGAGGAGCCGACCGGCGCGGTAATATTGACCTGGAAGCGGCCCTCATCGGCATTCGGAACGAATTCCGTGCCGACCAGCGGCACCATGAACAGGCTGCCGATAAAGATGCCCGACGTGACTAGCAGGGTGACGAGCCGATGCCGCAGGGTCCAGCCGATTGCCCGGCGATATTGCCCGGCCATCCATTCGAAGCCGTGGTCGAAACGGGCGATCAGGCGGCCCACCTGCCCGCGCTTCGCATCGGGCTGGGCGTCCGGATCGTACCAGACGCTGGACAGCATCGGGTCGAGCGTGAAGGCGACGAAGAGCGAAATCAGGACGGCGGCGGAAACGGTGACGCCGAATTCGTAGAAAAACCGGCCGACAATGCCGTCCATGAAGGCGACCGGCAGGAAGACTGCCACGATTGTCGCCGTTGTCGCGATTACCGCAAGCCCGATTTCATTGGTGCCGTCGAGGGCCGCACGCAGGTGGGATTTGCCCATGTGAAGATGGCGGGTGATGTTTTCGCGCACCACGATGGCGTCATCCACCAGAATGCCGATGGAAAGCGTCAGCGCCAGCAGGCTGAGCGTATTGAGCGTGAAGCCGAGGAAATGGATCACCGCGAGCGTGCCGATGATTGCGATTGGCAATGTCAGCCCGGTAATAACCGTGCTGCGCCAGGAGTTTAGAAACAGGAAGACGATGGCGACGGCGAGCGCCGCACCTTCTATCAGCGTCGTCTGTACCTGACTGACGGATTCGCGGATCGGTATCGATGAATCCGTGACGACGCGCAATTGCACGTTCTGCGGGGCAAGCTCGGCATTGAGCGCATCGAGGCGCTTCCTCACATCCGTCGCGACCTGAACCGTATTGGCGTCCTGAACCTTGACGATGTCGATCGCCAGTGCCGTCTGGCCATTATAGAGGGCGCGGTTTTCGCCATCGGCCGCTCCTTCGGAAAGCGTGGCGACATCGCGAAGCGCAATGGCCGCGCCGCCGCGCCTTGCCACGACCATATCCAGCAGCGCCTGCGGCTCCTCGATACGCCCCTGCACCTGGATCGTGCGTTCGGAGACGGGATCGACGACGCTTCCGGCCGGGCTGTTGCTGTTGCCGGTGCGCAGCGCATTCACCACCTCGTTGATGCCGATCCCGAGGGCACGCATGCGCGTCTCGTCGATTGTCACATCGATCTGCCGCTTGCGCGCGCCGACCAGCGTTGCCTGGCCGACGCCGGCAACGGTCGTCAGCTGCCGCACCACCTTCTGATCGGCAAGGCTGGTGAGAGCGGGCACATCGAGCGATGTCGAACTGATCGCCACCGACAGGATCGGCTCGGCGGCGGGGTCGAACCTCGATATGACGGGCTTTTTGGCGTCTTCCGGAAAATTCGCCTCGATGGCGGCGATCTTGTCGCGCACCTCCTGCGCGGCGGCTGAACTGCGCACCTCAAGCTTGAATTTTGCGACGACGACGGAGCGCCCCTCATAGGAGGTGGAGGTGACCTCATCGAGACCACCAATGGCGTTTAGTGCATCCTCGACCGGGCGTGTCACCTCGGTTTCCACCGTCTCCGGTGTCGCGCCCGGATAAGAGGTGACGACCACCACCACGGGAACGTCGACATTGGGATATTGGTCGAGGCCAAGCCTTTGCAGGGAGAAGGCGCCCATGACCAGAAGCGCAACCATCATCATGGTGGCGAAAACGGGATGGGTAACGGATATGCGGGTCAAGAACATTTCAGCCTGCCTTGTCGACGGTGACGGCCATATCGGGCCGCAATTCGGGAAGCGGCGCGGTCAGGATGGTCTCGCCATCCTTCAGCCCGGTGGCAATCTCGATCAGGCTGCCGCCGTTCCAGCGCGCTCCCACCGTGACTGTCTGGCGGCGAAGATGGCCGTCCTGCACCTTGAGCACATGATAACCGGCCTCATCCTTGCGCAGCGCGATGGCGGGAACGACGAGCGCATCGTTTTTCTCGCGCAGCAGAATCGATCCGCTGGCGAACATTCCGCCCCACAGCCGGCCGTCACGATTGGCAAGCCGCAGATAGACGGCGATGAAGCGGGTGCCGTCTTCGGCAACCGGGCTGATGCGGTCGACCGTGCCTTTGACGATCTGGCCGCCAAGGCCGTCAATCTCCAGTTCCGCCGTCTGGCCGAGGGCGACGCGCGGAACATCGCGCGTCGCGACAAGAACCTTCGCCTCCAGCACGCTGGTATCGACCAGCGTGAGAAGCTCGCCATCCGCACCGACACGCGATCCCGCCTCGGCAAGCCGCCGGGTGACGGTGCCGCCGAAGGGCGCGCGGATTTCGGCATTGCGAAGGGCGAGACGAGCAATATCCGCCTGCGCCGAAAGGCTCTGGAGCCTTGCCGTCTTCACCGCCACATCGCTTTTCGCCTTGTCGAGCTGTTCTGCCGAAGCGATGTTTTTCAGGGCAAGCTGTTCGGTTCTCGTCAGGGCCTGCATTGCCAGCATCAGCTCGGCCTCGGCCGCATCCCGGTCGCTCTGCCGCAGCAAAAGCGTCGATTGCAGCTCGTCGGTTTCGAAACGCACGAGCAACTCGCCCGCCTGTACCGCGTCTCCGTCGCGGACATTCATCTCGACGATCTTGCCGGCTTCACGGGCGCGGATCACCACACGGGTGATGGGCTGAAGCTCGCCGCTGATGCCAAGCCGCTCCACCATCGGGCGCGTGCCGATCTTCGCCGTTTCAGTCGCCGTCAGTTCGAACGGAGTGCCTGCCGGGCTCATCGCGGCAGTCTCGACGAGCCCGTTCACGATGCCTTTGACACGCTCATTCGCATCGACGCTGCCGCGCGCCGGATCGAGAGCGGTGACAACGAGAACGCAACCTGCAAGCGCGATCCCCGCCTTGATGGTCCTCTTCACCCACATGCTGAAATCCTTTCCATACCGGGACCGCCGCTCGGGCGGTCGCATTGCCTCTCTTGAGGCGTATGGCATCTGGATAGGCGTCCATAATTGCAGCAGCATTACCCTTGCGAACGCAGCTGCTTAAACAGCAGGGTCCGATGTTCCATCGCCCTGTTTTTACGCCTTTTCGGAGGGGAAACGGACATGCACGGGGTTGGAAATGCTCAGGTGTCTTCTTTGCCGCAATACTGCCGCAACCTTTCTGGCAGACAAGGGAATGCGAAGGGACGGTGACGCATGAGACTTCTGTTGATCGAAGACGAAAAGGCAATGGCGGATGCGCTGACGGCGACGCTCGGCAGGCAGGGCATCGTCATCGACCATACGATGTGGCTCGGCGATGCGATGGAGCTGACGCGCCAGCACGTCTATGACGCCATCCTGCTTGATCGCCGCCTGCCGGACGGGGAGGGACTTGCCTTCATTCCGCAGCTGCGCCATGCCGGCATTGACACGCCGATCATACTGTTGACGGCATTGAACGAACCGGAAGACCGCATAGCCGGACTGGATGGCGGCGCCGACGACTATCTCGGCAAGCCGTTTCTCGTCGGTGAGCTGCTGGCGCGGGTGCGTGCGGTTCTGAGACGGCCGGCAAACCTTGCGCCGGCCGAAATCACAGCCGGCCGCATCGTTATCGATCCGCTCCATCTCAGCGTCACGATCAATTCCGCTCCCTTCGATCTGCCAAGGCGCGAGCTTGCGATTCTCGTTGCGCTGGCGAAACGCAAGGGCAAATCCGTGCTGCGTTCCACGCTTGAGGCGGCCGTCTACAATTACGAGGAAGAGATCCAGTCCAATGCGCTCGACGCGCATATATCGCGGCTGCGAAAACGCCTGCTCGATGCCTCCGCAGGCGTTGGCGTCCATAATATTCGCGGCATCGGTTATCTGTTGAAGGAAGAGGCATGAAAGCGCAGGGCACCTCCAACTCGTCCTTGTGGTGGAAGTTGAGCTGGCAGCTCAGCGTCGTCGTCTCCGCCATGATTGCCGTGGTCATCATCGGCCTCTGCTTTTACGGCATGACGATGCTTTCGCCCAATATTGCGCTCTGGGACGATCTGTCGGCAACACTCGATGAGTCGCTTTCGCTCGATCCGCAAAAAGGATTGGTCGTTACCAATGGCCCGGCATTGCAGGCCCTGAAGGCGGAGAACTCAACGCTCTGGTTCGTGGCTTCCACGCTGGACGGGCGGGTGGCGAGCTATGGCGCCGTGCCTGCCGTTTATGAGGAATTGTCGCCGTATCTGCATTTGCTGACGGATGCCGATATTCGCGGCGGAAAGGGCGTCTCCGAGGTCGCCCTGGTTGAAAGCATGGAGACGAAGTGGGGTTCCGTCAGGGTCATGTTCGGCGGAACCACGCATATGAGGGGGCAGTTTTTGGCGCTCCTTGCCGGAACCTACAAGATTTACGTTCCCCTCCTGGCTGTCATCTTGCCTGCCGTGTTCTTCTCGGTTCCCCGCATCGTGCGCGAGGCGCTTGCCGGCCTCAATTCCGTCGTCAAAAAGGCTCCCGAGATCGATCCGCGCCGGCCGGGCTCGAAGCTTCCGGTCGAGGATGTGCCGCGGGAGGTGGTGCCCCTGATCCTTGCCTTCAACGGTATTCTCGAACGGCTTGAAGAGCAGTTTCGGGCGCGGCAGCGTTTTCTCATCGATGCGGCGCATGAGCTGAGAACGCCGATTGCGATCATGCAGACCCGGATAGAGGGCTTGCCAGGCCCCGAGCAGCAACGCCTGATGGAGGATGTCGCGCGGCTTGGGGAGACCACGGAGCAGCTTCTCGCCTTCGAAAGAAACGATCAGGTGAACGACCGGCGCGAAACGCTGGACCTCGTCGAGACGGCGCGCACTGTCGTTGCCGATCTCGCGCCGCTCGCGCTTGCGGCGGGCTACGATATCTCCTTCGAAACGCAGGTCGCGCGATATGAAATACTGGGCAACCCGTTCACCCTGCCGCGCGCCATCAGCAACATCGTGCGCAACGCCATCGACCATGGCGGAAACAGGGGGATGATCCACGTCTCGATTCTCGCTAGTGGCGAGATCGCGGTTTCCGATGAGGGACAGGGGATAGCCGAAGATCAGCGGGAGCGGATTTTCGAGCCCTTTTATCGCGTTACACCGCGCAGCACCGGGGCCGGCCTTGGCCTCAGCCTCGTCAAGCAGATCGTCGCCAACCATAACGGGCGAATCTTTCTGGACAGCAGCGCCTTCGGAAGCACCTTCCGGTTGCGTTTCTGATCCTGCGTTGCGCGCGCTTTCAGGGGCGGGCAATTGTAATGTTGCCGCAATTTTCACTGTCGTACCGTGTGGGGCACAGGATCAACCATGCCAACTGGAGTACGTGCAGTGAAACAACAGTGCAGTCTGTTTGCCCGGGCTTCCGGCGACAGGGCGTCCCGCAGTCGCGGCGTCGCCTTCGCCACCTTGCCCTTTGCCATCATCATGTCCGGCTGCACGTCCGTGCCGCTCAAGGAAGGCGGTACGCTGACCTCCTATGCGCAACTCAGCCCGGTCAAGGGCAAGTTCACCAAATCGCGCACCTTCGTGGACGCCAACGGACTGGCCGGCGTCAAGACCGTCGCCATCGTGCCGACCACCTTCTCCTTTGCGGCCTCGTCACGGGTCACATCGGAAAAGGACCGTGTCCTTGTTTCGAATGCGCTGGATCGCGCCATCTGCGTGGCGCTCAGCGATAAATACCGGATTGCCGCGCTGGGCCAGCCGGCGGACATGACGGTGCGCACGGTCATCACCGATCTGGTGCCGACCGATAAGACCATGGCCGGGGTATCGACGGCCGTGACGCTCGGCAGCGGCTTCGTCCTGCCGGTCAGCGTGCCGCGTCTTCCATTCGGGCTTGGCGGCCTCGCCGTCGAGGCGGAGGCGGTGGACAGCACCGGCGTCCAGCGCGCTGCTGCCGTCTGGTCCAAGGGAGCGAATTCCATCACGGGCAACGCCCGCGTCTCGGAAATCGGAGATGCCTACGAGCTAGCCGCCGATTTCTCCAACTACTTCTCGCGCATTCTGGTGACAGGCAAGGTTTCGGACGGGCTGAACCTCTCTATCCCCTCCGGCCATCGAATCCGGTCCGCCCTGGGCGGAAAACCGAAATATGTCGAATGCGATGCCTATGGCCGCTCGCGCGGCCTGCAGGGCATGGTGGCCGACAAGTTCGGTGCGCCACCCGAATGGACCGACAGATCCGCAAAGGCCGCGTCGCGATAAGATCAGCGGTTGAGATCGGAGACGGTCGCGATCCCGCTCGCAGAATGAGCGGTTTGCGCCCATAGCGTCTGCGCCATCGTCTTGAGTTGCAGCGATTCCATCCATCTGTCGGTGGAATCGCTGCCGTCCCGGCCGGTGATGGCATAGGGGCTGGGGCCGAGTTCACAGGTGAAGACCAGCTCACCATTATCGGGCGCAAGCGATCGCCAGTGGCGGAATCCATAGTCCCACCAGTTCAGAAACAGATCGACCCATGGGCGGTGATGGGCGAAGGAAATCTCGATCTGGATTTGCTCGCAGGAGCCGATCCGTCCGTGAAAAGCCTGCGCATTGCGAAGGATGCGGCGGATCTGCCGCTGGCTTTCATCTTCGACTGGAAAGGCGAATTCGCGGGCAACGAGATAGTGGGACAGATCGGCCAGCAGCGGCAGTTCGGGCCGCCGTTCCAGAAGGTCGAGCGTGAACAGGAGATCGCTGGTCATCCGGTTGCGATGGGTTTCGATGAAGACGGGAACGCCCGCCTCTTCGGCAAGCCGCATCCAGCCGTCAAGAAGCGGCAGACAATCTTCCACCCGGCGCGGACGGATATCCGCCTGAAGATCGAGATGGCTGACGGGAAACTCCTGCGCCAGCGCCAACGTCTGGCGCAGATCCTCGATACTGCGCGGAAAGCAGACACCTTCGATCCGAAGGCCCGTGCCACGGATCGCCCTATTGAGACGCAACACATCCGCACGGTCGGTATAATGCGCGCTGACGCCATCGAAACCCGCTGCGGCGATCCGGGCTATGTTTCCCTCTAGGCTGGGTTCATGGCTGTCGCCGGAGAGCCTTTCCATGGCCCACAGCGATTGAAAGACGAGCAGCTTCTGCATCAGGCCGCCCGTGCGCATTTCAGCAATGATTTGAGATTGACGCCGGGGTCGGCAAGGACCGCCGGATCTGGATTGATGCCGGCGGCGATCAGCATCTCGGCAAGCTTGATGTCTCTGGCGACCCTGTTGCCAACGCCCAGCCCGGCGGCGGCGACAAGGCGGCCGTCCTGAAGGTAGAATTCCAGTTCGCCATCGCCCAGCGGTCGGGTGACGCTCTGATGCTCCGGCTGCGGCAGGCCCGCGACCTGAAGGCCGAGATCATATTGATCCGACCAGAACCAGGGCAGGGCGGCGAAGTCCTCGTCTGCGCCAAGAATGTTATGCGCTGCGACCTCTGCCTGGCTGCGGGCATTGCGCCAGCTTTCAAACCGGATATGTCCGCCGGCGGCTTGCGAGACGGCCGCGCAATCGCCCGCCGCGAAGATATGGGGATCGCTGGTGCGCAGGAAAGCATCGGTCAGAATGCCGTTTCCGATCGCAAGCCCAGCCGTTTGCGCCAATGCGACATTGGGCAGGACGCCGATGGCGGAGACGACTATATCGGCCGGTACGCGCGCGCCTTCGGTAAGCAAAACTGCTTCCGGCGTGATTTCCGAAACGCCCTTTCCCAGATGGAAATTCACGCCCTCTTCGAGATGGCGCTTGTGTATCCTTTCGGCAAAACGCGGGGGAACCGCACGGCCGAGCGGCCGTGTTGCGGCCTCGATAATGTTGACCGCAAGCCCCTTGCCGCGCAGAACCGCCGCAAGTTCCATTCCGATCAGCCCGCCGCCGATGATCGCAATCCGGGCGCCGCTATTTGTGCGGGAGAAAATCGCCTGCGCATCCGCGTGGGTGCGGAAATCCAGCGCCAGCCCCGCGCCGGGGCATGTTAATTTTCGCGGATGTGCCCCGGTTGCAAGCAGCAGCCTGTCATAGCCGAGCGCCCGCCCGTCATCAAGCGTCACAAGGCGGTCTTTCACATCGATCCGGGTCGCCGATACGCCCTGACGATAGGAGATGCGGGCAGCCTCCAGTGCTCCGTCGCCGCAGATGGGTTTCATCCGCACCGCCCCTTCGAGCGGTTTGGAGAGCGGGGGCCGTTCATAGGGTGGGTGCGGCTCCGTGCCGACCAGCGTGACGTTGCCTGCAAAGCCCGCTTCGCGCAGCGCAAAGGCGGCACGTGTGCCCGCCTCGCCGGCGCCGATGATGACGATTGCGTCCATGGTATCTCCGTGAGAAGGGACCGGCGCGCTTTTCAGGGTGCACCGGCTGGGGGAGGATCAGTTTCGGCTGGCGTAGTCGGTCATGTTCTTCCGCGTCACCAGTTCGAACGGAACCATGACCTGTTTGTCGACCGGCGTGCCGCGTATCAGGGCGACGGCGGCATCGAGCGCGCTTGTCGATTGCCCCCTGGCGTTCTGGAACACCGTGGCGTCGAGATCGTCAGCGGCCATGGAGGCGAGACCGTCCGGCGTGGCGTCGATGCCGATGACGATCACATCGTCCATCGAAACGCTGGCCGCCTTCAGCGCCTGAACCGCGCCGATCGCCATCTCGTCATTATTGGCGAAGACGACGTCGATCGGTCGGCCGGCGGTGATCCAGTTTGTCGTCATGTCCATCGCGGTTGTCCGTGTCCATGCGGCCGATTGCTCGTCGGCGATGGTGACGGCCCTGCAGTCGCCGGATGTGAGCGCCTGCTTGAAGGACGAGGTCCGGTCGCGCGAGGCCTGATGGGCGAGATCGCCCATCAATATATAGGCCTGCGCGTCGGCGGCCTTTCCCTTCTCCTTGAGCAGCGAACAGGCCGCTTCGCCGGCCAGCCGCCCCGCATCGGTTTCCCGTGAGCCGACATAGGCCTGCTTTTCCGGCAGTTTGGCGACATTGTCCGGTTCGAGATTGAGGTAGACCAGCGGAATGCCCGCCTTGGCTGCGGCATCGCTGATGCCGGGTGCGGCCGAGGTGTCTGCCAGCGTCACGATGATCGCGTCGACGTTTGCGGCGATGAAATTATTGACCTGGTTGAGCTGCTTGGAAATATCGGCCTGCGCGTCCTCGACCTGGATCTTGACGCCGTCGATCTCCGATGCCCGGGCGCCAAGCCCTTCGCGCAGCAGGGTCTGGAAATTATTGTCGAAGCTCTGCATTGAAACGCCGATGGTCTCGGCCGATGCCGTGCCGGCGAAAAGGACCGCCAGAGCGGCCATGGTACAGATGGATTTCATGTTTGTCCTCCCTTGGGGCGCCGGGCCGCCCGGGTGCATTCCGGAGGCCCTTTCGGGCCTGCTCGAAAGCCCGGCCTAGCCGATGGTGATGCGTACTTCGCCGTCCACCACCTGCGCCGGATAGGTCTTCAGGTTTTCGCAGGCGGGCAGCCGCAGCGCCTCGCCGGTGCGATAATCGAAGGCGCCGGAATGCTTGGGACATTCCACCTCGAAATCCATCACCAGCCCTTCGGCGAGATGGATGGCCTCATGGGTGCAGAGGCCGGCTGTGCAATAAACGCTGTCATCCGGACCGCGGTAGATCGCATAGGTGCGTCCGGCGTGGTCGAAGCGGATCGCGCCTTCCTGTTCGATGTCTTCCAGTTTGCAGGCTGAAACCCAGTTCATTCGGCTGCCTCCCCGATGGTGTTGCGCGCCTTGCGGGCCGCGAGTTTTTCTTTGCGTTTGCGATAGCGTTCCTGCATGCGGGCTTCTCCCTCCGCCGAGCCGTCGTGCCAGGTGCCGAACCACCTATCGAGCGGGATGAGGGCGTCGCCGTAATTCACCTCGAAATATTTGTGGTGAAGGTAATGCGCATAGGCATGGCTATCGACCAGCTTGTCCTCGCCGATCTCGACCTTGTCGAAGCCGACATGGCCGGGGATCGCGCCGAAACCCGCATAATGCAGTTGGTAAAGCATGAGGACCGGGTTGGACGGCAGGATCAGGTGATAAAAGGCAGTGCCGAAATAAAGCAGATGCTCGACCGGATGCATGGATAGCGACGACCAGGGCGACGGGTTCACCGAATTGTGGTGGACGGAATGCACCCATTTATAAAGCAGCGGCGTGTGGATGAGCCGGTGAATGCAGAAGAAGTGAAATTCGTGGATGATCGGCACAACGAGCGCCACGGCTGCGAGCGTCCATGGATTTTCGGCAAAGCTGAGCCATGGCGCATAACCATTGGCATAGGCCCACAACATCGCCACTTCGATGGCGGTCCAGATCGTCACGCCGGAAAGGAAGGTGCGCAGGATGTTGTCGAGGTTCTGGCTCTCGAACCAGAAGGCCTTGCTCTTCTGTTCGGCGGGAAATTTGCCGTTATATTTGAAGCGGTTTTCCTGCCGCTTCAGAATATAGAGATGGAGTTCGAAACCGCCGTAGAAGAGAAAGACGCAGACCGCATTGACCGCATAAAGCCAAGCGATCCAGCCGAAGCCAAGCGTGGCCATGGTTTCGACGGGCGGAATGACAAAAGCCCAGTAGCCGACTGCAGAAAGCGCGAAGATCGCATTCCACGGAAAAAAATAATGCGGCAGCCACTTTAAAAGCGCCACGAGGCGCGGCGGAAAGGCAAAGAGCGGTGCTGTTTCCACCGGCTGGTGGGGCGCCCAGTCGCCGCGCTTGTTACGCGTTCCATATTTCAGATCGTCCATAGCGCTCTCCTTCGGACGATCGCTCTCGATGCGCCCGCGCAAGTTTTCACGATGAAGAAGGGCGTTTACACGCCATTGCCGCCCGGCGCTTCTCGCGCTCTGCGGCTTTCCTCCCTGAAGAGAAATTAGCAGGGCGGGCGGTGAACGCCGAAGCCTTCCTTGATCAAATCAGATCAAAGGCTTTCGGCGGTGATGGTGACGAAGCGAATGGGCGCGTTATCGGGTTCGATATCGGTGAGACCGATCCGGCGAAGGACGAGATCCAGCGCCCGGCGGGCCTGCGCCTCGGGGGCCTGATCGAGCACGATATCCATGATGCCGTCATTCAGCGCCTTGCGGGTATAATCGGTCAATTCATGGCCGACGAAGAATATCTCGCTGCCGCGCGGATGCCGGCGAAGAACGTCGATCAGGGCGGCATTCGCGCCGCCGGCATTATAGAGTCCGGCCATGTCGGGATAGAGATCGAGCGCCATGCGCAGGGCCTCGGCGCCGTAATATTCGTCGTCGCGGGTAAAGCCCAGCCATTCGAAGCGATGTTCACCGGCATGATCGCGGAAGTAATCGGAAAAGCCGCCGATACGGTCGCGGTGGACCTGATAGATCGGATGGCAGAGCGCGATGACCGGGCCGGGCTGGCGCGCCATGCGGGTGATGAAATGCGCCGCCGTCCGTCCCGCCGCGCCATTGTCGATGCCGATGAATTCGCCCTTTTCCGCCGAAGCGCGCGTGACGACATGCACGACCGGCACGCCGCGCGCCACCGCCGCCTCGACGGCGGCGCTAACCGCCGGGCTGCTCGGACTGGCGAGGATAAGGCCCGCGCGCGCCTTTGCGGCGGCGGTGATGCGGCTCGCCAGCTCGTCCGGCCTCATCTCTTCGGCGAAGCTGCGGTGGACCACGACGAGAGGGTCGAGCGTTGCCGCAATTCTTTCGAAGGCCTTGGAAAGCCGCCGGTAAAAGGTGGTGTCCGGGCGTACCATCAGCACTTCTATGCGCAAGAGGCCTCGGTGGGTCTCCGGCAGGGTGCGCGGATAATCCAGTGTGCGTGCGGCCAGAACGACCTTTTCCACGAGTTCGGCACGAACGCCGCCGCGCCCGTTTAGCACCCGCTCGACCGTGGCGGTTCCAACGCCTGCGAGGCGGGCGATATCGCGGTAATTCGGCCTGCTCACATTCGCTTTCCTGATATTGATGTGTCTGTCGTCTTCAAGACTGGCCGAGTTTCTGAAGGCCGCATTCGCGGACGATTTCGGCGATATGGCTGAACTGCGCCGAGAGCGGATTGCTCTTGCGCCACACGATGCCGATGGTGCGCGACGGGCGCGGTTCCGCCAGCCGGAACACCGAGACGGTGGATTGCCGTGTCTCCATATCGACGGCCATCTGCGGAATGAGTGTGACGCCGATGCCGGCGCCGACCATCTGCACGAGGGTGGAGAGCGAGGAGCCTTCCATCAGCACGCGCGGCGGCGCATTGGTCGTGCTGCAGAAGGAAAGCGCCTGGTTGCGGAAGCAATGGCCTTCTTCCAGCAGCAACAGGCGCATTTCGCCCAGCTTGTCGGCGCTCGGCACCGGCATGCCCGCATCCTCCATCGGCCGCACCAGAATGAATTCCTCCGAAAACAGCGGAACCTCCTCCAGCGCCGGTTCCGAGACGGGCAGGGCGACGATCGCCATGTCGAGCCGGGCTTCGAGAAGGTCTTCGATGAGCTTCTGTGTCACCGCCTCGCGCGGGCGTGCTTCCAGTCCGGGATAATGCCGGGTCAGCGTCTTGATCACCTGCGGCAAAAGATAGGGCGCGACGGTGGGAATGACACCGATGCGCAGGCGACCGCTGAGAGGGCCGTGCCCCGCACGCGCCAGATCCTGCAACTCGTCCACCGAACGCAATATCGAGCGGGTGCGTTCCGCAAATTCCTCGCCAAGCGCGGTCAGCCGAATCTGGCGGCTGCCGCGTTCGACGAGCGGCGCACCGATCAATTCCTCCAGTTCCCGGATCTGCAAAGATAGTGCAGGTTGGGAAATCGCGCACGCCTCCGCCGCCCGACCGAAATGACCGATCTTGGCCAGAGCGTCGAAATAACGGAGATGTTTCATGGAGAGCGCAATCATAAGCTCAGCATATCGCAGCCTTTAGAATATACAATTGGAAATTATGGAACCCGGCTGTTAGTCATCTTCATGACAGAAAGAAGCTGTAGCTGTGAGAGGTTACCAGCGTCGGTGCACGGTTTTCCCATGACCTGACGCTGGCTCTGGCTCTAACGCTGCACATGTCGAATTGATTATTTCGTTTAATTGTTAAACCCATCGGAGGGCGAAATGGACGCAACTTCAAAACCGGCTGGCAAGTGTCCTGTCATGCATGGAGGCAATACGGCCTCGGGTAAATCGGTAACCGAATGGTGGCCGAATGCGCTGAACCTCGACATCCTGCACCAGCACGACACCAAGACCAATCCGCTCGGCACCTCCTTCAACTATCGTGAAGCCCTGAAGACGCTCGATGTCGAAGCGTTGAAAGCCGATCTGCGCGCGCTGATGACCGACAGCCAGGACTGGTGGCCGGCGGACTGGGGCAGCTATGTGGGCATGATGGCGCGCGTTACCTGGCATGCGGCGGGTTCTTACCGCGTGACTGACGGCCGCGGCGGCGCCAACACCGGCAACCAGCGTTTTGCGCCGCTCAATTCCTGGCCGGACAACGTCAACACCGACAAGGGCCGCCGCCTCCTGTGGCCGATCAAGAAGAAATACGGCAACAAGATTTCCTGGGCAGACCTGATCGCGCTCGCCGGCACCATTGCCTATGACGTCGCCGGTCTGAAGACCTTCGGCTTTGCTTTCGGCCGCGAAGATATCTGGGCTCCGGAAAAGGACACCTATTGGGGTGACGAAAAGGAATGGCTGGCGCCGAGCGACGGCCGTTACGGCGACGTGACCAAGCCCGCGACGCTGGAAAACCCGCTCGCTGCCGTGCAGATGGGCCTCATCTACGTCAACCCGGAAGGCGTGAACGGCAAGTCCGATCCGCTGGCGACGGCGGCGCAGATGCGCGAAACCTTCGCCCGCATGGGCATGGATGACGAGGAAACCGTCGCTCTCACCGCCGGCGGCCATACCATCGGCAAGTCGCATGGCAATGGCAGCGCCGCCAACCTCAGCCCCGATCCGGAAGCCGCAGGCCCGGAATATCAGGGTCTTGGCTGGATCAACACCAAGGGCCGCGGCATCGGTCGCGACACCGTGGTATCCGGCATCGAGGGCGCGTGGACGAGCGAGCCGACGAAGTGGGACAATGGGTTCTTCGATATGCTGTTCAAGCATGAGTGGACGTTGACGCACAGCCCGGCTGGCGCATCGCAATGGGCGCCGATCACCATCGCCGAAGAAGACAAGCCTGTCGATGTCGAGGATGCCTCCATCCGCACCATTCCGATGATGACCGATGCCGACATGGCCCTGAAGGTCGACCCGATCTACCGCGAGATTTCGCTGAAGTTCAAGGACGATCAGGACCATTTCTCCGAGGTCTTTGCCCGCGCCTGGTTCAAGCTGACCCACCGCGACATGGGGCCGAAGTCCCGTTATTTCGGCCCGGACGTTCCGGCGGAAGACCTGATCTGGCAGGATCCCATCCCCGCAGGCTCCACCAGCTACGATGTCGCCGCCGTCAAGGCGAAGATCGCGGCTTCCGGTCTTTCCGTTGCCGATCTGGTCTCGACCGCCTGGGACAGCGCCCGCACCTTCCGCGGTTCGGACAAGCGCGGCGGCGCCAATGGCGCACGCATCCGCCTTGCACCGCAGAAGGACTGGGAAGGCAATGAGCCCGCCCGTCTTTCCCGCGTGCTCTCGGTTCTGGAACCGATCGCCCGTGAAACCGGCGCGAGCATTGCGGATGTGATCGTTCTGGCCGGCAATTACGGTGTGGAGCAGGCGGCGAAAGCGGCCGGCTTCGACATTGCCGTGCCTTTCGCTGCCGGCCGTGGCGATGCTTCCGCCGAGCAGACGGATGCCGACAGCTTTGCGCCGCTGGAGCCGCTGGCGGATGGTTTCCGCAACTGGGTCAAGAAGGACTATGTCGTCAGCCCCGAAGAACTGCTTCTGGACCGCGCGCAGCTTCTCGGTCTCACCGCGCCGGAACTGACAGTGCTGATCGGCGGCCTGCGCGTTATCGGCGCCAATTATGCAGGTACGGCGCATGGCGTGTTTACCGACAAGCCCGGCGCGCTGACGACGGACTTCTTCACGACGCTGACGGACATGGCCTATTCCTGGGTTCCGACCGGCAACAATCTCTATGAGATTCGTGACCGCAAGACCGGGGTAGCCAAGTACACGGCGACCCGCGTGGATCTCGTCATCGGTTCGAACTCCATCCTGCGCGCCTATGCGGAAGTTTATGCGCAGGACGACAGCAGGGAGAAATTCGTGCGTGATTTCGTCGCCGCCTGGACGAAGGTGATGAACGCCGACCGTTTCGACCTTCTGTAAGCAAAGGCCGACTGTTTAATGATGGTGCACCTCCCTGAGCGATCGGGGAGGTGTTTTTTCTATCTGGGTTGGCAAGGACGCATCAGCGACCGCTCGATCCGGCATGCTATCGCCGGTCAGAAGCCGCAACCGGTTTGCCCGATGAGGATTTTTCCGCCTTTGCCGAGGGAGCTTTGCCGCTCTTTTCGTTTTCATGCGCATCCGGCCCGGCCACGATGACGCCACGGCCCTTCTCTTCGCGTTTCTTGTCCGCGAAGTTGCCCGGTTCCTTTTTGCTGTCCATTGATAATCTCCCGTGTTGCGTTGCTGTCAGGAGTTCAACGGGCGTTTCGCCCAGAGGTTCCAGAGCTGTCGCGTCAGCGAATGTTTCTCTGTATAACGATCTTTGCTATTAACATGAATTGATAAGTCATGTTATTGGGGCAGAGCGCGATGACTGGCGCAGCGCGCCCGTCTTTCCATACGCTCACCCCAGACCCGACAACCGGACGGTACCCGCATTGAGTTTCTGGCATTCCATGACCTGGCACACGGAAGGGATCAGCGTCACTGCGCCGGTGAAATGGCGCCAGTTCGACGGGCTGGTCAGTGCTTTCTGGGAAGCGGAAAGCCAGATGGGAGCCAAGGGTTATTATCTGGCCGCCGATCCGCGTATCATGATCTTTTTCAACGATGTCTCCTCGCGCATCAGCATGTCCAACCGCAATGGCGAGTTCACCAACCATTCGCGGCCGATGACACGGGCGGTTTATGTGCCGGCCGGCGTGCCGATGTGGACGAGCAGCAGCGCCACGCATCGATTCTCGCATCTCAACCTGCATATTCACAAGGACCGCCTGTTGCGTTTCCTGTCACCTTCGGTGGGCAGTTCGGCGGCGATGACGGCGCTGCGCCGTCCCGTCGAGATACAGGATATCGGCTCGGTGGAAACCCTTGCCGGCCTGCTGGTCGATGAGCTAGCTGAACCCTCGAAACATGCGGTCTATGCGGAAAGCCTCGTCGGCAGCATCGTTGCCGGCCTGCTGGATATTCCCGGCCCTTCGCCGGAGCAGGTCAATGGCAGGCTGACGCAGGCGCAGTTGAACAAGCTTCTTGCCCAGGTCGAAAAGCGTGGCGACGACCGTATGACGGTTGCCGAGATGGCCGATATTGTCGGGCTTTCGGAAAGCTGGTTCGCCACCGTATTTCGCCAGACCACCGGCAAGACGCCGCTGCAATGGCAATTGGAGCGGCGCATCAATGCCGCCCAGAAACTTCTGCTGGAAGGCGATCTGACGGTGGCCGATATCGCCGCCCAGCTCGGCTTTTCCGATCAGGCCCATCTGACCAAGGCTTTCCGCCAGTCCGTGGGAAACACACCCGCCGCCTGGCGACGGCTGCACAGGCTGCTTTGAGGCTGGGTGAGGTCGATGCGCAGTGTTTTGGTGAGGCCGCAAACCTCACCTTTCCTCATCATCGGGCTTGTCCCGAGGATCTGCGACCTTCAGACTTGATGAGGCGTGGTTAGATCCTCGGGACGAGCCCACTGCTGTCCGGTTTAAATTTGGTGGACATGGCGCACGGTGTTGATTCTACTCGTATTCGAGCGTTTGGCGACGAT
>NZ_MRDI01000002.1:0-42799 GCF_002008205.1 Agrobacterium sp. YIC 4121 | reverse complement strand
CGAATACGAGTAGAATCAACACCGTGCGCCATGTCCACCAAATTTAAACCGGACAGCAGTGGGACAAGCCCGAGGATGACGCTGAGTGCTTGGGGTGGACGTCCGCAAGCCGACGTCGCATGCCGCATAGGCGTTACCATTGCCCAATCAAACCGGCTCGAACACCATCGAATGGCCGTTGATGCAATAACGCAGGCCGGTGGGCTTCGGGCCGTCGGGGAAGACGTGGCCGAGATGGCCGCCGCAATTGGCGCAGCGGATTTCCGTGCGCACCATGCCGTAGCTGGCGTCGCGATGTTCCGTCACGGCGCCCGGCTTTACCGGTTCGAAATAGCTCGGCCATCCGCAGCCGGCATCGAATTTCGTATCGGAGAGGAACAGCGGCTCGTCGCAGGCCGCACAGCGATAGAGGCCTTTCTGGAATGTATCCCAATAGGGCCCGGTGAAGGCGCGCTCGGTGCCGTGTTCGCGCAGGATGCGATATTGCTCCGGCGTCAGCTGTTCACGCCATTCGGCATCGCTTTTTTTGATTTTTGGGGATGTCAGATCGCTCATGGAATGATCCTTTCTGTTCCCGCCTCAAATAGTCATCGCGGAGGCGGATTGAAAGGGGCGACGCCTCATAACGCGTTCGTTATGGGCCGGGAGTGTCGATTTGGGTTGAGATGGCTTTGTCTATGCCTTAACTGGAAAAATCGATTTTAAAGAACGCCATTATTGGCGCGCAGGGGTGGGGGACATCCCGGGAGATGTGAATGACATCAGATGTCACGCCGTTGACATTCCTGTCGCTGTTTCTGCCGTTCCTGGCAGCGCTTGCCGCACCCGTCCTGGTTAAAAGGTTCGGTCACAATGCGGCGTGGGTCCTGGCGATTGCGCCTGCTCTCGCTTTTGCGCATTTTGCGCTGATGCTGCCCGAAATCGCGGCAGGCGGGGTGGTGACAGGCGGTTATGCCTGGGTGCCGAGCTTCAATCTCAGCTTCTCCTGGTTCATCGATGGCCTGTCGCTGACCTTTGCGTTGCTGATCACCGGCATCGGCCTGCTGATCGTGCTTTATGCGGGCGGTTATATGAAAGGCCATCCGCAGCAGGGCCGGTTCCTGTCCTTCCTGCTGCTTTTCATGGGGGCGATGCTGGGCGTCGTGGTTTCCGACAGCCTGCTGATGCTGTTCGTTTTCTGGGAACTCACATCCATCACCTCCTTCCTGCTGATCGGCTTCGACCATGAGCGCGCCGCCTCGCGCCGCGCCGCGCTGCAGGCGCTGGTGGTGACGGGCGGCGGCGGTCTGCTGCTGCTCGCCGGGCTGATTTTCATCTGGGATATCAGCGGCTTGACGCAGCTGTCGATGCTGGTGCGCGGCGGCGCTGTCTTGCGCGACAGCCCGTTTTATCTGGCCGCACTGCTTCTTGTTCTCGGCGGCGCCTTCACCAAGTCGGCGCAGTTTCCCTTCCATTTCTGGCTGCCCAACGCCATGGAAGCGCCAACGCCGGTCTCCGCCTATCTGCATTCGGCAACCATGGTGAAGGCCGGCGTCTATCTGCTGATGCGCCTCAACCCGGTTCTCGGCGATACCGCCGCCTGGCAGATCCTGCTGCCCTTCTTCGGCGGGCTGACCATGCTCACCGGCGCGCTGCTGGCCGTGCGCCAGACCGATCTCAAGCTGATGCTCGCCTATACGACGGTGTCGTCGCTCGGCCTGCTGGTCATGCTGACGGGTTTCGGCTCCGACCATGCCATCGAGGCGGCGGTGCTTTATCTGGTGGCCCATTCGCTGTTCAAGGGCGCGCTCTTCATGGTCGCCGGCATCATTGACCACGAGACCGGCACCCGCGACGTGACGAAGCTCGGCGGCCTGCGAAAAGCCATGCCGATCACTTTTGCGGCGGCGCTGGCGGCTGCGATTTCCATGGCCGGCCTGCCGCCTTTCTTCGGTTTTCTCGCCAAGGAAGAGATTTATTACGCGCTGGCGCATGGCAATCCGCGCGCCGTGCTGTTCACCGGCATCGCCATCCTCGGCAACGGGCTGATGTTCGCCGTCGCCTTTGCGGTGGCGCTGAAACCCTTCCTCGGCAAGCCGGTGAAGACTCCGAAACACGCGCATGAAGGTCCGCTACTGCTCTGGCTCGGCCCGGCGCTTCTGGCGCTGAAGGGGCTGACCATCGCTCTGTTCTCCGGCATCGCGCATTTCTACGTCTCGACACCCATGGCGAGCGCCATTGCCGGTGAGGTGCGCCCGGTGGAAATCTCGCTCATTCCCCATATCGGCGTGCCGCTTGGCCTGTCGCTGCTCACCATCGCGCTCGGCATCGTCCTTTATACGCAGCTTTCCGCCGTCCGTGGACTGATCGACCGCACCTTCAAGGCGCTGGGGGCAGGGCCGGACAGGGGCTTTGACGTCTTCATCGAAATGCTGGTGAAAGTCTCGTTCCACATCACCCGGCTCATTCAGCCGGGCAGGCTGGAATTTTACGTCACCGCCACCTTCGCCGTCGTCGCCGCCGTGCTGCTTGTGCCGCTGTTCCTTTATGGCGAATTGCCGTCCATGCCGTCATGGCCGCGCGATATGCCGGTCCATGAGCTGACTTTCATCGCGATTGCCGTGGCGGGGCTCATCGCAGTGTTGACGGCGTCGAGCCGACTCACCGCCATCATCGCGCTCGGCATTCAGGGCTTTGCGGTGGCGGTCATCTTCCTGCTCTTCGGCGCGCCCGATCTGTCCTTCACCCAATTCATGGTCGAGACGCTGTCGGTGGTCATTCTGACGCTGGTGATGACGCGGCTTCGCCTGTCGCCGTCAGACCATCGCGGCCTTGGCCAGAAGCTGCTGGACAGCACCATCGCCATCGCCTGCGGAACCGGCTTCGCTTTGTTCCTGATGCGCGCGACCGAGGCGAGCTTCGACAACCGCCTGACGGATTTCTACAACACCTATTCCAAGGTCATCGCCCACGGCGCCAATGTGGTCAACGTCATCATCGTCGACTTCCGTGGCACGGATACGCTCGGTGAAATCGCGGTGGTGATGATAACGGGTCTCGCCATTCTCGCGCTGATCCGCATCCGCCCGGCTGCTGCCATCAAGGGAGTCGCTGTCAAGGGATCGGCCAAGACCGCGAAGAAGAAAGGAGCGCGGGCATGAACACGCTCATTCTGCGCACCGTCGCCCCTGTCGTCACCAGCCTCATGGTGCTGTTTTCCATCTTCGTCTTGCTGCGCGGCCATAATGAGCCCGGCGGCGGCTTCATCGGCGGCCTGATCGCGGTCTCGGCGCTGGCGATCTATGGCATCGCTTATGGCGTCACCGCAGTCAGGCGCGCCATCATGTTTCATCCGCTGTCGATTGCGGGGGCGGGGCTGCTGCTGTCCATGTTTTCCGGCCTCGTTTCCATCGCCGCCGGCGTGCCCTTCATGACCGGGCTGTGGGTTTATCCGAACCTGTTCGGTGTCGAAATACCGCTCTCCACCGTCATGTCCTTCGATATCGGTGTCTATCTCGTCGTGGTCGGCGCCATCACCTCCATTGCGCTGGCGCTGGAAGAAAGGGAAAGCGACTGATGGAAGCGGTCTTCTCCATTCTCGTCGGCATCTTCTTTTCGGTGGCGATTTATCTCATGCTGTCGCGCCACAGCATCCGCATGCTGCTCGGCATCGCCATTCTCGGCAATGCGGTGAACCTCTTGCTGTTCACGGCAGGAAGGCTGACGCGCGAAGTGCCGCCGATCATTCCGCCCGGCATGGATACGCTGCCCGCGGGTGCGGCCAATCCGCTGCCGCAGGCGCTCATCCTCACGGCAATCGTCATTTCCTTTTCCTTCTTCTGTTTCCTTCTGGTTCTGACCTGGCGTGCGTTTCAGGAACTACAGACCGACGATACGGACGAAATGCGCACCGCAGAACCCGCAGGCGAGCCCTTGCCGCCGCTCGGTTATTGAGCGGCGAGGCTGAGACACATGGCATCCTCCACCACATCCGCAGTCACCGACCTTTCCGCAGCGCTCGTCACGACGCCCGTGCCGCTGTCCGACTGGCTGATCATTCTTCCCATCGCGCTCTGTATTGGCGCAGGCGCGGTGCTGATGATGATGCGCCACGCCATCCGCCACCACGCGACCGTCGCCATCGCGGCGCTGTTCCTGCTGGTGCTGCTCGATGCCGCGCTTTTGTGGAAGGTCGCCACTGATGGCCCCTTCACCATGGTCATGGGCCGCTGGCTGCCGCCCTTCGGCATTGCCTTTACCGCCGACCTGACGGGCGCGCTGCTGTCGCTTGCCGCGGCCATCGTCGCACTGGCGGGCGCCATCCATGCCGGCGCGGATATCGACGCCAGCGGCAGGCGCTACGGTTTTTATCCCTTCCTGATGCTCTTGATGGCCGGTGTCACCGGCGCTTTCCTGACCGGCGACATCTTCAACCTCTATGTCTGGTTCGAGGTGCTGCTGATCTCGTCCTTCGGCCTGATCGTGCTCGGCTCGACGCGCGAGCAGATCGACGGCGCGCTGAAATACGCCGTTCTGAACCTCATCGGCACGACGCTGTTCCTGATAACGGTCGGTTATCTCTACGCCATCTTCGGCACGCTCAACATGGCCGATATCGCGCAGAAGGCGACCGGGCTGCGGGAGACCGCGCCGCTGATGACGCTTGCGAGCCTGTTCGCGCTCGCCTTCGCCATGAAGGCCGCCGCCTTCCCGGTAAATTTCTGGCTGCCCGCTTCCTATCACACGCCGCGCATTGTCGTTTCCGCCCTGTTCGGCGGCTTGCTCACCAAGGTCGGCATCTATTCGCTGCTGCGCGTCATGGTCATGCTGTTTCCGGTCGAGCGGGAAGAACTCAGCATCGTCATCGCCATCTCGGCGGCGTTGACCATGGTGCTCGGGGCCATGGGCGCGCTCGCCCAGAACGATATCCGCCGCATGCTCGGCTATATCGTCATATCGGGTATCGGCTACATGATGGCCGGCATCGCCATCGGCACGCCTTCCGGTGTCACCGGCGCCATTTTTTACGCGCTGCATTCGATGGTGCTGATAACGGCGCTTTATCTTGCCGCCGGCCATGCGGCCCGCCTGGGCGGCGGTTTCAGCCTCACCTCGCTTAGAGGCCTTTACCAGCAGGCTCCGTGGTTTTCGGCGCTGGCGCTGGCGCTGTTTTTCGCCGGTTCCGGCCTGCCGCCCTTTTCCGGCTTCTGGCCGAAGGCGGTGCTGGTCAAGTCAGCGATCGATATCGGCGCCTGGTGGCTCGCCGGCGCCATTCTCGCCTCCGGCTTCATCGCCACCATCGCTTTCGGGCGGATATTCCTTTTGTGTTTCTGGCGTCCTGTTGCGGCATCCACCGGTCAGCCTTCCGTGCCGCAGGCGTCGCCCTCGGCAGCGCCGTCTTTCGCGCCGCTGGTGGGGCTGACGTTGCTGGTGGTATTCTTCGGCCTGTTTCCGGAAAGCCTGCTCAATCTCAGCCAGCAGGCGGCCGCAGGCCTCGCTAATCCGCAGGCCTATATCCAGTCGGTCTTTACCGAAGGGGGCAAACCATGAGCCTCTATCTCGTACAATTGCTTTTCGTTGCCGTATGGCTCGCCGTGACGGGCAGCGTCACGCTCGCGAACATCATTTTCGCCCTTGTCGTTTCGACGCTGGCGCTCGGCATCATCCGCCACCAGCTTCCGGGCGGGCGTAATCACTGGCTCAGGCTTGTCCGCGTGCTCTCGCTGGTGCTGCTGTTCTTCAAGGAGCTGGCGCTCTCGGCATGGAAGGTCGCCGTGCTGGTGACCCGGCCGAAGCTCGACGTGCAGCCCGGCATTTTTGCCTATCCGCTGACGGTGACGACGGATTTCGAGATCACGCTGCTCGCCAATCTCATCACGCTCACACCGGGTACGCTTTCGGTCGATGTTTCGGGGGACAGGAAAACGCTTTACGTGCACGCGATCGACTGCAGCGATATCGAGGCCACGAAAAACGACATCCGCAACGGCTTTGAAAGAAAGATCATGGAGGCGTTTCAGATATGACGCCGGAACAAATAGTTTCATTTGCAACTATACTTGCATCGGTTGTTCTGTCGGCCGCCTTTTTGCTGACAGTATATCGCGTCGTCGTCGGCCCCACCTTGCCGGACCGTATCGTTGCGCTCGACATGCTGGTGGGCATCGCCATCGGCTTCATCGCGGTCATCGCCATCCGCACCGGCTTCAATCTTTACGTCGATATTGCGATTGCGCTCGGGCTTGTCGGTTTTCTGGCAACGGTTGCCTTCGCTCGCTTCGTGCTGTCGCGCGGCCCGGACGGCCGGCGCAGGCCGGCGGAGGTTCTCGATGGCGAAAGGGCATCCGAAGCCATTGAAAAAAATATGGAAAAAGGTGTCGCCAACAGAAAAGGAAAGGGTAGGCGATGATGGCTTGGATCGTGGCTATTCTCGTTGCGGCGCTGTTGGTCTCAGGCGCCATTTTCTCGCTGATCGCGGCAATCGGGCTCAATCGGCTGCCGGATGTCTATACCCGCATGCATGCGGCTTCCAAGGCGGGAACGGTGGGGTCCGGCCTGCTGCTTCTGGCTGTCGGCATCCATTCCATGGAAATATCGACGCTGGCGCGTGCGCTCGCCGGTTTTTTCTTCTTCGTCCTTACCGCGCCGGTCTCGGCACATCTTCTTGCCATGGCCGCTCACAAGGCAGGTTATCCGCTTGCCGTTAAATCGGTAGTTGATGACATCAAGAAAATTTGAAGTTGAAAATCCCCCCAATAATTGGGGGTATTCATTTTCAATTGCTACTTGGCATAGTATTTTATTACCCGTAATTTTTTGTATTCCGATTAGACTGTTTTGAACTGAAAAATTCACAATAGGAATTTGACTTTTGCTGTTTTGCTGTTATCCAAATTAAGTGTAAAGTTGCTAATCGCGATTTGCATCTAGCCTCTTCATAGTCGGCATAGGCATTTTATTAATGTCTAATCTATGGCCCATCGGACCATTGCTGCCCATGTCGCGGGCCATAAGTTGAATCTCGGACCAATTCGTTTCCGGTTTTCGCTCGAAATCTAGGGGTAGGTTTCATGTTGGTTTCAACAAGGCGAAGGTGGGGCACCGGGTAACTTCACATCGCTCGATGCGGCGTTCGCCCGCGTCAGGGGATTAATAAACAGGAGATACTTAAATGACGGAAACTGCATACGGTAACGCCCAGGATCTGCTGGTCGAACTGACTGCGGATATTGTGGCTGCCTATGTTAGCAACCACGTCGTTCCGGTAACTGAGCTTCCCGGCCTTATTTCGGATGTTCACACGGCACTCAGCGGAACATCGGCACCGGCATCGGTGGCGGTCAATGTCGAAAAGCAGAAGCCTGCCGTCTCCGTCCGCAAGTCGGTTCAGGATGACCACATCGTCTGTTTGGAATGTGGCGGCTCTTTCAAGTCGCTCAAGCGGCATCTCACGACGCATCACAGCATGACGCCGGAAGAATATCGCGAAAAATGGGACCTGCCGGTCGACTATCCGATGGTTGCGCCCGCCTATGCCGAAGCCCGCTCGCGGCTCGCCAAGGAAATGGGTCTCGGTCAGCGCCGCAAGGCCAGCCGTTGATTTTAAAGACGGTCCGGCTGCTGTCCTGACAGATAGCCGGAAGTCGCAAAGCAATACGGCCGGTCTTTTGACCGGCCGATTTCGTTTCTGGGGTTCGAAGACCTCACCTCCGTCCTGCCGGCCCATATCCCGCATCCAGCTTTGGCGCGCCTGCGCCGTGAGAGGGGTCTTTCGCGATCGAGAACTGCATCGCACCAGACCCGGGAACCGGTTCTCGACCGACTTTTTATGTCGCTCAAAATTTCGATTGAGGAAAAAAATCCTTTATTGCGCATATCAATTCTGCAAAAATAAAGCCGTATCAATCGCATAATCCCCCATGCCAAATTTGCGCTTCCCCATGCTTGCTCTAGGGTGTATGAATTAATTCCTATTCGTAGAGGAGTTGCATATGCCGTCGGATACAATGTTTCTGCCTGCCGCCGCGCGGCCTTGTGCGCGGGTCGGTGATCGTCCCTTTCGTCATTGGCCGTCTGCGGCCGGGCGGGATGAGATTTCCCGTCTTTGCCGTCTGGTACGGCAGCTCACCGGCGAGATGGTGCAATTGACGGGCGACCGAACGCTGGTCCGCCGCGACAGCCGGCGCACGGAATGCCACATCCGCCAGATCGCCATGTATGTTTGCCATGTGCAGCTCGGCATTCCCATGTCGGATATCGGGCCGTGTTTCGGCCGGGACAGGACGACGGTTGGCCATGCCTGCCAGGTGGTGGAGGACCGGCGTGACGAACCGGCATTCGATGAGTTCGTCGCCGCGCTGGAGCGGCTCACCGGCAGTATCTTCAACGCGATGAAAGGCGCCCGGGATGAGTGAGGAAAAAAGCACGCCCGTTGCCTCCCCTAACCCTCATCTCCTGCGGCTGCTGCGTTGCATCGCTGCGGGCGCGGCCGAGATGTCTCAGGAGGGCGGCGATATCGTCCTGCGCCGGGCGCGAGCGGGCCAGACGGCGCTGCGGTTTCCGGCCGCGACGGTGCGGTTTGCCATTTCCTCCGGGCTGGTCGAGCAGCGGGACAACACCCTTTCCGCCGCACCCCCGCTCGCCTCCTGCCTGAAACGTGCAATGGCAAAAGACCGGGACGAGGTTTTTCAGGAACAGCACCGGCATGTGCAGACGGTTATTGTGGATGTCGGCGATGCGAAGCAGCAGGCGCGGCGCAATCTCAACACCTCTCCCCTGACCAGCCTTGCAAGGCTGAAGGAACGGGACGGTGCGGCGTTTTTCCCGGCGGATGCTCTGGAGGCGGGCGAGCGCCTCGCCGCCGATTTTCATCGTGGCCATCTCAACCCGAAGGTAACGGCGACATGGGAGCCGAGAATAGCGAACCGCACAAAAGGCGAGGCGGGAGGCGCGCTCGATCTTACCGAGGCGGCAATGGCCGCAAGAACGCGGTTTTCCCGCGCGGCCGATGCGATGGGGCCTGAACTGGCGGGCGTCGCCATCGATATCTGCTGCTTCGAAAAGGGGCTGGAGACGGTGGAGCGCGAAAGGCAATGGCCGGCGCGGTCGGCAAAACTGCTGCTGCGCGCCGCACTGCTGGCGCTTGCCCGCCATTATGCGCCGCCTGCGGCCCGCGCCGGCAGGAAGGAACACCATTGGGGCGATGCGGATTATCGCCCGCCGATGACGAGGTGAAGGTCAGGCGGCCAGCAGCCGGGCTTCCTCGCGGATGCGCTTGATCATGGAGCGCAGGCCGTTGGCGCGCTGCGAAGACAGATGCTCCACCAGCCCGATCCTGTCGAATACCTCGATGGCGTCGAGACCGGCGATTTCTGAGGCTCTCTTGCCGGAATAGACGGCGAGCACGATGGCGACGAGGCCACGCACGATATGCGCATCCGAATCGCCTTCGAAGGTCAGGAGAGGGTCTTCCGCACCGTTGCTGTGGCTGACGAGCCAGACCTGGCTTGCGCAGCCATGCACCTTGTTCTCGGCCGTGCGCTTGTCTTCCGGCAGATCGGGAAGCGCCTTGCCGAGTTCGATGACATAACGATAACGATCCTCCCAGTCGTCGAGGAAGGCGAAGTCGTCAAGGATCGTTTCGAGAGAGGCCATTTGCGCGCCGTATCATCCATTATTGCAGGTCTTTGTTAGGATATAGGCGAAGTGCGGCCGGTTTTGAACCACGGGCCATGAAAAAGCCCACGGAAAACAGGTTTCCGTGGGCAAGTCAGGCAGGCAATCGGCAGCCGGATATTTTCGACTGCAAAAGAGGTGCGGCGCGGAGGCCGGCAAGGATCAGGGCAACAGTGTCAGGGGGCCGGGCGCTTCTGCGGCAGGGGAATGACGGTGCCGGTCTTCAGCATGTCGGCATCCTTCGGAAATTCGACGCTGACGACCGGGGCTTCGGCCAGTTTTTCGGTCTCGGCCGCGAGTTCAGCGGCGGGGGCGGGCTTGTCACCGGAAGCAAGCTGCTTGTCCAGCAGTTCATAGGCCACCTTTGCGCCTTCCTTTGCCCGCTCGCCGAGCGCATGGAAGGTTTCGGCGCCCTTGACGCAGACATCGGGCTTTTCGATGCAGATGGCGCTGACATAACGATAGGCTTCACCGGCGGCCGAAACGGCGCTGGGAATATCGAAGGCCGAAGGTTCCTTGGCCGGATCATTGCTGCTGCCGAAATAGGACAGCGCCACCAGCACCAGCGAAAACCAGAATGTTCCCTTGATCAGAAACCACATTGTCAGACTACCCTGCCAGACGATCTTTGTTTTCTAAAGCCCCGCCCGGTTTCGGGTCATCGGCCTTTGTCCCGTTTTTCGGGCTTGTGAAGAAGCTACACGCGACCGGCGAACAGCCGATTGCAAAAAGCGACGCAATTTAATTCAAATTGTATCTATTCTCCTCGCATCGGGACGCCTGGCATCAATTCATTCGCATTTTAACAGTCCATGTTAAGCATAATTGCGACAGAGGCCGCGCGTTCCGGGGCAAAGCGGTGGAAAGCTTTGCCACAAAAGTTAACGCGATGGCAAAAATGAAGCGAAATCCGTCGCTTACCCGTCATTAACCATGATTGGCAAAGCTTCGAAGAAATGCCCCGTAATGGGACTGCGGGGCATTTGACGGGCCTTTGAGGCCATTCTTTTTATCCATTCCTTAAGCCGCCGCCTTCTATTGTCGGAGCCGTTAGAACCGCCTCAGGGATTCGGTGTTGGTATTGCGTAATATGAGAGAAAAAGCGGTCGCATGGGTCGACCGTGCCGCAGGCAGATGGCTTGCGCGCATGGAAGAGGACGCCGAAAGGCGCGCCGGAACCGTTGCGCGCCTGCGCCGGCTTATCGCCTTCAGCGCCGTCGGACTTCTGGTGGTACCAGCCCTCTTCAGCCTCGTTTTCAGCCCCGCCATCGCGCTGCCCATCGGCGCTGCCCTGGTGCTGGCGCTGTTTCTGGCCGCCGCAGCATTGCTGATTGCCTTTTCGCGTCCCACGCGCGGTGCGTCCTCCTTTTCCGCCGCGTTTGGCGATAACGACCTGATCGCCGCTACGCAGGTGCCGGGCCTCGTGCTCATGATTGGTGATACCGGCTTCGTCGAACACGTCTCCGGCCGCGATCTTACGACCTTCCCGGCCGCTCTGCAGGCCAGCAAGGACCATTCCCTCGTTGAATATGTCTATGTCTCGGACCGTATCGAGCTGATGCAGGCCTTCGACCTGCTGCGGCAGGGCGAGGACAGGGCAACCGCCAAACTCCGCTTCGAGACCGGTGCAAAGTCGCGGCAGGCGCAGTTCATGCATGCGCGTATCGAGATGACGGCAATCCGCAGCGCCAGCGGCCGGCTACGCCGCATCGTCGCCCAGCTTTGCGATGTCACGGAGATGGAGCTTCTGCGCCGCGATGTCGCCCGCAAGGCGGCCGAGGCGGAATCGGCAAATGATGCGAAATCCCGCTTTCTCGCTGCCGTCAGCCACGAATTGCGCACGCCGCTCAATGCCGTCCTGGGTTTTTCCGATATTCTGGCGGGCGAATATTTCGGCCGGCTGGAGAACGACCGCCAGCGGGAATATGTCGGCCTGATCCGCCAGTCCGGCGCGCATCTTCTCTCTGTCGTCAACACCATGCTCGATATGAGCAAGCTGGAGGCCGGCCGTTACGAACTGATGATGGAAAGCTTCCCGATTGCCGAAACCATCTCGTCCTGCGAGGCCATGCTGGGCCTGCAGGCGAAGGAAAAAGGCCTGACTTTGACCAGCCGCATCCAGCGCGGTATCGGCGAAATCTCGGCCGATCAGCGCGCCATCCGGCAGGTTCTGATCAATCTTGCCGGCAACGCCATAAAATTCACCGATGCCGGTGGTGTGGTGTCGATCGACGCCGCGCGTGAGGGCGCGATGCTGAAGCTGACGGTGAGCGATACCGGCATCGGCATCGCTTCCGACAAGATCGAACTCCTGGGCCAGCCTTTCATGCAGGTTCAGAATGAATATACCCGTCGCTATGAGGGCACGGGTCTGGGATTGTCCCTGGTCAAGGGGCTTGTGGCACTGCATGGCGGCGCTTTCGCCATCGCCAGCAAGCCCGGCGAGGGAACGGTCGTAACGATCACCCTGCCTGCCGACGGTTCCGGCATGGCGGGTGAGGGCCAAAGCGCCGAAGCCGAAAGCATGGTGGAATTTCCACCGCGCATCCGGCAGCTCGGCGATATGGCCGCAATGATGAAAAAGGATGGTGACGATGGCCCCGCGAAAGCGAAAATCGCCTAAGAAAACAACGGCCCAGATTGGCGCCGGGATTGTTTCCTTGGTGGTTTCGGCCATCGGGCGCGAAATCCTGCGCCATCCGAAACTGGTCGGCAGCTGCGGCGCCTTCGCGGTCGTCTTCGGTTTTATCGCCGCCAATGCGCTCTGGTATCAGCCGGGCGTGCACCCGTCACCTTTCCTGCGCACGCGCGATGCGGAAAACCCGAACGGCATCGCCGGTTATCGCCCGGCCGAACCGCTCGGCACGCAGGGCAATGTCACCACCTTCCGCATAGAGCGACCGGCGGAGACGCAAAATGCGCAGCAGCCGGCGGCCGAAACGCCGGCGCAGCCCGTTGCCGAAAACCAGAAGCCGCAGCAGATCGTTGCCGATATTCAGGCCGAACTGAAGAAACGCGGGCTTTACGAAGGCGAGGCGGATGGCCGCATGGGCCCACGCACCGCAGCCGCCATCATGTTCTTTGAAGAAACGCTCGGCATGGAACAGACCGGCGAACCGACGACCCGCGTGCTGGCGGCGCTCAGGATCGATGGTGCGACGGTTGCGGCGATCCCCAGGGACCGGCCTGCCGATACCAGCGGCGGCGTCGAGATCGACCCGGTCGCAGCCGCCATCCGCAAGGCGGAAGCGCCGCGCCCGAAGGCCGAACCGGCCTCCCTCAACAGCGCGGCCAAACCGGCAAGCCGCGATCTGATCGCCAAGATCCAGCAGGGGTTGATCAATATCGCCTATGCCGACGTGAAGGTGGACGGCGTGGCCGGCCAGCAGACCCGCAACGCCATCCGCGCCTTTGAGAAACACTATCGCCTGCCGGAAACCGGTGAGCCGAGCGAGGCCGTGCTGAAGAAGCTGAAGTCGATCGGGGCGCTTTAGATTTTGACAGCGGCTGAGGTGCGTGGGGCTTTACCCCCCTCTGCCCTGCCGGGCATCTCCCCCTCAAGGGGGGAGATCGGCAAGAGGCTCTTTCGCGGCTCCATTCTCAAACGTTGAGATGGGCGAGACCTTGCCACAGATCGATCTCCCCCCTTGAGGGGGAGATGCCCGGCAGGGCAGAGGGGGTAAGCCCCGCGCACCTTCGCCCGCTCAAAATCAACAACAGCCCCCACCGTTTCCATCGAAAGCACCCCATGCGCCTCAAATCCGAAATGTTCGTCTCAGCCCTCATCCGCCGCGTTTTCGCCGCCGGCGGATTCGCGGCTGTCGAAAAAAAGGGGGCGGAGGAGGCGGGGGCGATTTTCATTCGTCAGCGCCTGCGCGATGGCCGCGAAAATCTCTACGGACCCGCGCCGCAGAGCTTTGCCGATGACGAGGAAATCCGCGCCGAGCGCCGTTTCGAAACGCGCCTTGCCGGTGCGGATGGCGAGGAAAGCGCCGCTCTTCTTGAGAGGGAACGACGCTTCGACAGCGACCTGTGGGTGGTGGAGATCGAAACCGATGAGATCGGGACCCTGCTGACGCTGGTGGATCAGCCCAGGGCCTAGAATCGTCCGGCAATGGCCCGCTTCTTCAACCCGTGAAGACGCAAGGCCAGCCGCGCTTAGCCTTGCGTCCCGGTTCTCTGCGCAGCCGGTGCGCTGCGGCCCGGCCGTTCGCGGCCATGCGTATAGCTGTCGGCCCGCCGCCAGCTTTCCAGCCGCTCTTCGCATTCCACGATGTCGAGACGGTCGAGCAGGGCTTCGGCACGGCTCATATCGCCTTCGGCGGCGGAAAGATGCGGATAAAAGCATTGCAGCACGAAAGCCGCCTCGGAAAATTCCATGCCAAGGCCGGTCAGCGTCGTTGCCAGCTGTGCGCCTGATATATCGAGCATGATGCGCTCCGACAGCCAGTAGCTGGAGGAGAGAGAATCCGCCAGCGCCACGGCGAATTGCCGGGCATTGCGCTCGCGGGCGAAACGCACCAGCAGCGCTTCCTGCACCTCGCTCAACCGGCGAAGGCCGAGAACGTCGCTTTCCGGGCGGTTGAGGTGATGCGCTATCTGCTTGATCCGCTGGCGCATTTCTTCTTCGAGTGCGGAAGCGGCGGCGATGTTGTCAGTCTTTTCTTCCGCTTTCGGCTCTTCAGGGCTTTCCGTCGCCTGCGGTTCGGCAGCCGCCGTTTCTCCGTCCGGCCGCTTCAGATCTTCGGCGTGACGCAGCCCGACAAGCGCATCGATGACGGTGGGGGAGAGGTCTTCACGGCGCACGATGGCGCGCGCATGCGCCGCTCCTTGCGTGCGGGCAATGGTGATCAGCGTGTCGTCATCAAGGCATTTGGAGGAAATGAGGAAGGGCGCTGCAAGCGAAATCGGCTGGCAGGCGATGAAGAAAGCGACAGCCGAAGGCACGCTCGGATGCTGGGAGAGCGCGGCGATGGCCTCCCGCTTGGCTTCGTCGGTGGAGGCGTTGAAAAGCGGCATGAAAAGTTCGGCGAACTGCCGAAGGTCCGTTTTTGACGGATGGGAGACATTCTCGAAATTCGTCACGGTGGCCATCAGCACCACATCTTTCTTCCTCACGGCTCTTGGCCTCTCAAGTTCTCGAAACCGGTCGGTCAACGCACTACCCAACAAACGCAAACACAATATCGGCTCAAATTAGAGCAAATGCGTTGACGTCCTGTTAACTATGGGGGGTGGCAAGAGAGAATCCGCCTCTATCAACAAGGAAATTTTAAAACCTTGATGACGGATGAAATGTCGTGGAACTTTACCGCGTCGCCTTTGTTTTCAAGGGGTGCGGCTCCGGCCGGAATAAGTTGCGGTCCGGCAATTAAGGTTAACGGATCATTAACCTCTGTCTGTTTGTAATTTCATGGGCAGTATTAGGATTCCATGTTATTCTTATCGACGGAATAAATGCAAAAATGGCATGCGAAGCCTGAATCTGCGCACGATCCCCTTATAAGAATCGCTTTGGATTTTTGGATCGTGCGAAAACCAGTCTGTGGACTGGCCTATGCGCAATGTGATGGTGATGAAATTCCCGACGCAAGACGAGGCTTGCGCGGTTCCCACGGGCAACATTGACAATCATGTCCCGAAGAGGAGATGAGCATGGCAGAGATTATTCCAATCGGCGACGCCCGACGAAGCCTGCGCCCCGCCGGCGCGGTGGCAACGATGATCGGCCCGGCGAAAGTCGTGCTGTTTACCGGCGTGCGTTATGAAAAACGCGATACCGAGCCGACCGGCAAAGTCGCGCGCAAGGGCAAATCCGCAGCGGAAACCGCCCTCAAATCCTGACTGCAAAGAATAACCGACGTTATTTCCACGCCGTCGGCTGGCATTTCGCCTCGTTCAGGAACCGTTCCGCCTCTTCGCCGAAACTCGGCTGCGGCACCATGGTCCGCAACACCACATATCCTTCCGTCTGATCCGATTCCGCCAGAATGGCTTGCGAAAGCGCAGGTGGCTGCGCCTTGCGGATGGCGGCGATCTGCACCGCATCCGCCACCAGAATATCCATCACCCCGCCGGCGGATGTGCGGTCATTCATGCTGAACACCTCATTCGAGGCCTTGTCGTAAACCGCGACCGACCAGAAGGGCACGGCCCCGATGGCGGTGAGCCTGACCGGCTTGTCCTCGATATCGAAGGTGCAGACCGCGACCCGCATGAAAGGATCGCCGCTGCCAAGCGTCTTTTTCTCCGTCGTCTCTTCGAGCAGATGAAACTGATGCGGCTTTCCTTCCGCCACCGCGCGCGTATAGGCGTCGCGATTGCTGAAATGCGGTATTGCCAGAAGAATGATGACATGCAGCACGGCTGCGCCGACGAGACCGGTGAGGATGGCGAGCAGGACCCTAAGCATTGCCACACCCCAGCTTGCGTATTTGCGGCATGGAGATATCGATCAGGCCGGAACTGCCCGCGACGGGCGTGTCGAGCAGGGTCATGACCAGCCTGAAGGTCTGGCCCTGCGGCACCGACAGCCAATTATAGGTCTGGGCGTCAGCGGCGATGGTGATGTCGATGCCGCCATCGGCGCTGCGCAAAAGCGTGCGGGAATTCAGCGCGAAGGGCCGCCCCGCATCCTCCGCCAGCACATTGCCCTGCTGGTCGGCGGTGTAGATCGTCCAGAACCGTGCAGGCGGCACGGCGTCGGCCAGCCGGTAGCGGCATTCGCCGCTCAGGCGTTGCCCATCGCTGTCGACGGAGGCGGTAAAAGCCAGCCCTTCCGCGGTTCCGTAAAGCAGCTTGCCGGCGTCGGCGCGGTGCGATTTGGCGTAAGGATCGGCCTCGATCGTCTGCGCTTCGGGAAACGCATCCCAGGAGCCGATGCGGATCGATCCAAAGCCGGATGTCGCCTCAAGGGCTGCCAGCGTCGCGGCAATGCCGCCGCCAAAGGCGATCAGAAGGGCGATGCCGACAAGGAATGGAACTCGGAACACGCTGTTTTCCCGTTTATGAACAGGTCGAGGACTATCACTGATTCCCTGTTTGGAAAATGGCGCGGCTTGTTTAGTCTCCGTGAAAATGATCACAACCGGGGATATTCCATCATGTCGCGACAATCCGCAATCGACCGTGCCGCCGCCTGTTTCGACGATGGCAGCTTCGAGCGGGATTTGTCGCGACGCGTTTTGCGACGGACCGAAAGCCAGAATGAGGAGCAGGGCGAGGAGCTGATGCTTTATCTGGAACAGGAAATGTTGCCCGCTTTCGCCGCCATGGGTTTTTCCTGCACCATCCTGCGTGATCCGACGGCGGATTTGCCGTTTCTGATCGCCGAGCGTTTCGAAGGCGGCACGCTGCCGACTGTGCTGGGATACGGCCACGGGGATGTGGTGCGCGGGCAGGACGAGGGCTGGGCCGAGGGCCTTTCGCCCTTTATGATGTCTGAACGCAATGGCAGGTGGTATGGGCGCGGCACCGCCGATAACAAGGGGCAGCATTCGGTCAATATGGCGGCGCTGAAAGCCGTACTCGAGACACGCGGCAGGCTTGGTTTCAACGCCAAATATCTGATCGAGATGGGCGAGGAGAGGGGATCCCCCGGCCTGAGGGAGATTTGCCGGAACCATGGCGAGCGGCTGAAAGCCGATCTTCTGATCGCTTCCGACGGCCCGCGCCTGAATGCGGAGCGGCCCACGGTTTTTCTCGGCGCGCGCGGCGGCATCACCTTCGATCTGGTGATCGAGGCGCGTGAGGGCGGCCATCATTCCGGCAATTGGGGCGGGGCGCTCTCCAATCCCGGCGTGCAGCTGGCCCATGCCGTCGCAAGCCTCGTCGGCCCGACCGGCCAGATCCGCGTGCCGGAACTGGTGCCGGAGGAATTGCCGAAAGCGGTGCGTGAGGCCCTTGCCGATTGTGAAATCGATGGCGGGCCGGACGGCCCGAAGATCGATCCGGACTGGGGCGAGCCCGGCCTTTCCACCGCCGAGCGGGTTTTCGGCTGGTGTGCGCTGGAAGTGCTGGCTTTCGAGACCGGCAATCCGCGTGCGCCGGTCAACGCCATTCCGCCACGCGCATGGGCGCGGCTGCAACTGCGCTTCGTCGTTGGTATCGATCCGCAAGCGGTTCTGCCCGCCGTGCGGCGTCACCTCGACCGGCAGGGTTTCGCCATGGTGGAAATCGCGCCTGCCGGCGACGAGATTTTCCGCGCCACCCGCCTCGATCCGCAGGATGCATGGGTGGATTTCACGCTGCGCTCCATTGCGCGCACAACGGGCAGAAAACCGGCGCTTCTGCCCAATCTCGGCGGTTCGCTGCCCAATGATATCTTTGCCGATATTCTCAAACTGCGCACCATCTGGGTGCCGCATTCCTATCCCGGCTGCTCGCAGCATGCGCCGAACGAACATTTGCCGAAGGAGATCGCCCGCGAGGCGCTTACCCTTATGGCCGGGCTCTATTGGGATATCGGAGAGGGGGATACGCCGCCGCTTTAGGCGCCCATAACGAGCTTGAAGGCGATGGCCCACATGGTGACGGCGATGACGCCTTCGAGAATGCGCCAGGCGGAGGGTTTTTCGAAGATCGGCCGCAGCCAGCGCGCGCCGTAACCCAGTGAAAAAAAGAACACCAGCGAGCCGGTGGCCGCGCCCGCCGCGAAGGTTTTTTCGAAGCCGGGAAACTGCGTGGAAATGGTGCCGAGCAGCACGACGGTATCGAGATAGACATGCGGATTGAGAAAGGTCAGCGCAAGGCAGATGGCCAGCGTCTGCCACAGGCTCGCCTCCTGCCGCTCCGCCACCGAAAGCGCCTCGGAGGAGCGCAGCGCCGAATGCAGGCTTTTGGCGCCATACCAGATGAGGAAGGCGGCTCCCGCATAACGCATGATGGGATCGAGCGCCGGCATGATGGCGCTGATCCGCTGAAAACCGAAAACCCCAACGGTAATCAACAGCGCATCGGCAATGGCGCAGGTGGCGCAGACGGCAAACACATGCGAGCGCGCCAACCCCTGCTTCAGAACGAAGGCATTCTGCGCGCCGATGGCGACGATGAGGCTGAGGCCCATCGTCAGGCCGGTGAAGAAGATTTGGATGTCCATGCGCGTTGCGGCCCCTGCCTCTGTCCATTGTGGAATGGCCGAAGGCGTTGCTTCCGGACCGAGTGCTTGGATATTTCCGCCTGATAGTTTAATCCAGTTAAATAAACTCAATCCAGATAAGCTGAGCTAATGGCGCACTTCTCTCTTCAACCTCTCGGTTTTCCACAACGTTGCCATCTCTCCACCCTCATTCCTGTGACAAGCAGAGGAATGAGGGCAGGGAGGACCGCCGCCGATGGTCCGAGTCCTTGCATGTGCCGTGTCAAAACCAGCCTTCACAGCGGGTATCATAATGCTTGACTATCCCTCCATGCGGGCCGTGGCGCTCGTGGCTCAGACCGGCAGTTTCGAAAAGGCGGCGCAGGTGCTGTGCGTCACGCCGTCGGCCGTCTCCCAGCGCATCAAGCAACTGGAGGAGCGGCTGGGCGTGGTGCTGATCGTGCGCGGCAACCCGTGCGTGGCGACGGAAAAGGGCGAATGGCTGTGCCGTCACATGGATCATGTCGGCATGCTGGAAAGCGAATTGTTCCGCCAGCTTCCGGCGCTGGCGGAAGCGGGCGCAGCGCAGGAGCGCGTGACGCTCAACATCGCCACCAATGCCGACAGTCTCGGCACATGGTTTCTGGATGCGGTTTCGAAATTCACCGGCGGCAGCGATTATCTCGTCAATATCGCGGTGGACGATCAGGACCACACGGTGGAATGGTTGCGCGGCGGCAGGGTGCTTGCCGCCGTCACCGCCCATGCCAAGTCGGTGCAGGGCTGTCGGGTCCTGCCCCTCGGCGTGCTGCGCTATCATGCCACCGCCAGCCCGGATTTCATGGCCCGCCATTTCGCCGGAGGCGTCACGCCCGCCGCCCTTGCCCGCGCGCCGGGGCTCACCTTCAACCAGAAGGACAGGCTGCAGGCGAGCTGGGTCAGGAAGGTGATGGGCGAGGATATCGCCTATCCCACCCACTGGCTGCCTTCGACCGACGGTTTCGTGAAGGCGAGCCTTTCCGGCATGGGCTGGGGGCTCAATCCGGTACAGCTTGTGGGGGATCACCTCAAGACGTGCAGGCTGGTGGAGGTCGTTCCCGGCACACCGCTCGATATTCCGCTTTACTGGCAGGTCAACCGGCTCGCGGCGGAGCGGCTTGGGGTGTTGACGTCGCATGTGGTGGAGACGGCGAGGGCGGTGTTGTTGCGATAAGTTGCGGATTTGGAGACACGGCGGCGGCGGAGTGCTTGGCTCACCCCCCTCTGCCCTGCCGGGCATCTCCCCCTCAAGGGGGGAGATCGGCTGGTGGCCCTACCGCCACTTCATTCTCTAACCTTGAGATGGGCGAAACTTCGCCGCAGATCGATCTCCCCCCTTGAGGGGGAGATGCCCGGCAGGGCAGAGGGGGGTAAGCCGCGCACTCCGACAGAATCATCAGGCATGCGCCACACCTCACCGCCGCGCCGCATCCTCCGCGCCTTCCCGCAACGACGCATCCGCCACCTTCTGCGTCGTCACACTCAATGCCGAAGCGTCTTTCATCTTCTTGGCGATGGAGCGGATCACACGCGTTGCCTCGGCCGAAAGCGAGCGCGGGCGGGTGAGCGCCGGCAAGGCGGGGGTGCTGGTGGCAGCGGCCGCCACTTCCGCAGAAGGCTGCGGGCGTGCGCCTGTCGGCAGCGGGTTCTGGATGCCGGGGATCGGTCGCAGTTCCATGCCCTGATGGGCGTAGTCCATCAGCCGCTTGAAGGCCATGGCCGGAAGCGCGCCGCCTGTCATGTTGTTCATGGGCGTGAAATCGTCGTTCCCGAACCAGACGGCCGTGGTGTAATTGCCGGTGAAACCCACATACCAGGCATCGCGATAGGCCTGCGAGGTGCCGGTCTTGCCGCCGGAAACGATGCCGTTATCCAGCGCGCCGCGCCGGGCCGTGCCCATGACCGGGATGGTCACCAGCATCTGGTTCATCTTCGAATTGGCGTCTTCGGAAAGCACCCGTTTGGCGGGCGCTTCGTTGTGGCTGAAATCGTAGAGAACATTGCCCTCATAATCCAGCACCTGCTCGATGCCGTGGCGGCGCGACTGCATGCCGTCGGCCGGGAAAACGGCATAGGCGGTGGCCTGGTCGAGAACCGTCACTTCCGATGTGCCGAGCGGAATGGTCTTGTCGCTGCGCAGCGGTGTGGCGACACCCATGGCCTTGGCGGTATCGACGATGACCTGCGTGCCGAGCACGTCCTTGGCAAGACGCACGGGCACGGTGTTGTAGGATTTGGCGAGCGCCATCTGCAGCGTCACCTTGCCGGCATAGGAGCGGCCGTAATTCTGCGGCGACCAGCCGCGCCAGGTCACCGGCGCGTCGGAGATCAGCGTCTCCGGCTTCATGCCCTTTTCCATGGCGGCCGAGTAGGTATAGACCTTGAAGGAGGAACCGGGCTGGCGCAGCGCCGCCGTGGCGCGGTTGAACTGGCTTTCGCCATAGTCGCGCCCGCCGACCATGGCGCGCACGCCGCCGCCGTTCTCGATCATCACCATCGCGCCCTGCTTGACGCGGTAACCTTCGCCGAATTCGCGCAGGCCCATTTCCATCGCCTGTTCGGCCGCCTGCTGCAGGCCGGTATCGATGGTGGTGCGCACGACCACGGTGTGGTCCTTGAACTTGCCCTCGGCGGCCAGCCGCTGCACTTCGTCGAAAGCCCAGTCGAGGAAATAATCCGGCGCCTTCACATCGGCGCGGTCGATGACGGTGGCCGGGTTGCGCCGCGCGCCGATGACCTGACCCTCGGTCATCAACCCGCTCTGCACCAGGTTGGAAAGCACGGTGTTGGCGCGCGCACGCGCGGCCGGCAGGTTGACATGTGGCGCATATTTGGCCGGCGCCTTGAACAGGCCGGCCAGAATGGCGGATTCGGCCAATGTCACATCGGTCAGGTTCTTGCCGAAATAAAATTGCGCCGCCGCCGCCGCCCCGAAGGTGCCGCCGCCCATATAGGCGCGGTCGAGATAAAGGCTGAGGATTTCCTTCTTCGACATGTTGGTCTCGAGCCACAGCGCGAGGAAGGCTTCCTTGATCTTGCGCTCCAGCGAGCGCTCATTGGTGAGGAACAGGTTCTTGGCGAGCTGCTGCGTCAGCGTCGAGCCGCCCTGTACCACGCCGCCGGCGCGGGCGTTTTCGCTCATGGCGCGGGCAAGGCCGATGAAATCAATGCCGAAATGGTCGAAGAAGCGCCGGTCTTCGGTCGCCAGCACCGCCTTGATGAAATGATCCGGCATCTGGTCGATCGGAACGGAATCCTCATGAATGATGCCGCGATGGCCGATGGTGTTGCCGTAACGATCAAGGAAGGTGACGGCGAAATCGCCGCGATAACGCCAGTCCTTCTTGGTTTCCTCGAAGGCCGGCATGGCGAGCGCCAGAAGCACGACGGACCCCGCCGTTCCGAAGGTCAGCGCGTCGCAGGTGAGATTGACGAGAAGCTTCTTCCAGCCGCGCACATGCAGCTTGCGCGAGGCGATGGTGACGTCTTCCCAGAAATCCACCAGCCTTGCCGCAGCCGTCCACAGGCCGGAGTCGATGAAGCTATCGATCCGGAGCAGGATGTGCCGTTTTTTACGGCCTTTTTTATCGTCTTTTTCTTCCTGCACCTGGCGATGTTTTCCTGTTCAACGCAACGCTGCCATCGATATGTCTGCCTGATATTCTACGCTTCAACCCATTCCCGACGTAAAACCGTGGCATGGTTATGTCGGAAGTGCTTGACGCGGCGGCCTTTCGCGGGCCAATGACCCCTCTGCCGCCTGCCAATATGCTAAAATATCGTACAAACCAGCCCTTGGCGATACGATATAAAGGATTAGGGACCGGTTAAACACTCCCGTCCAAGAGATCAAAATGAAACGGAAATGTTAACGATGAATGACGCGCCGTTCTGGAAAACCAAATCACTCACGGAGATGACCGGTGAGGAATGGGAAAGCCTGTGCGACGGCTGCGGCCTGTGCTGTCTGAACAAGCTGGAGGACTGGGACACCGGCGAAGTGGTGTTCACCTCGGTTCGCTGTGTGCTGCTCGACGGCGAGAGCTGTCGATGCTCCGATTACGAAAACCGCCGCGCCACCGTGCCGGACTGTATTCAGCTGGACCTGAAGAAGGTGCATGAGATCGGCTGGCTGCCGCCCACATGCGCCTATGCGCTGGTGCGCGACGGCAAGGATCTGTACTGGTGGCACTATCTCGTTTCCGGCGATACGGAAACGGTGCATCAGGCCGGCATTTCCGCCCGCGGCCGCACCGTCAGCGAGGCCGATGTGGATGTTGACGACTTCGAGGATTATGTGGTCGACTGGCCCCTGACAGTGGGTGAGAGGGCAGGCGAAAAGGAACGGATGTGACGGAAAACGTCTATTTTCGTTTTGGTCCTATTCCTGCCCCATCGTTCCCTTAAGGCAGTGTCGCCCGAAAGCGTGTCACGGTTGCGGGGTACGACTTGTCTGAAATCAAAGACAGCTTCCGGCCATTCCGGCAAATGATCCGCAAAAGCGGACGAGGGACATCAAAACGCATGCGCTATCGGCTGCCCGCCATCGTTCTTTCATGCCTCGCCCTTCCGGGGCTCCTGCCGTTTTCCGCTGACGCCCAGCAACAGCCCCAGGCTTTCGAATGCACGCTGGTCACCTCCATCGAGACCGGCGCCATCATCAACCAGCAGGGCGCCTGCGATCAGCGCGTGGCGCCGGCCTCCACCTTCAAGGTGCCGCTGGCGCTGATCGGTTACGACGCCGGCATTCTTCAGGATGAAAAGACGCCCGCCTGGGACTGGAAACCCGGCACGGAGGCGCGCGCATCCGACCGCAAGACGGTCGATCCCTCGATATGGGAGCAGGATTCGGTGCTGTGGTATTCGCGTGAAATCACCCGCCGCCTCGGCCCGGAAAAATTCGCCGCCTATGTGAAGCGCCTCGGTTACGGCAATGCCGATGTTTCCGGTGAGCCAGGCAAGAACAACGGCCTGACCCATTCCTGGCTCGGATCGTCGCTGACGGTTTCGCCGGTGGAACAGGTCGGCTTTCTCCGCCGCCTTCTGGCCGGCAATCTGCCCGTCTCGCGCGATGCGCAGGCGAAGACGAGGGCAATCGTGCCGGTCTTCGATGCGCCGGAAAGTTGGGCGGTGCACGGTAAGACCGGCACGGGCTACATGCGCGACGAAAAGGGCAATCCCGACCGCAACCGCCCCTTCGGCTGGTTCGTCGGCTGGGCAGAGCGCGAAGGCCAGCACATCGTCTTTGCGAGACTGCGCGTTTCCGACAAACCGTCCGACGAGCCGCTCGGCCCCGCCGTGCGCGATGCCTTCCTGCGCGATATTCCCCGGCTGGCCGTGCATCGGTAGCTGCACGCATCTCATAAAAGCGTAGTTTTTGCGACGTGCTCCTTCCCTCATCCCTGTGCTTGTCACAGGGATCCAGCCAGCCCAAGTCCTTGGGCTGAAAGGACTCTTCCCGTCGCGCCGACGCGCGTCGACTGGATTCCTGTGACAAGCACAGGAATGAGGGTGATATCTTGGCGCATGGAAATGTGAACGCTATGGACCGAGATAGCGTGGTTATTAGGTGTCCGTCAGCTGGCGGCAACAAGAAGCCCGCTGCATTCACGATTGTGTGTTCAACAAAAAGTTTCCGCTTCCCTTGACCTTCCCATCATGGGAATCTCTACATAGGGTCTCGAAAGGGGATTTCCCATGAACGAGACAGTCAAACACGCCCATCGACATGAACCGGTTTCCATTCCCGTGGAAGGCATGACCTGTGCTTCCTGCGTGCGCCGGGTGGAAACGGCCGCGGCCAAAGTGCCGGGTGTCATGTCGAGTTCCGTGAACTTCGCCACGAAGAAGCTCACCGTCGAGCCGGCCGAAGGTTTTTCTGCCAGAACGCTTGGCGCCGCCATCAAGAAGGTCGGTTACGATATCGCGCCGGAACGTCACGAATTTGCGGTGGAAGGCTTGCGGGGCGAGGCTGGGGCCGAGCGGCTGAAGGCCGTTCTGGAAGCGGTCGCCACCACAGTCGCCGTCAAGGTCGATGCGGCCTCCGGCAAGGCCTCCGTGGAAACGATTGGCGGCCGGCGTGAACGGAATGCGCTTGTGGAAACGGCAAAGCTTGCCGGGTTCGTGCTGAAGACGCCGGCGCCGCACGACCATTCCGCCCACAACGGTCACGGCCAGCACCACGGACATCATCAGGGCCACGGCCAGATGGCGGCGGGCGAGGCCGGCGGCCACGACCATATGCAGCATGCCGGCGAAGAGGGCGCGCTGAAACGCGACCTGACGATCGCCGCGATCCTGACCGCGCCGCTTTTCGTGCTGGAAATGGGCGGCCATCTTTATGAGCCGATGCATCACTGGCTGATGGGCATCATCGACACGCAGAACCTCTATTACGTCTATTTCGCGCTGGCGACGGCGGTGATTTTTGGACCGGGCCTGCGTTTCCTCAAGACCGGTTTCCCGGCTCTGCTGCGCGGCGCGCCGGAAATGAACTCGCTGGTGGCGCTGGGTGTGACGGCGGCCTATCTCTATTCGGTCGTCGTCACCTTCGCGCCCGACCTGCTGCCGGAAGAGGCGCAGTTCGTCTATTATGAAGCGGCAACCGTCATCGTCACGCTGATCCTGACCGGACGGCTTCTAGAAGCCCGTGCCAGCGGCCGCACGGGAGACGCCATCCGCAAGCTGATGAGCCTGCAAGCGAAGACCGCCCGGGTGGAGCGCGACGGCGCTACCATCGATATTTCCCCCGAAGACCTCGTGGCCGGCGATATCGTCGTCATCCGCCCCGGCGAAAGGCTGGCGGTGGATGGCGAAGTCGTCGAAGGCTCCTCCTATGTCGATGAATCCATGATCTCCGGCGAACCGGTGCCGGTGGAAAAGACGGTCGGCGCAACGGTTGTCGGCGGCACCATCAACAAGACCGGCGCCTTCAAGTTCAAGGCAACCAAGGTGGGCGCGGATACCATGCTGTCGCAGATCATCCGCATGGTGGAGGAGGCGCAAGGCTCCAAGCTGCCCATTCAGTTGCTGGTGGACCGCGTCACCGCGCTCTTCGTACCCGTTGTCATCGCTATCGCGGTGCTGACCTTCATCGTCTGGGCGATCTTCGGTCCCGAACCCGCCTATACTTTCGCGCTGGTCAATGCGGTCGCGGTGCTCATCATTGCCTGCCCCTGCGCCATGGGTCTCGCCACGCCGACATCCATCATGGTCGGCACCGGCCGGGCGGCGGAGCTGGGTGTGCTGTTCCGCAAGGGACAGGCGCTACAGGAGCTGCGCTCGGCTGAGATCGTCGTGGTCGACAAGACCGGCACCGTGACCAAGGGTCGCCCGGAACTGACTGATCTGGTGGTTGCGGAAGGGTTTGCCGACAACGAGGTGCTGGCGCTCGTCGCCGCCGTCGAGGGCCGTTCGGAACATCCGATTGCCGAAGCCATCGTCCGGGCTGCGGAAGAAAAGAAGCTTGCGACCCCTGCAGGACTCGAACCTGCGACCGTCGAAAACTTCGAAAGCGTGACGGGTTACGGCATCGCCGCCACCGTCAATGGCCGCAGGGTCGAAGTCGGCGCGGATCGGTTCATGGCGAAACTCGGCCATTCCGTGGATGTCTTCGCTGAGGCCGCCGCAAGGCTGGGTGACGAGGGCAAGACGCCGCTTTATGCCGCCATCGACGGCAGGCTGGCGGCCGCGATTGCGGTTGCCGATCCGCTGAAACCCTCGAGTGTGACGGCCATCAGGGCGTTGCAGGAGATGGGCATCGAAGTGGCGATGGTGACGGGCGACAATGAACGTACGGCGAATGCAATAGCCCGGCAGGTCGGCATTTCCCGCGTGGTGGCCGAAGTGCTGCCCGAGGGCAAGGTGAAGGCGATCCACGAGATGCGCGCAGGCGGCAAGGTGCTGGCCTTCGTGGGAGACGGCATCAACGATGCGCCGGCGCTGGCCGAGGCCGATATCGGCATCGCTGTCGGCACCGGCACGGATGTCGCCATCGAAAGCGCCGATGTGGTGCTGGTCGGCGGCGATCTTCTCGGCACGGTCAACGCCATCGAAATGAGCCGGGCGACCATCCGCAACATCAAGGAAAACCTGTTCTGGGCTTTCGGTTATAATGTGGCGCTGATACCGGTTGCGGCGGGCGTGCTTTATCCGGCCTTCGGCATCACGCTATCGCCGATGATCGGCGCGGGCACCATGGCGCTCTCCAGCGTCTTCGTTCTCGCCAATGCGCTGCGGTTGAAACGGGCGAAGGTGGCCCATCGGGAGGTGACGTCATGAATATCGGCCAGGCATCGGAAGCATCGGGCGTTTCCGCCAAGATGATCCGTTATTACGAGCAGATCGGCCTCATCACGCCGGCCGCCCGCACCGGCAATAATTACCGGGTCTATGGCGAACAGGACGTGCATAATCTGCGCTTCATCAAGCGGGCGCGCACGCTCGGTTTCTCGCTGGAAGAAACCGAGACGCTGCTGAAACTCTGGCAGGACAAGACCCGCGAAAGTTCGGCGGTCAAGGAAATCGCGCTCGTCCATATCGCCGATCTCGAACAGAAGATCGCCGAGATGAAGAGCATGGTGAAGACGCTTTCCCATCTCGCCCATTGCTGCGGCGGCGACCACCGGCCCGATTGTCCCATCCTCGACGATCTCGCGGGCGCGGATAAGACCGACGCCAGACGCGCGCGAACCCACTGACCTTTAATGACGGCCGGTGCGAGAACATCGCGACCGGCGATAAGGAGAAAACCATGAGTGCAACCACCTTCCTCATTCCGGACATGACCTGCGGCCATTGCGAAAAGACGCTGCGCGGCGCTCTCACGGAGGCTCTTCCCGGCGCATCCGTCAGCATCGACCTCGATGCCCACAGACTGACGGTTATGGGCGATGCCGCAACTGCGGAAGCGGCGATCCGCGAAGCCGGTTATTCGCCGGAACGGGCGGGCTGAAGCGTCTCGTTGCTGGAATGAGTGGGAACGATGTGCTACTGAGTAGCATTATCTTTCCTGTTAAGGGAGTGCCACAATGTCCGTCAAGGCGTCAGTTTCCATCTCCGATCAGCAGGATAGCTTCGCCCGCAGGCTGGTGGAGGAAGGGCGTTATGCCAGCCTCAGTGCCGTCGTCCAGCGAGGGCTGGAACTGCTTCGGCAGGAAACGGAACTGAAGGACGCCGAACTTGCCGCGCTTCGTGATTTGCTGGTCGAGCGACGGCAGGGCGACTTCGTCTCCGTGGAAGAGGGCAAGCAAAGAACGGCAGCGATGATCGCGGCCAAGAAGGCCGGTTATGGCCTTTAAGGTCCTGCGCTCGACACAGACGGATCAGGACCTCGGCCTCATTCTCGACCATCTCATCCAGTCCTATCTCGACCTTGGCGACGCCTTGCCGGGGGCTTTTGCGCGCGCTGCGCGACGCGTGGGGTCAATTGAAGCGGATATGGAAGCGCTTCACAAAGCGCCTTTTCAGGGGACATTATTGCCTGAAATATTGCCCGGCCTTCGCCGGGTAACGAAAAATCAGGCTGTCTTTTATTTCGATGTCGATGAGGGTGAAAAGACCGTGCGTATTCTCGCGGTCTTTTTCGGCGGGCAGGATCATCTGCGCCATATGCTCACGCGCCTGTCCCGTCGCACCCCGAATCTTCCCTAAACCTCGTCGAAAGCCCCGCCTTCCCGCGAAGGGTTGCGGTCGATCACCCGTTCCTCGGCATCGTCGGGCAGGGCTTCGTCGCTTTCCTGATAGGGATCGTCCTCGCTCTCTGCCTCTTCTTCCTCGATTTCCTGTTCGATGGATTGCGGAATTTCTCCCTTGGCGGGAAGGGCGTCGATATCGAGATCGAGGAGGTCCTCATCCATGGCGTCTTCGTTGCGGGGCAGGATTTTCTCGCGGTCCATGACGGTGTCCTTTCTGTCCGTTCATTGCACAAACGGCCCGGAGGCGCGAAGGGTTCCTGCCGCCGCTGAATTCCGTAACTGAATTCCGTCGGGCTGTATTGCGTGAAAAAGCCGTCTTGACCTCAATGGCGCTTGAGGTTCTAGTTTGCCTGCCGTAACCGAAAAAATGGAAAGGATACGGCTTTGTCGAGTATGGAAATGACGGAGAAAAACGGCTGGAGCGAATTGCTGAGCGGGGCGAATCTCTCGCTTCTGACCGTCATTTCCTCCGGTATCGGCCTGCACGCTTTCAATCAGTTCGCGGTGGTGACGGCCTTGCCCGTGGCCGTCAACGAAATCGGCGGCGCTGCCTTTTATAGCTGGGCCTATAGTCTCTATTTCGTCGGCTCCGTCGCGGGCGGCGTCACCGCCGTCCTGTTTCGCGAGCGTTTTGGCGCACGCGTCGTTTTGCTTCTCTGCTGCCTGATTTTTTCTTTCGGTTCGGTCCTCTCGGCAATCGCCGGTGACTTTTTGTGGGTGGTCGTCGGACGTGCCCTGCAGGGACTGGCGGACGGGCTGATCGTTGCCGTTTGCTACAGCCTCATTCCCGCCGGTTTCCGCTCCGGCCTGCTGCCGAAGGTCTTCGCCATCGAGGCGGCGATCTGGGCGGTCGCCTCCTTCATCGGCCCGCTGACCGGCGGTTTCGCCACCGAACACATCTCCTGGCGCGCTACTTTCCTGCTGTCGGCGCCTCTGATCCTGCTGCTTCTGGCCTATACCACCATTGCCGTGTCCGCCGAGCGGCCGGTGGCGGCGACGCGCAAACCGCTGGTGCCGCTGTTTCTGTGCCTTGTCGGCGCCCTGGCGTTCTCCGCGCCTTCCGCCTTCGAGGATGCGAGCCTGCGCGCCCTTTCGCTGCTGGTGGGCGCGGCGATGCTGTGGGCTTCGCTGCGTGCGGGCATCCGGCCTTCAATCGGTCTTTTCCCGAAGGATTCCTTTCGGCTGAAGACGGTGCTCGGCAGCGGTTTCTGGGTGCTGTTCCTGATGTCCTATGCCCATGCGCTGGGCAGCGTCTATCTCGCTTATGTCGCCATCAATCTCTGGCGGCATGAACCGACCTTTGCCGGTTTCATCGTGGTGACGATGCCGCTTGCCTGGAGCTTCGTGGCGATGCTGATCGGCAGCCTGCGTTCTGCCCGCCTTCGCGAGATTTGCCTGCATTACGGCCCTTACCAGATGGTGCCGGGCTGCGCGCTGCTGGGGCTCGGGCTTGCGACCGGCAACTGGGGAGAAATGCTCATCGGGCAAATTCTGATAGGCTCTGCCTTCGGCATGTCATGGGCCGGCATCAGCCAGGCCGCCATGGAGGCCGCGCCGGAAGAGGAACGCAAGATGACGGGGGCGCTGCTGCCGACAGTCGCGACGCTGGGCGCCGCCGCCGGTGCGGGCGCCAGCGGCACCGTCGCCGCTGCGACCGATCTGGTAGGGCAGATCGAGCGGGCGGATGTGACGATGCCGATGGTTTACCTCTATGGGCTGGGTGTGCTCGTATCGCTGCTGGCGATCATGACCGCCAGCGGGTTGCGGGGCGAACGGCGGCTCATCCGCCGCCGTCAGGACTGAGTGGTGGCGATGGTGATCGCCGCCAGGTAAACGACGAAGGCCATGATCGCGATCGCGCCGATGATGACGACGATGCCCTTGCCGGCGCGTTTTTTCTCGGCCTTGTTTTCATTGGCTTCGGTGGGAAACAGGATCGGATCGCTGGTGTCGCGGATTTTGGTCATGCCGTTTCTCCTTATCCGTGGAATGGGCGGTTTCGGTCTATCAACCGCCCAATCCGTCAAAAGGTTCCTCACGGTTTCAGCGCCCAGCTGGTGGCATGCACCACCGCACCGGGGGCGGCCTTCAGCAGCGCCGAGCGTACCGGTTCGAAACCTTCGAGGCGCTTGGTGCCCACATATCGGCCGCGATTGGCGAAGACTTCGATGGAGCCGTAATCGAGAAAGATGCGGATGCGGGATGCCCTCGCTCCTTTGGCGATATAATGCGGCGAGGGGCCGTCGCGCCCGTCCTCGTGGCGGATCCACAGGCCCGTTTCATCGGAAACGACGCCCAGCCTCACCGCCGGATGATCGAGCTCCAGTTCGAAGGGCGCGCCGGGTGAGGCAAGCTCGAACAATATTTCCACCGCCCCGTTGATGAAGGTAATGCGTTCGCCGGCGGCCAGCCGCGTGCGGTCGAGAATATGGCTGCGAAGGCTTTCCGCCGCACCGATGGGCGGGGTCAAAAGCTCGCCGTTTGCATAGTGAATCCGGCGCGGCAGCGTCATGGAGGTGGGAAAATCGATCTCCGGATTGGCATCCGCCCAATTGGCCAGCCAGCCCATGCCGATGATGCTGTCGCCATCCAGAAAGGCCTGGAAGGCGTAATTGTCGGTGCCGAAATCCAGTTCCTGCCCGGATTCCTTGGTGAAGACCTTGCCGTCGAACCAGCCGACATCGGCCATGGTGAGGTTCTTGCGGCCGGTTTCCGGGTCTTCCGAATGCATCAGCCCATAGATCAGCACCCAGCGGGTGGAACGGGCATTGGCAGGACCATCGAGCGGCAGCAGGCAGGGGCATTCGATGGCTGTGGTTTTATAACGCGTTTCCACCCACAGCTTGCCCACATAGGTCCAGCCCGATGCGGCGGTGGGGTCCAGCGTCTCGTAAAGCAGGATGACGCCGCCGCCATCGCTCTGGCTGCCGAGCACCATTTTCCAAAGACCATCAGGGCCGCGAAAGACGTAAGGGTCACGGAAATCCGGCGTCAGCCCCTGTCCGTCCGGGCGAGTACCGAGAATGACTTCGGCCTGCCCGGCCATGATGAGATCGGAGGAGGTGGCTGTGAGCTGTATCTGCTGTTCGGGAATGCGATCCTGCACCTGCTCGGTGAAGAAGACGCGGATGCCCGTGCCTTCCACCAGCGGAATGGTGGAGCCGGAATAGGCGCCGCCGCGCTTGTCTGGCCGTGTCGTCAGATCCTCGGAAGGGAAAAGGAAGATCGGCAAGTGCCGCCAGCGCAGATAATCCGAGGAGACGGCATGGCCCCAATGCATGGTGTTCCAGCGCAGCCCGTGCGAATAATGCTGATAAAACAGATGCGGCCGCCCCTCGAAGCGACCGAAACCGTTCGGGTCGTTCATCCAGCCGAAAGGCGGGCGGAAGTGATAGCTGCCGGGAAGCTCCGGTGCGGCATTGTCCGGCTTGGTATGGACGACGGTGATGCCGGTTTCCAGCACATCCGACGCCGTGAACCAGTAGATGACGGAAACGGCGGTCGTGACCGTGTCGTAACTCAGCTCCACATGGCCGCCGCCGAAAACCTGATAGATTCGAAAACTGAACTCTTCCGTGTTGACGCTTGAAACCTCAGCAAATTTTCCATTCTGATTGGAAAAGGAGACGGCACCCGGCTCGGCATCTTTCTTCGCTTTCAGCCAGACATGGAAGGTGGCGTTGACGGGCAGATCGGTGTGAATGGTGCGGATGGCGCTTTCCGGCTCGGCTACGGCTTCAACGACGCTCATTGCTTTTCCTTTCCTTGGGCATTCTGCGGGTCAAGAATAGGAACGATGATGGCGCGGGAAAGTTCATTGCGCAAAATTGAATGAGGCGATCGCGCAGGTTGGGCATTTATCGCTCGCATCCGCCGCCTTCCGGCCCCATATAGGGGCAAAGCAGGGAGTTTACCCGTGATGAAATTCGACAATTCCTATGCCCGCCTGCCGGAACGGTTCAGCGCCGCCGTGCTGCCGACGCCGGTGAAGGCGCCGCGGCTCATCGCCTTCAATCGTGGGCTGGCCGATGAACTCCTTCTCGATGTGGCCGGCCTTGACGATGAAAGGCTGGTGGCGATCTTTTCCGGCAATGTCGTGCCGCAGGGGGCCGAGCCGCTGGCCATGGCCTATGCCGGCCACCAGTTCGGCGGTTTCGTGCCGCAGCTCGGCGATGGCCGCGCCATTCTGCTCGGCGAGGTGATCGACAGGAGCGGCAAGCGCCGCGATATCCAGCTCAAGGGCTCCGGCCCGACGCCGTTTTCGCGCCGGGGCGACGGGCGCGCGGCCCTTGGCCCGGTGCTGCGCGAATATATCGTGTCGGAGGCGATGTTTGCACTCGGCATTCCCGCCACGCGGGCGCTGGCGGCTGTCCTCTCCGGCGAGAGGGTGCAGCGCGAAGTCGGCCTGCCGGGCGGTGTTTTCACCCGCGTTGCGGCAAGCCATATCCGTGTCGGCACGTTCCAGTTCTTCGCGGCGCGCGAGGATGAGGAAGGGATCAAAAACCTCGCTGACTATGTGATCGACCGTCATTATCCCGAGGCGAAAGAGGCAGACAATCCTTACCTCGCCCTGCTGCAAGGCATAGCGCAACGGCAATGCGACCTCATCGCCCGCTGGATGATGGTGGGTTTCATCCATGGCGTGATGAATACTGACAATATGGCGGTCTCCGGCGAAACCATCGATTTCGGCCCCTGCGCCTTCCTTGATGAATATCACCCCAACAAGGTCTTTTCCTCCATCGATGCGCAGGGCCGTTATGCCTTCAACAACCAGCCGGGCATCGCGCAATGGAACATTGCAAGGCTGGCGGAATGCCTGTTGCCGCTGCTCGATCCGCAGGTGGAAAAAGCCGCCGAACTCGCCAATGCCGTTCTCGCCGATTTCGCCGCCGCCTTTCCGAAACGCTGGCTTGCCGGCATGCGCGAAAAGCTTGGCCTGACGACGGAGGAAGAGGGCGACATCGATCTGGTGCAGGCGCTGCTGGCGCTGATGCAGGCATCGGAGGCGGATTATACGCTGACCTTCCGGCGCCTTTCCCATGCGGCCAATGGCGATGCCGAACCGTTTCGTGGCATGTTCATCGATATTGCCGGGGCGGACGAATTTCTGGCGCGCTGGCGGGAAAGAGCCGGCCGCGAGGGGATTTTGGATTCCGAACGATCAGCGGCGATGCTCTCCGTCAATCCCGCCATCATCCCGCGCAACCATCGCATCGAGGAACTGATAGAGGCAGCGGTGGAAGAGGGGGATTTCGAGCCATTCCACGCCATGCTGAGGGCAATCGCCACGCCTTTCGAGGAGCGGCCGGACAACTTCGTCTATATGCAGCCGCCGATGAGCCATGAGCGGGTGTTCAGAACGTTTTGCGGGACGTAACGGGTTCGTCAATCCTCGCCGTCATGCCGGACTTGATCCGGCATCCAGCCGCCGCGCGTCTGCGCGGCGAGAGAAGCCTTTTCAGCCCAAGGACTTGGGCTGGCTGGATACCGGCTCGAGGCCGGTATGACGGAGGAATGGGAGGAGATGTTCTCTCGCCCGGTTGCTCTTTCTCACCCAACCCGCGCCAGCGGCTCATGCGCGCCATAATAGTGGCCGAACCGGTTTTCGAGGAATTTCGATAGCGCCACTTCCTCCTGTCGCACGAAGCCCTTCTGCGGCAGGGCGCCTTCGGCGAGCAGATCGAGAACCGTGCAGATGCCGGCGGCGGTCGTGATCTGGATGGCGCTCATCATCCGGCCGGAAACCGGGCCGGCATAGACCTTGTTGGCGTAGGTTTCCTGCAGGAAACGGCCGTTCCGGGTGCCGCAGACGGTGACGAAGACGATGACCACATCCTGCATGGTGCCGGGCAGGGCGTTTTCGAACAGGTCCTTCAGCACATCGCGGCGATTGCGCAGGTTGAGGTCGTTCAAGAGCGCCTTCATGATCGCCACATGGCCGGGATAACGGATGGTGCGGTAATTCATCGTCCGCACCTTGCCTTCCAGCGTGGCGCAGAGCGTGCCAAGCCCGCCCGAGGTGTTGAAGGCCTCGTAGGTGACGCCGTCAAGCGAAAATTCCTCACGTTCCTCCAGCGCCGGAACGGCGGTAAGGCGGCCTTCGACGATCGCTTCGCAGGGCTCGATATATTCGTTGATCAGCCCGTCCGTGCTCCAGGTGAGGTTGTAATTGAGCGCATTGGACGGATATTGCGGCAGAGCGCCGACGCGCATCCTCACGCTGTCCAGCTTGTCGAACCTGGCGGCGAGATCGGCAGCGACGATGGAGATGAAGCCGGGGGCGAGGCCGCATTGCGGAATGAGCGCCGTCCCGGCCGTTTCTGCCAAGGCCTTGACCTTGCGGGTGGATTCGACGTCTTCGGTGAGATCGAGATAATGCGTGCCGACGGCAACGGCCGCTTCGGCAATGCCTGCCGTCAGGTGAAAGGGGGCGGCGGAAAGCACGGCGAATTTGCCTTTCAGCAGTGCTTCCAGAGCGGGACGGTCGGTGATGTCGACGATTTCGGTATCGACACGTTCATGCGCCGGCACATTGGCCAGCTGATCGGCCGAACGGTCTGCGACGGTGATGCGATAATCGCCGGTGGCCGCCAGCATCCAGGTGATGGCCGAACCGATATTGCCCGCGCCGATGACGACAATGTTTTTCATGTTTTGTTCCCCGCAGTGAATGCAAATCTGTTAGCGCGAATGCGCTTCAAAAACAGAATGCCAGTTTTTATTGACGATTCGCAGCTTCACTATGTGCGGATAGCGGGTTAATATTTGGCAATAAGACGACAGGATTGGTCACTATGACGATTGCAGACAAGGACCGGGCGCTGCTCGCCCTGCTTTCCGAAAATGCCCGCATGCCGGTGGCGGAGCTGGCGCGCAAACTCGGCCTCTCGCGCACCACGGTGCAGGCCCGCATCGAGCGGCTGGAGGCGGACGGGGTGATCGCGGGTTACGGCCTCAGGCTTTCGGAAAGCTATCTTTCCGGGCTGGTGCGCGCCCATGTGCTGATCACCATCGGGCCGAAGGCGCTGCCCGGCGTCACGGCGGCGCTTGCCGCCATCAAGGAGGTGACGACGCTGCATTCGGTGAGCGGCACCTTCGACCTCATCGCCATTCTGGCCGCGCCTTCGATCCTCGACCTCGACCGGTTGATCGACAGGATCGGCGCGCTTGACGGCGTGGAGCGAACGCTGTCGTCGATCATTCTGTCGACGCGGATTTCGCGGTAGGGGGTGGGCCCGCGGCAGGCGCAGCGCTGACTGTTATTCTGGACGCTCTCTTCCTCCTCATCCCTGTGCTTGTCACAGGGATCCAGCCGACGCGCGTCTGCGCGGCGAGAAAAGTCCTTTCAGCCCAAGGACTTGGGCTGGCTGAATTCCTGTGACAAGCACAGGAATGAGGGGCGCGTGGGTATGCCGCGCCTCGATCTAAACCACCGCCCGCTCATCATAAGCCCTCTGCGCCGCCATCACGGCCTCGATATTCCCCTCCGCCCAATGGGCAAGCGCCGCCACCGTGTCGGTCAGCGTCCGCCCCAGCGGCGTCAGCGAATATTCGACCGTCACCGGCACGGTCGGGAACACCTGCCTCGAAATCAGCCCGTCGCGCTCGAGCTTCTTCAGCGTCTGCGACAGGACCTTCTGCGAAATGCCCTTGATTTCCCTGCGCAGCAGATTGAAGCGCACCGCCTCCACCCGCAACCGGTCGAGGATCAGCAGCGCCCATTTGTCGGCGATCCTGTCCAGCACCATGCGGGTGGGGCAGCGGTCTTCATAGACGTCATAGATACGTTCCATGGGTTTGTTCCGTCGTTTCAGGGCCATGCCGGTTTCCGAAAGGAAACCAGATAACTGAAAAGTGCTCTCTTTTCATGATTTCGCAAACGCAGTACCTGTGTTTTCGAAACATGGTTTCCATTAGATACTACAGAGATTTGAGATGACAGGCAAGATACTCGTAATCGGTTCCACCGGCACCATCGGCACGCCGCTGGTGAAAACGCTGCTTTCCAGGGGGGAAAGCGTGAAGGCCGCGTCGCGTAGCGGCAAGGCCACGGGCGGCGTGGAAGGGGTGCGTTTCGATTATACCGACGCAGCGACTTATGCGGATGCCTTCGACGGCGTTGACCGTCTGTTCCTTCTCCTTGCGGGCGGGCGTCTGGATGCCATCGACGCGCTGACGCCTGTGGTCGAGGAGGCGGCGCGCCGCAAGGTGAAGATCGTGTTCCTCAGCGTCCTCGGCGTCGATGCCGACGATTCCATTCCCTATCGCCAGATCGAGCTAAAGATCATCGCTTCGGGCACGCCTTACGTCATCCTGCGCCCCAACTGGTTTGCCGATAATTTCCACAGCTACTGGAAGGCCGGCATCGATCACGGCCAGATCGCCGTGCCGGCCGGCGAGGGCAAGTCGAGCTTCATCGACGTCCGCGATATTGCCGACAGCGCCGCCGCCGCCCTGACCTCTGACGCCTTTAACGGCAAGGCTTTCAACCTGACAGGTCCGAAGGCCTTCGGTTACGGCGAAGCGGCCGCGCTGATATCGCAGGCGATCGGCAAGCCGGTGTCCTACGCCGCCGTTTCGGATGAGGTCTTCATCGGCATCCTCACCGGTGCGGGCGTGCCGCAGGACTACGCCTCCTTCCTCGCTTCGATCTTTTATCCCGTGCGTGAAGGCTGGACAGCGGTGGTGACCGGCGATGTCGAAACGCTCACCGGCCATGCGCCGCGTTCACTCGAGACCTATATCGCCGACAATCTGGACCGGCTGAAGGGCTGAGGCTCAAAGCGAGCCCGCTGCGTTTACGCCGGATCGGTGGAGCCGCGGCGGGCCTTGAAGAACATCTTCAGCCGCTGGATCTCCTCGGGGTTCCAGCCGCCTGGCGCGGTTACTTCCGTCCATGCATCGATGTAATGTTCCGGCACATAGACATGGCCATAACCGATGGGCGCGGTGGTTGCGGCGGCGACATCGAGGCCGAGCTGCAGCAGGGTGACGACCGGGAACCAGCGGAAGGATGTGGAAACGTCAGGCCCGTGATGCGCCATCCATTGCGGCCGCCGGTAAAGCGAGGCGGCCTCGAAGAAGGTAATCGGGTCGCTGGCATATTGCAGATAGACGATCCGCATTGGTCCCCATTTCGCATCGGGCATATGCGCGGTCGTATATTGGTTGGCGAAGCGGATGACGGAGGAATCGCGGAAACGCGGCAGCCATTCCGGCGTGCCCTTCACCCGGCCATTGGTGGCCATGCGCCATGTCGGGCTGGAAAAGGGCGGTCCGCTCCACAGCGCGCCCTGGAACGGATCGGAGAGCACATCGTAAAGATCCGAGGATTTCTGCGAATTGAGCGAACCGAGGCTGAGGCCATGCAGGTAAAGCTTCGGCCGCGTTTCCTTCGGCAGCGTGGTCCAGTAACCGTAGACGGCCTCGAACAAAGCGCGCGCCGTCTCAACACCGTAATCCGGCTCCGTCAGCAGCGCGATCCAGCTCGAGAGATAGGAATATTGCACGGCGACGCTGGCGATATCGCCGTCATGCAGATATTCGACCGTATCGAGCGCTTCCGGGTCGATCCAGCCGGTGCCGGTGGGAATGACCACCAGAAGCACCTTGCGCTCGAAACCGCCGACCCGTTTCAGTTCCTCCAGCGCCAAGGCCGCTCTTTCTTCCGGCGTCGACGCCGAGTTGAGGCCCGCATAGACCCTGAGCGGCTCCTTTGCCGGGCGATGGGTGAAGGCGGATATCTCTGTGGCCGCCGGACCTTCGGCGACGAATTCACGCCCGCGTCGGCCGAGCGATTCCCATGTCATCAGCGAGGCGCTGCTGCCGGTCTTGAGCGCATCTGACGGGCGCGGCACATCTGGTTCGATCAGCGCATCCACCTGCTTCAGCGAGGAATCGGCAAATCTGAGGCCGATATCGAAGATCAGCCCATTGAGCAGCATCCAGGAGAGTATGATCGCCACCGCGATACCGAGCACATTGGCAAGGCGGCGCGGCAGGAAATGGCGGCTGCGCGCGGCAAAGAACCGGCGGATAAGCTGGAACAGCCGGCCGGCGCCGATGAGGATGGCGGCGACCAGCACCGCAAGGCCGCCGGTCTTGGTGGGGTGGGCGCTCGGCAGCGGATCGAGCTCCATCAAAACGCGGATGGAATTCTGCCAATCCTTCGCCTGCCATAAAAACGCGATTGCCGTGATGGCGGCGGCAAGCGCAATGAGAAAACGAATGCCGCGCACATTGTGGCGTGAAGGTTCAGGCAGCTCCAGATAGGCCCAGATGGCGTGCAAAGCGACACCGATCAGATAACCGATGGCGAAGGAAAAGCCGCACAGCACCCCCTGCATCAGCCATGTGCGCGGCAGGAGCGAGGGCGTGAGCGAAGCACAGAACAGGATAGTGCCGAAGACGATGCCGGTTGCCGAAAGACCTGCAAACAACCGCTCAACCCATTGTTTCACCAACTTGACTTGCCCCTTGTACTCACCGCGTGGTGCGGAGTGTAATATGTGACGGACGAGGGTGCAAATCCTGCGGGCAGGATAAAAATCACAAAAATAGGAAAATAATCCTTTACAGCGTGACGGTCGTTTGATAGTGTTTGGCTACGGTCGGAGATTTGCGGCTGGGTTAATTCAAAATATCAGAGCGCTGGATTTTACAAATAACAAGGCTTTGCTCTCTTCCCTCATTCCTGTGCTTGTCACAGGAATCCAGCCAGCCCAAGTCCTTGGGCTGAAAAGACTCCTTCGGCCGCGCAGACGCGCGTCGACTGGATTCCTGTGACAAGCACAGGAATGAGGGTTGTGGAGAGGCGCCGCCCGCAAATGAACCGCGTGCATCCCGTACCCATTTCCCATCTCAGGCCAATTCCATGACAATGTCTCACAATTGCGATCCGGCGCTCTACGGCGTCTGGCCGGAAACGCCCGCCTATGCGGCTGAGGACGCGCTTGAAGCCGCACCGGAGACGAAGTCGCGGGCCGACAGGCTGGCTGCCGAAGATGCGGCGCGCAATGGCAGCCTGCGGCAATTGCTGAACGAGCTGACGGAGGAGATGCGCGAGCAGTTCTGCCTGTACCGCAATCTCCGCCAGGCGAGCGAAGCGGCCTTTCTGGCGACGGCGGAGGATGCTTCGGGCAAGCTGGCGCGCGCCGATGTGAAGGCTGCGACGGACCAGCTCTCGCTGATCGTCCGCACGCTGGAGCGGATCGACGCTTTGCAACGGGTGCTGGCGGAAGAGAGGGAAGCTTTTTCTAGCGAAGACGAAACCGAGGCCGGGGATTACGAAGCGGCGGTGGCGCATTTCCTCAACCGCATCGACGAACTGGCTGAACAGAAATGCCGCGCGAAGATGGAGGTCGATCTCGCCCGCAGCGCATCCGCAGAAACCGACACATGACGGATATGCCAACCGGACCCCATCTGCCGGCGCAGGTCTTCAACCTCCTGCGTGACTGGCGTTTCATCGGCAACCTGCCGCAGCAACCGCCGGAGGGAGACTGGCGGACATGGCTGCTGATCGGCGGGCGCGGTTCCGGCAAGACCCGCGCCGGGGCGGAATGGGTGCATCGTGTCGCATCCGCCGGCAAGCAGTCGGATTTGCGCATCGCGCTCGTGGCAGAAACGCTGGGTGACGCCCGGGAGGTGATGATCGACGGCATTTCCGGCATCTGCCGCATCGCCCGCCGCCATCGCCCCGCCTTCGAGGTATCGCGCCGGCGGCTCCTCTGGCCGAATGGCGCGATGGCGCAGGTGTTTTCTTCGGAAGACCCGGAAAGTCTGCGTGGCCCGCAATTCCACATGGCCTGGGCGGATGAGCTGGGCAAATGGAAGTATCCGCAGGAAACCTGGGACATGCTGCAATTCGGCCTGCGTCTGGGTGAAACGCCCCGGCAACTGGTGACCACCACGCCACGGCCCATTCCTTTGCTGAAGGCGCTTCTCGCCGATCCCGCGACACGGGTGGCGCGGATGCCGACGGCCATGAATGCGCGCAATCTCTCGCCCGGTTTTCTCAAAGCCATGCAGGACCGTTACGGTGGCACGCGGCTGGGGCGTCAGGAAATCGGCGGTGAATTGATCGACGAGCGCGAGGGCGCGCTGTGGAAACGCGCCGATCTGGAAGCGATCATAGAAGAGGCGCATGAGCCGCTGGCGCGAATCGTGGTGGCGGTAGACCCGCCCGCCGGCGTCGGCGAACATTCCTGCTGCGGCATCGTCGTGGCGGGGCTTGGCATGTCCGGGCGTCTTAACGTGCTGGCGGATTGTTCGGTGGAGGGCGAAACGCCGGCCGGCTGGGCCCGCGCCGCGGTCGCCGCCTTTCGCCGCCACGAGGCTGACCGGGTGGTGGCGGAGGTCAATCAGGGCGGCGAGATGGTGCGCGCCATGCTGCAGAGCATCGATGCCAACCTGCCGCTGACACTGGTGCGGGCGAGCCGCGGCAAGTTCACCCGCGCCGAGCCGGTTGCGGCACTCTACGAACAGGGCAGGGTGCGCCACGCCGCGCGGTTTGAAAAGCTGGAAGACCAGATGACCGATTTCGGGCCTGACGGCCTATCCTCCGGGCGCTCGCCGGACAGGCTGGATGCGCTCGTCTGGGCGATAACAGCGCTGACGACGATGGTGGTGAGTGAACCGAAAGTGCGGGGGATGTGAGGTGGCTGATTATTGGCTCCCGCGAAGGAGAGCCAATTGCGGGCCGAGCGGATGCCCCCGGTTTCTTCTCCCCGCCGGGGAGAAGAAAAGTGAGGCATCGTCAACGCCCATTTCGGGCGTCTGACGGATATTATTTCTTCGGGGATTGCGCCGGTTTCGGCTGGGAGCCGGTTTCACGCATCTGGCGCCACTCGTTTTCGAGACGGTCATAAACGGTCTGGGGGATTGTCGCTGTCATGGTGGCATTCCTCCTTGAATGGTTAACGCTGCAGGATTGCGCGGTGAATGGAGTTAGCGCGCTAAGGTTCCGAAATTCAAGGAATTTTTTACCCCAAAACCCCGGGGCGCGGATTAAAATCGATTAAGGTTTTTTCAAATCGATTTAGTTCCGGCGGCCTGCATGTGGAAAAAACCGGGCGTCGCATTGCCCATCATTTTCAGGAGCCATCATGGCCTATGACGAGGCGCGATTCTTCGCGTCGGCGCGGATTTCCATTTTCGGCGGTCGCCTGCGCGCGGCCCAGCTTGCCGGCACGAAAACGATGCTGGCAGGATTTGAAAAGTCGATGCCGGGCGGCGATCCGCGCTGGCTCGCCTATATGCTGGCGACGGCCTTTCACGAGACGGCGGCGACCATGCAGCCGGTGCGCGAGACATTGGCGGCGAGCGATGCCGAGGCGATGGCAAGGCTCGACCGCGCCTTTGCGGCGGGCAGGCTGCCCATGGTGCGCAAGCCCTATTGGCGGCCGGACACGGAGGGTAAGAGCTGGCTGGGGCGCGGCTTCGTGCAGCTGACGCATCGGCGCAATTACGAGGCCATGTCGGCGCTGACCGGCGTCGATCTCCTCGAACGGCCCGAGCGCGCCATGGAGGCGGAGGTGGCCACCGCGATCCTGATCCACGGCATGGCGGGCGGCGGTTTTACCGGCCGCAGGCTCTCCGATTTCTTCAGCGACAGGTGCGAAGATTGGGACGGCGCCCGCGCCATCATCAATGGCAGCGACCGGGCGCGGCTGGTGGGCGGTTACGGGCGCGCATTTCATCACGCGCTTGTCGCGGCGCGGATTGAACCCAAGCGGGGCAGATGATAACCCGTTACCCGGTGCCGAAAAGGCTGCCTCCGAATTCTGCATGACAGGTGACACCGTGATCCGCCATATCGTCTTTTTCACCGTTCCCGAGGAAAACCGCGACGCCGTGCGCAGGGGGCTTTCCGGCCTGACCGCGATACCGCATTCGCTGAAGCTGGAAATCGGCGAGAACGTGAAGAAGGACCAATGGGGCAATTCGGTCGATTTCATCGTCTATGGCGAGTTCGAAAACGAGGCGGCGCTCGCCGCTTATAAGGCCGATCCGGCTTATGACCTCTCGACCCGCACGGTAAAGCCGCTGCGCGAGACCCGCGTTGCCGCCGATTTCGACAGCGATACGGCGGTGAAAGCGCCGATCCGGTAAACGTCCGGTTTCACCGAAGTCGGCATGAGATATTGCCGTTGTGCGGACAAGGTGCCTCACGCGCGACGTCATCCTTGGGCTTGTCCCGAGGATCTGATCACGTCCAATAAAATCGAGACGTTGCAGATGCTCGGGACAGGCCCACTACTGTCCGGTTTAAATTTGCGGCCATTGGAAGGCCATCTGGTTTTGGTTTGTGGGTTTGTCTGGTGGCGGGTTT
>NZ_MRDI01000007.1:0-34294 GCF_002008205.1 Agrobacterium sp. YIC 4121 | reverse complement strand
GGTGAACGGCATCGGGCCGATTACTGCGCGCACGGACGGCGAGTTCGAGTGCAAACACGGCGATACCGTCTTCATCACGCCCGATGACACCAAGATCCACAGGTTCGATGAAAAGGGTAAGGCGATATCGGCCTGAGCCTCACGCCTCTCCTATTCTGACGCCATTCCTGTCGAAGACATGCAGCTTTTCCTGCGGGAAATCGACCCGCAGGGACTTGCCCGGCTGCAACAATGCCCGGTCTGAAGAAAACAGCTTGAACGGCAATCCATGCACGGTGAGGTGCAGGATAACGCCGAGGCCGGTCGGCTCGACCAGATCGACCGTCGCTTCCACACCGCCTTCAACCGGCGCGACGGTCACATGTTCCGGGCGGATACCGAGCGTGACCGGTTCGCCATCGGCCAGCTTCACATCGCGGCCAAGCGCCAGACGCGTGCCGTCACCCAGCACGACGAAACTGCCGCCATTCTCCTGCACGAGCCGTCCTTCGAGGAAATTCATGCCGGGCGAACCGATGAAGCCAGCGACGAAAAGATTGGCGGGACGATCATAAAGATCGAGTGGCGCGCCGATCTGCTGCACATGGCCGGCATTCATGGCGACGATACGTGAGGCAAGCGTCATCGCCTCGATCTGGTCGTGGGTGACGTAAACCGAGGTAGCACCAAGATCGGCATGCATGCGTTTGATTTCGGCACGCATCTGCTCGCGCAACCGCGCATCGAGGTTGGACAGCGGCTCATCGAACAGGAAGGCCTTTGGCTGGCGCACGATGGCGCGGCCCATGGCGACGCGCTGGCGCTGGCCACCGGAGAGCGCCTTCGGGCGGCGGGCGAGATAGGGATCGAGGCCGAGTTTTGCCGAAGCACCGGCGACCGCCGCCGCGATGCTTTCCTTCGGGCTGCGGCGCAGGCGCAGGCTATAGCTCATATTGTCGGCAACGCTCATATGCGGATAGAGCGCATAGGACTGGAACACCATGGCAATATCCCGATCCTTCGGCCGACGATCATTGACACGTTCACCGTCAATGGACAGGTCGCCGGACGTTATCTCTTCAAGGCCTGCGATCATACGCAGCAGCGTCGATTTTCCGCAACCGGATGGACCGACAAGGACGATGAACTCACCATCCCTGATATCAAGATCGACGCCATGCAGCACGGCGAGGTCGCCATAGGTCTTGCCGACATTCTTCAGCTCGATGGAAGCCATGGGATTATCCTTTCACCGCGCCGGCCGTGAGGCCCTGCACGAGATAACGTTGAATGAGCAGGAAGAAGAGGCAGGCCGGAATGAGCGCCAGAACGCCCGCCGCCATCATCTGCCCGAAATCGACGGAGAATTTCGAAACGAAGGTCAGAAGGCCAACCGGGAAAGTGGCGCTCTGGTTGCCGGAAATCAGCATCAGCGCAAACAGAAGCTCGCTCCACGCGGCGGTGAAGACGAAACCAAGCGTCGCGGCAATGCCCGGAAGCGTCAGCGGCAGGATGATCTGGCGGAAGGCCGTAAACCGGCTTGCCCCGTCGATCATCGCCGCCTCTTCCAGGTCCTTCGGAATGCCATCGAAGAACGACTGCATCAGGAAGGTGGCGAAGGGCACGTTGAAGGCTGTATAGACGATGACGAGGCCCGTCAGGCTATTGGTGAGTCCCAGCGGCGACAGCATCTTGAAGATCGGCGCGACCAGCATGACCAGCGGAAACATCTGGGTGATCAGCATTAGCGCCACGATCCAGTATTTGCCCTTGAAACGAAAGCGTGACAGCGCGTAACCCGATAGCGAGGAGAGTATCGTTACGGCAATTGCCGTGGAGCCCGCGACGATGACACTGTTCTTAAAAAACGTCGGGAAGGCACTGTTTTCTATGACGAAACGATAATGATCCCATGTCGCCCGCGACGGCCACATCCTCACACCTTCGCTATAGAGCAGATCATTTGGCGTGACGGAAACCTTCAGCAGCCAGAAGAGTGGGAACAGTGCGAAGGCGATATAGGCGAGGATCGCCAGACGATGGGCAAGGGTGAGAAATATCCTTGATGTCATCGGTCAGTCCTTCTCGATCAGGCGCTGGCGCAGCAGCACGATCAGCATGGAATAGGCAAGCAGCAGCACCAGCAGCACCAGCGCAATCGCCGAGGCGTAACCGAAGTCCAGACGCTTGAAGGCCTGCGTGAAGATGTAGCTGGCGACGATCTGCGTGCGGTCGGCCGGCCCGCCATTGGTCATGACGATGATGAGATCGGCAAAATTGGCGATCCAGACGGTGCGCAGCAGAATGGTGATGGCGATGGTGGGCGCCAGAAACGGCAGGGTGATGGAGGTGAAACGCTGCAGCGGGTTTGCCCCGTCGATTTCCGCCGCCTCATAAAGATCGCGCGGGATGGCCTGAAGTGCCGCAAGCAAAGTGATGGCAAAGAAGGGAATGCCCCACCAGACATTGGCGATGATCGGCCCCCACATGGCAAGCTGCGGATCGGCGAGGATATTGTTAGGCGCGGATAACAGCCCGAGCGAGACCATCCAGTGCGGTAGCGGCCCGATGACCGGATTGAACAGCCACGCCCAGTTGAGACCGGCAAGGAAGGTGGGCACGGCCCATGGCAGGAATACCAGCGCCTGCGCCAGCCCCCTGCCCGCAAAGGGTTTATCGAGCAGCAGCGCCAGAATGAGGCCGAAGAAGAATTGCAGGAAAACCGAAGCGCCTGTCCACCACAGCGTGTTTTTCAGCGCCCGGTAAAAGGCCGCATCCTGCGACAGCGCCTCCAGATGTTTGAGGCCAACGAAACCCCCGGAAAATGGATTGAGCAGCTGCACATCGCGAAAGGCATAGGAGAGGCCAAGCACCAGCGGCACCAGCATAACGGCGACGATGAGCACCAGCACGGGCGCGCTGTAAAGCCACGGTTCGGCCCAATCGGCAAACCGCCGCATCGCGGGCTTGCCAGCCGGTTTGCGCGCAGCCACCGGCCCGGCGCCATGGGCATAGGACATTGTATCGCTCCCTGATCGGACGACGGAACGGACGGGTTTTCCAGCCTATCGGCTTACCGATCCAAAAATTTCTATGAAAAGGCCTGTCGCAGCGAAGGCCGGCAAGACCGCCGCACGGGCATGTGCGCCCGCACGGCCGGTCAATGTCGTTACTTCGAGGCCAGGAACTTCTGCTGCGCCTTGGTCATGTAATCAGCCCATTGCTTGGCAAGGTCTTCCGGCGTGATATCGCCGAGCAGCGCTTCCTGCGACGTCTTGATCACAAGCGAATCCTTGAAGAAGGCGAATTCCTCGAGATAGGTCGGCATCGTCGTCGGCACGGCGTTCTTGTCGGCCAGCTCGTCGAACCAGCCCTTGAACTGCTCGCTGGCATAGAAGGGGTCCTTCTCCGCCGACTTGTGCACCGGCAGCGCCCCGGTCTTCTTGTTCCACTCGATATTGCCTTCCGGCCCTTCGAGCGTCTCGATCAGCTTCCAGGAAAGGTCCTTGTTTTCGGATTTCGACATCATCGACCAGCCAGCAAAACCGATCGTCGGGAAGGTCTTGCCGTCAGGTCCCTTCGGCATGGTCATGACGCCGAAATCTTCCGGCTTCATGCGCTGGGCAATGGCGATCAGCGCATCCGGGTCCTGATCGAGGAAAGCGCAGGTGCCGGAATAGAAGCCGGCAACGATTTCGTTGAAGCCCCAGTTGACGCTGTCCTTCGGCGCCAGTCCGTTCTTGTAGAGATCGATCACATAGGTCAGGCCCTTCACCCAGCCGGGGCTGTCGAAGGTGGAGGTGCCATCCTTGGTGAAGAACTCGTTCGAACCGGCCATGGAGGCGCCGAACATGACCCAGCCGTTGAGGCCGCCCGGGCCGCCGCGAAGGCAATAGCCATATTTGCCGGGAAGGGCCGCGACCTTCTTCGAGGCGTCGGCGAATTCGTCGAGCGTCTTCGGCGGCTCCTTCACGCCTGCCTGTTCCAGCAGTTTCTTATTGTAGAACATGGCGCGGAGATAGAAGCCGTAGGGCAGCATATAGGCCGTGTTCTTTACGTCGCGACCGAGTTCGAGCGTGCGCTCGCTGAGCCCTGCCGTGTGTTCCCATTTGGCGAGGTAGGGCTCAAGGCTTTCGAGCATGCCGTTATTGGCGTAGAGCGACAGCCAGGTATCAGGCATTTCCATCACATCGGGAATATCGCCCGCAGAGACCATGGTGGCGAATTTCTGGAAAGCCTCGCTCCATGGAAGCGAGATGATTTCAACCTTGGTGCCGGGATTGGCCGCTTCGAATTTCGAAACGATGCCTTTCAGCGTTTCGGTGCGTTCCGGGCTGGTGATGACTTCCACCAGCTTCAAGGTCGTGTCCGCCAGCGCCGTTCCGGTCATCAGGGCGGTGAAGATTGCTGCTGTTACCAGTTTTTTCATGTCGTTCTCCCCTTTTTTGTCGTCAGTTTAAAAATGCGTCAGGCGGCGGTAGCCGCCTTGATCGCGGGTTCGAGATCGTTCCAGAGGGCTTCCGTGCCCTCCAGCCCGACATGCAGGCGCACCGAACGCGCGCTGATGCCGAAGGTGTGGGCGGAGTTTGGCTGCGCCTTCTGTTCAAGCACCACTTCGCCGGGGACGATCAGGCTTTCATGCCCGCCCCAGGAAACACCCAGTTTGAAAAGCTTCAGCCGGTCGGCAAAAGCGCGCACATCCACGCCTTCCTTGAAAATGAAGGAAAACAGGCCCGACGTGCCGTTGAGACCCGGCGGCAGGCGGTTCGCCAGCCCGGGATGGCAGACGGTTTCCACGACGTCGAGCGCGTGAAGACGCGTTGCGATATCCAAAGCCGAGGCCTGATGCGCCTTCATGCGCAGTGGCAGGGTGCGAAGCCCGCGAATGAGCAGCCAGGCATCAAAAGGCGACATCTTGCCGCCGAGATAGGGATAGGTTTCCGCCCGGATGCGATCAATCATCGCCTTCGAACCGGCCACCACGCCGGAGACCACATCGCTATGGCCGCCAAGATATTTCGATGCCGAATGCACGACGAGATCGACACCCAGCGAAATCGGCTGCTGGAAGACCGGGCTTGCCCAGGAATTGTCGATGACGGTGACGGCGCCATGCCGCTTGCCAATGGCGGCGAGCGCGCCGACATCATGCGCCTCCATCACCCAGCTCGTCGGGCTTTCCATGTAGAACAGCTTTGCGCCCGGCATCGCCTTTTCAACCGCCGCCTCATCGCGGCCGTCAACATAGGTCACCTCGATATTCATGCGCTGCATGAAGGTGCCGAACAGGCGGAACGCATCGGGATAGACATGGCGCACGGCGACGATCCGGTCGCCCGGCGAAACGAAGGAGAGCACGGTGGAGGAAATGGCGGACATGCCGCTCGCAAAACCGAGTGCATCTTCGGCACCTTCCAGCTTCGCCAGCATCTCCTCGAACAGCCGCACGGTGGGGTTCAGCCCGCGCGTATAGACCGGCCGCACCTTTTCGCCGCGATAGGTGGAGACCATCTCGTCATAGCTGGAAAAGGTGAAAAGCGAGGTCTGCACGATGGGCGGCACCACGGCCTCGAAGGCGTGGGCCTCATCATGAGCGACGATCAAAGAGGCGGGATCGAAGAGATCGTTGCCTTGGTTCATTTCGACATGTCCTTGATATCCTCCTCGACGACGGCGAGGATTTTCAGTGTTTCTTCACGCGCACCGGCCGCATCGCCGGCGGCGATGGCGTTGAATAGCGTGCGGTGAAAGGGGAAGGAGCGGCCGGCGAAATCCGGGCGGTCGAAGGGTTTCGACCAGAAACGTTCGAAACCTTCGCGCATCTGCTCCAGAAGCTGCTTGAACAGCGTATTGTGGGTGGCGTCGTAAATCGACAGATGGAAGGCGAGATCGGCCTTGCCGGAGGTGCCTTCGGCCAGATGCACCCGCTCCATCTCATCGAGCCGCGCTTCCATTGTGGCGATATCCTCCGGCGTGCGGCGGCGGGCAGCGGCCATGGAGGCTTCCACCTCGATGCCGCGCCGTACCTCCAGCGTCATCAGCAGCGCGTCGCGCAGGCTTTCGGCGTCGATGGAAATCGGCATGTGGACGGTGGCGGCGGAGATCGGCTTCAGCAGATAATTGCCGCTGCCCTTGCGGCTGTCGATAACGCCGAGCGCCTGAAACTTGCGGATGACTTCACGGATGGTGGACCGGCCGACGCCCAGCGCCGCCATCAGTTCCCGCTCCGCCGGCAGCCGGTCTCCCGCCTTCAGCCCCGCCCGCTCCACATAGTCGGAAAGCGCAGCCTCCACCTGGCGCACGCGGTCGCTCGGCGGAATTGGCTGCATGAGTTCCCGGCTGGACCTGTCCAAGACGCACCCTCTAAATTGGTCTGACATCTTACCATTTCAAACGGGATGTCGATTGTCAACCGGCAAGGCGGCCGTGCCTGCACACCATTCGGCTGAAGTCCCGAAAGAGTACCGGCGCGACCGCTCGATACGGAAAAAGGTCAAGACGGGATGGCTGAAGTGAAGAGGTTGAAGCGCCGAATCACGGCGACTGATGGCCGCCGGCTAAATCGCCGTCGCGCGGGCCACTCCCCGAGCCAAAGCATCGGCATGCTCGTTGCCGACAGTGCCGGAATGCCCTTTGCACCATTCTACAACCACATGGGGATGCCGCTCCAGCAGGCTGTCGAGCTGCTGCCAGATGTCCCTGTCGGGGATCGGTCTTCGGCGGGTACGCTGGTTGGGCGTGATCCGCTTCCAGCCGTTGTTGCGCCAGATCGCCCTGTATCGGCGGCAGCCTTCGATAACATGAACGGCATCCGTCCAGAGCGTGACAGCCCGTGTTGGCGCCTCGGCGGCGATCCAGGATAGTGCGTTGAGAACAGCGAGGACCTCGAACGTATTGTTCGATGTGCCGACAGTCCTGCCTGAAGCGGAATGGACTTGGTGGCCCGCTTCATGAACCACGAACGCCCATCCTCCGGAGCTGGAAGCATCGTCGAAGGAACCGTCGGTGAAGATGTGAAGCGCATCGGACATGAGGAGGCTTTTTAGCACCGATATGGAAATCGCTAAAGGAAGAGTTCCAGGGCCATGGCATAAACACAAAAGCAGAGAGGGCGGCACAGGCCACCCTCCCCGAACTCACAGCGATATGGTCGAACTTACTGGCCGAGCACAGCCGCCGTGATCGTCTCGATATTGTGGTTGATCATGTCGATATAGGTTGCAGCCGGGCCGTCGGCAGTCGAAAGCGCGTCGGAATAGAGCGTGCCGCCAACCTTCAGGCCGGTTTCGCTGGCAATCTGGTCGATCAACCGCTTGTCGGTGATGTTTTCGACGAAGATCGCCGAGGCCTTGTCGTGCTTTACCTGATCCACCAGCTTGGCGACATCGGCGGCCGAGGCTTCGGATTCCGTCGATACGCCTTCAGGTGCGAGGAAATTCAGGCCATAGGCATGCTCGAAATAACCGAAGGCGTCATGCGAGGTGATGATGACGCGCTTTTCCGGCGGGATGGCGGCGATCTCGGTCTTCACCTTCTCGTTCAGAGCGGCAAGCTTGGCGATATAGGCGTCCGAATTGGCGGTGTAGGTCGCGCAACCGGCCTTGTCGACCTCACAAAAGGCGCCGGCAATGTTCTTCACGTAGATTTCGGCGTTCTTGATCGACTGCCAGGCATGCGGGTCGAACTCGCCGTGATGGTGATGTCCCTCATGGCCGTGGTCGTGATCATGGGCCTCGGCGGTCTGATGGCTGTGGCCAGCTTCCTCTGCCTTGTGGTCGTGACCTTCCTCTTCCTCGGCTTCCGGATGGGCGTGACCGGCCGGCTCTTCGGAAAGCTTGAGCGGCTCCACACCCTTGGTCAGCTCCACCACCGGTGCCTTGGTGCCGCTGGTGTCGATCAGCCGTTTCAGGAAGCCTTCGAATTCCAGACCGTTGACCAGCACCACATCCGCCTTGCTGACGGCGACGGCATCGGCCGGGCGGGGTTCATAGACATGGGCATCGCCATCCGGCCCGACCAGCGTGGTGATTTCAACGCGGTCGCCGCCGACGTTCTTCGCAAAATCGGCGATGATCGAGAAACTGGCAACGACCTTGAGTTCGGCGGCGGACGCCTGCGCCATCAGAACCGGGGAGAGGGAAAGAAGGCTGGCGCAGGTGGCTAAGCGGAAGGTTTTGAACATTGGATTCTCCTGTTTCAAAGGCTGTTTTCAGGCCGCGCGGTGGCGGCCGGAACCGAGAAGATCGATGAGCACGCCGCGCGTGCCGAAGAGGATGGAGAGCACATAGACGGCGCCCGCCGAAAGGATGATCGCCGGGCCCGATGGCAGCGACGCGTGATAGGACAGGACAAGACCCGCAAAGCAGGACACCATGCCGATGCCGATGGAAATGAAGCACATGGGCGCGACGCGGTTTGACCAGAAGCGGCTGGCGGCAGCCGGCAGCATCATCAGCCCGACTGAAAGCAGCGTTCCCAGCGCCTGAAAGCCACCCACGAGATTGAGCACGACGATGCCGAGGAAGAGGAAATGCACCGGGCTGCCCCATCTGCTGACCGAGCGCAGGAAGAGCGGATCGAGGCATTCCGCCACGAGCGCCCTCCAGAAGGTGATCATCACCGCAAGCGTAATGACACAGATGCCGCCGATCAGTCCGAGCGCCTCATTGTTCAGCGCCAGCACCGTGCCGAACAGAACGTGCATCAGGTCGACGCTGGAGCCACGCCATGAGACGAGCAGCACGCCGAGCGCCAGCGAAATCAGATAAAGCGCGGCGAGAGAGGCGTCCTCCTTCTGAACGGTGAAACGCGACACCGCGCCGGCCCCCAGCGCGACCACGAGGCCAACGACGAGCCCGCCAATCGTCATCGGCAGAATGTCCAGCCCATAAAACAGAAAGCCGACAGCAGCGCCCGGCAGGATGGCGTGCGACATGGCATCGCCGGTCAGGCTCATGCGGCGCAGCATCAGAAAAACCCCGACGGGACCGCAGCTGACCGCGAGGATCAGCGCACCGGCAAGCGCACGCTGCATGAAGACATACTGGATGAAAGGATCGATGAAGATATCAGCCATGGCTATTCGAATTCGCGTGGAAGTGGGCGTGGGCGTGCGGCGGCGCCGCCGGATCCGGAGGGAGCGGAGGGGAAGCCGGCGCGCACCAAGGCGCGTTCGCCTCCCACGCCTCATGGAAATGTCGGGCCTGACGAAGATTCTCCGCCTGCAGGACTTCAGCCGTTGGACCAAGCCCGACCAGCCTTCGCGCCAGGAAAAGCGTCTGGGGAAAATGCTGCTGCACGAGCTGGTGATCGTGAAGTACGGCCATAACGGTGCGCCCTTGCGCCACCCATGCCTTGATCAGCACCAGCAGGTCGGTCACCGTCCGCTCATCGACGGCATTGAAGGGCTCATCGAGCAGAATGAGCTGCGCATCCTGCAGCATGGCCCGGGCAAAAAGGGCACGCTGCATCTGGCCACCCGAGAGGGAGTCGATATTTCGCCTTTCAAAACCGGACAGTCCGACCGCTTTCAGCGCTTGGTCGATCGCCGTCCGATCTTCGGAACGGTGTCGTCCGAGCAGGCCGCGTCTCGGCCAGAGACCGAGGGCCACAAGGTCTCGTACTTGAGCGGGAAAGGACCGGTCCAGCTCCGACTGTTGCGGCAGATAGGCGACGGAGATCGCCGGACTAACCCGACATTCGCCGCCAAGCGGCTTCAAAATGCCGGCAATGCCTTTCATCAACGTGGATTTTCCCGAGCCGTTGGCGCCGATAACGGCGGTAAGCGAGCCGCGGGCAATACTACCATTGAGATGGTGCACCGCCGCCCGGCCGGCATATCCAAGGGTCAGATTTGAGAAGATAAGGCACGGATCGTTCATCGATCCCTCCGGAAGTAGGATGTCATTCGATGACCCTTGATATGTAATGTTATTACATTCGTCAAACGAATATGTAATGAAATAACATTTACTGGTGGAGGCGGGACTAGCACGCTGTCCCCTCCGGGGGTAGGCCGTTGCTGGCAAACGGCGAATTATTCATCCGGACGCGTAACCACCACGCTCATGCCGAAAGCAATTTCTCCCTTACCTGTTGACACGCTCCATATACGTAATGTTATTACGTTACATAAGGTAACTGTGAGCCCCACGCCGGATCGTTTCCCGATGCCCCCGACGTGTCCGCCGAGGTCCACTCGAAACACGTTTTTACAGAACGAGGTCCAAATGTCGAAAAAACTACCCGTCACCGTGCTTTCCGGCTTTTTAGGCGCTGGCAAGACGACGCTTCTGAACCACATTCTCGCCAATCGCGATGGTTTGCGCGTGGCCTTGATCGTCAACGACATGAGCGAGATCAATATCGATGCGGCGCTGGTTCGTGACGGCGGGGCCAATCTCTCCCGAACCGAAGAGCAATTGGTGGAAATGACCAATGGCTGCATCTGTTGCACCCTGCGTGACGATCTTCTCAAGGAAGTGCGGGCGCTGGCGGAGCAGGACCGTTTCGACTATCTGCTGATCGAATCGACCGGCATCGCCGAGCCGCTTCCCGTCGCCGCGACGTTCGATTTCCGCGACGAGAATGGTCACAGCCTTTCCGATGTTGCCCGGCTCGACACGATGGTGACGGTGGTGGACGCCGCCAATCTTCTCAACGATTACGGTTCGTCCGATTTTCTGGCCGACCGGGGCGAAACGGCGGGCGATGGCGACAACCGCACCATCGTCGATCTTCTGGTGGAGCAGATCGAATTTGCCGATGTCGTCGTGCTCAACAAGATCGGCGCTGCAACGCCAGAGGAGCGGGATGCCGCCCGCAAGATCATCATCGGGCTGAACCCCGATGCAAAACTCATCGAGGCCGATTTCGGCAAGGTGGCGCTGAAGGAGGTTCTGGGCACTGGCCGCTTCGATTTCGCCAGGGCCGAACAACACCCTCTCTGGTTCAAGGAATTGCATGGTTTCAAGGACCACATTCCCGAAACCGAGGAATATGGCATTCGCTCTTTCGTCTATCGTACCAAAAAGCCTTTCGACCCCGTGCTGTTCCAGCGTTTCATCGATCGCGCCTGGCCGGGGGTCGTGCGCGCCAAGGGTTTTTTCTGGCTGGCGACGCGGCCGCGTTATGTGGGAGAGATCAGCCAGGCCGGCGCCCTGGTTCGCACCGGCAAGATGGGTCTCTGGTGGTCCGCCGTGCCGAAAGAGCAATGGCCGCGCGAAAAGCAGTTCCTTGATATGATGAAGCCCTATCTCGACCCGGTCTTCGGCGACCGCCGGCAGGAAATCGTCTTCATAGGTTCCGATCCAATGAATGAAGCCCGCATCCGCGCCCAGCTCGATGCCTGCCTGATCGACACGGATGCCTTCACGCCCGATGCCTGGCGGCACCTGCCCGATCCTTTCGCCAGCTGGGACCGGCAGGCAGCTTGATCGGTAGCTACCGATGCGGGGCAGCCGCAAACCGTCACTCCGGATCAGGTCCGTGTCCAGCGCGGTCAAGTCCTTGATCGCGAAAAACTCTTTTCACGGCGCAGACGCGCCGTGGCTGGATGCCGGATCCAGCCCGGCATGACGGAGGAGAAGCTTCATGAAAAATTCAACGTCACCATCGCGAGCACCACGTATCGCCCGACCTTCGCGATGGTGACCAGCAGCAGAAACACCGGCAGCGGCTCTTTCATGATGCCGGCCGCAACCGTTAGAGGGTCCCCGATGATCGGCGCCCAGCTGAGCAGCAGGGACCATTTGCCGTAACGCCGGTACCAGTTCTGCGCCCGTTGCAGCGCAGCCTCCCCGACCGGGAACCAACGTTCATGTCGAAAACGTTCGATGCCACGGCCAAGCAGCCAGTTGGCGAAGGACCCGGCGACATTGCCGACACTCGCCACGACAACCAGCAGCCAGACGGGCTGGGATTTCAGAAGAATGAGCCCCGCAAGCGCCGCCTCCGACTGCATGGGCAGGATGGTCGCCGCAATGAACGCCGTCAGAAACAAACCCGCATATACAGCCAGATCGGCCATTCCGTGCCCTTCATCATCCGCGAATCCCATCGCTGTCCCTGAAGTGGCGGATAAGGGCCGCGGCGGTCAAGCGGCTCTGCCGCGTGGAGGCCGGTTCTCAAGCTGAATTCGCGGCAATGGCGCGCACAATATCGTCATGATCCACCGCGAGAAGCGCCTTGTGGATGGATAATTGCCGGGTCGTACCGGAAACGGCGAGGATGACGATCACCGTTTCCCGTGGCGGGCAATCCGGCAGCGCGCAGGAAAGCTCGCTGACGGTAATACTGTCTTCCGGCTTGAGTTGCAGCAAATCGCGTGACCATTGCTTCAGAAGACGCGCGTGCGAGATGATCGCGGAGCCACTGCGTGCAAGCGGATTGTTCATGCCCTGCCCTTTCGCCTTGCCTGCGCGGCCAATGTGTCGAAAAGCTCGCGAATGGGCTTTTGCGGCATGTCCATGCCGATCAGCACGATACGTGTCGAACGATCTTGATCCGGCCAGCGCTCCAGGCGGGTAAGCGGATAAAGCCGATGCTGCACCGCGTGGGCGACAACCGGTCGCTCCGGATCATCCGTCGCCCCGAAAATTCCCTTGAGCCGCAGCAGACCGGAATGCACATTGCTGGTGACGAGCTCTAGAAAAGTCACAATGGCCTGGGGGTCAAAAACCCCGTCAAAGGTGAGATTAAACGCCTCGACCCCGACGCCGTGGCGGTTGATATCGTGCTGATGGGCCGCATGAAGGCTCAGCCTGTCGGCCGCGAGCCATGCAGGCGCATCCTCCGCCTTGCCGCACAGCGAATAATCCGATGCGTTGAACAACGACATCAGATCGAAATCGGCAGCGTTGCGATCATGAAACGAGGCTGCGGGATTGAGATCGGTGAGGCTTTCGCGGTCCAGCGCCGCGTCATCGGTCAGATCGGTCTTCGTCAAAACGATGTGGTCGGCAAAGGCAAGCTGTTTCCAGCCCTCAATGAAGCTGTTGAGCATCGGCGGGCCCGAGACAACGTCGAAAGCCGTCACCACGCCCGAAAGATGAAAATGCCGGGCGACGATGTGATCCCGCAGGCCCAGCGCCGGTGTGCCGCCGGCGATGAGGCTGTTGATGATCGGCGCAGGATCGGCAAGACCGGTGGTTTCGATGACAACCCGCGAGACATCAGGCATTACCCCTTCCAGAATGGCCTGATGCAGTTCGTAAAGCGAGGTGCGGATATCGCTCGTGGCGGTGCAGCAGATGCAACCCGTCGTCGTTCTGAAATATCGTTCGGACCCCGTCCGCACCAGACCGTGGTCGATGGGCACCGAGCCGAATTCGTTGACGATCACGGCCGCATCCCGCATGGCCGGCTCAGCCAGAAGCGCGTTCAGCAAGGTGGTCTTGCCTGCACCGAGAAAGCCGGTAAGCAGGGTAACCGGCACCGTTCGCAATGATGGCAGGCCAGCCGAATCGTCCCTGCGCTCAACCGCCTTTTTACGCTTCAATCCGAACACATCCACCTCTTCGCCCGCACAAATTCACAGCAATGCAATACGTAATGTAATAACATATCAATGGCAACTATTGGATTTCGACAGGAGAGAATCCAGCGGAGACACGCGCCGGTGGCCAAGCGCATGAAAAAACCGTGGAACGAAGGAAATGGAATAATAAATCCGTTTCCTTCACTTTCGTTTTAATCGTTCCACGTTCTATTGCATTTTCGTTAGAGTTCGCTTTTAATCGGCAATGCTAATACAGAAAAGATCGCCCGCAGCCATATCGAGGAGGATAGGCTGCAATTAAGGGGCTGTATCTTTTACTGTTTTCATAATGGGAGGAATCGCCTTGAAAAAACTCAGCTACCGCCTCGCCGCGGCATCCGCGCTTTCGTTTTTTGTCACATCGAATGCATATGCAGTAACGGACATTCAGTGGTGGCACGCCATGACCGGCGCCAATAACGAGGTCGTGGATACGCTTGCCAAAGAATTCAACGATAGCCAGAAAGAATACAAGATCACGCCCGTCTTCAAGGGCACCTATCCGGAAACGCTGAATGCCGGTATCGCGGCGTTCCGCGCCAAGCAGCCGCCGGCGATCATTCAGGTCTTCGACGCCGGTTCGGGCGTGATGATGGGTGCTGCCGGCGCCATCAAGCCGGTGGCGGACGTGCTGAAGGAAGGCGGCTACACTTTCAACAAGGCCGACTATCTGGCCGGCATCGTGGCCTATTATTCCAAGCCTGACGGCACCATGCTGTCCTTCCCTTACAATTCGTCCTCGCCGATCCTCTATTACAACAAGGATGTCTTCCAGAAGGCCGGCCTCGACGCCGCCAACCCGCCGAAGACCTGGCCGGAAGTTTTCGAAGCTGCCAAGAAGATCAAGACCAGCGGTGCCGCGCAGTGCGGTTTCACCTCCACCTGGCTCACCTGGATTCAGACCGAAAACTTCGCCGCCTGGAACAACGTCTCCTATGGCAGCAATGAAAACGGCCTTGGCGGCACAGATGTGAAGCTCGCGGTCAATGCGCCGCTCTTCGTCGAGCATTTCCAGGCGATTGCCGATCTCGCCAAGGACGGCACCTTCCGTTATGGCGGCCGCACCTCCGAAGCCAAGCAGCTGTTCATGTCCGGCGAATGCGGCATCCTGACCGAATCCTCTGGCGGCCTTGGCGATATCGTCAAGACGGGCATGAATTACGGCATCGGTCAGCTTCCCTATTATGAGGGCCATGGTCCGCAGAACACCATTCCCGGCGGCGCCAGCCTCTGGGTTTTCGGCGGCAAGAGCGATGCCGAATATAAGGGCGTGGCCGAGTTCTTCCACTTCCTCTCCCAGACCAAGATTCAGGCGCGCCTGCATCAGGTCTCCGGCTATATGCCCGTGACCATCGCGGCCTATGAGGAAACCAAGAAATCCGGTTTCTATGACAAGAACCCCGCCCGTGAAACGCCGCTGCTGCAGATGATGGGCAAGCCGCCGACAGAAAACTCCAAGGGCGTGCGTCTCGTGAACCTGCCGCAGGTGCGCGACATCATGAATGAGGAATTCGAGGCGATGCTGGCCGGCAAGCAGGACGCGAAAGCCGCCCTCGACAAGATCGTCGAGCGCGGCGATGCGGCCATCAAACAGGCTGCCGGCAACTAAACGATCCCCTGCCCCGCCCGCATCCTCAACAGGGTGCGGGCGGCATTCCCATCTCATCAGGAGATCGCCGTGCAAAGCGTCGTATTCCCCAACAAGATCCTGCCCTATCTGCTGGTCGCGCCGCAGATCATCCTCACGGTGATCTTTTTCTTCTGGCCGGCAAGCCAGGCGCTTTACCAGTCGACCATGCGCGAGGATGCCTTCGGGCTGAGCAGCAATTTCGTCGGGCTGGCGAATTTTTCCGCCGTGCTGTCGGATGAAAGCTATCTGAACTCGCTGCAGGTCACCGTCATCTTCAGCATCCTGACCGCGCTCGTCTCCATGGGGCTGGCGCTGCTTCTGGCGACGGCGGCGGACCGCGTGGTGCGCGGCAAGGGCTTTTACCGCACCATGATGATCATGCCCTATGCCGTCGCCCCTGCGGTGGCCGGCATGTTGTGGCTCTTCATGTTCAACCCTGCCATGGGCACCTTCTCCTACATCCTGCGCCGCAACGGCATCATGTGGGACCCGCTGCTCAACGGCGATCAGGCCATGCTGCTCGTCGTCGCGGCGGCTGCCTGGAAACAGATCAGTTACAATTTCCTGTTTTTTGTCGCAGGCTTGCAGGCAATTCCTAAATCATTGCTGGAGGCGGCCTCCATAGATGGCGCGCGCGGTTCGCGGCGCTTCTGGACCATCGTTTTCCCGCTGCTCGCGCCGACCACCTTCTTCCTTCTGGTCGTCAACACGGTTTACGCCTTCTTCGATACCTTCGGCATCATCCATGCCGTCACCGGCGGCGGCCCGGCCAAGGCGACGGAAACGCTGGTCTACAAGGTCTATAATGACGGCTTCGTGAACCTCAATCTCGGCTCTTCCGCCGCGCAATCCGTGATCCTGATGGTGATCGTCATCGCGCTCACCGCCTTCCAGTTCCGCTTCGTCGAGAAGCGCGTGCATTACGGCTGAGGATTTCACAATGATTGAAAATCGCCCGGTCGCCCGCGTGATCGCCCATCTGATGCTGGTACTCGGCATCATCATCGTGGCCTTCCCGATCTATTACACCTTCGTCGCCTCCTCCATGACGTCGACGGATATCATCCGCCCGCCAATGTCGCTTTTGCCCGGCGACCATCTTGGCGCCAATTACACCGAGGCCATGGTCGGCGGTGTCGAAAGAGTGGTCGGCGTCAGCCTCGAACGGCTGCTGTTCAACAGCTTCGTCGTGGCGCTCGCCATCGCCATCGGCAAGATCGTCATTTCGTTCCTGTCGGCCTTCGCCATCGTCTTCTTCCGCTTTCCCTTCCGCATGGGCTTCTTCTGGATGATTTTCATCACGCTCATGCTGCCGGTGGAGGTGCGTATCCTGCCCACTTACAAGGTCATCGTCGATCTTGGGCTTATCGACACCTATGCGGGATTGACGCTGCCCCTGATGGCATCTGCGACGGCAACCTTCCTGTTCCGGCAGTTCTTCCTGACCATTCCCGGCGAGCTGGTCGAGGCGGCACGCATCGACAATGCAGGGCCGTTCCGCTTCATGCGGGATATCCTGCTGCCGCTGTCGAGAACCAATATCGCCGCCCTTTTCGTGATCCTGTTCATCTATGGCTGGACCCAGTATCTCTGGCCGCTGCTCGTGACCAACGACGCCAGGATGAACACGATCATCATCGGCTTGAAGCGCATGGTGGATTTCACCGACGCTTCGACGCCCTGGAATTATGTGATGGTGACGGCGATCCTCGCCATCATCCCCCCGATTATCGTTGTGGTGCTGATGCAGCGCTGGTTCGTCAAAGGTTTGGTGGAGACCGAAAAGTAATGGCAAAAATTGCGCTGAAAGACGTCCGCAAGGTTTATGGCGGCAATGTCGAGGCCATCAAGGGCGTATCGATGGACATCGCCGACGGCGAAATGATCGTGCTGGTCGGCCCCTCCGGCTGCGGAAAATCCACCCTGCTGCGCATGATCGCCGGGCTGGAAGGCATTTCCGGCGGCCAGATCGTCATCGGCGACCGTGTCGTCAACGATCTGGAACCCTCCGACCGCGATATCGCCATGGTGTTCCAGAACTATGCGCTTTATCCGCATATGACGGTTCGCCAGAACCTTGCTTATGGCCTGAAGAACCGCAACACGCCGAAGGAGGAAATCGAGCGGCGCATCACCGAGGCGGCCAAGGCGCTGGAGATCGAACAGTTCCTGGAGCGCAAGCCGCGCCAGCTTTCCGGCGGCCAGCGCCAGCGTGTGGCCATGGGCCGCGCCATCGTGCGCAAACCGGCAGCCTTCCTGTTCGACGAGCCGCTCTCCAATCTCGATGCCAAGCTGCGCGTGCAGATGCGTGTGGAAATCCGTCGCCTGCAGCGCTCGCTCGCCACGACCAGCGTTTATGTCACCCATGACCAGATGGAGGCCATGACGCTGGCAGACCGGCTGGTGGTGCTGAATGCCGGCCGCATCGAGCAAATGGGCACGCCGATCGAGCTTTACGAAAAGCCGGCAACCACCTTCGTCGCCACCTTCATCGGCTCGCCTTCCATGAACCTGCTGAGCCATGGTGCGACATCGGCAAACGGCTCTTCCGGCTGGTCGGTGCAGGGAACCGCAGCACTGCCGCAGGGCGTCGCCACGCTCGGCATCCGCCCCGAAGACATTACCCTTGCCGATGAAGCCCCCGCAGACGCCGCCTTCACCGGAACTGTTCAGGTGGACGCCGTGGAACTGGTGGGGGCGGAAAGCTATGTGCATGGCTCCTTTGCAGACGGCACCACCATCGTTTTCCGCGTTCACGGCCGCTCACAGCTGCGCATCGGCGAAACGCTGAAGATCGCCGCCCAGGCGAAGGATTTTCACCTGTTCGATGCGGCGGGGAAGAGAATCTAAGCCTGCCGACGAAAAAGGGACACCCGCCACTCGGCGGGTGCTCGCACTATTGCAAGAATCTCCGGCGGCTCGTTACCAGACGAGCTCCACCTGCGGCCGACCGTTGGAGGTTTTCTCCACCGTGCGGCCGGATGTATCGACATTGCAATGAACGCGCTGCCGGAAGGCGGAAAAGCTTTCGAAAGTCACCACATCCACCGGATCGTCGAGATGCAGGGTCAGCCGGTAGCGTTCGGGATCGCCGCCGAGCGCCTGCACGCCCAGAACGGAGGCCACAAAAGGCTGGCCGAGGTAAAAACCTTCCACCCTAGACCCCAGAAGATAGGGGTTGAAGGCGGGGCGATTGCCGGCCGATGCGTGGAGGGTGTTCCAGTCGCGGAAGCCATATTGCGCGGCGATGAGTTCCAGCGCTTTCGAATGGGTGATTGCCTGCCCCTGATCCTCAAGGGCGGCGCGCAGGCGTTTTGCCTGTTCTTTCAGTCCCTCAAGTGCGGGAAGCGGTTTGGACACGTTCATAACGGTTCTCCAACATGCGCATGCCGACTATTCCGAAGGGGGTCCGCGTTGCCATCGACGACATGCAAAACATGGGATGACCGTTATTAAAGAAAGAGCTTCACCAGGGGCGCAAACGCCTGCGGACGGCCGGGGCTCTTTGCCCGTGGCCGTCCCTATAGCCCAGAAAGCGCCGCCCGTCAAAGGCGGTGCTCAGCCGATCCCGTGATCAGAAGCGATAGGTGATACCCGCGCCGATCAGCCACGGATCGAGCTTCGCCTTGCCGCTGATCGGCGTGCCGCCGAGTTCCGCCGTCCAGTCGGTCTTGAGGAAGATTTTCTTCACGTCGAAGTTCACGCCCCAATGCTCGTCCAGCATATAGTCGAAACCGACCTGCACGGCTGCACCGACCTTGTTCTTGACATCGAGATTGCTGAAACCGGGCTTTTCCGTCTGGTTATAGAACAGCGAATAGTTCACGCCCGCGCCGATATAAGGCTTGAAAGCACCGAAATCGGTGAAGTGATATTGCAGCGTCAGCGTCGGCGGCAGCAGCCACGTCTTGCCGACCGGCGTGCCGGCCAGCACGCCTTCGCCGTTGATCTTGGCATAGGTGGTGCCGAGGATAAGCTCCGCGGCGAAGTTTTCGGTGAAGAAATAGCTGATGTCGAGTTCCGGGATCACGGTGTCCGAATAGGACAGGCCCGCTCCCGGCAAACCGTCGACGCTACCGCTGTCATGGGTGATGACGCCGAGGCCGCGCACGCGCAGCATCCACGGGCTTGCCGCCGCAATCGCCTCTTCGGCGGTGGGGGCCGGCGCTGCCTGGGCCAGATCGGCAGCCATGGCATTGGCGGATACCAGCATGGCCGCAACGCCAACTGCGACACTGGCAAGCAAGGTGGTTTTTTTGTTTCTGTTCGTCATTCCATCTCTCCTATAGCGCACCGCAGCCGGGCAAGTCCCCGGAACCGGCTGATGACGGCGGGCTTTCGCGAATCTTCGCCTGCCGCAACCGCTTGGGGCCACTATGACGAAGGGAGAGACGGGCCGATTGAGATGGATCAAACCGGGACCCCGATCATGGATCGGAACGATTAACCGGCAAGGATTGTGACAATTACGCAACAAGTGCCGTCCGGCGATCGTGGAGCTCGTGCACAACGCGCCGGCAGATGCCGGAAAAATACGAAAAAAGGCCTGCAAATGCAGGCCTCCTTCCAGTGCATCACGTCTATCAAGCGGCCTGGGGCGTCAGGGTTGCGGAGCCCGGCTTGCGCAGAAGCAGAACCGAGACGGCCGCGATCATGCACATCAGACCGGCAATCTGCAGCGCGGGCATATAGGTATCGAAGTCGCTCTTGAAGAAACCGGCGCCAAAGGCGGCTGTGGCGGCTCCCAGCTGGTGGCCCGCAAACACCCAGCCGAAAACGAGACCGGCCTTTTCGCGGCCGAAATTCTCGGCAGCGAGCTTCACCGTCGGCGGCACCGTCGCCACCCAGTCCAGCCCATAAAAGACGGCAAAGACTGAAAGCTCCACGAAGCTGAACCCCGAGAATGAAAGGTACAACAGGGACAGGCCGCGCAGACCGTAGAACCAGAACAGCAGGAAGCGATTGTCGAACCGGTCGGAAAGCCAGCCTGCGAAGATCGTGCCGAAGAAATCGAAAATGCCGATCACCGCCAGCGTGCCCGCCGCCGTCACCGCAGCCATGCCGAAATCGCCGCAGATCGAAATCCAGTGTGTCTGGATGAGGCCGTTGGTCGAAAGCCCGCAGACAAAGAAGGTGCCGAAAAGCACCCAGAACACCGGGTTCCCCGATACGCTCTTCAGGGTCACCAGCGGCGATACCAGTGTGGCGAGAAGATTGTGATCCTGCTTGACCGGCTTCGCCACCGCCGTCTCGCCATAGGCCGGCAGGCCGACATCGGCAGGATGGTCACGCATCAAAAGCAGGACGAGAACCATGGCGGTGGCGATTACCGCAACGGACAGGGTCAAGGCGGTTCGCCAGCCGTATGCTTCCGTCAGCGCCGCCAGCAGCGGCAGGAAAACCAGCTGGCCGGTGGCGTTGCTCGCCGTCATGAGGCCGATCACCAGTCCGCGACGCTTGGAAAACCAGCGTGTCGCCACGGTGGCGCCCAATACCAGTGCGGTCATGCCGGTGCCGACGCCGATCACCACGCCCCAGAGCAGCAGCAATTGCCACACCTCGGTCATGAAGAAGGAGGCGACAATGCCGCCCATGATCAGGGCAAGCGCGGTGGAAACCACCTGCCGGACGCCAAAACGATTCATGAAGGCAGCGGCAAAAGGCCCGAGCAGGCCAAAAAGCACCAGCCTGACGGCCATTGCGGAGGAAATATCGGCGATATCCCAGCCGAATTCCTGATGCAGCGGCTGGATCATCACCCCGGCGGATCCCATCGCACCGGCGGTGGCCAGCATGGTCAAAAAGGTGGTTGCAGCAACGAGCCAGCCATAATGCAGATTTCTGCCGGCCATCCAGCTGGCGAGGCGTGTGGAGAGCATGTTCAAATTTCCTTTCCAGCGGCCGCGGCCGATATTTTGCGGGTATATACCCCGTATTGCGGGCAGATACCCGCTTATGTCCCCAAAAATCACAGGGCTGCGAGCAGTTCCTGCAATTGCGCTGTCTTCTCAGGCCCAAGCCGGGCCTCGATTTCATCCTGCACCCCATCCCAGAGCGGCGCGCCCGCTTTCAGGATCGCGTGGCCTTCCTTCGTCACGGTCAGCATCGCTTCCCGCTGATCCTCGCCGTGACCGATGGCCACCAGACCCATGCGAGCCAGCACCTTGGCGTTGCGGCCGACGGTGGAACGATCAAGTTCCACCCGCGCGGCCAGATCGGTCAACGAAACCGGCGCCGTGCGATTGATGTTCCGCAACAGGCTGAACTGACCGATATTCACCCCGAGCGGCGCCAGGGCCTCGTCATAATAGGACGAAACCTTGCGGGATGCTTTGCGCAACAGGATGCAATGGCAACTATCGTTTGGCATTTGTCTCGGGTATATACCCGTAAATTTCTGTGCGCAAGAGGCGCTCCGAGAAATTATCGGCGGGCAACGGCCGACCCCAAAGCCATAGAGCAGAAACAATAAACCCCGGCTTTGGGCCGGGGTTTGATATCAGCAGCGAGGCCGGCCTCAGGCAGACAGCCTGCGCCCGCTTGCCACCAGCAGGCCGGCAGCGCCTTCAAGCCAGCCGGCTTTCAGTTCCAGCGCCAGGAAACGGCTGCGCTCGAACGGGCCGGGCATGATGAGGTGCTGGGCCTTGTCGGCGAAAAAGCCGAAGCGCTCGTAATAGGGTGCATCGCCCACCAGAAGAACGGCGCCGTGGCCGCGCTTGGTGGCTTCGGCAATGGCGGCGCGCATCAGCGCCGAGCCGATGCCCTTGCCCTCATGGGCGGCATCGACGGCCAGCGGGCCGAGCAGCAGCGCTTCGACGGCGCGGCCTTCGCGCGAGATGCCGGCCTCGACGTTCCATAGGCGCACCGTGCCGATGACATGGCCGTCCTCATCGCGGGCGACGAGCGCCAGGCCTTCGGCCGGAATGCGACCCGCGCGCAGCTTTTCGGAAGACTTGCGGCGGCGGCCGGCGCCCATGGCGCGGTCCAGCAGGTTCTCACGGGCGACGACATCGCCCGGATTTTCCTGATCGACTTGAAATGTCTGCGGCGTGAAAAATGCCCGTACCGAATTCAAAAGAGCGGCCATCCTTGGCCTCCCGTCACACTACCGCCCACACGCGGCCCTTGATGAAAAATTGGTGGAGCCGTTCCGGCCCGCCGACACGCTTTCCTCGGCTGGAAGAGGTGCAGCAAGCAGGGATTTGCGCATCAGCACAATCGGCAAAGCCGGAACGGAAGCTTGGTCGAGACGCCGCCCTGCTCAGCGGGCGGCGATCGGATCAGATGACGTAGGCCTTCAGCGGCTCGAAACCGTTGAACGCGACCGCCGAGTAGGTCGTCGTGTAAGCGCCCGTGCCTTCGATCAGAACTTCGTCGCCGATGGTCAGCGAGACCGGCAGCGGGTACATGTTCTTTTCATACAGCACATCGGCGCTGTCGCAGGTCGGGCCGGCCAGAACGCAGGGCTCCATCTCGTCCTGATCGCGTGTCGTGCGGATCGGGTAACGGATAGCCTCGTCCATCGTCTCGGCGAGACCGCCGAACTTGCCGATGTCGAGGAACACCCAGCGGTGGTTGTCATTGTCGGACTTGCGCGACACGAGAACGACTTCCGCCTTGATGACGCCGGCATTGCCGACCATGCCGCGGCCCGGCTCGATGATCGTCTTTGGGATCTGGTTGCCGAAGTGCTTGCGCAGCGCCGTGTCGATCGCCTGACCGTATTCTTCGGCAGCCGGAACGTCGCGCAGGTACTTGGTCGGGAAACCACCGCCCATGTTGACCATCTGCAGGTGGATGCCCTGCTTGGCGAGCGAAGCGAAGACGCGCTTGGCGTCGGCCAGCGCCGCATCCCATGCGTCGAGGTTCATCATCTGCGAACCGACATGGAAGGATACGCCGTAGGATTCGAGGCCGAGCTGATGTGCATAGACCAGAACGTCGACAGCCATCTGCGGCACGCAGCCGAACTTGCGCGACAGCGGCCATTCGGCGCCTTCGCCATCCGTCAGCACGCGGCAGAAGACGCGCGCGCCGGGAGCGGCACGGGCGACCTTCTCGACTTCCTCATGGCTGTCCACGGCGAAGAGATCGATGCCGAGCGCGTGGGCGCGAGCAACATCGCGTTCCTTCTTGATGGTGTTGCCAAAGGAGATACGGTCAGCCGTCGCACCGGCATCGAGCGCCATCTGGATTTCAGCCACGGAGGCGCAATCGAAGTTGGAGCCGAGCGAAGCGAGCAGCTTCAGGATTTCGGGAGCCGGGTTTGCCTTGACGGCGTAATAAATGGCGCTGTTCGGCAGGGAATGCCGGAAAGCGTTGAAATTGTCGCGCACGACGTCGAGATCAACCACGAGGCAAGGGCCTTCGGGACGTCGGGTCTTGATGAAGTCGAGAATGCGTGCAGTCGTCATCGATGTATTCCCTGTTAAACCGGCTCCGGAAAAATCCGGAGGACAAAGGACGCTCGAGATATGCATTCGAATCAGCCGGTGGAGGCGCAGAATCGATAGCATACGCTCAAGGCGCGAATGTGAACGATGCCCTGCCAGAGCATCATTCGGCTTTGTCTGCCATGGATTGGAGGGAATGACCCGACCGCACTTCAGGCAATGATGGTGTGCCTCTTTAGTACCCCGGCTGATGGAAAGCCGGCAGAGAACCAGAAAGGCCCGCACCGTCGTTGCTTCGTATGTCCTCGCATTTTCCGGTTGGCCGGAATAGCGACTGGAGGGGTTAGTTCCAGGTACCTTACCTAAATCCTCACCACATCGAGGAATCGGCGGACACACATGGGCACGTGCGACTTTGGGCAGCACGGGAGATAAGAATATTCGCAGTCATAATCAAGAGGATTTTTTCACCAAAGAGCGGATTTTTTCGGCAGTGAATTAAGGGTTGAACAGTCCGCGCTCGCCGTTCAATTATATGGAACGAACTGGAGGATTTTCATGGACACGCTCACCCGCATCCGCGCCTTTATCGATGTCGTCGAAGCGGAGGGTTTTTCCGCCGCGGCGCGCAAGACGGGGCGTTCCAAGGCGCTTCTGTCCAAATATGTGCGGGAACTGGAGGACGATCTCGGCGCGCTGCTCCTCAACCGCACCACCCGGCAGTTCTCTCTGACGGAAGCCGGGCACACCTATTACCGCACCGCTTCCGACATTCTGAAGGAAATCGATAACCTTGCCGATCTGGTGCGCGAAAAGAATGCCGACCTCAAGGGCAAGCTCAGGATTTCCGTTCCCCGCACCTTCATCGATGCCGATGTCGGCCAGAGTCTGATCGACTTCGCCAAAGAAAATCCGGAACTGTCGCTGGAAATCGTCGCGGAAGACCGATTCGTCGACCTGATCGAAGAGGGTTTCGATCTTGCGGTTCGCATAACCCGGCTGGAGGATTCCGGTCTCATCGCCCGCAAGCTTTCCGATTTCCGGGTCTATGCGGTGGCGACGGCGGATTTCGTGGCGCAGCACGGGCCGCTCGACGGGCCGCAGGATTTCTCCCGCGTTCCCTTCATCATCGACACCAATACGCGGTTTCACAATACGGTACGGTATCTGGAGCCGGATGGCGGTTCGAACTCCGTCACCATCAGCGGACCGATCGAGGTCAACAGCCCGCAGGCGACGCTGCGCGCCGCCCGCGCCGGGCTCGGCATTGCGCTCGTGCCCGATTTCATCGCCAGACCCTATATCCAGTCCGGCGAGCTGGTGACGCTGTTCGACGATTATATTTCCAAGGACAGGGGTATCTATGCGGTCTATCCGCATCGCCGTTACCTGCCCGCCAAGGTTCGCAGCTTCGTGGATTATCTCTCGGCCTGGTTCAGGAAGAACGGGTGAGCCACAAAATGAAACGCCCGCCTTGCGGCGGGCGTCGGCGTTAGCGGAAAATCAGATCAGAACGGCGAATCCGGGAAGTAGAACTGCTCGGCATTGTCCTTGGTGATGAGCGTCGCATCGAGGATATATTCACCCGCAACCGGCACCTGATCATAGAAATGCCCGGCCGTCAGCTGCATGGCGGTCGCCACCATCGCCGGCGGGTAGAGCACGTCGACCGGCACGAGCTTGTCGCCGTCCATGACCTTCTTGATCATGTCCTTGGAACCGGCGCCCGCAACGATGTACTGGATATCGGTGCGTTTCGCCTGCTGGATGGCTTCCAGCACGCCGATAGCCATGTCGTCATCCTGACACCAGACCACGTCGATCTTCTTGTACTTGGTCAGATAGTCCTGCATCACGCGGAAGGCGTCGTCGCGGTTCCAGTTGCCGTACTGGCGGTCGAGAACCTTGACGCTGGAACCGGCGATGCCCTTGTCGAAACCATCCTGACGCTGCTGGTCGATCGGGATCGGCAGACCGCGAATGACCACGACTTCGGCGTCAGGCGTCGTCTTCTTGATGTATTCGCCTGCCACCTGGCCAAGTGCGGGGTTGTTGCCGGCAACATAGAGATCGCGGATCGAATTGTCGTTGACGCTCGGCGCGCGGTCGACCAGCGCGACGAAGGTGCCCTTGTCCTTGATCTCCTTGATGGCGTTGACCAGCGGATCTGGATCGGACGGCAAGACGACCAGAGCATCGAGCCCCTGCACGGCAAGGTCCTGCAGCGCATTGGCCTGATTGGCGGCGTCCGGCGACGTCTTGACGATGACGTTGAGCCCCGGATGTTCCTGCATCAGCAGCTTCGCCACACGCTCGGCATGGTAGACGACGCCCGCCGTCCAGCCATGGTCGGCCGCTGGAATGGATACGCCGATGGTGACCTTCTTGTCCTGCGCATGCGCTGAAGCGGCAAGTACCGTGGCCAGCGCGGCAAAGGCCACGCCGATGAATTTACTACGCATAGTCTCTTTCCTCCCAAGACCGGGGCGTTCCTCCTTCAACCGCGCCTGCCCCACATGGCGCGGCATGATACGTCACCTGCGGCTGAGCGAACGCTGCACCAGCATGGCGATGATGATGATGGCCCCCTGAATGGCGCCGATCAGATATTCGCTGACGAAGTTCGACAGGATCATGATGTTGCCGACGATCTCCAGAATGAAAGCACCGCAGATCGTCCCCCAAATGCGCCCTACCCCGCCCCTCAGCGCCGTGCCGCCGACAACGACGGCGGTGATGGCCTGCAACTCCCACAACATGCCTGTCGTGGCCGAAGTGGAAGCGAGGCGCGGCACGTAAAGCAGCACCGCAACGGCGACACACAGCCCCTGAACCACATAAGCGATGGTGCGGACCCGCGCGACCGAGATGCCGGAATAACGCGCCACATCCTCGCTCGACCCTACTGCGGTCAGATGCCGCCCGTAACGGGTGCGGTAAAGCACGAAGGCGGCTATCGCAGCGGTGACGAAGATAACGATGACCGGCACCGGCACGCCCAGAACATTGCCGAAATAGACCGGACGATAAAGCGTCTGGATTTCCGGGTTGCGCAGCGTGATCGCCCCGCCCTGCGACAGCCATGTGGTCAAGCCGCGATAAATGCCCATGGTGCCGAGCGTGGCGATGAAAGGTTCGATACGGCCAATGGTGGTGATGAGGCCGTTCGTCAGCCCGCAGGCAGCCCCGATGGCGAGCGCCAGCGCCATGGCGGTAAGCAGCATTAAAAGCGGACTGGCGATGGCGCCGCTATTCATGAACAGGATCATCAGGCTGGCGACGAAAGCCACCATTGCGCCCACCGAAAGATCGAGCCCGCCCGATGTGATGACGTAAGTTGCGCCGAGCGCGATGATGGCGATGAAGGCGCTGCGGGTGATGACGTTCAGGAGATTGTCGATGCCGATGAAATTGGGATTGGCGATGGTTCCGAGAACCAGCAGCAGGGCCAGCGCCACGAAAGGCGCGACGGCGCGCAGATCCCAGTCCTTCGAGGTCTTCGGCGTTTTGCCGTTGTCAAATGCGGCCTCAGTCATGTTTCCCCTCAGTCTCTTTTATCAGGCCATCTTTCCCGGCACGCGGGCGCTCAGGCGGGTTCCTGCGTGTGGACACCCGTCGCCAGCGCCACGATGTCGTTTTCAGTCATGCGCTCACCCGTCACCTCGCCGACGATCCGGCCCGACCGCATCACCAGAATGCGGTCGCAGATGCCGATCAGCTCCGGCATTTCCGAGGAAACGACGATGATCGAGCGCCCCTCATCCGCGAGCCTGGCGATGAAGCGGTAAATCTGTTCCTTGGTGCCGATATCGATGCCGCGCGTCGGTTCGTCGATGATGACGATGGACGGATCGACGAGCATCATCTTGGCCAGCAGCAGCTTCTGCTGGTTGCCGCCGGAAAGCTGGCCCGCCAGCAGATCCTTGCGTCCGGTACGGATGTCGAAATCCCGGACCGCATCATCGAGCGCTGCCGTTTCCCGGCGGGTATCGATCTGAAACAGCCGGCTGAATTTCTTGAGCGAAGCAAGCGTGAGATTGACACGCAAATCCTTGGCAAGCAGCAGGCCCTTGCCCTTGCGGTCCTCGCTCAGATAAACGATGCCGGCTTTCAGGCTGTCTTCCGCCTTTGCGAAATGCACCGGCCTGCCATGATGTCGCACCGTTCCCCGGCCGGCGCGCAGGCCGAGTATTCCTTCCATGAGTTCCGTTCTGCCCGCGCCGACCAGACCCGCAAAACCCAGGATTTCGCCCCTGCGCAGGTTGAAACCGGCATCCTGAGCATGACCCGGAACAGTAAAATACTCCACCTGCAGAACCGGCTCGTGCTCGCCGCCGGCGGCGCGGTCCGGATAAAGCTTGGCGACATCGCGCCCCACCATCAGCCGCGCCATATCGGCAGGGTTCAGCGCCGATGCCGGATGGGAGGCGACCAGCCTGCCGTCTCGCAGAACCGTCACCCGGTCGGCGATCTCCTTCACCTCCGGCAGACGATGCGAAATATAAAGCACGGCCACGCCTTTCGCCCGGATGTCCCTGATGACATTCAGCAGCGCATCCGTTTCGATGGGCGTAAGGCTCGCGGTCGGCTCATCGAAAATCACCACACGATGCGGCACCAACAGAACGCGGGCGATCTGCACCAGCTGCCGCTGGGCAATCGACAGGCTGCCGACAATGGCGTCCGGATCGATCGTACCGCCGAGATCGGCGATTGCCTTGCGGGCGCCGGCGCGCATGGCGCGATCGTCCACCATGGCGCCCCGGCGCATTTCGCGACCGAGATAAATGTTCTGCGCCACCGTCAAATCCGGGGCCAGCAATATTTCCTGATGCACGAGAACGATGCCGCGATGTTCGGCATCCACCGGACCGCTCAGCGTAACGGCTTCGCCATCGATGCGGATTTCGCCGCCCGACGGCTTTTCATTGCCGGCCAGCAGCTTCATCAGCGTCGACTTGCCGGCGCCGTTCTCGCCAATGATCGCGTGGACCTCACCGGCCCGCACCGCGATCTCGATGTCCTTGAGAACCTGTACCGGCCCGAAAGACTTGGACAGCCCAACCGTCCGGATAAGGGCGTGGTCTGGAGATTCGTCAGCAAAAGCCATGTGCCGTCACCGGTATCCGGTGTGAACGGACGGCATTTGCCCCTTGATTTTATCTGAAACGACCATCTGCGAACTCCTCCCAAAGCTCGAGGAAGAAGCTAGCGTCCGTTTTGAGGTACGTAAAGCAAATTTCGCTGGTGTTTTATAATACACTCAAATTTGACCACAGGAACCGCGCCAGAAGGTCGCGAAAGTCGCGTCATGACGCGGAGGAGCGCTGGAACCCCTTCATCAGACGGTGCACGGCTTCAGCGCCCTCCTTGGCCAGATCGAAACGCTTGCCGAACAGCAGCCAGTCGGAGCACATGCCTTTCAGCAGCCAGTAGAGCGCGTCGAGCGCAGAGTCCGCCGTCCAGTTGTCGTTGAATGCGCCTTCCGCCTGCGCCCGCGCGAAAGCGCCCTCGAGCCGATCCTTGTGATACCGGTCCAGTTCCTCCTGCGCGTGCAGCACCGGGGCGAACTCATCGGAGTAATTGGTGCGCAGGCTGATGGTCATGATGCGCTGGCGTTGCTCATCTTTTGAAAGAAGCGTCAGCCATTTGCAGGCCGCTTCCTCGATCTTGGCCAGCACAGCCAGCCCCTTGACGTCGGGGTCGCCGAAATCGAGCAGATCCGATTCCGGCAGGGACACCGATTGATAGAGGCCGATAAAGAGATCGCTCTTGCTGGAAAAATGCCAGTAGATCGCCCCGCGCGTAACGCCGGCCGCAGCCGCCACCTCATCCAGAGAGCTGTTGGCCACGCCCTTCTTGAAGAACACCCGCTCGGCAGCGGCAAGGATCGCCTGACGGGTCTCTTCTGCCTCGGCCTTGGTTCGGCGCATGCTGATGTCTCCTTCCAGTCGCGGCACGGCGCTTTCGCACCGTGCCCTGTTTGCGGTGCCGGGCTGTCAGTCAGATGAACGCATTCACGTGACTTTTCGCCCAGCCGTCACACCCGTTTTATTCCGCCGGCGATACGGCGTCAGCAGCAATCTCATTCTCCTTCTTCCGATCCCCGAAAATCTTCATGACGAAGACGAAGAAGACGGGAACGAAGAAGATCGCAAGGATCGTCGCCGAGATCATGCCGCCGAGCACGCCGGTGCCGATGGCGTTCTGGCTCGCCGCGCTGGCGCCCGAAGCAATCGCCATCGGCAGCACGCCGAGCGAGAAGGCGAGCGACGTCATCAGGATCGGCCGGAAGCGCAGATGCGCCGCCTCCACCGTCGCATCATAGGTGGATTTTCCTTCCGCCCGCAAATCCTTGGCGAATTCGATGATCAGGATCGCATTCTTGGCGGACAGGCCAATAATCGCGACGAGGCCTACGAGGAAGTAGACGTCGTTCGGCATGCCGCGCAGCATCACCGCCGCCACCGAGCCGATGACGCCGAGCGGCACCACCAGCATGACGGAGAGCGGAATGGACCAGCTTTCGTAAAGCGCTGCCAGCAGCAGGAAGACGAACAGAACGCTGAGCCCGATCAATGCCGGTGCCTGCGAACCGGACTGGATTTCCTGCAGCGACTGGCCGGTCCATTCGAAACCGAAGCCGCTCGGCAACTCACCCGCTAAGCGCTCCATTTCGGCAATGGCGTCACCCGACGAATAACCAGGTGCGGACTGGCCGCCAATACGGACCGCCGGATAGCCGTTGTAACCGACCACCTGCGAGGGACCGCGCACCCATTCCACCGTGGCGAATGAGCTCACCGGCACCATGCCGCCATTGGCATTGCGGACGTTGAGGTTCAAAAGATCCTCCGTCTTCATGCGCTGGCCCTGTTCCGCCTGCACCGTCACGCGCTGCATGCGGCCGGCATTGGGGAAGTCGTTGACGTAGGAGGAACCCATATTGGCCGAGATGGTGGCGTTGATGTCGCTGAAGGTGACGCCGAACGTATTGGCCTTCTCACGGTCGATGATGAGATTGACCTGCGCCGCATCCGGCATGCCTTCGATACGAAGACCGGCAAGGATGGGGCTCTGACGGGCGGCGGCCATCAGCTGCGCACCGGCGGCGCTGAGAGCCGCCTGTCCCGCGCCCGAGCGATCCTGCAGGCGGAAGGTGAAGCCGCTGGAATTGCCGAGGCCCTGGATTGGCGGCGGCGACAGCGCAAACGACATGGCGTCCGGAAGACCCCACAGCTTGGCGTTGACGCGCGCCGATATGGCGGCGGCGGAATCGTTCGGTCCGCGTTCGCTCCAGTCCTTCAGGGTGGCGAAGGCGAGACCCGCATTCTGGCCGGAGCCGGAGAAGGAGAAACCCGAAACCGCAATCACACGATCCACCGCCGGCTCTTCCATGAAGATCTTTTCGATCTGCTGGATGGATTGCAGGGTGCGGTCGCTGCTGGCTTCCGCCGGCGCCTGAATGTCGACGATCAGGTAGCCCTGATCTTCGTTCGGAAGGAACGAGCTTGGCAGTTGCATATACGCCCAGCCAAGACCGACCAGCAAAGCCGCGTAAATGACCATGAAGCGGCCGGAACGCTTGATGATGCTGCCGACGGACGAGGAATATTTGTGCGAGGCCTTGTCGAAGCCGCGGTTGAACCAGCCGAAGAAGCCCTTCTTCTCATGATGTCCGGCCTTGATGGGCTTCAGAAACGACGCGCAGAGCGCCGGCGTGAGCGACAAGGCAAGGAAGCCCGAAAACAGGATCGACACCACCATCGTCAGGCTGAACTGCTGGTAGATGATGCCGACGGCGCCGGGGAAGAAGGCCATGGGCACGAACACGGCGGTCAGCACCAGCGTGATGCCGATGATCGCGCCGGAAATCTGGCCCATCGCCTTGCGGGTGGCCTCCTTGGGCGACAGATGCTCTTCCGCCATGATGCGCTCGACATTCTCGACGACGACAATCGCGTCATCCACCAGAATGCCGATGGCGAGAACCATGGCGAACATGGTCAGAACGTTGATCGAGAAACCCGAGACATACATGATGGCGCAGGTGCCGAGCAGCGCCACGGGCACCACCAGTGTCGGGATGATGGTGTAGCGGATATTCTGCAGGAAGACGAACATCACCACGAAGACGAGGATGATCGCCTCGATCAGCGTGTGAATGACCTTTTCGATCGAAATCTTGACGAAGGGGCTGGTGTCATAGGGAATTTCATATTCCAGACCCGACGGGAAATATCGCGACAGCTCTTCCATGGTGGCGCGAACGCCCTCGGAGGTCTGCAACGCATTGCCGGTGGGCGAAAGCTGCACGCCGATGGCGGCGCTCGGCTTGCCGTTCAGGCGGCTCGAGAAGTTATAGCTTTCGCCGCCCACTTCCACCCGCGCGACATCGCGCAGCCGTACGGACGAGCCGTCCGGATTGGCGCGCAGCACGATGGAGCCGAATTCTTCCGGCGAGGTGAGCTGGCCCTGCACGTTGACGGTTGCGGAAATCTGCTGGCCGATGGGATTTGGCGATGCACCGATGCGGCCGGCAGCAACCTGCGAATTCTGCGCCTGAATGGCGCCGATGACGTCGTTGGAGGTGAGACTGAGGCCCAGCATCTTGTCCGGGTCCATCCAGATACGCATGGAGCGCTGGGTGGCAAAGAGCTGCGCGCTTCCGACACCGGGAACGCGGCGCAATTCGCCGAGCACGTTACGGCTGAGATAATCGCCGAGACCGATGGCGTCCGTGTTGCCGTCGACGGAGGTGAGCGCCACCATCATCAGGAACGACGTGCCCGCCTGCTCCACGCGCAGGCCCTGCTGCGTCACCGCCTGCGGCAGGCGGGGTTCGACGCGCGCAATGCGGTTCTGGACCTCCACCTGGGCTTCACCGATGTTGGAGCCCGGCGCAAAGGTGACGTTGATGGAAATGCGACCCGAGGATTCCGACGTCGATTCGAAATAGATCAGGCCTGGAACGCCGTTCAGCTCTTCTTCGATGGGACGCGTGACGCTCTGGTAAATATCCTCCGGCGACGCGCCCGGATAGGTCGTCGAGACGGAGATCTGCGGCGGGGCGACATTGGGATATTGCGCAATCGGCAGCATGGGAATGGCGAGCAGACCCGCCAGCATGATGAAGATGGCGACGACCCAGGCAAAAATGGGCCGATCGATGAAAAAACGTGCCATGAAATCGGTCCTTATTGCTTCGCAGCCGGAGCCGCGCTCTCGCTGTCAGCGGCGGTTGCGACATCGGCCTCATCGGACCACGGTTCCGGCTTCACTTTCGCGCCCGGAGCGGTCTTCTGGAAACCTTCGGCCACGACGCGGTCGCCATCCTTCAGGCCCTCGGAAATCACCCAGCGATCGCCGATGGAACGGCCGACGCTGACACGACGCTGCTCGACCGTGTCTTCGGAATTGACGACAAGCACGCTCGCCTGACCACCGGCATCGCGCTGAACCGCCTGCTGCGGCACGGCGAAGGCCGCTTTCTGGATACCCTGCTGGATCTGCACGCGGACATACATGCCCGGCAGCAGATCGCCGTTCGGGTTGGGGAACTCACCGCGCAGCGTCACCTGACCGGTGGTTTCATCCACCGCCGCTTCGGAAAACAGCAGGCGGCCGGGCAGCGGGTAACGGCTGCCGTCATCGAACAGCAGGTTGACTTCGGCTTCGTTCGGGCCGGTCATCAGCTTACCATCCTGCAGGGCCTTGCGCAGGCGGATAAGATCGGCTGCCGGCTGGGTGAAGTCGGCATAGATCGGATCGAGCTGCTGGATCGTCGCCAGATTTTCCGAGCCGGTGGCGCTGACGAGGGCGCCTTCCGTAATACGCGCGCGACCGATGCGGCCGCTGATCGGGGCTTTGACTTCGGCATATTGCAGATTGAGCTTCGCTTCCGCGACACCGGCTTCGGCCACGGCCACCTCGGCATCGGCCTGCGCCAGCTGGGCGATGGCGTTATCGAATTCCTGCTGGGAACCGACGTTTGAACGGCGCAGCTGCTGTTGTCTGTCGGCCGTCTGCCGCGCCTGAAGCTGCGCGGCCTGCGCCCGGCGCAACGTGCCCTCGGCGCTGTCGACACGCACCTGGAACGGCGCGGGATCGATCCGGTAGAGAACATCGCCCTCCTTCACCAGCGAGCCCTGTTCGAACACCCGCTCCACGATAATGCCGGAGACACGCGGGCGCACTTCGGCAAGCCGCGTCGGCGCAATGCGTCCTGGCAATTCGTTGGTGATGGGCAGTTCTTCCTGGCTCACCGTCACGACCTTCACCGCACCGGGCGGCGGCGCGCCGGGCGCAGACGCCTGCTCATCGCTACATCCGACAAGAACGATGCCCGTCAACAACACCGCCGCGATCTGCCCCAATCTCTTCGCCATACTGCGCTCCGAATCCATAAAAAATGTCACATTTACATACATACTAAGACGTATGTAAAATTTCGGCAATGAAATTGTTGCAGTGCAAAAGCCGTCTCACGCGCTTGTGAAGGTGCGTGAGACGGCTTGCGGAGAGCGCTGTAATGGGGAATGGAGGACTAACTGGCGTTCGAGGAAGGACATATCGCGGCGAGCCGGAGGCGACAGTCGGACGAATGAAGCTTTCCGCTGTGTCCGTCGCGACCAAACCACCGCTGCGCGGTTTAGATTCCGCGACAACATTCTCTCGACGTCATCCTCGGGCTTGTCCCACTACTGTCCGGTTTAAATTTGCGGCCATTGGAAGGCCATCTGGTTTTGGTTTGTG
>NZ_MRDI01000026.1:0-32980 GCF_002008205.1 Agrobacterium sp. YIC 4121 | reverse complement strand
AGCTCGTCAGGCTCATAACCTGAAGGCCGCAGGTTCAAATCCTGCCCCCGCAACCAAATAGCAAAACAAAACCCCGTGCACCCGCGACGGGGTTTTTTGTGTTTCTGGACTTATGAAATTGTGCCGTCAGGGAGAAACTAGGCCGCTGATCACAAAGCCAATCCCACAATCTCCTTCCATGAACAAAGCCATCTTCGCCATTGCCATCGATCAGAAAACGGTGATGATGCGCCATCATTCCATTTCGGATAAAAAATGCCGTGACCGCTGATCCCTTGCATATCCTCAAGACCGTCTATGGATACGATGCGTTTCGTGGAAGGCAGGCCGATATCATTCGGCATGTGGTGGCGGGAAACAATGCCTTCGTTTTGATGCCGACGGGCGGTGGGAAGTCGCTTTGTTACCAGATCCCGGCGCTTGCTCGTAATGGCATGGGGTTGATCGTCTCGCCGCTCATCGCACTGATGGTCGATCAGGTTGCAGCCCTGCGTCAGGCCGGCGTGCGGGCCGAAGCTCTCAATTCCGACCTTTCTCCGGAAGAGCGGCGCGCGCTTTGGCGGGATATGCGGGCCGGCAAGGTCGATATTCTTTATGCCGCGCCGGAAACCCTGCTCAAGCCGGATGTCCTCGATGCGCTGCAATCCATCGACCTGTCGCTGATCGCGGTCGATGAGGCCCATTGCCTGTCGCAATGGGGGCATGATTTCCGGCCGCCCTACCGCCAGCTAGACACGCTGATCGAGCGTTTTCCCGATACGCCGCGCATGGCGCTGACGGCGACGGCCGACGAGCCCACGCGCGCCGAAATTCTCGGCCACCTGGGGATTGAAGAGCACGATGCCTTCATCGCCGGGTTCGACCGGCCCAATATCCGCTATGCGATCATGGAAAAGGATAATCCGCGCGCGCAGCTGAAGCGCTTTTTGAAGGATCGCGACAGTGAGAGCGGTATCGTCTATTGCCTTTCCAAACGCAAGGTGGACGAAACGGCCGCATGGCTGCGGGAGGAGGGTCGCGATGCGCTGCCCTATCACGCTGGCATGGACAAGGCTGCCCGCGAGGAGAACCAGACCCGTTTCCAGCACGGCGAGGCGGTCATCATTGTCGCGACCGTCGCTTTCGGCATGGGCATAGACAAGCCGGATGTGCGCTTCGTGGTTCATATCGACCTGCCTGGCAGCATCGAGGCCTATTATCAGGAAACGGGCCGAGCCGGTCGCGATGGTCTGCCGTCGGACGTGCTCATGCTGTACGGCTACGAAGATATTGCCCTGCGCAATCGTTTCATCGAAGAATCTGATGCCGCGGATCAGCGCAAATATATGGAGCGCCAGAAGCTCGATGCGCTGCTTGGCCTCGCAGAAACGGCGAGTTGCCGCCGGCAGGTTCTGCTCTCCTATTTCGGCGACCGGTGTGAGCCCTGCGGCAATTGCGATACCTGCGCCGAGCCGCCGGACCTGTTTGATGGGGCCATCGCCGCTCAGAAACTTCTGTCCTGTATTTATCGCACGGGTGAACGTTTTGGCCAGGCCTATGTCATCCGCGTATTGCTGGGTGTCGAGGACGAGCGGATTTGCCGCTTCGGACATGATCAAATCACCACCTACGGGATAGGCAAGGAGCATGACAACCGCACATGGCGCGCCATTTTGCGTCAGCTGGTTGCGTTACGCATGATTGAAGTGGATCTGTCCGGACATGGCGGCCTTTCCATCTCCGAGGATGGACGGCGATTCCTGCGCGAAAAACCGGCATTGATGCTGAGGATCCCATCCGCTCCCCGTTCCGCACGGCAGCAGACGCCCCGCAACACGGCATCGACGGTCTTGCCGGAATCCGATCGCAGTCTTTTTGAGGCGCTGCGTGCGAAGCGTATGGAAATTGCCCGGGCACAGAACGTTCCGCCCTATGTGATTTTCCACGACAAGACCCTCATAGAACTTGCGGCGGCAAAACCGGCCTCGGCGCAGGAAATGGCTGGGATTCCCGGCGTCGGAGATACCAAGCTCGAGCGATACGGACCTGCCTTTCTGGCGGCGATCATGCAGCACGCCGCTGGCGAATGACCGGCAGATCCAAATTAATAGCCGAGTAATAAAACCGCAGAGCGTTGCGAAGGCTCAGCCGGTCGTGTCCTTGAACAGAACGTTCTGATCGATGAGATAGCGCGAAAACAGGGGCAGGCTCGCGCCGCCGATTGCCCGCGCCTGGCTACCAACCGCGCCTTCGATGATGTCAGGCACCGTGACACCCTGCAGATCGTGGTGTTTAAGGGCAAGGCGGGTGGCGGCGACGATTCTGGTTCTGACCCAGTCGGGAAAACCGCCATCGATGATGACGCTCGAAAAATCGATGATGGAGGCGGCGGCAATGACGGCCTGCGCCAGCGCCGCGGCGGTTTTCCTGATCCAGCTTTCCAGCGGCTCGCCGAAATCGATCCACTCGTCCGGAGAAAACCACAGGGGGCGCGGATCGATGCCCTTTTCGCGCAGCATGTTTTCCAGAACGAAGATCGACGCGATTTTCAGAAGCTGGACGGTATTGCCGTCCTGCCCCTGCACCGGCAGGGGGCCGATGGCGCCGGCCGTTCCCGTCTTTCCGGAAAATAGCGCCGAATTCAAAACAACGCCGCCGCCTATGAAGGAGCCGATGAAGACGTAAAGAAAATCCGGATAGTGCTGGCCTGCGCCAAAAACCAGTTCGGCGCCGCAGGCGCTGGTCGCGTCGTTCTGCAGAAAAACCGGATAGCTGACGTTTTCGGCAATTTCCGACCGGATATCGACGCCCCGCCATCTCTCCATTTCGATCTGTGGAGCGCCCACTTCCTGCGCCCAGTTCCACAATTCGAATGGAGCGGCGATGCCGACACCGGCAATTTTCTCCCGCTCGGCAGGGGAAAGCTTCGATTCAAGTTCCGTTATGCCGTCGATTACGAAAGGTAGTATCCATTCCGGAAGAGGGTAGGGGTAGGTTCTGCGCAGCTTGAGCCTGATCCGGCCGACAAAATCCATCAGCACGAGATCGACGCTGCGTCGGCCGATCTTCACACCGAAAGAAAAGACGGCGTCGGGATTAAGCCGCATCGGCGTCGATGGCTGGCCGACTTTGCCACGCAGTCTTTCACCGCGAATGAGAAGCCCGTCCTTTTCAAGCGAGCGCATGATGACCGAGACGGTCTGCGCTGAAAGGCCGCAAAGTCTTGATATCTCCGCTTTTGACAGTCCGCCGTGACGGCGAACGAGAGACAGCACGAGCCGCTCATTATAAGCGCGCACTCCGATCTGGTTGGCGCCGCCGCTTATATCCATGGTGGTGGGCGACGCCGGCGGCGCCGTCTCGACAGATTGTCTCATAGTGTCATCCTCCCGCCCGCCCTATCCGCCGTGACCGATACAGCAGGCTTTATGGCAATCTTGCTATCGCAACGTTAAACGACGTGGCGATATTCCTCCCTGCCGCATATCAGAATGCCATAGGGAATTAATAATTCAACCGGATTTATTTATTGACAGGCGTTTCCTTTGGTGGTTCCATCTGAGCCAACGGTCGTCGATCTCGGAGGAGACGGGATCGTCGGGTAACCGTCACGGTGCTCAAATATCCATTGGGAGGATCTCATGAAGACCACTGTTTCCGCTCTTCTGGGCGCGCTTGCGCTTGGCGTTTCTTTCGCTTCCGTTGCGTCTGCGGCCGATACTTCGGTTTGCCTCATCACCAAAACCGATACCAATCCCTTTTTCGTCAAGATGAAAGAAGGCGCGACCGCCAAGGCTAAAGAACTTGGCGTGACGCTGAAATCCTATGCAGGCAAGATCGACGGCGATTCCGAAAGCCAGGTAGCCGCCATCGAGACCTGCATCGCCGATGGTGCCAAGGGTATCCTGATCACCGCATCGGATACCAAGGGTATTGTTCCGGCCGTTCAGAAGGCGCGTGATGCCGGTCTTCTGGTCATTGCGCTCGATACGCCGCTGGAACCCGTCGATGCCGCCGATTCCACCTTCGCCACGGACAATCTTCTGGCTGGTGAGCTGATCGGCAAATGGGCTGCCGGCAGCCTCGGCGACAAGGCAAAGGATGCGAAAATCGCCTTCCTTAACCTTACCCCCTCCCAGCCGACGGTGGATGTGCTGCGCAACCAGGGCTTCATGAAGGGCTTTGGCATTGACGTGAAGGACATCAACAAGATCGGCGATGAAAACGATCCGCGTATCGTCGGCCATGATGTCACCAATGGTAACGAAGAAGGCGGCCGCGCGGCGATGGAAAATCTGCTGCAGAAGGACCCGACCATCAACGTCGTCCACACCATCAATGAACCTGCGGCTGCCGGCGCTTATGAGGCGCTGAAAGCGGTCGGCCGTGAAAAGGATGTTCTGATCGTTTCCGTCGATGGCGGTTGCCCGGGCGTCAAGAACGTCGCGGAAGGCGTGATCGGCGCGACCTCGCAGCAATATCCGCTGCTGATGGCGGCGCTTGGCGTCGAGGCCGTCAAGAAGTTTGCCGACACCGGTGAAAAGCCGAAGCCGACTGAAGGCAAGAACTTCGTCGATACCGGCGTGACGCTGGTAACCGACAAGCCGGTCAAGGGCCTCGACTCCATCGATACGAAGGAAGGTCTCAACAAGTGCTGGGGCTGATGCCTCGCCGTTGAAACCCGCGGGGGCATTCGTGCCCCCGCCCTTGGACGAGAATGATTCAGGCACGATCCGGGGGATCGGACAAAGGAACAAACGAGCGCGTCACGCGTCCTGCGGGGATGGCACAGGCCGCTTCACAACACTTTGAAATCTATGCATCATTCTCTTCGGAGATAGACCCGGTGTCAGGGCTGGTGCGATAGAGCGATCGGGAGGAAAATCCATGAGCGATCAGCCGGTGCGGGCTCAGCCGCATAATGAATTTGAAAAAGTGCTTTCGGGAAGCTCGACGCAGGTCGCCGCTTTCGATACGCACGACAAGAGTGTGCTGGAAAAACTGCAGCACTTTCTCCACTCCAGCCCGGCGGCCGTTCCGCTTATCGTTCTGGTGCTGTCGCTGATTGTTTTCGGCCTGCTTCTCGGCGGCAAGTTTTTCTCGGCCTTCACGCTGACCCTTATTTTGCAGCAGGTCGCCATCGTCGGTATTGTCGGCGCGGCGCAGTCGCTGGTCATCCTGACGGCGGGCATCGATCTGTCGGTCGGCGCGATCATGGTCCTGTCTTCCGTTGTCATGGGACAGTTCACCTTCCGTTACGGCTTACCGGCGGAACTTTCCATTCTCTGTGGCCTTGCCGTCGGCGCATTTTGCGGCTTCATCAACGGTATTCTGGTCTCGCGCATGCGCCTGCCGCCCTTCATCGTCACGCTCGGCATGTGGCAGATCGTCTTGGCGACCAACTTCCTCTATTCCGCAAACGAGACGATCCGCGCCCAGGATATCGCCCAGCAGGCGCCGATCCTGCAATTCTTCGGCGCCAATATCCGGGTCGGCGGCGCGGTCTTCACCTATGGCGTCATCGCCATGGTTCTGCTCGTCGCCCTGCTCTGGTATGTGCTGAACCGCACCGCCTGGGGCCGCCATCTTTATGCTGTCGGTGACGATCCGGATGCCGCCGAACTTGCCGGTGTCAACGTCAAGCGCATGCTGACCACCGTTTACACGCTGTCCGGCCTCACCTGCGCCTTCGCTGGCTGGGCCCTCATCGGCCGCATCGGCTCGGTTTCGCCGACCGCCGGTCAATTCGCCAATATCGAATCCATTACCGCAGTGGTTATCGGCGGCCTGTCGCTGTTCGGTGGACGCGGCTCCATCATGGGCATGATTTTCGGTGCCCTGATCGTCGGCGTCTTTTCGCTCGGCCTCAGGCTCATCGGAACAGACCCGCAATGGACCTATCTGTTGATCGGCGTCCTCATCATCATGGCTGTCGCAATCGACCAGTGGATCAGAAAGGTAGCAGGCTGATGGCAAAAGAACCCATTCTCACAGCACGCAATCTCGTCAAGCGCTATGGTCGTGTGACCGCCCTCGACCACGCCGATTTCGATCTCTATCCGGGCGAAATCCTGGCGGTGATCGGTGATAACGGCGCCGGCAAATCCTCTCTCATCAAGGCGATTTCCGGCGCGGTGACACCCGATGAAGGGGAAATCCGGCTGGAAGGCCAGCCCGTCCAATTCCGCTCGCCGATAGAGGCGCGCAAGGCTGGCATCGAGACGGTCTATCAGAACCTCGCGCTTTCGCCGGCGCTTTCCATAGCCGACAATATGTTTCTCGGCCGCGAAATCCGTAAACCCGGCATTCAGGGCAGCCTGTTCCGGGCCCTTGACCGCCCCGCCATGGAAAAATTCGCACGCGAGAAACTGTCGGAACTCGGCCTGATGACGATCCAGAACATCAATCAGGCGGTGGAAACCCTCTCCGGGGGTCAGCGTCAGGGTGTGGCGGTGGCGCGTGCAGCCGCCTTCGGCTCCAAGGTCGTTATCCTCGACGAGCCGACGGCAGCACTCGGCGTGAAGGAAAGCCGGCGTGTTCTGGAGCTTATTCTGGACGTGCGTTCGCGCGGCCTGCCGATCGTCCTCATCTCGCACAACATGCCGCATGTTTTCGAGGTCGCGGATCGCATCCATATCCACCGGCTCGGCAAGCGCCTGTGTGTTATCAATCCGAAGGACTACTCCATGTCCGACGCCGTCGCCTTCATGACCGGCGCCAAGGAAGCGCCGAAGGAAACGCTTGCCGCATGACGCTGAAGCTTGAAACCATCGCCGAAGACGTTCTTCGGCGGGCAGAAGGTAGATCCCGTTTTATCGTCGCTATTGCCGGTCCCCCTGGGGCCGGCAAATCCACGCTGGCGGATGCCCTTTGTGATGCTTTGCTGGCACGGGGCGAAACGGCCGCCGTGCTGCCCATGGACGGCTTCCATATGGACAATGGCATCCTTGAAGAACGGGGGCTGCTGCCGCAAAAGGGCGCACCCGAAACCTTCGACGTGCGTGGTTTCCTCGATATCGTCTCCGCCGTCCGCAAGGGCGGGCAGGAGGTGCTTGTTCCGGTTTTCGACCGTTCCCGTGAAATCGCGATAGCGTCCGCGCGGGCGATTGCGCCGGAAACACGCTTTATCCTTGCTGAAGGCAATTATCTGCTGCTGGACGAGGCGCCGTGGACAACTCTTTCCAAAAGCTTCGACGTCACCATTTTTGTAGGGCCGTCCGTCGACGTGCTTGAGGAGAGGCTGCGGAAAAGGTGGCAGGGCTATGGTCTCGACGAGGCTGCGATCCACGCCAAACTTTTCGAAAACGATCTTCCGAACGGAAAAAGGGTGATCGAAAACGCCCGTCCCGCCGATATTCACATCGATATCTGGGAATAGATTAACGCTTTTTTCTGTTTGAGCGTCGGCGCGCTTGTGCCGTTAAGCCTTTGTTGACCATGTGTTGAATCTTTTTGATCCACAGGGTGGGGCTTTTGTGTGTCTATTCATTGACGCGAAAATTTCCTCATATACTATATGTGGTGTTCGAGGTTCTTCCGATTCGCAAGGGTTGGGAGCTAAGACGGGAATTCGGTGCGTAACGCCATTATGGCGGAGCAAGGCCGAAACTGCCCCCGCAACTGTAAGCGGTGAGCATCGTTCCGATTTGGGTCACTGGGGCTGAAAGCTCCGGGAAGGCCGGAATAGATGTTGTGACCCGCAAGTCAGGAGACCTGCCTTGAGCGCAAACGTCCACGGGCGGGGTGTCCGGAGGAAGGTGTATGACGCAAATGATTTGCGTGCGCCCTTTTCTGCCCCCCTCCAGAACAAGCTTCGGGGTGAAGTCATGCCAGTGCATTTGTTTGAGTTGCTGCGCTCGTCGGCGTAGAGAGCGATTTTACACGGCTAAAGCCGCGCACGCCCACCTTAATGACAGATCCATCGCCGCCCGATTGCGATTGCAATCGGTAATGTTGAGCCGTGTCCGAAACCGGCTTCGAGAGAGGAAATTATGACCGTCACCGTTTACAGCAAGCCCGCCTGCGTCCAGTGCACCGCCACTTATCGCGCTCTCGACCGCATCGGCGTCCCCTATGAGATTGTCGATATTTCCGAAGATGCGGATGCGCTCGATCATGTCCGGGGCCTCGGTTACATGCAGGTGCCCGTCGTTGTTGCCGGTGAGCGCCATTGGGCGGGTTTCCGGCCGGATATGATCGGCTCGATCAGCTGAGGCGGCGGGGCGATGGGCCTGATCGTCTATTATTCCAGCCGCTCTGAAAACACCCATCGTTTCCTTCTGAAACTGGGACGGCGTCTGTTTCGCCTGCCGCTCGGCTCGGAGGACGACGTACCGCATGTGTCGGAGCCCTATGTGCTGGTCACACCCACCTATGGGGGTGGTGGCACCAAAGGGGCCGTGCCGAAACCGGTCATCCGGTTCTTGAACGAGCCCTCCAACCGAAATCTCATTCGCGGCGTCATCGCGGCGGGAAACACGAATTTTGGCGCAGCTTTCGCATCCGCCGGAGATATCGTCTCGCGCAAATGCGCCGTGCCGTTTCTCTATCGCTTCGAGCTTCTCGGCACGGAGGAAGATGTCGCCAACGTCAAACATGGATTGGAACGATTTTGGACACGCTGACCTCAAGCGCGCTGCGCAAGGACGCCAAACAGCCGGCAGCCACAACCCAGAAACCGCTCGATGCGGCTCTGGACTACCATGCGCTGAACGCGATGCTGAACCTTTACGATGAGAACGGAAAGATCCAGCTCGACAAGGATCGCCTTGCCGCCCGGCAATATTTCCTCCAGCACGTCAACCAGAACACCGTGTTTTTCCATAACCTTCGGGAAAAGCTAGATTATCTGGTGACGGAGGGATATTACGAGCAGGAGGTGCTGGACCAGTATTCCTTCAATTTCGTCCGCGACCTCTATGACGAGGCCTATGCCCGGAAATTCCGCTTTCCGACCTTTCTCGGCGCCTTCAAATATTACACCTCCTACACGCTGAAGACCTTCGACGGAAAACGTTATCTGGAGCGTTACGAGGATCGCGTCTGCATGGTGGCGCTGGCCCTTGCGCGCGGTGATGAGCAGCTTGCCCGCAATCTGGTCGATGAAATCATTTCAGGCCGCTTCCAGCCGGCAACGCCGACATTCCTAAACGCCGGCAAGAAGAGCCGCGGTGAACTGGTCTCATGTTTTCTGCTGCGTGTGGAAGACAATATGGAAAGCATCGGCCGCTCCATCAATTCGGCCCTGCAGCTTTCCAAGCGCGGCGGCGGCGTGGCGCTGTCCTTGACCAATATTCGCGAATTCGGCGCGCCGATCAAGCAGATCGAAAACCAGTCGTCCGGCGTTATTCCTGTCATGAAGCTGTTGGAAGACAGTTTTTCCTACGCCAACCAGCTTGGTGCGCGTCAGGGTGCCGGCGCGGTCTATCTGCACGCCCACCACCCGGATATCATGCGCTTCCTCGATACCAAGCGCGAAAATGCCGACGAAAAAATCCGCATCAAGACCCTGTCGCTCGGCGTGGTGATCCCCGACATCACCTTCGAACTCGCCCGCAACAACGAGGATATGTATCTGTTTTCGCCCTATGATGTGGAGCGGGTCTATGGCGTGCCGTTGACCGAGATTTCGGTCACCGAAAAATACCATGAAATGGTTGCCGATAGCCGCATCCGCAAGAAGAAGATCAAGGCGCGCGAATTCTTCCAGGTGATCGCCGAAATCCAGTTCGAGAGCGGCTATCCCTACATCATGTTCGAGGACACGGTGAACCGCGCCAATCCGATCGCCGGCCGTATCAGCATGAGCAATCTCTGCTCGGAAATCCTGCAGGTCAGCGAGGCAAGCGAGTTCAACGCCGATCTATCCTACAGCCATATGGGCAAGGATATTTCCTGCAATCTCGGCTCGCTCAACATTGCATCAGCAATGGATTCGGCGGATTTCGGCAAGACTATCGAAACCTCCATCCGGGCGCTGACGGCCGTGTCGGACATGAGCCACATTTCCTCCGTTCCTTCGGTGGAAAAGGGCAATGATGTCAGCCACGCCATCGGGCTAGGCCAGATGAACCTGCACGGCTATCTGGCGCGCGAACGCATCTTTTATGGTTCCGAAGAAGGCGTCGATTTCACCAATATCTATTTCTACACCGTCACCTATCACGCCATCCGCGCCAGCAATCGGCTGGCAGTGGAACGGGGCCAGAGCTTCAAGGGCTTTGAGAACTCCAAATATGCCTCGGGTGAATATTTCGACAAATATACCGACCGGGAATGGTTGCCTGCGACGGAAAAGGTCCGTGAGCTGTTCGAAAAAGCCGGTATCGCCATTCCAACGCAGGAGGACTGGAAGGCTTTGAAGCAGGACGTGATGGCATCGGGTCTCTATAACCAGAACCTTCAGGCCGTACCGCCCACCGGTTCGATCTCCTATATCAACCACTCCACTTCCTCCATTCATCCGATCGTCTCGAAGATCGAAATCCGGAAAGAAGGCAAGATCGGCCGCGTTTATTACCCGGCTTCCTATCTCTCGAACGACAATCTCGAATATTATCAGGACGCCTATGAAATCGGCCCGGAAAAGATCATAGACACCTATGCAGCCGCGACCCAGCATGTCGATCAGGGCCTGTCGCTGACGCTGTTCTTCCGCGATACGGCAACGACGCGCGACATCAACCGCGCGCAGATTTACGCCTGGAAAAAGGGCATCAAGACCATCTACTACATCCGTTTGCGCCAGATGGCGCTGGAAGGCACGCAGGTTCAGGGCTGCGTTTCCTGCACGCTCTGAATTGAGGGACAAGACAATGAACATCGCCGTAAAATCCGTGTCCCGCATCCGCGCGGTCAACTGGAACCGCATCGAGGACGACAAGGATCTCGAAGTCTGGAACCGCCTGACCTCGAATTTCTGGCTGCCGGAAAAGGTGCCGCTTTCCAACGATATCCCCTCCTGGGGAACGCTGAAGCCGGAAGAACAGAAACTGACAATCCGTGTCTTCACTGGCCTGACCTTGCTCGACACCATCCAGAACGGTGTCGGCGCGGTGCGCCTGATGGCGGATTCGGCAACGCCGCATGAGGAGGCGGTGCTTTCCAACATCTCCTTCATGGAGGCGGTACACGCCCGCTCCTATTCATCGATCTTCTCGACGCTGTGCCTCACCCCTGACGTTGACGACGCCTATCGCTGGTCGGAGGAAAACGAATTTCTGCAGCGTAAATCTGCGCTCATCATGCGGGAATATGACAGCGGCGATCCGTTGAAGAAAAAAATCGCCAGCGTGTTTCTGGAAAGTTTCCTGTTCTATTCCGGCTTCTATCTGCCGATGTTCTGGTCAAGCCGCGCCAAGCTCACCAACACGGCGGATTTGATCCGCCTCATCATTCGCGATGAGGCCGTGCATGGCTATTATATCGGCTACAAGTTCCAGCGGGCGCTGGAGCGTCTCGGTGAAACGCAGAGACAGGAGATCAAGGATTTCGCCTTCGATCTCCTGCTCGAACTTTACGACAACGAAGCGAAATATACCGAAGACCTCTACGACGGCGTGGGCCTGACGGAGGACGTCAAGCAGTTCCTGCATTACAACGCCAACAAGGCCCTGATGAATCTGGGTTATGAGGCGCTGTTTCCGGCCGAGGCCTGCCGGGTCAACCCCGCGATCCTCTCGGCGCTCTCGCCCAATGCCGATGAGAACCACGACTTCTTTTCCGGTTCCGGCTCGTCCTATGTCATCGGCAAGGCGGTTGCGACCGAAGACGAAGACTGGGATTTCTGAAACCGGTTTGTCGGCAGGACCCGCAAAACTATTGCGGGTTCACCACCTGGCTCGCAAGGCGGAAGGGGCTGGCGACGGTGGCGCCGATCGCATCGAAAACGAAGGCTCCCGCACTGTTGATATCACCCCCGCGCCTGCTTGCCTCAAGTTGCGGCACCATGGAGGCCAGCGCCGCATAGCGGTCGTGGTTGAGCGGGTCCGACGCCTTCAGATTGGAGATGTCGACGAATTGCACGCCCTCCTTGAGAGCGGCTTCCTGCACTTGGCGGTCGGTCACATCCAGCGCACCGATACGGGTGACGTCGGCGCCAAGGATGGAAGAGGCTTTCAGCGCACGGTCATCCTTGGAAACAAGAACGGTGAGCGGCGGGCTGAGCCGGCCGACAACCTCGATCTGCTTGCGGAAGACATCGGCGTCGATATCGGGCGCAGCCAGCACCACCTGCAGCTTGGCGATGACATCGTTTCTGCCCTGGAAGCGCAGTTGCCGCAGCGCCTCCATGACCAGCCAGCCGCCCATGCTGTGCCCGAACACGACGACGCTTTTCTTCGGGGTCTGCCGGGTGAGATCGATCAACATCGCGGCGAGGGCATCGCGTGAAAAGGTCGCGGACTCTTTGTCGGCCACATAGCCGGCGACCGAGGCTTGCGACGGCCAGGAAAAGACCAGCGGCACGCCGTTCATATTGGCATCCGCCGCCATCTGCGCCGCGCGGAACAGGGCTTCCTGATAGCTGTAATTATAGCCGTGCACGAAAAGTGCGATCTGCTTGCCGGAGCGGGCTATGTCGCCAAGATCGGCATTAAAGCGCGTCTTCGTCAGCATATCGGCCCTGGTGACGACGAAATCCTTGTTCGGGTCCGGCTTGCCGCTGGCCCATTCGATTTTCCCGCTTTTATGGGTGGGCGGAATGGAAATATCGAAACTGGCGTAGTTCGGCTCCGTCGCCCGCTCCGTGCCGAAGCCCTTTTTTGCGTCCGTGTTTTTCTCTCGCGTGCTCGCCACGAAGGCGGTCACGATTTTCGTGTCGCGGGTCCTGGTGTTGACGGCCTCCAGCACATCCGCCCCCGGTCGGCCTGCGCAGGAGGAGAGAAGACCGAGGGCGAGAAAGAGAGAAAAGATCAGGCGCATGAATGGGCTACCGGTGATGAGGACCGGTTCATAAATAACCGGCGACTAAAAAAGTTGCTACTGAAGAATGAATTGCACTCTAGCGGCTGTCTTCGGTGCGGACGGACGTTCCCCACCTTGCTATCCGTCCCTCTTCGTTTTAGGCCGTACACATGACGAACAAGGTGTCGCTTTTACGGCTGAAACTCACAGACTTCCGCAATTATGCGGCGGCTGCGCTCACGCTCGATGACCGCCATGTTGTGCTGACAGGCGACAACGGTTCCGGCAAGACCAATCTTCTGGAGGCCGTCTCCTTTCTTTCACCCGGAAGGGGCCTGCGCCGCGCCACCCTGTCTGATGTGACGCGGGTAGGGGCCGAAGCCACCGGCTTCTCGATCTTCGCCGATGTCGAGGGCATGGATGGCGAAGTTGCTATCGGTACGGGAATTGAAGGCGATGGCGAGGTGGTGTCGCGTCGCTTGAGACTGAACGGGACGCCGGTGAAATCCGTCGATGAACTGACCGACCATCTGCGCGTATTGTGGCTGACGCCCGCGATGGACGGCCTCTTTACCGGCTCGTCCTCGGACCGCCGGCGTTTCCTCGACCGGCTGGTGCTGTCGCTCGATCCCGCTCACGGACGGCGGGCAAGCGATTTCGAAAAGGCCATGCGCGGCCGTAACCGGCTACTTTCGGAAGGCCGCTTCGATCCGGTCTGGCTGGACGGCATCGAAAAGCAGATGGCCGAACTCGGCATCTCCATGGCGGTCGCGCGTTATGAGATGCTCGGCCTCTTGAAGAGCCTCATCGAGGGGCGGGCGGGCAATGCCGCTTTTCCCTCGGCGGCGCTTTCTCTCTCCGGTTTCATGGACGATGGGCTCAATCGTCCCGCCGTCGATCTGGAGGACGAATACAGGCTTATGTTGCGCGATGGCCGGTATCGTGACGCCGCTGCCGGCCGCACACTGGATGGGCCGCACCGCGTCGATCTCTTCGTGCGCCATGCGGAAAAGGACATGGAGGCCGAACGCTGTTCAACCGGGGAACAGAAGGCGCTGCTGGTGGGGCTGGTGCTTGCGCATGCGCAGCTGACCGCCAATATGACTGGCCATGCGCCGGTTCTGCTGCTGGACGAGATCGCCGCCCATCTGGATGAGGGCAGGCGGGCGGCTCTGTTCGATCTCATTCATGCCCTTGGCGGCCAGAGTTTTATGACCGGAACGGACACGGCGATGTTCTCCGCCCTCGGCGACAGAGCGCAATTCTTCAATGTATCCCACGGGAGCATCACGGCATGACGGCTAAAAGATGGAGGGCGACATGGACCCGCTGAGCCCGGAAGAAATCGAACGCTACAAGCGCCATATCCTGTTGCCGGAAATCGGTGGCGTGGGCCAGCAGCGGCTGAAGGCGGCGCGTGTGTTGGTCATCGGGGCCGGCGGTCTTGGCGCTCCTGTCCTGCATTATCTTGCCGCCGCCGGTGTCGGCACACTCGGCATGATCGATGACGATGTGGTTTCCCTGTCCAATCTGCAGCGACAGGTGATCCACGATACCGGTACGATTGGGGAGCTGAAGACGGAGAGCGCGCGCAAGGCCATCGCCCGGCTCAATCCGCATGTCCGCACGCTTGTTTATGAAGAGCGCTTTTCGCAGGTCTGGGCGCATGACCATCTGCCATCCTTCGATCTTCTGATCGACGGCTCGGACAATTTCGATACGCGTTATACTGCCGCCGATGCGGCGGAGGCTGCGAAAAGACCGTTGGTAACGGGAGCTGTCGGCCGTTTCGATGGTTCGGTGACGGTGCTGAAACCCTATGAGGCGAATGCCGAGGGTGCTCTGCTGCCCGGCTATCGCGACCTGTTTCCGGAACCGCCACCGCAGGGCCTCATTCCCAATTGCGCGGAAACAGGCATTGTCGGCGCGCTGACAGGGGTTATCGGCACGCTTATGGCCATGGAGGCCATCAAGGTTATCACCGGTGCCGGCGAGCCGTTAATCGGCCGTCTGCTCCTCTATGACGCCCTGTCGGCCCGTTTCGAAACCGTGCGATACAAGCGGCGGGCAACTGGGAAGAAACCATGATGGAGATCGCTAAGATCGGGGAAGAATTCAATCGCTGGCAGGAATTGCTGGCACTTATCATGTCCTCCTTCGCCTATATGGATGGCGTCATTGATCCGCCGTCGTCGGCTCATCGCCTGACGCTTGAAAATCTGGCGGAGAAGGCAAGGGTGGAGATCGCTTTCGTGGCGCTTGATGGCGATGAGATTGTCGGCTGCCTGTTTTGCCGGCCGGAGCCGCCCGCCTGTCTTTATGTCGGCAAACTCTGTGTTTCCCCGAAAGCGCAGGGAAAGGGTATAGGCAAGATGCTTCTGGAGCAGGCCGAAGCGCTGGCCCGCGAATTGGCGTTACCGGCGCTGCGGCTGGAAACCCGTATCGAGCTTATCGCCAATCATACCAAATTCGCCGCCTGGGGTTTCGTCAAGACCGCCGAAAACGCCCATGCCGGCTATAACCGCACGACCTCGATCGAAATGACCAAATTCCTGGGCTGAACCAGCTCAGTTCCGCCCCGGCAGCACCCGGTTCGGCGGACGGTGTCCATCGAACAGCGTGCGGATGTTGATGATGACCTTATCGCCCATTTCGATACGGCCTTCGATCGTCGCAGAGCCCATATGCGGAAGCAGCACGACCTTGCCTTCCTTGGCGAGCTTGATGAGCTTGGGGTTCACCGCAGGCTCATTCTCATAGACATCGAGACCGGCGCCGGCGATCTTGCCTTCGCGCAGGCACTGGATCATTGCCGCTTCATCGATGATATCGCCGCGTGCGGTATTGACGATGTAGCTGGTCGGCTGCATCAGCGCCAGCCGCCGCGCTGAAATCAGGTGATAGGTTGCGGGCGTCGAAGGGCAATTGACGGAGACGATATCCACCCGCGCCAGCATCTGGTCGAGGCTGTCCCAATAGGTCGCCTCAAGCTCCGCTTCCGTCGCTGGATTGACGCGTTTGCGGTTGTGATAATGAATGGAAAGGCCGAAGGCCTTGGCACGCCGCGCAACCGCGGTTCCGATGCGGCCCATGCCGACAATGCCGATGCGCTTGCCGGAAATGCGCCGCCCGAGCATCCAGGTTGGTGACCAGCCCAGCCATTCGTCCGCGCCATTGGCGAGCACCCTTGTACCTTCGATCATGCGGCGCGGCACGGCGAGCACCAGTGCCATGGTGATATCGGCGCTGTCCTCGGTCAGTACATTGGGCGTATTGGTGACGGTAATGCCCTTTCGGGCCGCCGCATCCACATCCACATGGTCGATGCCGTTGGAAAAGCTGGCGATCAGCTTCAGTTGCGGCCCTGCCTGCTCGATCATCGCGGCGGTGATGCGGTCGGTGACGGTCGGCACGAGCACGTCCACCCTTCGCATGGCGGCGACAAGCTCCGCCTCGCTGCGCGGGGTATCGTCGATATTCAGTTCGGCATCGAAGAGTTCGCGCATTCTGGTTTCAACGACGTCAGGCAATTTGCGGGTGATATAGACTGTCGGTCTCTTCTTGTGGGTCATCGTTTGCCGCTGCCTTGTTCAGAAGTCATTAACCAGAAAGAGCGATAATTTCTTTCAATCAGGGCGTTTCTACCAGACCCACCGGCGAAGACAAACAAAACTCGCTGAAGCTTGAGGCATGTGGAAACGAGCCTCCTTAAATATCATCCGGTTTGCAGAAGGCGGGAAACGGAAATGGGCATGCGCAGTGTGGTTTCTATCGTTTGCATTGCATTGTCTCTGGGCCTCCTCGGTGCGGCAACCGACGCCATGGCGCAGGGTGCCGCCAAAGGCGCAAGCGGCCTGCCGCTCCCGCGTTTTGTCAGCCTGAAATCCAAGCGCGTCAACATGCGCATCGGACCGAGCACGGATTATGCCGTGTCATGGATGTATCTGAAATCGGGAATGCCGGTGGAAATCATTCAGGAATATGAAAACTGGCGGCGCATCCGCGATGCCGACGGCACGGAAGGCTGGGTCAACCAGGCTCTGCTTTCCGGTGAGCGCACGGCCGTTGCTGCTCCTTGGATGCGTGGCAAGGGTAAGGAAGTTTATGTGAACATGCGCCGTGAGGCGCAGTCAGGCGCTTCCGTCGTTGCTCGGCTTGAGCCGGGCGTCGTCTTCAGGATCGGTGAATGCAATGGCGACTGGTGCCGCGCCGAGGCCGGCCAGGCCTCGGGCTGGGTTTCGCAGGGCGAAATCTGGGGTGCTTACCCCGGTGAAGCCTTTAAATAAGGCCGTGCTTCTCGCCAAGCGCCTTGAGCGATGACATCGGGCGCGGGCCAACCTGCTGAATGACGGCGGCAGCGGCAAGGCAGCCGAGCTTGCCGCAATCTTCGAGCGACCGGTCCTGCGTATAACCGAACAGGAAGCCCGCAGCGAAAAGATCGCCGGCGCCCGTCGTGTCCACCACGTCATGCACCGGATAAGCTTCGACCTTCACACGTTCCGTGCCGCGCAGGATGACGGCGCCTTCCTCGCTCATCGTCACCGCTGCGATCTTGCAGTCGGCGGCGATTTTGGTCAGCGCAAGCTCGAAATCGTCGGTTTCGTAAAGCGAAAGCGCTTCCTGCTTGTTGGCGAAAACAATGTCCACAGTACCGGAACGCATCAGGTCGAGGAATTCGTCGCGATAGCGGCCGACACAGAAGCTGTCGGAAAGCGTCATGGAAACTTCGCGGCCGTTTTCATGGGCAATGCGGGCGCATTCGCGAATAGCGTCCTTGGCGCGCGGCGGGTCCCAAAGGTAACCCTCGAAGTAGGTGACTTTCGTATCCGCCACCACGTCTTCTTCCACGTCTTCAGGACCGAGATCGACGCAGGCGCCGAGATAGGTGTTCATCGAACGCTCGCCATCTTCGGTTACGAAGATCATCGAACGCGCAGTTGGGGGGAAGGTGCCTTCCGGCTTGGTTTCGAAATAGACGCCCTGCGCGCGAATATCGTGCTGGAAGATTTCGCCGAGCTGGTCTTGTGCCACCTTGCCGAAATAGGCGGCCTTGCCGCCGAAATTGGCCACACCCGCCGCCGTGTTGCCAGCGCTGCCGCCGGAGGCTTCGAGAGCAGGTCCCATCAGCGAGTAAAGCAACTCGGCCCGTTCCGCATCGATGAGGTTCATCGCGCCTTTGGTAATGGCATTGTCGTTGAGGAAGCGATCGTCGCAGCGGGAAATGATGTCGACGATGGCATTGCCGACAGTCAGTACGTCGAATTTCGTCATAGGCCCTATCCGTTTCGCACAGGGTGTGCGTATTTTTCGAAAGGTCTTAAACATTTCTGGCGGCAAGAAAAGCCCAAACAGAAAATATGCCGTTCTCCGCGAGGAGCGAAAACGCGTCATCTGCCTGTAATGTGGTTAAGCTATTTCATTTGTCAGAGCAAAAGGTGTGTGAATGCATACCGGAATGGAAGGCATGATGGTCTTCTTGCTCAACCGTTATCTCCGCCACGGATGTACTGGCGGCATATAACGGACATAAAAGGCGGGGGAGACCCCGCTTTTTCTTTTTGGGTAACGTTCGGCCTTGCGAATTTTACGGGCCAAGACGCGCTTTCTGCCCAAAGCGGCTCACGAGTTTTGTCTTTCTTGGACGCGATGTGGCGAAAACAAAGAGTGGGAGCGTTTTCGCGATTCCATTCCCGTGGAAAAGGCTCTAAAGCGGAGTATCTCCCGCAAAAGCCGCGAAAGCTTTCCCTCCATGTCTGCCGTTGCCGCGAATGTCGCCCCGATTTTCATTCTCATCCTGATCGGCTGGCTCACCGTCAAGGCTGGTCTGTTCAGGGCCGATGCCGGCGATATCCTCAGCGATTTCGTGTTCAAGATCGCCGTGCCGACCTTGATCTTCCGCACACTTGCGGAAGCGAATTTTCACGGTGCTTCGCCCTTCCGGCTCTGGATCACCTATTTCGCTGGCGTGGCCATCACCTGGACGGTCGGGCATATCGTCACCCGTTATGTCTTCAAGCAGGATGTCCGCATCGCCGTTATCGCCGGCATTTCCTCCGCCTTTGCGAACAATATCTTCATCGGCCTGCCGCTGGTCGGGCGCTCCGTCGGGGATGAGGGGCTGGTCGCTCTCTCCATCCTGCTCGCCATCCATCTACCTGTGATGATGATCGCGGGTACGATCCTGATGGAAAACGCCACGCACAAGGCGGTCGGCGGGGAAAAGCGAAGCATGGCGGCGGTGTTCAAGCAAGTGGGCCGCAATCTCGTCACCAATCCGCTGGTGATCGGCCTTGTCATCGGGCTTTCGACCAATGTTTCCGGCGTGGCGCTGACGCCCATCCTGAAAACCGTGGTCGATCAGATCGCCTCCATGGCGGGGCCGGCAGCACTTATTTCGCTCGGCATGGCGCTGACGAAATATACCATCCGAGGCAACATGGGCATTGCCGTCACCATGACGGTGTTCAAGCTGCTGCTGCTGCCCGCCTGCGTTTGGGCAATGGGTCATGCGCTCGGTCTCAGCCGGGAATGGACTGCGGCGCTCGTGCTTACCTCGTCGGTGCCGACTGGGGTCAATGCCTGGCTTATCGCCAATCGCTTCGGCATCGGCCACAGCGTTGCCGCCTCCACCATCAGCATTTCCACAGCGACCGGCGTTCTCTCCGTGTCGCTATGGGCATGGCTGCTGAGTTGATTTCTGCCGAGTTGATTATTTCTGGGCGCTCAGAATCTTGAAGCGCGCGTTACGGCACACCTCAGTGCTGGTGCGGAATTCCGCCGCGAGCACCGGCTCATAGGGCATGCCGCGATTGGCGACCATCAGCAGCTTGCCGCCGCTGCGCAGCGCGCCGGCGGCAGCCTTGATGAAGGCTTGGCCGAGGGCAGGTTCTGCTGCCTGCCCCGCCGCATGGAAAGGCGGGTTCATGATGATGAGGTCGTATTTTTCCTTCGGCGGCTCGTTTGCCAGGTCCTGCCAGAAGAAGCGCGCCGTCAGCCTCGGATTGTTTTCGAGAAGATTGGTCTTGGCGAATTCCAGCGCATTCCAGTCCGCCTCGAACAGATCGATACGGGCCGTGCGCGGCGATTTCTCGGCCAGCATGACGGAGAGATAACCCCAGCCGGCACCGAAATCGGCGGCGTTGCCATCAAAATCTGTGGGCAGGCGCGATGCGAGCAGTTCCGAGCCGTCATCCACGCGGTCATGGGAGAACATGCCGGGCAGGGCGGTGAAGCGGCCTTCGACCGTCACCGGCTTCTGGGCGAGCTTCGACACGGCAGACGCAATATCGTCCGGCCGTTTGAACCAGAGCGCGACGCCGTGATACTTCGGCGTCGATTCCACCTCGATGCCAAGCTTTGCCAGCGTCTTGCGCAGCGTCACGATACCGTCTTCTTTCGATCCGGCCGCGACGATCAGGCCTCCGGCCTTCACGCGCGAAAGCGCTTCGGCGACGCGGTTTTCATTCTCGCCGCGATGTTTGCCGCAAAGCAGTAGCGCCGCATCGTAATTCTCGCCCGAAATATCCGGTGTCACCTCCGCACCCTGAGCCTGCAGAGCACGATAAAGCGGCCGTAGATGCTGAACCGCGACGATCTCCGCGTCAAAACCGTCAAGCCGGGGACCGGCTTCCGCTCCCAGAAACAGAACGCGTTCGCCCTCTTTCGGCATGGAAAGCATGTCCGAGGCAAAGGGATGGAAAAGGGTTTTCACGGCGTCACGGCTCATGGGAGCATCCTTAAGGTCGAATAGAAAAAAGGCGCGGGCAAAACCCGCGCCTCGATAGGGTCTGGCGGCGCGGCCTTATTCGGCAGCGGCTTCGCCGTCTTCCTTCTTTTTGTCGGCAGCGACTTCCTTGCCGGTTGCCTGGTCGACAACCTTCATCGACAGGCGAACCTTGCCACGCTCGTCGAAGCCCATCAGCTTCACCCAGACCTTGTCGCCTTCCTTGACGACGTCAGAGGTCTTGGCGACACGCTCGGAAGCGAGCTGCGAGATGTGGACGAGGCCGTCACGGGCACCGAAGAAGTTGACGAAAGCGCCGAAGTCGGCGGTCTTCACAACCGTGCCTTCGTAGATCTGGCCGACTTCCGGTTCCGCAACGATGGAGTGGATCCATTTGCGGGCCGCTTCGATTTCCTTGCCGGAAGAAGAAGCGATCTTAACGGTGCCGTCGTCTTCGATGTTGATCTTCGCACCGGTCTTTTCGACGATTTCGCGAATGACCTTGCCGCCGGAACCGATGACTTCACGGATCTTGTCGACCGGAATGTTCATCACTTCGATGCGCGGTGCGAATTCGCCGAGCTGGCTGCGGCTCTCGGTGATGGCATTGGCCATTTCGCCGAGGATGTGCTTGCGGCCACCCTGTGCCTGCTCCAGAGCGATCTTCATGATCTCTTCGGTGATGCCGGCGATCTTGATGTCCATCTGCAGCGAGGTGATGCCGTCGGCCGTACCCGCAACCTTGAAGTCCATGTCGCCGAGGTGGTCTTCGTCGCCGAGGATGTCGGAGAGCACCGCAAAGCGCTCGCCTTCAAGGATGAGGCCCATGGCGATACCGGCAACCGGCTTGGCCAGCGGAACGCCGGCATCCATCAGTGCGAGCGAGGTGCCGCAAACCGTTGCCATCGACGAGGAGCCGTTGGACTCGGTGATTTCGGAAACGACGCGCAGCGTGTAGGGGAACTGTTCCGCAGTCGGCAGCATCGGGCGAATAGCGCGCCATGCGAGCTTGCCGTGACCGATTTCGCGACGGCCCGGGGAGCCCATGCGGCCTGTTTCGCCGACCGAGTAGGGCGGGAAGTTGTAGTGCAGCAGGAAGCGTTCCTTGTACATGCCGGTGAGGCTGTCGACATACTGCTCGTCTTCGCCGGTGCCGAGGGTCGCAACGACGATCGCCTGGGTTTCACCGCGGGTGAACAGCGCCGAACCGTGGGTGCGCGGCAGCAGGCCGACTTCCGAGATGATCGGACGAACGGTCGACAGGTCGCGGCCATCGATACGGCTCTTGGTGTCGAGAACGTTCCAGCGAACGATCTTCGCCTGAAGGTGCTTGAAGACAGCGCCGATTTCTTCCGGCGTATACTTGGCTTCGCCTTCTTCCGGCAGGAAGTGCGCCTTCACCTTTGCCTTAACGGCGTCGACGGCGGCGTAGCGGGCTGCCTTTTCGGTGATCTTGTAGGCATCGCGCAGTTCGGCTTCGGCGAGCGCCAGCATTTCGTTTTCGAGCGCGGAGAAATCTTCCGGTTCGAATTCGCGCGGTTCCTTGGCGGCAACTTCGGCGAGCTTGATGATTGCGTCGATAACCGGCTGGAAGCCGCGATGACCGAACATGACGGCACCGAGCATGATTTCTTCGTTGAGTTCCTTGGCCTCGGACTCAACCATCAAAACGGCGTCCTGCGTACCGGCAACGACGAGGTCAAGAACAGACTCGTCCATTTCGTCCAGATGCGGGTTAAGAACATACTCACCGTTGATGTAGCCAACGCGCGCGCCGCCAACCGGGCCCATGAAGGGAACGCCAGAGAGCGTAAGCGCTGCGGAAGCCGCAACCATCGACAGGACGTCCGGGTTGTTTTCCAGATCGTGCTGGATGACGGTGACGACGACCTGTGTGTCGTTCTTGTAGCCTTCCGGGAAAAGCGGACGGATCGGACGGTCGATCAGGCGCGAAACCAGCGTTTCGTTTTCGCTCGGACGGCCTTCGCGCTTGAAGTAACCACCGGGGATCTTGCCGGCTGCGTAGGTCTTTTCCTGATAGTTGACTGTCAGCGGGAAGAAGTCCTGGCCGGGCTTCGGAGACTTTGCGGAAACCACGGTCGCGAGAACCATCGTCTCGCCGTAGGTTGCGATGACGGCGCCGTCAGCCTGACGGGCAACCTTGCCGGTCTCGAGCTTCAGCGGGCGGCCTGCCCATTCGATTTCCACGGAGTGTTGATTGAACATATCTTGTCCTTGGTTGTGGCTGCCGCTCCGGCGTCGTGACCGGCGGAAGCAGCGCTGTGACTCAATCACGGGCAAGACAGCGGGAGGCTTCGAAAAGCAAGCATCCGGCAATCCTGCCCCATGACAGGTCTGCGGTTGAAAAAGGCGGCGCCGGCCCATCCGGGTCACCCTTATCGGCCGGGGGCCACATCAGCGGCGAACGCCCGGAAATTCATGCGGCCTCAAAAGACCGGATATAAAAACCGGCGGGCATCGTTGCGAAACCCGCCGGAGAAGTTATTAGCGGCGAATGCCGAGAGCACCGATCAGCTTGGTGTAACGGGCTTCGTCCTTCTTCTTCAGATAGTCGAGAAGCGAACGACGGCTCGAAACCAGCGTCAGAAGGCCACGACGGGAGTGGTTGTCCTTCTTGTGGTCCTTGAAGTGACCGGTCAGGTTGTTGATCCGCTCGGTCAGGATAGCAACCTGAACTTCCGGCGAACCGGTGTCGCCTTCCTTCGTGGCATATTCCTTGATGAGGGCGGCTTTGCGCTCTGCAGTAATCGACATCGGACGATCCTTTCTGTTTTAAGGAAAAATGGGACGCCTAAAGCCGGGATGTCGTCCAGCTCTGGCCATTCAGCAGCATAGGCAAAGCCCAAGCTGGCGCTGCCTATAAACTATTCCGGGTGCAATTGAAAGAGGCGATTGACAGCCCTTCTCGAGCCTTTGCTTAGCCGAAAACACGCTTCGGCCGGAATTCGCCTTCGCCGATTTCGCCAATGGCGACGAGCTTGCCATGCGCGGTGGCATAGGCTTCCGGATGATTGGCCGGTGCATCGCGCCCGCGCAGCAGGATGGGGTTGCCCATTTTCAGCCTGTGCGCCTGGTCGTCGTTGATGATGAGGCGGGGAAGGGCGGAAAGCGCCTCGGCCGTGTCGATCAGGAAGGCATCCAGCGCCTCCAGTCGCTCGTCGCGATCCTCCACGGCTTCCAGTGCCGTCAAGGTTTCGAGCGGCACCATCATGTCTTCGCCGAAGGGGGCGACCATGGTGCGGCGCAGTTCCGAAATATGGCCGAAACAGCCGAGATCGCGGCCCATGTCGCGCGCCAGCGCGCGTACATAAGTACCCTTGCCGCATTCCACTTCGAAATGGGCGGTGTTGGCGTCCGGACAGGCAAGCAGCGTCAGGCGATGGATTTCCACTTCACGTGCGGGGATTTCCACCGTCTCGCCGTCGCGCGCCAGATCGTAGGCGCGCTCTCCAGCGATCTTGATGGCCGAAAATTGCGGCGGCGTCTGCATGATAACGCCGGTATAATTAGGCAGAAGATCGCGGATTGCCTGTTCGTCCGGGCGCTGCTCGGAGGAATCGACCACCTCGCCTTCAAGATCGTCAGTCGAGCGCTGCTCGCCCCAGGTGACGGTAAACTCGTAGATTTTCCGGCCGTCCATCACGTAGGGCACGGTCTTGGTGGCGTCGCCAAGCGCGATTGGCAGCATGCCCGAGGCCAGCGGATCGAGCGTGCCGGCATGGCCCGCCTTCTGGGCATTGAACAGCCATTTGATCTTGGAAACGGCCTCGGTTGAGCCGAAATCCAGCGGCTTGTCGAGAATGAGCCAACCGGAAATCGGGCGGCCCTTGGGTTTGCGGTTCTGCTGTTTGCGTGGTTTGGACATGCTTCAGTTCTGTTCGTCGTCTTTTTCGTTCGAAGGTCCAAGATCGCGCTGTACTTCGGGCGAGCGCAGAAGCGCGTCGATCTTCTGGTAATTGTCGAAACTCGTATCATCGCGGAAACGTAGTTCCGGCATGTATTTCATCTGCCGAAGCTGCGGACCGAGGCGGCCGCGCATGTATTTTGCATGGCGGTTCAGGGCGCTGATGATATCGGTATGGTCGGCAACGCCAAGCGGCGTCACGTAAGCGGTGGCGATCTTGAGATCGGGAGACATGCGCACTTCCGAAATGGAAATGACGGTGCTTTCGATCAGATCGTCGCGGACTTCACCGCGCTGGAGAATCTGGGTCAATGCGGCGCGCACCTGTTCGCCGACGCGCAGCATGCGTTGCGAAGGGGCGGATGATGTTGCTTTTGCCATGGGTTATGCCTCAAACGGAGCGAGCGCCGGAAAGCCGGCGCCCGACAGTAAATTCCTGTTTTGCGGCGAGAACGCTCTTTGTTCTAATCGCATTTCCGGACGGAAAACCGGGGTCCACTTTTCCTGGGAATGCTTTAGAGCGTTCTCGTGATGTGTTCGACGCGGAAGCACTCGATGGTGTCGCCGGCGCGGATGTCTTCGTAGTTTTCGAAGGCCATACCGCATTCCTGACCGACCGGCACTTCTGCCACTTCGTCCTTGAAGCGCTTGAGGGTCTTGAGCTTGCCTTCGTGGATGACGACGTTGTCGCGTACCAGACGCACACCCGCACCACGCTCCACCTTGCCTTCGACGACGCGGCAACCCGCGACCTTGCCGACCTTGGTGATGTTGAACACCTCGAGGATTTCCGCGTTGCCGAGGAAGGTCTCGCGACGCTCCGGCGACAGCAGGCCCGACATCGCTGCCTTCACGTCATCCACCAGATCGTAGATGATGTTGTAGTAGCGGATCTCGATGCCGGCGCGTTCGGAAGCCGTACGTGCCTGTGCGTTGGCGCGAACGTTGAAGCCGATGATCGCGGCGTTGGATGCCTCGGCAAGCGAGATATCCGATTCCGTGATGGCGCCAGCGCCCGAGTGAACGATACGAGCGCGGACTTCATCGGTGCCGAGCTTGTCGAGCGAAGCGATAATGGCTTCGACCGAACCCTGCACGTCTGCCTTGATGACCAGCGGGAATTCCTTCATTCCCGAAGTCTGCAACTGGCTCATCATCTGTTCCAGCGAACCGCGCTGGCCCGTCTGACGTGCGACAGCCTTGTCGCGTGCCAGACGCTGGCGGTACTCGGAAATCTCGCGAGCACGGCTTTCGTTTTCGACAACCGCGAAACGGTCGCCGGCAGACGGCGTACCGGAAAGACCGAGAATCTCGACAGGCATAGCCGGACCGGCTTCCTTGACGTGTTCACCCTTGTCGTTGACGAGGGCGCGAACACGGCCCCACTGGTCGCCGGCCACGATGATCTGACCAGGCTTCAGCGTACCCTTCTGCACGAGAACGGTCGCGACGGCACCACGGCCGCGGTCGAGTTCCGCTTCGATGACGGTACCTTCTGCGGTACGGTTCGGGTCTGCCTTGAGGTCGAGAATTTCCGCCTGCAGCAGGATCGCTTCAAGCAGTTTGTCGAGACCGAGCTGTTTCTTGGCGGAAACTTCCACGTCAAGCACTTCACCGCCCATCGACTCCACGAACACTTCGTGCTGCAGAAGCTGCTGGCGAACCTTTTCCGGGTTTGCCTCGTGCTTGTCGATCTTGTTGATCGCAACGACGATCGGAACACCGGCTGCCTTGGCATGGTTGATGGACTCGATTGTCTGCGGCATCACGCTGTCATCAGCGGCGACCACCAGAACGGCGATATCCGTCGCCTGCGCACCGCGGGCACGCATGGCCGTAAAGGCGGCGTGGCCGGGGGTATCGATGAAGGTGATCTTCTGGCCGTTCTTTTCGACCTGATACGCACCGATATGCTGTGTTATGCCACCGGCTTCGCCCGCAACCACATTCGCCTGACGGATGGCGTCGAGCAGCGAGGTCTTGCCGTGGTCGACGTGGCCCATGATCGTGACAACCGGCGGACGCGGCAGCATTTCGCCTTCGTCGTCTGCCTGGTTGAAGATGCCTTCTTCCACGTCGGATTCAGAAACGCGCTTGACGGTGTGGCCGAATTCGACGGCGATCAGTTCCGCCAGATCGGCGTCGATCACGTCGCCCGGCTTCATCATCTGGCCTTCCTTCATCAGGAACTTGATGACGTCGACGGCGCGTTCGGACATGCGCTGCGACAGTTCCTGAATGGTGATGGTTTCCGGCAGGATCACTTCGCGCATGACCTTTTCACGGGTCTCCTGCATCTGGCTGCGGCGGAATTTTTCCTGGCGGCGGCGCATGGATGCCATGGAGCGTCCGCGCGGCGTGCCGTCTTCATCCAGGTTGGACGAGGTGACGGTCAGCTTGCCGCGACGGCGTTCTTCTTCCGTCTTCAGGCGTGCAGCCGGCTTTGCCGGTGCAGGCGCGGCGACCTTGCCACGAACCGGCAGGTTGCCACGGCGTGCACCGCGATCGTCCTCGTCGTCGCCATCGGCACGACGTCCGCGTGGAGCAGCGGTTTCGGGAGTTGCGCGAGAAGGGGCGGCAGCGGCGGGCTGAGGACGAGCCTCGGCGCGCGGCGCCGGCTGGGCGGCGGCAGCCGGCTTTTCATCGACCGGTTCCGACTTTGCTTCCACGGCGGGCTGGCTTGCGGCCAGCTTGGCGGCTGCGGCCTCTTCGACGGCACGGCGTGCGGCCTCCTCCTTTTCGGCGGCGATGCGGCGCTCTTCTTCCACCTTGCGGCGCGCTTCGTCTTCGGCGCGCTGCTTGGCTTCGATCACGTCGCGGGCCTGTGCTTCCATCAGCGCGCGGCGGCGGGCTTCCATCTCGCCTGCCGAAAGGTCGTGCAGGACGTTGCCGCGCGGACGCTCAGGCTGGCGCTGCTGCGGTGCGGACGCGCCGGGACGCTGCTGCGGCTGGGAGGAACCCGGACGCTGCTGCTGGCCGCTTGGCTGGTGGATGCGCTGCTGCGGCGCCTGCGGACGCGGTGCTGCCGCGGGGGCAGGAGCGGCCGGCTTCGGAGCGGGCGCTGCAACCGAATGAACCTGCTTCTCGTCTTCAGGACGCATGGGGCGGCGCTTGCGTGTTTCCACGACAACCGCGTTCGTGCGACCTCGACCCATATCCTGCCGCACGGTGCCCTGATTCATCCCGCCCGGCTTGAGGGTGAGAGTCTTCTTAGGCTGTGCGTTAAGTGTCTTGTCGTCGTTGTTGTCGGTCATTCCGTTCCCGTTCCTTCGGACGAGAACCGGATGACGTTCATCAGGTCTCGTCGTTCAATTGCTGCATCGGAACGCGGCGACCGTTCATATCGGGCAACCGCGTCATTGTTCTGTCCGGGCAGCGTCGCGTTCCGCCTGAGATTGGCCGCCAAGGCGGTACCGCTCAAGCATCGTTGCGCGCTTCACTACACCCTCACCCGCCTGCCCTGCAAGCGCGCAGGCATGGATAAAAGCATTCTGGCCCATCAACTCGTCCATTTCGGCGCCGCTGAAGAGCCGGAAGGACGGAATTTCATTGCCGGCATCGCTGCCGAGCGCCCAGGCCTTGCGGGCCTGGTCCAGTTTTCTCACGCCGTCTGCCGCAGCATCGGTCGCGTGGAACACGGCAATCGCATTCCCCGAACGGATGGCGGCGTCGACTTTCATCGCGCCGCTGATGAACTGGCCCGCCTTGCGCGCCATGTTCATCATGCCTGCAAGCTGCTGCGCCATCAGCCGGTCCAGAAGAGCAAGAAGCTCCGGCCCGGCCTTGACGTCGCGTTTGAGCGCCCGTGCGAAGAGCTTCTTCGCTATGGCTTTCTCGATCAGGGCGCGCTCGGGTGTCACCCAGCAGCCGCGCCCCGGCAATTGGCGTTTCAGATCCGGAACCACGTTGCCGTCCGGGCCTGCGACGAAGCGGATCAGCTCATCCGGCGATCCGCTCTGCCGTGTCACAATGCACATACGTCCGTTGACGTCGCCCTTGATCCGCCCGTCATCGTCAGTCTCGGGCAGATCGTCCGGCTCATGCGCCTGCGATGTCATTCCTGCTCGGCGGTATCCGCCTCCTCGGCAGCTTCCGCATCGGCTTCCTGTTCGGAAGCGAGCTCTTCGGCGGTGATCCAGCCTGCCAGAAGACGGGCCTGCACCACCATGTTCTCGGCTTCGACGCGCGAAACATCGAGCTTGGAGAAGATGCCTTCGAACTTCTTGGTCTCGCCATCCTTGCGCTCGCTCCAGCCAACGAGATCGTCCGCTGCACAGCCGGCAAAATCCTCGATGGTCTTGATGCCGTCTTCGCCGAGCGCAACCATCATCTGCGAGGTCAGGCCGTCGATCTGGCGCAGCTCGTCGGAAACGCCGAGTTCCTTGCGCTTGGCGTCCATTTCGGCTTCCAGGCGCTCCAGATATTCGCGGGCGCGGGTCTGGATTTCATCGGCGGTGTCCTCATCGAAACCGTCGATCGAGGAAATTTCGTCGAGATCGACATAGGCCAGCTCTTCGACCTGCGCGAAGCCTTCGGAGGCCAGAACCTGACCGACCATTTCGTCGACATCGAGCGCTTCCATGAAGAGTGCCGTGCGCTCGTTGAATTCCTTCTGGCGGCGCTCGGATTCTTCCTGCTCCGTCATGATGTCGATATCCCAGCCGGTCAGCTGAGACGCCAGACGCACGTTCTGGCCGCGACGGCCGATGGCGAGCGACAGCTGCTCATCCGGAACCACCACTTCGATGCGCTCGGATTCCTCATCCAGAACGACCTTGGCGACTTCCGCCGGCTGCAGGGCGTTGACGATGAAGGAGGCCGGTTCCTGGCTCCACGGAATGATATCGATCTTTTCGCCCTGGAGTTCGCCGACAACGGCCTGAACGCGCGAACCGCGCATACCGACGCAGGCGCCGACCGGATCGATCGACGAGTCGTTGGAGATGACGGCGATCTTGGCGCGCGAACCGGGATCACGGGCAACCGACTTGATCTGGATGATGCCGTCGTAGATTTCCGGAACTTCCATGGTGAAGAGCTTCACCATGAACTGCGGATGGGTACGCGACAGGAAAATCTGCGGGCCACGCTGTTCGCGGCGAACGTCGTAGACGTAAGCGCGCACGCGGTCGCCGTAACGCATGTTTTCCCGCGGGATCATCTCGTCACGACGGATGATGCCCTCGCCACGGCCGAGATCGACGATGACATTGCCATATTCAACGCGCTTGACGGTGCCGTTGACGATTTCGCCGATGCGGTCCTTGAACTCGTCATACTGGCGGTCACGCTCCGCTTCGCGCACCTTCTGCACGATGACCTGCTTGGCGGACTGGGCGGCGATACGGCCGAAATCCATCGGCGGCAGCGGGTCGGCAATGAAGTCGCCGAGCTTGGCATCCGGGTTGCGGTCGCGGGCAAGCTCCAGGGGGATCTGGGTCGAATAATCCTCGGCGGCCTCGACAACTTCCAGAAGACGCTGCAGGCGGATTTCGCCGGTCTTGGAGTTGATGTCGGCGCGGATGTTGGTTTCCGAACCATAGCGCGAGCGGGCGGCTTTCTGGATAGCGTCGGCCATTGCGGCAAGCACGATTTCGCGGTCGATGACCTTTTCGCGCGCCACAGCATCGGCGATCTGCAGAAGCTCAAGCCGGTTAGCACTCACTGCCATTTTTCTATCTCCGTAAGTCGCATGATTGCGGGGTTCGCCCTTGTTTCCGGGCTTTACGTTGGAATTAGTCTTCGTCTGCTTCGTTTTCGTCGTTCTGGTTTGCGGCGGCGGCCTTGGCCGCCTTGTCTGCCCGCAGCGCATCACGAATAAGATCGTCCGTCAGAATGAGCTTCGCATCCGAAAGCGCGCTGAACGGAATGATGACTGTCGGTTCCTCGCCATAGGCGATCTGGTCGCGTTCCAGCTTGAAGCCGTCCGCATTGACCTCGACGATCTTGCCGCGAAACCGCTTGCGGTTCTCGACCAGAATGGAGGTTTCGACCTTCACCAGATGACCCTGCCAGCGGGTGAAATCCGATTTGCGAACCATCGGCCGGTCGATGCCGGGCGAGGAAACTTCGAGATGATACGCTTTATCGATCGGATCTTCCACATCAAGAACCGGTGAAATCGCCATGGAGACGGCTTCGCAGTCCTCGACCGTCATGGTGCCGTCTTCGCGCTCGGCCATGATCTGAAGCGTCATGCCGTTCTGGTTGGAGAGCCGCACGCGCACCAGGAGATATCCCATGCCCGTCAAAACAGGCTCGATGATCTCGGCGATACGCTGGTCGATGCCCGTTTCGGTTATCAGTCGCGGTTCATGTGCGGTGTCTGCCATCTGGCCTTCCGGTCTTTGATGTTCACCGGGCCTTCTGCCCGTCGTTTCCGGTTCGCCTAACGAAAAAGAGCGGAGCCTTGCGGCCCCACTCTTCATCAAGCGATCAAGAATTTCAGGGGTCATATAGACCCATCGGGGCGGGATTGCAAGGTTTTAGCGGGCTCTTCCGCTTCGGGTGCCGCCTCCGTCACATTTTCACCCTTACGATGTCGGAAAGGCTGGCATGATTGCCGGCACTGTCTATAGTTGCCGTTTGACAAATCGCAGTTGCATCAAGTGGACAGAGCGTGCCTGACCGTAAATCGCCACTCGCGCCTTTAAGGCATTTGACTTACAGACGAATCTGGATCGCCAGCCTTGCCTCGAATTTCGGCGGACTGATCCAGGCGGTGGGCGCCGCATGGATGATGACCTCGCTTTCGAGTTCCGAAAACATGATCGCGCTGGTGCAGGCCTCCACCTCTTTGCCGATCATGCTGTTCTCGTTGATTTCAGGCGCGCTGGCCGACAGTTTCGACCGTCGCCGCATCATGATTTCGGCGCAGCTCCTGATGCTGACGGCCTCCGTGCTGCTCACCGTCTTTGCCTGGTCCGGCTGGCTCACGCCCTGGCTGCTTCTCTTCTTTACCTTCATGATCGGCTGCGGCACGGCGCTCAACAATCCGTCCTGGCAGGCCTCCGTCGGCGAAATGGTCCCGCGCGAGGATTTGCCCGCCGCCGTGACGTTGAACAGCGTCGGCTTTAACATCACCCGCAGCGTCGGCCCGGCCATCGGCGGTATCATCGTCGCGGCCGCCGGCGCCGCTGCCGCGTTTTTCGTGAATGCGCTGAGCTATTTCACGCTGATCTACGCCCTGTTTCGCTGGCAGCCGCCCAAATATGCCTCGACCCTGCCGCGCGAGCAGCTTCTGGCCGCCATTTCGTCCGGCATGCGTTATGTGGCGATGTCGCCCAATATCGGCAAGGTGCTGGTGCGCGGCTTCCTTTTCGGCCTTTCCGCCAGCGCCATCCTTGCCTTGATGCCCATCGTCGCCCGCGATCTGGTCGAAGGCGGCCCTCTGACCTACGGCGTCATGCTGGGCGCCTTCGGCGTCGGCGCCATTGGCGGTGCCCTGATCAGCGCCAGATTGCGCGAGGTCCTGTCCAGCGAATGGATCGTGCGCGTCGCATTTCTTGGCTTCGCCTTCAGCGCTGGCGTAACGGCGGTGAGCACGAGTGCGATCGTCACCTCGTTGGTTCTGACCGTTGCCGGCGCCTGCTGGGTTCTGGCGCTATCGCTCTTCAACACCATCGTCCAGCTCTCCACCCCACGCTGGGTGGTGGGACGCGCGCTCTCGCTCTACCAGACGCTCACCTTCGGCGGCATTGCGGTCGGCAGCTGGCTGTGGGGCGAGCTGGCGGAAGATTACGGCATTTCCTATTCGCTGCTCTGTTCGTGCGCGCTGATGTTGCTTGGCGTCGTCGTCGGCCTAAAGCTCGCCATGCCGGCCTTTGCTTCGCTCAACCTCGATCCGCTCAACCGCTTCGTGGAACCGCCGCTGAGGCTGGATATCAAGCCGCGCAGCGGCCCGATCGCCATCCTCATCGACTATGAAATCCATGACGAGGACCTCGGCGAATTCCTGCCGCTGATGGCCGAGCGTCGCCGTATCCGCATCCGGGACGGTGCCCGCAACTGGAACCTTATGCGCGATCTGGAAAACCCTGACATCTGGACCGAAAGTTACCATGTGCCGACATGGGTGGAATATGTCCGCCACAACCACCGCCGCACCCAGGCGGATGCAGAGGCCTGGGACCGGCTACTGGAGCTTCACCGCGGCAAGACACGGCCGCGCGTGCACCGGATGATCGAGCGGCAGACCATTCCGCCGACCGACGATATCTTTCACAAGCCCCATACGGATCAGCATTGAGAGGCCGGGAGAGGCAGAAACGGGCCAGGTAAAAAAGGCTATTGGGTCCTTGCCATAACCCTCGACGTCATCCTCGGGCTTGTCCCGAGGATCCAACCACGTATCGTTAAATCAATCGGTTGCAGATGCTCGGGACAAGCCCACTACTGTCCGGTTTAAATTTGCGGCCATTGGAAGGCCATCTGGTTTTGGTTTGTGGGTT
>NZ_MRDI01000019.1:0-19160 GCF_002008205.1 Agrobacterium sp. YIC 4121 | reverse complement strand
GTTCTACTTCCGCACGACGGACGTAACGGGCATCGTTACGCTTCCGGAAGGCACGGAAATGGTTATGCCTGGCGACAACGTGACCGTTGACGTCGAGCTGATCGTTCCGATCGCGATGGAAGAAAAGCTGCGCTTCGCTATCCGCGAAGGCGGCCGTACCGTCGGCGCTGGCATCGTGGCTTCGATCGTCGAGTAATTTCAAACCCGCGAGGGATTGAAGAAAACCCCGCTGGAAACGGCGGGGTTTTTTATTGCCCTAAAAGGCTCAGCAGTCGATGCGGACGATGTCGCCATCCTTGAGATGGAAGAATGCGTCCTGCGGCACATCAAGGCGCAATGCTTCCTCCTTTGGAAGGTTCGCATAGACGCCGCGCAACAGGCGGCTGGTGATGCCATGGCAGATGACGATCGCATCGCGCGCCTGTCTCTGCTGAATGGTCTCCAGGCTGCGGGCCACCCGGCTTGTCATTCTTTCGAACGTCTCACCGCCCGGCGCGTGGAAAAACCATTCGTATCGATCCAGCCCATCGCGCATGCCGGGATATTCATAATCGATCTCGTAATCCGTCATGCCGTCCCATACGCCCATGCCGATCTCCATCAGGCCGGGATCGAGGGTGATGCCGTCGATCATGCCGATTTCGCCCGCGACGATCTCGCAGGTCTGCCTCGCCCTGCCGAGCGGGCTGGAGAAAATATGGACTTCATCGGTTTCGATCAGCGCGGCGAGCCTGCGGCCCATGCGCATCGCCTGTTGACGCCCCAGTTCCGTCAAAGGCGAATCGACCTGACCCTGCCAGCGGCGAACGGCGTTGAATTCGGTCTGGCCGTGACGGACGAGATAGATGCTCATGGGCGTTCCTGTGAAATGCGGGGAAGATTAGCGAATTGAACGATGTACCCTTGGCAGGGGCATGCTGGGGTATTTTGCCAGACAATGTGAAAAAACAAAAAACACACTTGCCATTCTTTTCCCTGCACCTTAAAGGAGCGCATACCGAATTGGCCAAGCGATTTCGCGGCCGGTTCAGGTGATCAAGGGGTATAGCTCAGTTGGTAGAGCGGCGGTCTCCAAAACCGCAGGTCGGGGGTTCGAGCCCCTCTGCCCCTGCCACTTTCCATTCGCAAGCGCGGGTCCTCGCTGCATGGCAGATGGGTGCCGGATTTCCGGCGAATTTCGCGGAATGTCGATTTCCTCTTGTTAAAAAGGGAATCGGTGTTTATGTAGGGTCAAAACAGACACGCGGTGCGTGGGGCTGATCAGTATCGGCTTTACGCGCCGTAATTGCGTGGGCAGTCAATGGCATCCAAAACCAATCCGTTTACGTTTCTGCAGCAGGTTCGCGCCGAAGCGTCAAAAATCACTTGGCCGTCGCGCCGCGAGACCATGATTTCGACGGCTATGGTGCTGGTGATGGTCATTTTTGCGGCTCTGTTCTTCTTTGCTGCGGATCAGCTCATCGGCTGGCTGCTCAGCCTGGTGCTGAACGTAGGCCGGTAACGGCGCGGTCAAAGGCCCGGTGGAAGGATCGAACGGAGAATAAAAATGGCAGCGCGCTGGTATATCGTTCACGCATATTCGAATTTTGAAAAGAAGGTCGCCGAGTCGATCGAGGAAAAGGCCCGTCAGAAGGGTCTGGATCATCTTTTCGAGAAAATCCTCGTGCCGACCGAAAAGGTGGTCGAGGTGCGTCGTGGCCGCAAGGTCGACAGCGAGCGCAAGTTTTTTCCAGGTTACGTGCTGGTGCGCGCCAATCTGACGGATGAGGCCTATCACCTCATCAAGAACACGCCGAAGGTTACCGGTTTCCTCGGTTCGGACAGCAAGCCTGTTCCGATTCCCGATTATGAAGCCGAGCGTATCCTCGGTCAGGTTCAGGAAGGTGTCGAGCGTCCGAAGTCTTCGGTTTCGTTCGAGATCGGCGAGCAGGTTCGCGTTTCCGACGGTCCGTTCGCGTCGTTCAACGGCGTGGTTCAGGATGTCGACGAAGAGCGTTCGCGCCTGAAGGTGGAAGTGTCGATTTTCGGCCGCGCTACGCCGGTCGAGCTGGAATACAATCAGGTCGAGAAGGTCTGATTGGCGGGGCGATGCCCCAAGCGCGTGGAAGGCTAACTGGCTCTTTAAGCCGGGGCAGGGCGCCGCACCACGCAACCGCAGCCGCCGGAGCAATCCGGCTTAAGAGAAGCCGGGTAACCGGTTTGAATTGAAAGGCAGAGAGATATGGCTAAGAAAGTTGCAGGCCAGCTCAAGTTGCAGGTAAAGGCCGGGGCGGCCAATCCGTCCCCGCCGATCGGTCCGGCACTTGGTCAGCGTGGCATTAACATCATGGAATTCTGCAAGGCGTTCAATGCCGCCACGCAGGAAATGGAAAAGGGTATGCCGATTCCGGTCGTCATCACCTATTACCAGGACAAGTCCTTCACCTTCGTCATGAAGCAGCCGCCGATGACCTACTGGCTGAAGAAGGAAGCGAAGATCACCTCCGGTTCCAAGACGCCTGGCAAGGGCGCCAAGGTCGGCTCCATCACCAAGGCTCAGGTCAAGACGATCGCTGAAGCCAAGATGAAGGATCTGAACGCAGCCGACATCGAAGGCGCAATGGCAATGGTTGAGGGCTCCGCCCGCGCCATGGGCCTGGAAGTGGTAGGTTGATCATGGCCAAGGTAGCAAAGCGCATTCAGAAGATCCGCGAAGGCGTGGATCCGAACAAGCTCTACGTCCTCACCGACGCCATTTCGATGGTCAAGGAACGTGCAGTTGCCAAGTTCGACGAAACCGTTGAAGTTTCGATGAACCTCGGCGTTGACCCGCGCCATGCGGACCAGATGGTTCGTGGCGTTGTCAACCTGCCGAACGGCACCGGCCGTGACGTTCGCGTCGCCGTCTTCGCCCGTGGCGCCAAGGCTGATGAAGCTACGGCTGCTGGCGCTGACGTTGTTGGTGCAGAAGAACTGGTTGAAATCGTTCAGGGCGGCAAGATCGACTTCGATCGTTGCATCGCGACCCCGGACATGATGCCGCTCGTCGGCCGTCTCGGCAAGGTACTCGGCCCGCGTGGCATGATGCCGAACCCGAAGGTCGGTACGGTGACGATGGATGTTGCCGGCGCCGTCAAGGCGTCCAAGGGCGGCGCTGTCGAGTTCCGCGTCGAAAAGGCCGGTATCGTACACGCTGGCGTTGGCAAGGCTTCGTTCGACGCCAAGGCTCTTGAAGAAAACATCAAGGCTTTCGCCGATGCCGTCATCAAGGCAAAGCCGACCGGTGCCAAGGGCAACTACGTCAAGCGCGTCGCGATTTCCTCGACCATGGGTCCGGGCGTCAAGATCGACCCTTCGTCGGTTACGGCTTAATCAATTCTCGCGCTTCCCGAGGGAAGTGTGAATAAAAGAATTTCCGGCTCCCAGGAGCCGGAGATTTCCGGGGAAACCCGGAACTCCTGTCCGAGATTGCGGGTGGCCATGTCTTTCGGGACCTGGCCTTAATCATTCAACCTGCATGAGACGGGTGAGGCTGGATTTGAGGCATCGAAACGATGCCTGACTGTCCGGTTCGAACCTGGTGTGCCTGTGCCTGAAGCCGTTTGCGGCGACAGAGCGGGGGACAGGATCCTCGAGCGTCGCTCGGGATCTTTGTAAAAAGGTCCCTTGGGGCAAAGGCAAACCCGACGGGTTCACATGTTGTGTTCCCGTCTACTGGAGACAGACAGTGGAAAGAGCGGAAAAACGCGAATTCGTCACGGAGCTGAACGAAGTCTTCAAGGCTTCCGGTTCGGTTGTCGTGGCCCACTATGCTGGTGTCACCGTTGCGCAGATGAACGACTTCCGTTCGAAGATGCGCGCTGCCGGAGGCACCGTCAAGGTCGCGAAGAACCGCCTGGCCAAGATCGCTCTTCAGGGCACGGAGTCGGAAGGGATGACAGATCTCTTCAAGGGCCAGACGCTGATTGCATACAGCGTCGACCCGATGATCGCTCCGAAAGTCGTCATGGATTTCGCCAAGACCAACGACAAGGTCGTTGTTCTCGGTGGCGCCATGGGTGCAACCACGCTCAACGCCGAAGCAGTCAAGTCGCTTGCGACCCTGCCTTCGCTGGACGAGCTGCGCGCAAAGCTGCTGGGCCTTCTCAATGCCCCGGCAACTCGCGTCGCTACGGTTGTCGCCGCACCTGCAAGCCAGCTGGCACGGGTGTTCTCGGCTTACGCCAAGAAGGACGAAGCCGCTTAAGGCGGTTTTTCGCTGTAAATATTCAAACTGGTTCGAACTGAACAAAAGGAACTATCAAAATGGCTGATCTCGCAAAGATCGTAGAAGACCTCTCCTCGCTGACCGTTCTGGAAGCTGCAGAACTGTCCAAGCTTCTCGAAGAAAAGTGGGGCGTTTCCGCTGCTGCTCCGGTAGCCGTTGCTGCTGCTGGCGGCGCTGCTGCTGCTGCTGCTCCGGAAGAAGAAAAGACCGAGTTCGACGTTATCCTGGTTGACGCTGGCGCCAACAAGATCAACGTCATCAAGGAAGTTCGCGGCATCACCGGCCTCGGCCTCAAGGAAGCCAAGGACCTCGTTGAAGGCGCTCCGAAGCCGGTCAAGGAAGCCGTTTCCAAGGCTGAAGCTGCTGATCTCAAGAAGAAGCTTGAGGACGCAGGCGCCAAGGTTGACGTTAAGTAATCTTGCGATTGCTGGCGGGAAGGGGCTTCATGCCCCTTTCCGTCGTCATCGTTTTTAAAACTCATTACCCAAAAGCCGCGTGAAAATGGCTTTTGGGTAATGGGTTCTTCAAGAGAATGGTTCCGAACCGGCTCATCTAGGCAATCCGGCCTGATCGATCCGGGATGTGGAACGAGATTGATGATACCCATTGCTTGACGGGATCGACTGGCCATCGGTTCCCGTCCGTTGCAGGCCCGGATGCAATTTTAAAGGAGCGACGATGGCTCAGACCCTTTCGTTTAACGGTCGCAGGCGCGTACGCAAGTTTTTCGGTAAAATTCCAGAAGTAGCGGAAATGCCGAACCTCATCGAGGTTCAGAAGGCTTCGTACGACCAGTTTCTCATGGTTGACGAGCCCAAGGGTGGCCGTCCCGACGAGGGATTGAATGCGGTATTCAAGTCCGTATTCCCGATCACCGATTTTTCCGGCGCCTCCATGCTTGAATTCGTGTCCTACGAATTCGAAGCGCCGAAGTTCGACGTCGAGGAATGCCGTCAGCGCGATCTGACCTATGCTGCGCCGCTGAAAGTGACGCTGCGCCTCATCGTGTTCGATATCGATGAAGATACCGGCGCGAAGTCCATCAAGGACATCAAGGAACAGTCCGTCTACATGGGCGACATGCCGCTCATGACCAATAACGGTACGTTCATCGTCAACGGCACCGAGCGCGTCATCGTTTCGCAGATGCACCGTTCGCCGGGCGTGTTCTTCGATCACGACAAGGGCAAGAGCCATTCTTCCGGCAAGCTGCTCTTCGCTGCCCGCGTCATCCCGTATCGCGGTTCCTGGCTCGACATCGAGTTCGACGCCAAGGACATCGTCTATGCGCGTATCGACCGTCGCCGCAAGATCCCCGTGACCTCGCTGCTGATGGCGCTTGGCATGGATGGCGAAGACATTCTGTCGACCTTCTATACCAAGGCTTCCTATGAGCGCGACGGCGACGGCTGGCGCATTCCGTTCCAGCCCGAGACGCTGAAGAACGCCAAGGTCATCACCGACATGATCGACGCCGATACCGGTGAAGTCGTGGTCGAAGGTGGCAAGAAGCTGACCCCGCGCCTGATCCGTCAGCTGACGGAGAAGGGCCTGAAGGCGCTGAAGGCGACCGATGAAGACCTCTACGGCAACTATCTGGCCGAAGACATCGTCAACTACGAGACGGGTGAAATCTATCTCGAAGCCGGCGATGAAATCGACGAGAAGACCCTCGGCCTCATCCTGCAGTCCGGCTTCGACGAGATTCCGGTCCTCAACATCGACCACGTCAATGTTGGCGCCTATATCCGCAACACGCTGTCTGCCGACAAGAACGAGAACCGTCAGGAAGCCCTGTTCGACATCTACCGCGTCATGCGTCCGGGTGAGCCGCCGACCATGGAATCGGCGGAAGCGATGTTCAACTCGCTGTTCTTCGACGCAGAGCGTTACGATCTGTCGGCCGTTGGCCGCGTCAAGATGAACATGCGCCTCGACCTCGATGCGGAAGACACCGTGCGCACGCTGCGCAAGGAAGACATCCTCGCCGTCGTCAAGATGCTGGTCGAACTGCGCGACGGCAAGGGCGAAATCGACGACATCGACAACCTCGGCAACCGCCGTGTCCGTTCTGTCGGCGAGCTGATGGAAAACCAGTATCGTCTGGGCCTTCTGCGCATGGAACGTGCGATCAAGGAACGTATGTCCTCGATCGAAATCGACACCGTGATGCCGCAGGACCTGATCAACGCGAAGCCGGCAGCCGCCGCCGTTCGCGAATTCTTCGGTTCCTCGCAGCTGTCGCAGTTCATGGACCAGGTGAACCCGCTTTCGGAAATCACCCACAAGCGCCGTCTTTCGGCTCTTGGGCCGGGTGGTCTGACCCGCGAGCGCGCCGGCTTCGAAGTCCGCGACGTTCACCCGACCCATTACGGCCGTATTTGCCCGATCGAGACGCCGGAAGGCCCGAACATTGGTCTGATCAACTCGCTTGCAACCTTCGCCCGCGTCAACAAGTACGGCTTCATCGAAAGCCCGTACCGCAAGATCGTCGACGGCAAGGTGACCAACGACGTGATCTACCTCTCCGCCATGGAAGAGGCCAAGTATTACGTCGCGCAGGCCAACGCGCCGCTCAATGAAGACGGTTCGTTCTCGGAAGAGTTCGTCGTCTGCCGTCACTCGGGCGAAGTCATGCTCGCACCGCGTGACAACATCAACCTGATGGACGTTTCGCCGAAGCAGCTCGTTTCGGTCGCAGCGGCTCTCATTCCGTTCCTGGAAAACGACGACGCCAACCGCGCTCTCATGGGCTCGAACATGCAGCGTCAGGCCGTTCCGCTTCTGCGCGCCGAGGCACCGTTCGTCGGTACCGGCATGGAGCCGATCGTCGCCCGTGACTCCGGCGCTGCCATCGCAGCCCGTCGTGGCGGTGTGGTCGATCAGGTGGATGCGACCCGTATCGTTATCCGCGCCACGGAAGACCTCGATGCCGGCAAGTCCGGTGTTGATATCTACCGTCTGCAGAAGTTCCAGCGTTCGAACCAGAACACCTGCGTCAATCAGCGCCCGCTGGTTTCCGTCGGCGACAACATCTCCAAGGGCGATATCATCGCGGACGGTCCGTCGACCGACCTCGGCGATCTGGCTCTTGGCCGCAACGCGCTCGTCGCGTTCATGCCCTGGAACGGCTACAACTACGAAGACTCGATCCTGATGTCGGAGCGTATCGTTTCCGACGACGTGTTCACCTCCATTCACATCGAAGAATTCGAAGTGATGGCGCGCGACACGAAGCTTGGTCCGGAAGAAATCACGCGCGACATTCCGAACGTTTCGGAAGAAGCGCTGAAGAACCTCGACGAAGCCGGTATCGTTTACATCGGTGCGGAAGTTCAGCCGGGCGACATCCTCGTCGGCAAGATCACGCCGAAGGGCGAAAGCCCGATGACGCCGGAAGAAAAGCTTCTGCGCGCCATCTTCGGTGAAAAGGCTTCCGACGTTCGCGACACCTCCATGCGCATGCCTCCGGGCACGTTCGGTACGGTCGTGGAAGTTCGCGTCTTCAACCGTCACGGTGTGGAGAAGGACGAGCGCGCGATGGCTATCGAGCGCGAAGAGATCGAGCGTCTGGCGAAGGACCGCGACGACGAGCAGGCGATCCTCGACCGTAACGTCTACGGCCGTCTGATCGACATGCTGCGTGGCCACGTTTCCATCGCCGGTCCGAAGGGCTTCAAGAAGGGCGTCGAGCTTTCCAACGCCGTCGTTTCCGAATATCCCCGCTCGCAGTGGTGGATGTTCGCAGTCGAAGACGAAAAGGCTCAGTCCGAGCTGGAAGCGCTTCGTGGCCAGTACGACGAATCCAAGTCGCGCCTTGAACAGCGCTTCATGGACAAGGTCGAAAAGGTCCAGCGCGGCGATGAAATGCCTCCGGGCGTCATGAAGATGGTCAAGGTCTTCGTTGCCGTTAAGCGCAAGATCCAGCCGGGCGACAAGATGGCCGGCCGTCACGGTAACAAGGGCGTCGTCTCGCGTATCGTTCCGGTCGAGGACATGCCGTTCCTCGAAGACGGCACGCATGTCGACATCTGCTTGAACCCGCTCGGCGTGCCTTCGCGCATGAACGTCGGCCAGATCCTCGAAACCCACCTCGCATGGGCATGCGCAGGCATGGGCAAGAAGATCGGCGAGATGCTCGAAGAGTATCGCAAGACGATGGACATCAGCGAGCTTCGCAGCGAGCTGACGGAAATCTACGCGTCTGAAGCCAATGACGAGGTTCAGCGTTTCGATGACGACTCGCTCGTCAAGCTTGCCGAAGAAGCCAAGCGCGGTGTTTCCATCGCGACCCCGGTTTTCGACGGTGCGCATGAGCCTGACGTTGCCGCGATGCTGAAGAAGGCAGGTCTGCATGAATCCGGTCAGTCCGTCCTTTACGACGGTCGTACCGGTGAGCCGTTCGACCGCAAGGTCACCGTCGGCTACATGTACATGATCAAGCTGAACCACCTTGTCGACGACAAGATCCACGCTCGCTCGATCGGTCCTTACTCGCTCGTTACCCAGCAGCCGCTGGGCGGCAAGGCGCAGTTCGGCGGACAGCGCTTCGGGGAAATGGAAGTCTGGGCTCTGGAAGCATACGGCGCGGCTTACACGCTGCAGGAAATGCTCACCGTCAAGTCGGACGACGTGGCGGGCCGCACCAAGGTTTACGAAGCGATCGTCCGTGGCGACGACACCTTCGAAGCCGGTATTCCGGAGAGCTTCAACGTTCTCGTCAAGGAAATGCGGTCGCTCGGTCTTTCGGTCGAACTGGAAAACTCGAAGGTCGAGAACCAGCCCGAAGACCAGCTGCCCGACGCGGCGGAATAAGACGATAGAGGCGGGCGCCTTCAAGGGCGCCTGCCGGTTTCCCGGGCGGTATTGGCCGGTTCGGGACACTTTCGCCGCATTATGCGGTTAATCCGTATTTAAAGCTCTGGACGGTGACCCGGGAAGAAGCCGGTCCAGATGCAAACAGGGGCAGCAGCTAGCCTCTCAAGGAGACAAGGCATGAACCAAGAGGTCATGAATCTTTTCAATCCTCAGGTGCCTGCGCAGCATTTCGATTCCATCCGGATTTCGATCGCTTCGCCGGAAAAAATCCTGTCGTGGTCCTACGGCGAGATCAAGAAGCCGGAAACCATCAACTACCGTACGTTCAAGCCGGAACGCGACGGTCTCTTCTGCGCGCGCATCTTCGGACCGATCAAGGACTATGAGTGCCTGTGCGGCAAGTACAAGCGCATGAAGTACAAGGGCATCATCTGCGAAAAGTGCGGCGTCGAAGTCACGCTGTCGCGCGTTCGCCGTGAGCGCATGGGCCATATCGAGCTCGCAGCGCCGGTTGCCCATATCTGGTTCCTGAAGTCGCTTCCCTCGCGTATCTCGACCCTGCTCGACATGACGCTGAAGGATGTCGAGCGCGTTCTCTATTTCGAGAACTACATCGTCACCGAACCGGGCCTCACTTCGCTGAAGCAGAACCAGCTTCTGTCCGAAGAAGAGTACATGATCGCCGTCGACGAGTTCGGCGAAGACCAGTTCACCGCCATGATCGGCGCTGAAGCCATCTATGAGATGCTGGCTTCGATGAACCTCGAAAAGATCGCCGGCGACCTGCGCGTCGAGCTTGCTGAAACGACTTCTGATCTGAAGCAGAAGAAGCTGATGAAGCGCCTGAAGATCGTCGAGAACTTCATGGAAAGCGGCAACCGTCCGGAATGGATGATCATGAAGGTCGTTCCGGTCATTCCGCCGGACCTGCGCCCGCTGGTTCCGCTGGATGGCGGCCGTTTCGCGACGTCTGACCTCAACGATCTCTATCGCCGCGTCATCAACCGTAACAACCGTCTGAAGCGCCTGATCGAGCTTCGTGCGCCGGGTATCATCATCCGCAACGAAAAGCGTATGTTGCAGGAATCCGTCGATGCGCTGTTCGACAACGGCCGTCGCGGCCGTGTCATCACGGGTGCGAACAAGCGCCCGCTGAAGTCGCTTTCCGACATGCTCAAGGGCAAGCAGGGCCGCTTCCGCCAGAACCTTCTCGGCAAGCGCGTCGACTATTCCGGTCGTTCGGTCATCGTGACCGGTCCGGAACTGAAGCTGCACCAGTGCGGTCTGCCGAAGAAGATGGCGCTCGAACTGTTCAAGCCGTTCATCTATGCCCGCCTCGACGCCAAGGGTTACTCCTCGACCGTCAAGCAGGCCAAGAAGCTGGTTGAAAAGGAAAAGCCGGAAGTCTGGGATATCCTCGACGAGGTCATCCGCGAGCATCCGGTTCTCCTGAACCGCGCACCGACGCTGCACCGTCTGGGTATCCAGGCTTTCGAACCCATGCTGGTCGAAGGCAAGGCTATCCAGCTGCACCCGCTCGTCTGCACGGCCTTCAACGCCGACTTCGACGGTGACCAGATGGCTGTTCACGTTCCGCTTTCGCTGGAAGCCCAGCTGGAAGCGCGCGTGCTGATGATGTCGACCAACAACATCCTGCATCCGGCAAACGGCCACCCGATCATCGTTCCTTCGCAGGACATGGTTCTCGGCCTGTATTACCTGTCGATCATGAACCAGAACGAGCCGGGCGAAGGCATGGCCTTCTCCGACATCGGTGAGCTGCATCACGCGCTTGAAAACAAGGTCGTGACGCTGCATGCCAAGATCCGCGGCCGCTTCAAGACCGTGGATGCCGATGGCAAGCCGGTTTCGAAGATTCATGAGACGACCCCCGGTCGTATGCTGATTGGCGAACTTCTGCCGAAGAACGTCAACGTGCCTTTCGACGTCTGCAACCAGGAAATGACCAAGAAGAACATCTCCAAGATGATCGACACGGTCTACCGTCATTGCGGCCAGAAAGACACGGTCATCTTCTGCGACCGCATCATGCAGCTCGGCTTTGCCCATGCCTGCCGCGCCGGCATTTCGTTCGGCAAGGACGACATGGTCATTCCGGACAGCAAGGTGAAGATCGTCGGCGACACCGAAGCTCTCGTGAAGGAATACGAACAGCAGTATAATGATGGTCTCATCACCCAGGGCGAAAAGTACAACAAGGTTGTCGACGCCTGGGGCAAGGCTACCGAAAAGGTCGCCGAAGAGATGATGGCACGCATCAAGGCTGTCGAGTTCGATCCGGAGACGGGCCGCCAGAAGCCGATGAACTCCATCTACATGATGTCGCATTCGGGTGCTCGTGGTTCTCCGAACCAGATGCGTCAGCTGGGCGGCATGCGCGGGCTGATGGCGAAGCCGTCGGGTGAAATCATCGAGACGCCGATCATCTCGAACTTCAAGGAAGGCCTGACCGTTAACGAGTACTTCAACTCGACCCACGGTGCCCGTAAGGGTCTCGCAGACACCGCCCTGAAGACGGCGAACTCGGGTTACCTTACCCGTCGTCTCGTCGACGTCGCGCAGGATTGCATCGTCAACTCCAAGGATTGCGGCACCGACAAGGGCCTCACCATGACCGCCATCGTCGATGCCGGTCAGGTCGTTGCCTCGCTCGGCGCACGTATCCTCGGCCGTACGGCTCTGGACGACATCGATCATCCGGTTTCCGGCGAAAACATCGTCAAGGCCGGCACGCTGATCGACGAAGCCGACGTGGCTGCAATCGAGAAGGCCGGTATCCAGTCCGTCCGCATCCGTTCGGCTCTGACCTGCGAAGTGCAGATCGGCGTCTGCGGCGTGTGCTACGGTCGTGACCTTGCACGCGGTACGCCTGTCAACATGGGCGAAGCCGTCGGCGTCATCGCCGCACAGTCCATCGGTGAACCGGGCACGCAGCTTACCATGCGTACCTTCCACCTTGGCGGTACGGCGAACGTGGTCGACCAGTCGTTCCTCGAAGCCTCTTACGAGGGCACGATTGCGATCAAGAACCGCAACATCCTGCGCAACTCCGAAGGCGCACTCATCGCGATGGGCCGTAACATGGCTGTCACCATTCTCGATGAGCGTGGCCAGGAGCGGTCTTCGCAGCGCGTTGCCTATGGTTCGAAAATCTTCGTTGACGATGGCGACAAGGTTAAGCGCGGTCAGCGTCTTGCAGAGTGGGACCCCTACACCCGTCCGATGATGACGGAAGTGGAAGGTACCGTCCACTTCGAGGACCTCGTCGACGGCCTCTCCGTTCTGGAAGCCACCGACGAATCCACCGGCATCACCAAGCGTCAGGTTATCGACTGGCGTTCGACGCCGCGCGGTTCGGACCTCAAGCCTGCGATCGTCATCAAGGACGCTTCCGGTGCGGTTGCGAAGCTTGCCCGTGGTGGCGAAGCCCGCTTCCAGCTCTCGGTCGACGCCATCCTGTCGGTCGAGCCGGGTGCGAAGGTCTCCCAGGGTGACGTGCTTGCACGTTCGCCGCTCGAAAGCGCCAAGACGAAGGACATCACCGGCGGTCTGCCGCGCGTTGCCGAACTGTTCGAAGCCCGTCGTCCGAAGGACCACGCCATCATCGCAGAGATCGATGGTACGATCCGGCTGGGCCGCGACTACAAGAACAAGCGTCGCGTGATGATCGAGCCTGCGGAAGACGGCGTCGAGCCGGTCGAATACCTGATCCCGAAGGGCAAGCCCTTCCACCTTCAGGAAGGCGACTATATCGAAAAGGGTGAATACATCCTCGACGGTAACCCGGCACCGCACGACATTCTGGCGATCAAGGGCGTGGAGGCTCTGGCTTCCTACCTCGTGAACGAAATCCAGGAAGTCTACCGTCTGCAGGGCGTTGTGATCAACGACAAGCACATCGAGGTGATCGTTCGCCAGATGCTGCAGAAGGTTGAAATCACCGATGCCGGCGATAGCCAGTACATCGTTGGTGACAACGTCGATCGCATCGAGCTTGACGACAACAACGACCGCCTGATCGAAGAAGGCAAGAAGCCTGCCTATGGCGAGCCGGTTCTGCTCGGCATCACCAAGGCTTCGCTGCAGACGCCGTCCTTCATCTCGGCCGCATCCTTCCAGGAAACCACCAAGGTTCTCACGGAAGCTGCGATTGCCGGCAAGACGGACACGCTGCAGGGCCTCAAGGAAAACGTCATCGTCGGCCGTCTCATCCCGGCCGGTACCGGCGGCACCATGACGCAGATCCGCCGCATCGCCACCTCGCGCGACGACCTCATTCTCGAAGAACGCCGCAAGGGCACCGGTGCAGGTTCTGCGAACCAGATGCTGCAGGACATGACGGACCAGGCTCCGGCCGCCGAATAAGGCGCGAAGGGCAGGGGCTTTGCGAAGCCCCGCCAAAGTTCAGAACAAAACGCCCGGAGCAATCCGGGCGTTTTTTGTTTGAGCGGAATTTGGAAGCTTCTTGCCCTTTGCCGGTCAACCCGGAAATCCATCCGCGCAAATGGGTTAGGCCTGTCCGCGGATGTTATAGCGAGTGAGAACGGAAAGCCGGCGAACGAGGTCGGCCTTGCCGGTGCTGCCGGTCTTCGCGTAGATAGACTTGGCGTTGCTGCGCACGGTTTCGTGCGAAACTTTCAGCTGCTTCGCCACCGCCGGAAGCGAAAGCCCCTTCATGATTTCCAGCGCTACCCGCGCTTCGCCCCTGGTCAGATCGTAGAGACCCTTGAGCAATGTGTTTGCATCGGCAATTATGCCCGTCGGCTGCGATACGAGCGCGATGGCGTTGCCGTTGGGTGAGAAATCAAGTGCGCTCTTGCGCAGCGGTATGAGGTGGAGAATGCAGGCGCCGTCTTCGCTGGCGGGAAGAGGGAAGGAACCGGCGTCTTGCCCAGAGAGTGCCTTGTAAAGCAGCCGGTTCACTCTCTCATCGGCAATGGTGATCCTGTCGCGCGTGCGGGCGGAGAAGCATTTCTGTAATGACAGGAACAGATCGTTGGCCGAAAGGATGTGGCCGCTCGTCTGCAGCACTGCGGCCGGCGCGCCAATGGCGTTGAGACCAAGTGTCATCGCATCAGCCTTCTGACGCTGCAGCTGTGTTGCGAGGGTGAGGCTGCGGGCGATATGCGGCCTCAGTCCGCCGAGTGTCGCCATGGTCTCAGGCGTGATAGTGCCGGCGTCGAGTCTGCGTTCAAACAGCACTGTCATCTCCGGATGGCCTGGTGGAGCGACCTGTGTCGCCGCGCCGTATCCCAAACCGCGGGGCATAAGAAAGTCACGAACGATCGGCAGCTCGGCCCATTCCTCATGATTGAAGACGTCCAAATCCTGCGCGAAGGAGAATTGGCCTTCCCGGGCGATGCGGCTGAGGCGATCATTGCGGTGGTTCCAGCCGCCCGCCGCGAAGTCCTTCATCAACTCGTGGAAGCTCGGCGTGTGAAGCCACACCTGGTCTTCTCCCTTGCCCCAGGTAATCGCGCCGCCCCAGAAATTGAGATGACGGCAGATAGCTACCAGAACCTGCATCCAGCGGTCGGGAAAAAGCGCCGCTTCATAAATGTCATCGATAATGTCTGCCGACGATATAGTATCCAACCCGCCACCGAAAATTTGCGTCGGAACTATTTTAAGCTGATGTCGGCTGGATATTCAATGTATAAAGAATTAATACTACTGTATTTAAAGTATATAATCTATGAGTGACTTAATATATTGATGAGTTTGCCGAAAGGGTCGCGCACGAACAGGCGTCGTACACCCCACGCCTCGACTACGGGGCCGTATTCGATCGGTAGCTTGGCGGTCAGGATTCGGGCGTGGACCTCGTCGAAATCATCGACCTCGATGGAGAGGTCGGGCACATCCGTGCCGGAGCCACCTTCGCGCGCAAAACTCACCTGAGCCCGCGCTTCGAGCGGGCTGGCATGGGTGACGATCCAGCCATGATCCATGGCGGCGGGCATGCCGAGAATGTCACCGTAGAACGCCTGAGCCCGCGCGGGTTCCGGCGTTGCTATATTGGCGACGACACGTCTGACCGCCATGGCTTGAACCTCAGGCGAAGCGGATGATGGCGACTTCGCCTTCGAGTGCGCCCTGATAGGCGGAGGCGTGCGGCTCTTCGTCCGGGATGTCGGTCAGCATGCCAATCTGGTCGAGATCGGCTTCGATGAAACCTTCCTCGGAAAGCGCGTTCAGCGTTTCGCGCACGGCGGTGTCGTCGTCCGGCGCCCGCAGGATGACGTGGATGTCGATGCCCTCGGAATTGTCGGTCTCATAGGCCTTGCCGATGACGATGAAGACCATCGGCTCGTCGCGTCCGTTGTCGTTGTCGGGGAGGGTGCTCATGACGCGGTTCCTTGATCTGTCGTTGCTGTGACGCGGGCCGAGGGAATCGGTCCCGCCCGTGGCGGAGCCGCTCCGGCCCGCCATTGGGAATCAATAGACGGATTTTATGAAAAGCCAAAGCGTGGAGGTCAAAATCGCTGCCTTCTGCGCCGACTTATGTTAAAGCGGGTTGGAAATGGCCCGGACGTGGGCTTTGCGGCCATGGGTGGCGGCGCAAAATGTGGATTCACCCTTGACGAAAGCTGGCTAAAACAGTAGTACGCCCGCCATCGGAGCCTCTGTGGGTGCTGGCCGTTCGGTAACCTTTTTCCCGAACATCATCTCAAACGGGTCTCCATTGCACGTAGAAGACACGAATGTTGCACGCAAGACGCCTCATCCGGTGTCCTCTGCTCTTGGTGGTCCATCCGTGAAAACGGATCGGGCCACGTTTTGCGCATGAGGATATATGCGTGCATCGTCGCCGGCAACGGCATAGCCGCCACCCGTGAGGGTGGCTAAAGTAGTTTTTGCAAGGGATGGTTATATGCCTACCGTAAACCAGCTGATCCGCAAGCCTCGCCAGGCACAGGTAAAGCGCAACAAGGTTCCTGCTCTTCAGGAAAACCCGCAGAAGCGTGGTGTTTGCACCCGCGTTTACACGACGACCCCGAAGAAGCCGAACTCGGCTCTGCGTAAGGTTGCCAAGATCCGCCTCACCAACGGCTTCGAAGTCATCGGCTACATTCCGGGCGAAGGTCACAACCTTCAGGAACACTCCGTGGTCATGATCCGCGGCGGCCGCGTAAAGGACTTGCCGGGCGTGCGTTACCACATCATCCGCGGTGTTCTCGATACCCAGGGCGTCAAGAACCGCAAGCAGCGCCGCTCCAAGTACGGTGCGAAGCGTCCGAAGTAATTCGGGTTTAAACAAATTCCGGCGCTGCGCGAGGTTCTCCGCGTGGTTTAGCGTCAATAACATTGAGAGACAAAGAATATGTCCCGTCGCCATAGTGCAGAAAAGCGTGAGATCAACCCGGACCCGAAGTTCGGCGATCTGGTCGTCACCAAGTTCATGAACGCCATCATGCTTCACGGCAAGAAGTCGGTCGCAGAAAGCATCGTTTACGGCGCGTTCGACGTCGTTCAGGGCAAGACGAAGCAGGAGCCGCTCGGCGTGTTCCACTCCGCCCTCGACAACGTTGCTCCGCACGTTGAAGTGCGTTCGCGCCGCGTTGGTGGTGCCACGTATCAGGTTCCCGTCGACGTTCGCCCCGAGCGCCGTCAGGCCCTTGCTATCCGCTGGCTGATCACGGCTGCCCGCAAGCGCAACGAAACGACCATGGTCGATCGCCTTTCCGGCGAACTCATGGACGCTGCGAACAACCGCGGTTCCGCTGTCAAGAAGCGCGAAGACACGCACAAGATGGCCGACGCCAACCGCGCATTCTCGCATTACCGCTGGTAATCTTAACCGGTCGCATATCGAAAGGCAGTCCATTATGGCTCGCGAATATAAAATCGAAGACTACCGCAATTTCGGTATCATGGCGCATATCGACGCCGGCAAGACGACGACCACCGAGCGTATCCTTTATTACACCGGTAAGTCGCACAAGATCGGCGAAGTTCACGATGGCGCTGCCACGATGGACTGGATGGAACAGGAGCAGGAGCGTGGTATCACCATCACCTCCGCTGCCACCACGACCTTCTGGAAGGGTCGCGACGGCAAGATGCGCCGCTTCAACATCATCGACACCCCCGGCCACGTTGACTTCACCATTGAAGTCGAGCGTTCGCTGCGCGTTCTCGACGGCGCCATCGCGCTGCTCGACGCCAACGCCGGTGTTGAGCCGCAGACGGAAACCGTCTGGCGCCAGGCTGAGAAGTATCATGTTCCGCGCATGATCTTCTGCAACAAGATGGACAAGACCGGTGCTGACTTCTACCGCTCGGTAGAAATGATCAAGACCCGTCTCGGCGCCATTGCCGTTGTCATGCAGCTGCCGATCGGCGCTGAGGCCGAGTTCAAGGGCGTTATCGACCTGATCGAGATGAACGCACTCATCTGGCGCGACGAATCGCTCGGCGCTCAGTGGGACGTCGTCGAAATCCCGGAAGACATGAAGGCCAAGGCTGACGAATATCGCGAAAAGCTGATCGAGACCGTTGTCGAGATCGACGAAGAAGCGATGGAAGACTACCTGAACGGCATCATGCCCGACAACGACAAGATCCGTGCGCTCGTTCGCCGCGGCACCATCGACGTGAAGTTCCACCCGATGTTCTGCGGTACCGCGTTCAAGAACAAGGGCGTTCAGCCGCTTCTCGACGCCGTTGTCGACTACCTGCCTTCTCCGCTGGACATTCCGGCGATCAAGGGTATCGACTTCAAGACCGAAGCCGAAATCGAGCGTCATGCCGACGACAGCGAGCCGCTTTCCATGCTCGCGTTCAAGATCATGAACGACCCCTTCGTCGGTTCGCTGACCTTCGCACGCATCTACTCGGGCAAGCTCGAAAAGGGTACGTCCGTCATCAACACGGTCAAGGACAAGCGCGAGCGCGTCGGCCGTATGCTGCAGATGCACTCCAACAGCCGTGAAGACATCGAAGAAGCCTTTGCCGGCGACATCGTTGCTCTGGCCGGCCTCAAGGAAACCACCACTGGCGATACGCTCTGCGATCCGCTGAAGCCGGTTATCCTCGAGCGCATGGAATTCCCCGAGCCGGTCATCCAGATCGCGATCGAGCCGAAGACCAAGGGCGACCAGGAAAAGATGGGCCTCGCGCTCAACCGTCTGGCTGCTGAAGATCCTTCGTTCCGCGTCAAGACGGATGAAGAATCCGGTCAGACGATCATCGCGGGCATGGGCGAACTTCACCTCGACATTCTCGTTGACCGTATGCGTCGCGAATTCAAGGTTGAAGCAACCGTTGGCGCTCCGCAGGTTGCCTACCGCGAAACCATCACGCGTCAGCACGAAGAAGACTACACGCACAAGAAGCAGTCCGGTGGTACCGGTCAGTTCGCTCGCGTGAAGATCATCTTCGAACCGAACCCCGAAGGCGAAGACTTCAAGTTCGAGTCGAAGATCGTCGGCGGTGCAGTTCCGAAGGAATACATCCCGGGCGTTCAGAAGGGTATCGAAAGCGTTCTGTCTTCCGGTCCGCTGGCTGGCTTCCCCATGCTCGGCGTCAAGGCGACGCTGGTCGACGGTGCATTCCACGATGTCGACTCGTCGGTTCTCGCCTTCGAAATCGCATCGCGTGCCTGCTTCCGTGAAGCAGCGAAGAAGGCTGGTGCACAGCTTCTCGAGCCGATGATGAAGGTCGAAGTCGTAACGCCGGAAGACTATGTCGGTGACGTTATCGGCGACCTGAACTCCCGTCGTGGTCAGATCCAGGGCCAGGAAAGCCGTGGTATCGCCGTCGTCATCAACGCGCATGTTCCGCTCGCGAACATGTTCAAGTACGTCGACAACCTGCGCTCCATGTCGCAGGGCCGTGCACAGTACTCGATGACGTTCGACCACTATTCGCCGGTTCCGTCGAACGTGGCGCAGGAAATCCAGGCTAAGTACTCCGGTCAGAAGTGATCGGGGTACGCCCCACCGAATTTTGAAGATTATTCCCGTCAAGGGACAAGAATGGAGAGCCACTAATGGCAAAGAGCAAGTTTGAGCGCAATAAGCCGCACGTCAACATTGGCACGATCGGTCACGTTGACCATGGCAAGACGTCG
>NZ_MRDI01000005.1:0-9655 GCF_002008205.1 Agrobacterium sp. YIC 4121 | reverse complement strand
GGTGAACGGCATCGGGCCGATTACTGCGCGCACGGACGGCGAGTTCGAGTGCAAACACGGCGATACCGTCTTCATCACGCCGGATGACACCAAGATCCACAGGTTCGATGAAAAGGGTAAGGCGATATGACGGGAAGACTGGAAGGCAAATCCGCGCTGATAACAGGTTCGGCGCGCGGCATTGGCCGTGCCTTTGCCGAAGCCTATATACGCGAGGGGGCAACCGTCGCCATTGCCGATATCGATTTCGAGCGCGCCAGCAAGACCGCCCGCGAGATCGGCGAGAATGCCTATGCCGTCGAACTCGACGTGACCAAGCAGCATTCCATCGACACCGCTATCCGCACGGTGGAGGGCCAGACCGGTGGGCTCGATATCCTCATCAACAATGCCGCGCTTTTCGACCTCGCGCCGATTGTCGAGATCAAACGCGAGAGCTACGAAAGACTGTTTTCGATCAACGTGTCCGGCACGCTGTTCATGATGCAGGCCGCTGCAAAAACAATGATCGCTCGGGGAAAAGGCGGCAAGATCATCAACATGGCAAGCCAGGCGGGCCGGCGCGGCGAGGCCTTGGTGGCGGTTTATTGCGCCACCAAGGCCGCCGTCATCAGCCTCACCCAATCGGCGGGGCTCGATCTCATCAGGCACGGCATCAACGTCAATGCGATTGCGCCGGGCGTGGTCGATGGCGAGCACTGGGACGGCGTGGATGCGCTGTTTGCGAAATATGAAAACCGCCCCGCCGGTGAAAAGAAGCGGCTGGTTGGGGAGGCAGTACCCTTCGGCCGCATGGGCCGTGCCGAAGACCTGACCGGCATGGCGATCTTCCTTGCCTCCGATGAGGCCGAATACATCGTCGCCCAGACCTATAATGTCGATGGCGGCAACTGGATGAGCTGAGTATCGGGCGCCTGTCGCCCGGCCTTGGCACGAACAACGTTTCCCCTTCGAGGATCGTGACATGACATGCAAACTCTCCCTCGCAACGCTTGACGACGCCAGAAAAACCGCGGCTGTTCCGGCCTATTCCCGGGCCGATCTTTCCGCCGGCATCGTGCATTTCGGCGTCGGCAATTTCCACCGCGCCCATCAGGCGGTTTATCTGGATGACTTGTTCAACACAGGTGCGGACCATGACTTCGCCATCATCGGCGCGGGCGTTCTGCCGTCCGATGCGGTGATGCGCGAAAAGCTTGCCGCGCAGGATTTCCTGACGACGGTGGTGGAGCAGGACAATAACCGCACCGGCGCGCGCGTCACCGGGCCGATGATCGACATTCTGAAGGTCGGTGACACGAAGGCCATCATCGATACGCTCGCCGATCCGAAAATCCGCATCGTTTCCATGACGATTACCGAGGGCGGTTATTTCATCGATGCTTCCGGTTCCTTCAATCCGCAGCATCCGGCCATTGCCGAGGACGGCAGGAACCCGGCTTCGCCGAAAACCGTGTTCGGCCTCATCGTCGCCGGGCTGAAGGCGCGGCGCGACAAGGGGCTGCAACCCTTCACCGTTATGTCCTGCGACAACATTCCGCATAATGGCAAGGTCACGAAAAATGCCGTTGTCGGGCTGGCGGCCCTGTCCGATCCGGCCTTCGCCAACTGGATCGGCGAAAATGTCGCTTTCCCCAATTCCATGGTCGACCGCATTACGCCCGCGACAGGCGAGCGCGAACGCAATATCGCCCGCGACGATTTCGGCATTGAGGACAACTGGCCGGTCTTCTGCGAGGAGTTCAAGCAATGGGTTATGGAGGATAATTTCCCCGCCGGCCGCCCTGCGCTGGAAAAGGCGGGCGTGCAGTTCGTCAAGGATGTCGCGCCCTATGAGCACATGAAAATCCGCATCCTCAATGGCGGCCACGCGGCAATCGCCTATCCGGCGGCCCTTCTTGATATTCATTTTGTGCATGAAGCCATGGAACATCCGCTGATCCGGGCATTTCTGGCAAAGCTTGAAAATGACGAGATCATTCCGGTCATTCCGCCGGTTCCCGATACGAATCTTGCCGATTATTTCGCGCTGATCGAGCGGCGTTTCCTCAATCCGAAGATCGGCGACACCATTCCGCGTCTGGCGCAGGACGGTTCCAACCGCCAGCCGAAATTCATTCTGCCCTCCACCGCCGACCGCCTGGCGCGCGGCGAGGATATCGTCGGCCTTTCGCTGGTTTCGGCGCTGTGGTGCCGTTATTTCCAGGGCACCTCCGACAGCGGCAAGGAAATCACCTTCAACGACGCCAGCGCCGAGCGGCTTCAGGCGGCTGCCATCAAGGCCAAGGACGATCCGATGGCCTTCCTCGCGCTTGAAGACATCTTCGGAACGGTTGCCGAATCGGAGCTTTTCCGTAAACGCTTTGCCCATGCATTGAAGACGCTGTGGCAAGAAGGCACGGCGAAGACGTTGCAGCTTTATCTGGATGACAAGCTGGCTGAAAAGTGACCATGAGATGGAAGACGAGACCGGGCCCCTTTTGATTTTCGATTGCGACGGCGTTCTCGTCGATAGCGAGCCGGTCTCCATCTCCGTTCTTCTCGACATGCTCTCCCATCTCGGCGTGACGATGGGAGAGGAGGAAGCCTATGAGCGCTTCCTCGGCCGCAGCGTCGCCAGCATGACGGCGACGCTGTTTGAGGATTACGGTGTCGAAACCGACATCGATTTTCTCGACCATATGCGGGCGACGCTGTTTGAGCGTTTCCGCACCGAGCTTCGGCCGATTGACGGCATTGGCGAAACGCTGGACAGGCTCCTGCCGCTGCGGCGCTGCGTCGCTTCCTCAAGCCAGCCGGAACGCATCCGTTATTCGCTGGGGTTGACCGGCCTGATCGACAAATTCGAACCGCATGTCTTCAGCGCCACCATGGTGAAGAACGGCAAACCGGCGCCCGATCTTTTCCTTCATGCGGCGCGCGAAATGGGCGTCGATCCGCGTCACTGCATCGTGATCGAGGACAGCCCGGCCGGCATTGCCGCCGCAAAGGCGGCCGGCATGGGCGTTTTTGCCTTTACCGGCGGTTCGCATGCGCGCTTTCCCGCATTCCGTGAAAAGATCGCCGGGCTTGGTGCGGATGCGGTGTTTGACGCGATGCCGGATTTGGTCCAACTTGTCGGCAGCTGGAGCATGTCTCCCAAAAGTGTGAGCGGTTTTGGGAAATAGACATGCGAAAAAACAAAAAAGCTTTAAGTGGGAAGGGCGGTTTTGACGGCCAAATGGAACGTGATGCGGGCTGAAGCAGATTTTGCCTGCCGCCGTCGCCGGGTCGTTGCGCAAGGGATGGAATTGCAGTCTTGATGCGTCAAAATCTCGTCGCTGTCGATGTCGGCACCGCCAGCGCCCGGGCCGGCATTTTCGATCCGGCCGGCCGGCTGCTTGCCCGCTCCACCCATCCGATCCTGATGCAGAGGCCGCAGGAAAACCACGCCGAACACGATTCCACCGACATATGGAAGGCGGTCTGCATCGTGGTGAGGGCGGCGCTTGCCGAGGCCGGTGTTTCGCCGCAAAGCATTGCCGCCATCGGTTTCGACGCCACCTGCTCGCTGGTCATCCGCGATGGGCGGGGTGAGCCGGTTTCGGTTTCCGTTACCGGGGAGGACCGGTTCGACACTATCGTCTGGCTCGATCACCGGGCGATATCGGAGGCCGATAGCCTGACGGCATCCGGCCACCGGGTGCTGGATTTTGCCGGCAACAGCGTCTCGCCGGAAATGCAGATGCCGAAGCTGATGTGGCTTAAGACGCATATGCCGGCAAGCTGGTCGCGCATGTCCTTCGCTTTCGATCTGGCGGATTTCCTGACGTGGAAGGCGACCGGTTCAGCGCAGCGTTCAAATTGCACGCAGACGGCGAAGTGGAATTTTCTGGCGCAGGAAAATCCCGGCTGGCAGGCGGATTATCTGGAACTGGCGGGTCTTGCCGATTTGAGGGAGCGGGCAGGGCTGCCGGAGACCACGGTAATGCCGGGGGAAAGCATCGGCCCGCTTTCGCCCGAAGCTGCTGCCGAGCTGGGTCTCGATACCGGCTGCCAGGTGGCGGCGGGCATGATCGACGCCTATGCCGGCGCGCTCGGTGCGCTGGGCGGCTGCCTGTCTGCGGATGTGGGCCGGCATGTGGCGCTGATCGCCGGTACATCGAGCTGCCTTGTCGCCATGTCGGAACGGCAGATGCCCGGCCACAGCCTCTGGGGGCCCTATTGGCAGGCGATCCTGCCGGGTCACTGGCTGGTGGAGGGCGGGCAATCGGCCACCGGCGCGCTGCTCGACCATATTGTACGCATGCACGCGGCTGGCGGTGAGCCGGATACGGCGCTGCATGCCCGCATCGTTGCGCGGGTAACGGAATTGCGCGCGCTTGAGGGCGAGGCCTTCGCCGAGCGGCTGCATGTGCTGCCGGACTTCCACGGCAACCGCTCGCCGCTTGCCGACCCGCATGCCGTCGGTGTCATCAGCGGACTGACTTTGGATACGTCTTTCGACAGTCTTTGCCGTCTTTATTGGCGCACGGCCGTCGCCATTGCGCTTGGCGCCCGCCATGTGCTCGATGCGATGGAGCGTTTCGGTTATGCTGTGGAAAGCCTGCACGTTACCGGCGGGCACGTGAAGAACCCGCTGCTGATGGAGCTTTATGCCGATGTGACGGGCAAGCGCATCGTCGTTCCCGCCACCGCCGATGCGGTGCTGCTCGGCACGGCGATGACGGCGTCGACGGCCGGCGGGGTGCATGCGAACCTTGCCGCAGCAGGGGCCGCCATGTATCCGGGCAATGCAGAAATATCAGGCAATCCGGCGCGTGGCCCCCGTTATGAGCGGGATTACCGCCGTTTTCTCGCCATGTACCGCCATCGTCAGGAACTGGAAAGCCTTTGACTTTCTAGAGTGTAATGACTGGCTTTAACGGCCGCCGCTCATTTCTTCTCCCCGCCGGGGAGAAGGTGGCCCGAAAGGCCGGATGAGGGGGAACGCCAGCGATAGAACGCACTCTAGCCCCTTCATCCCGCTGCCGCGACCTTCTCCCCGACGAGGAGAAAAAACGAGCGGTAACCACTCGATCCCTCGGCCCCGTATTGCCGCCAAACGCAATTAGCTGCGCAGCGAGCGTTTCAGGGCCGTGAGGTTCTTTGCCCTTGCCCTGCCGCTGTCATCGGCGCTGGCGCCAAGAGCACAAAGGGTAAATTCCAGCAGGGAGACCAGTTGCAGCAGGCCCTGGCCGCCATTCTGCGCCTGCGGCATGGCAAGGCAGAGATCGGCGCTTTCTGGTCCCCATTCATAAAAGCGTGTGGTGATCAGCAATGTCCTGTAGCCGCTCTTGCGCGCCATTGCCGACAGGCGTTGCAGGGGCGACAGGGCGCCGCCGCAATCCATGATGACGAGCAGCGTCTGCACGGGGTCGAAATCCCACAGGGCGACATAGGCCGCGCTGTCGCTGCCGAGATAATGGATATGGCCCCGGCTCTCCAGAAGCCGCCCGTAAAAATGCCGCCCGGCGTCGAGACCTTCCGGAGAGGTTGCCAGAAAAACATTGCCCGCCGTGGCGATCTCGTTCATGGCGACCCGCCAGATCGATTGGGTGGTCATGTCGAAAGCGGTCTGGATCGCCTGAATTTGCTGGGACAGAAGCTGTGAAAACGGGTTGGAATGGCGTTCGCCGCCCTCGGCCATGGCGGGTTGGTCGGCGCCGGCCGTTTCTTCGGCATGGCGCAGATCGGCGCGGATGTCACTGAATTGCCGGTATCCCAGCGAACGCAGGAAACGGCCGACCGTCATCGGACTGAGGCTGAGCTTGGCGGCGAGCGTCTGTGCCGTCTCGAACGGCAATTCGTCCAGATGTTCGATCAGATATTTGGCGATCTTGCGCTCTGAAGGGGTGCCTGCCTTCATGGCGCGCGTAAGGTTCAACAGCAGCTTTTCCACCAACGCCTCATTCTTTTATCTTTATTGAACGATGATGCATGCGCGCGCGCAAACGAGCGTGCGAACCGCAATTTGACGGTGGGGGATAGCTTTTCCGGCCTTGTCCTCCACCGGACCGGAATGCGAAATATAATAGGTATATTATTATATTTTAGAGATACCTTTTATTCAAGAGAAATTCCATCTGCGGTTTAAATCCAGCCATTTGGCATATTTCCGCCCGTCTTGCAGAGCGGGCGGGCAGCACTTATCTCTCGTCTGGTAAGTGTGTTTCAACGCGAAAGGCGTCGAGGAGTTCCGGATGATTTTTGATGCGGCGAGGCTTGCCTTCCACAATCTCTTTGCCGCCGAAACCCGGTCGGTCTTCTGGAAGGTTCTGGGGCTCACGCTTCTCGTGCTTGCCGCGCTGTGGTTCGCTATCCGCTCGATTTTCATTTATTTCGCCCTGCCGTGGGTGGATACGCTGATCCCCGGCGTGCCGGACTGGGCGGGCTGGTTGACCTTCGTTTTCGCCATTTTCGCCGGCATCGGGCTGGCGCTGGCGCTCGCGCTGCTCATTTCGCCGGTCACCGCCGTCATTGCCGGCCTGTTTCTCGACGATGTCGCCGAAGTGGTTGAGAAAAAGAGCTATCCGAACGATCCGCCGGGCAAGGCGATGCCGGTCGGCGAGGCCGTTCTGTCGTCCATCAAGTTCTTCGGTGTCGTCATTGCCGGCAACATTGTCGCGCTGTTGCTGCTTCTGGTGCCGGGTATCAATCTCATCGCGTTTTTTCTGGTGAACGGCTATCTGCTCGGCCGGGAATTCTTCGAATTCGCGGCGATGCGTTTCCGCTCGCCCGCCGAAGCGAGGTTGTTCCGCTCAAAACACCGCACCACCGTTTTCATGGCCGGGCTGGTGATAGCGGCCTTCCTGGCGGTGCCGTTCCTCAACCTGTTGACGCCGCTTTTTGCCGCCTCGATGATGGTGCATCTGCACAAGGCCGTCAGCCGGCGCGATCCCTCATTCGCTAGCGGCCGCACCGAACAACTGCGCGGGTAATTCCACCAGCGGCGCTGGAATATCGAAGGTCTTTTCCGGCGATTTGCAGATATCGGCAATCACGCAGCGTTCGCATTCCGGCTTGCGCGCCTTGCAGCAATAACGCCCGTGCAGGATCAGCCAGTGATGGGCATGGAACAGATATTGTTCGGGAATGATGCGGATCAGCCGGTCTTCAACCTCGTCAGGGGTTTTGCCCGGCGCAAGACAGAGCCGGTTGGCAATGCGGAAGACGTGTGTATCCACCGCAAGCGTGGGCACGCCGAAGGCCATGGACATCACCACATTGGCCGTCTTGCGGCCCACACCCGGCAGGGTCACCAGTTCCTCGCGGGTTTTCGGCACCTCGCCGCCGAAATTGTCGATCAGCATCTGCGACAGGGCAATGACGTTTTTCGCCTTGTTGCGGTAAAGCCCGATGGTCTTGATATAACCGATCAGTTCTTCCTCGCCGAGCGCCAGCATCTTTTCCGGCGTATCGGCCACCTTGAACAGCGCGCGCGTGGCCCGGTTCACGCCCACATCGGTCGCCTGTGCGGAAAGCGCCACGGCCACCAGCAGGGTGAAGGGATTGGTATGTTCCAGCTCGCCTTTCGGCTCCGGTCGCTGAATGGAAAAGCGCCGGAAGATTTCGGTAAGCTCGTCCTTCGAATAGGCCGTTTTCACCCGCGCCGGCTTGCGCGCGGATGCCGGATTTGACTTTTTCAATGTTTGGGTGCTGGATCGTTTTTTGGCGACTGTCATGGACTATCTATAGCCAGCCCGCCTTGAGGAAAGCAACGTGGATACGCTCAACGACCAGCCGATTTTCGCGGCGGAACTCGTTCCGCACCGTTCGCTTGGCAGAAGGGGTTTCCGGCTGCTCCTGCTTTTCTCCGGCCTGGCCTGCCTTGTCTATGGCGGCTTCTTCCTCGCCACCGGGGCATGGCCGGTCGGCCTGTTCTTCGGGCTGGATTTCCTGCTGCTTTATGCCGCCTTCCGCGCCAATTACCGGGCGGCGAAGGCGCGGGAAGAGGTCAGCGTCTCGCGCACCAGCCTGTCGATCCGCAAATTTTCTCCCGCCGGGCGGATGGTGGAGCATCGCTTCAATCCCTTCTGGGCGCGCTTCAGGGTGAGGCGGCATGACGAGATCGGCATCGTCTCCATGCATGTGACGGGTGAAGGCCGGGCGACCGATATCGGTTCGTTTCTCAATCCGGATGACCGGGAAAGTTTCGCGAAAGCGTTTGGTGGCGCGCTGGCGACTGTGCGGCGGCGGATGTAAGAGGATAATCCAGCTCTCCCTCCGTCATTCCGGCCCTGAGCCGGAATCCAGCCGACGCGCGTCCGCGCGGCGGAAAAGACTCCTTTCAGCCCAAGGACTTGGGCTGGCTGGATACCGGCTCGAGGCCGGTATGACGGTAGAAATGGAGCAGGGCGCAAGAAACGGGTGGAGACGCAGTCGCTTTAATGGTTTTCTCTTACCCGTTAGGAGATTTGCGATGAACGCCAATATTACGCTGAACGAAGACATCACCCCCATCGGAACGGATTACGACACGGTGCGCGGGGTTATCGAGCTTTTGACGCTGGATTATCGCGAGCAGCCCTCCCTCGAAGCCATTGCCGCAGAGCTTGGCCAGTCGCCGACGCAATTGCAGAAGACCTTCACCCGCTGGGCCGGCCTTTCGCCCAAGGCATTCCTGCAGGCCGTAACGCTCGATCATGCCAAGCGGCTGTTGCGCGAAGAGGATTTACCGCTGCTGGAAACTTCCATCGAGGTCGGTATGTCTGGCCCCGGACGCCTGCACGATCTGTTCGTCACCCATGAGGCCATGTCGCCCGGCGAATGGAAGGCCAAGGGCGGCGGGCTGACGATCCGTTACGGTTTCCACACCTCGCCCTTCGGTCTTGCGCTGGTCATGGTGACCGATCGTGGCCTTGCCGGCTGCGCCTTCGCCGATCCGGGCGAGGAAAGGGCCTGTTTCGAGGACATGGCCGGCCGCTGGCCGAATGCGGAATATTCCGAGGATCGCGAAGCGACGGCACCCTACGCCGCCCGCATCTTCGATCCATCCATGTGGTCGGCGGACAGGCCGCTGCGCGTCGTGCTGCTCGGCACGGATTTTCAGGTGCGGGTCTGGGAAAGCCTCCTGAAAATCCCGATGGGCCGCGCGGTTACCTATTCGCACATCGCCTGCGATATCGGCCAGCCCACCGCGTCGCGTGCGGTTGGTGCTGCGGTCGGGGCAAACCCGGTGTCCTTCGTGGTTCCCTGTCATCGCGCTGTCGGTAAAAGTGGGGCTCTGACGGGCTATCACTGGGGCCTGACCCGCAAGCGGGCGATGCTCGGCTGGGAAACGGGGAAGGTGTGAGTTTGGTCGACCGTTCCAGCCTCGCAACAAAACGCACCAACGAAGATGCGCTGCCGCGTGGGCTTTCTCCGGCATGGCATGAGAAATGGAGGAGCGGCGTGAGGGCAGGGTTGGCAGAGGCCGCTGCCGGAGAGTTCGTTACTGCAGAAGAGATCGGCGTTGTGTTGAGCAAATATGCCAAGGCATGAAATGCCCGGAGTTCTCGCGTATCGTCATCCTCGGCCCTGTGCCGAGGATCTACTCACGTCGAATAAAATCAATCGGTTGCAGATCCTCGGGACAAGCCCACTACTGTCCGGTTTAAATTTGCGGCCATTGGAAGGCCATCTGGTTTTGGTTTGT
>NZ_MRDI01000025.1:2500-6642 GCF_002008205.1 Agrobacterium sp. YIC 4121 | reverse complement strand
TGGTTGCGGGGGCAGGATTTGAACCTGCGGCCTTCAGGTTATGAGCCTGACGAGCTACCGGGCTGCTCCACCCCGCGTTGACTGGTTTTATTATAGCATAAAGGCCGCATTTGCGGCCTTTTGATTTGGGCATTTTTGCCCTTTTGTGATTGAGAAGATTTTGAGTTGCGTTTTGCAGACCTGGCAGCGACCTACTCTCCCGCGTCTTGAGACGAAGTACCATTGGCGCTGGGGCGTTTCACGGCCGTGTTCGGAATGGGAACGGGTGCAGCCGCCCCGCGATAACCACCAGGTCGGCAAAACGCAACATATGATCCATGCGTTTCGCATGGATCATATGATTGCTTGTTGATTGGTGTACCTTATCCTGTTCGCTTTCGCTCACAGGGGACACCAATTGGCCATACGGTCACCTCGCATATGAGGCAACGTCTGATCCAAGCGATCACAGACCATGTTTTCACATGGAAACTGTTGTTTTCGAGAAGCTGGGAAGCTTGCGCTTCGTTTTAATTTACACGTCTTTCTGTGACCGATCCGTATCCCACCTTTGCTCGAGACCGAGCATGGCAGCCATACAGGACGCTAGTCCGTCGCGCCTTATGGCGCGCGCCGTCCGCAGGGCCTTTGGCCCGTGAGGACAGAAGATGATGTCATCGAACTTTGTTCGATGAACATATTCAATGGGAACGAAGAAGTCGATCGAGCTATTAGTAACGGTAAGCTTCACACATTGCTGTGCTTCCACACCCGTCCTATCAACGTGGTCGTCTTCCACGGCTCTGATAGGGAACACTCGTTTTCAGGTTGGTTTCCCGCTTAGATGCCTTCAGCGGTTATCCATTCCGTATATAGCTACTCTGCTATGCCCTTGGCAGGACAACAGATCCACCAGAGATACGTCCATCCCGGTCCTCTCGTACTAGGGACAGATCCTGTCAATATTCCTACACCCACGGCAGATAGGGACCGAACTGTCTCACGACGTTCTGAACCCAACTCACGTACCGCTTTAAATGGCGAACAGCCATACCCTTGGGACCTGCTCCAGCCCCAGGATGCGATGAGTCGACATCGAGGTGCCAAACAACCCCGTCGATATGGACTCTTGGGGGTCATCAGCCTGTTATCCCCGGCGTACCTTTTATCCGTTGAGCGATGGCCCTTCCACACGGGACCACCGGATCACTATGACCGACTTTCGTCTCTGCTCGACTTGTCAGTCTCGCAGTCAGGCTAGCTTATGCCATTGCACTCGACGACCGATTTCCGACCGGTCTGAGCTAACCATCGCGCGCCTCCGTTACTCTTTCGGAGGCGACCGCCCCAGTCAAACTACCCACCATACACTGTCCCGGATCCGGATAACGGACCGCGGTTAGACATCCACGAAGATAAGGGTGGTATTTCAAGGATGGCTCCACAGAAACTGGCGTCCCTGCTTCAAAGCCTACCACCTATCCTACACATGCCTTGGCGAATGCCAGTGTAAAGCTATAGTAAAGGTGCACGGGGTCTTTCCGTCTGACCGCAGGAACCCCGCATCTTCACGGGGAATTCAATTTCACTGAGTCTATGTTGGAGACAGCGGGGAAGTCGTTACGCCATTCGTGCAGGTCGGAACTTACCCGACAAGGAATTTCGCTACCTTAGGACCGTTATAGTTACGGCCGCCGTTTACTGGGGCTTCAGTTCAGAGCTTGCACCCCTCCCTTTAACCTTCCAGCACCGGGCAGGCGTCAGACCCTATACGTCGTATTGCTACTTCGCAGAGCCCTGTGTTTTTGATAAACAGTCGCTACCCCCTGGTCTGTGCCACCCCATCATACTTGCGTACAAAAGGGTCACGCTTCTTCCGAAGTTACGCGTGCAATTTGCCGAGTTCCTTCAACATAGTTCTCTCAAGCGCCTTGGTATACTCTACCTGACCACCTGTGTCGGTTTCGGGTACGGTCTATACGGTGGAGCTATTTCCTGGAACCTCTTCGCCGCCCAACCAATCCAATAAGGTTGAACAACACACGAGATCCGTCACTACCACCAGGCTCACGAATATTAACGTGGTTCCCATCGACTACGCGTGTCCGCCTCGTCTTAGGGGCCGGCTAACCCTGCTCAGATTAACTTTAAGCAGGAACCCTTGGTCTTTCGGCGAGGGAGTCTCTCACTCCCTTTATCGTTACTCATGTCAACATTCGCACTTCCGATATCTCCAGCAGCCCTCACGGGTCCGCCTTCACAGACTTACGGAACGCTCCGCTACCACTTGCACAAAGTGCAAATCCTCAGCTTCGGTGCATGGCTTTAGCCCCGTTACATTTTCGGCGCAAAGACCCTTATTTAGACCAGTGAGCTGTTACGCTTTCTTTAAATGATGGCTGCTTCTAAGCCAACATCCTGGTTGTTTTGGGATCCTCACATCCTTTCCCACTTAGCCATGACTTGGGGACCTTAGCTGGAGGTCAGGGTTGTTGCCCTTTTCACGACGGACGTTAGCACCCGCCGTGTGTCTGCCGACTAGTACTCCTCGGTATTCGGAGTTTGGTTAGGATCAGTAAGACGGTGAGTCCCCATAGCCCATCCAGTGCTCTACCCCCGAGGGTATTCGGTCGACGCTCTACCTAAATAGATTTCGCGGAGAACCAGCTATTTCCGAGTTTGATTGGCCTTTCACCCCTAGCCACAAGTCATCCCGAACTATTGCAACAGTTATGGGTTCGGCCCTCCAGTTGGTGTTACCCAACCTTCAGCCTGCTCATGGCTAGATCACTCGGTTTCGGGTCTAATGCAACTAACTCAATCGCCCTATTCAGACTCGCTTTCGCTGCGCCTACACCTACCGGCTTAAGCTTGCTAGTTACACTAAGTCGTTGACCCATTATACAAAAGGTACGCCGTCACCCTTGCGGGCTCCGACTGTTTGTAGGCATCCGGTTTCAGGTTCTATTTCACTCCCCTCGTCGGGGTGCTTTTCACCTTTCCCTCACGGTACTTGTTCGCTATCGGTCATGCACGAGTACTTAGGCTTGGAGAGTGGTCTCCCCATGTTCAGACAGGATTTCACGTGTCCCGCCCTACTCAAGGACAATGACTGTTCTACGCGTAAGGGGCTATCACCCTCTATGGCCGACCTTTCCAGATCGTTCCGCTTTATTCATCATTGCCACTGGCCTGGTCCGCGTTCGCTCGCCACTACTTGCGGAGTCTCGGTTGATGTCCTTTCCTGCAGGTACTTAGATGTTTCAGTTCCCTGCGTTCGCTTCTTACACCCTATGTATTCAGGTGCAGATACCTCATTGCGATATCTAGAAACCTCTTTCGCTGAACCCTCGAACCCGGACATACCGGGTTTTGTTCTGTCCTCACGGCCGAAGGCCTGCGGACGGCGCGCCGAACGATCGGCGACGACCTAGCGGTCTGTATGGGAAGCCCATCAGACCGTTCAAAACAATCAAGGTGTTTAGCAAAACAGATTTTCTAGATATCTGAGGTGGGTTGCCCCATTCGGAGATCCATGGATCAAAGCTTATTCGCAGCTCCCCACGGCTTTTCGCAGCGTATCACGTCCTTCTTCGCCTGTGCATGCCAAGGCATCCACCAAATGCCCTTAATTCACTTCTTCGTTCTCATTGTCTATGCTCATCATCAAGTCGCCATCCCGAAGGGATGAACGACAAATCCGGTTACCTTTTACAACCAGATCAGGTCACGATGACATCGACGTGTCGGTATGGTCTTCCTTGAGGGCACGCCGGTGCACCTCGAAGCCATACCATTAAGACCAGCTTCTCGAGATATCATCCGGTGATGCGCGGTCAGGCAACACCAATCCAGCATCTTCATCAGAGGAACCAAGGTTCCAACAACAAAAATGCCTCGGACAAGCTTTCCTTCCTACCTCCAATCCCTCCACCAATTCCGGCCGACTAAGCCATCTCATGGTTTCTCTGGGACTGGGCTCGGACGCTTCAAACCACAAGGGCTCAAAACACCTGGAAGCTTCCAGACATATCTTCTCTTCACAATGTATTCAGAACAGGCATCAATTCTTGCGAATGATGCAAACTTTTATTTCTTCAGAAGACAATTTGCACTCACGCGCCGAAGGCGCTCCGTGAGGGCGCCAAACAATTGGCGACGCG
>NZ_MRDI01000008.1:0-2134 GCF_002008205.1 Agrobacterium sp. YIC 4121 | reverse complement strand
GGTGTTGGAGGTCTTATGGAGCGCAGCTCTCTAGCCGTTATTCTCGCAGCGGGCGACAGCACGCGCATGAAATCGTCGAAATCCAAGGTGCTGCATCCGGTCGCCGGGCGTCCGATGATCAGCCATGTGGTTGAGGCGGTGGCTGGATCTGGCGTCGGCACGGTGGCGCTGGTGGTCGGGCGCGATGCCGACAATGTCGCTGCTGCCGCAAGCATGAAGGGTCTTCAGGTCGAAGCTTTCCTGCAGACGGAACGCAAGGGCACCGGCCATGCGGTTCTTGCCGCACGCGCAGCCATCGAACGCGGTTTCGACGATCTCATCGTTGCCTATGGCGATGTCCCGCTCATCACGTCTGCAACGCTCGACCGGGCGCGTGAGGCGATTGCCGCCGGCGCCGATGTCGCCGTCATCGGTTTCCATACCGATCGCCCGACCGGTTACGGCCGGCTTCTGGTCAAGGATGGCGAACTTGTCGCTATCCGCGAGGAGAAGGATGCGACCGATGCGGAGCGTAAGGTTACCTGGTGCAATAGCGGATTGATGGCCATCAACGGCCGCAACGCGCTGGACCTGCTCGACCGGATCGGCAACAGCAATGTGAAGGGCGAATATTATCTGACCGATGTGGTCGAGATCGCCCGTTCCCTCGGCCGCCGCGCCGTCGCCATCGATGCGCCCGAAGCCGAGCTGGTCGGCTGTAACAACCGCGCCGAACTGGCCTTTATCGAGAAGCTCTGGCAGGAACGTCGCCGCCACGAATTGATGGTGGACGGCGTTTCGATGATTGCGCCCGAAACCGTCTTCCTCTCCTATGACACGAAGATCGGTCAGGACGTTTTGATCGAACCGAATGTCGTCATCGGTCCCGGCGTCACCATCGAGCCGGGCGCCATCATCCATGCGTTTTCGTATCTGGAAGGGGCGCATGTCGCCGAAGGTGCGGCCGTCGGCCCCTATGCGCGGCTGCGTCCGGGCGCGAACCTTCATGCCAATGCCAAGGTGGGCAATTTCTGCGAGGTCAAGAAGGCGGAGATCGGTGAGGGCGCCAAGGTCAACCATCTGACCTATATCGGCGATGCATTCATCGGCGCGGGCAGCAATATCGGTGCGGGCACCATCACCTGCAATTACGACGGCTACAACAAGGCTGAGACGCGCATTGGCGCCAACAGCTTCATTGGCTCGAACTCGTCGCTGGTTGCACCTGTCACCATTGGCAAGGGTGCCTATATCGCTTCCGGCAGCGTCATTACCGATGACGTGCCTGAAGATGCGCTGGCTTTCGGGCGCGCACGCCAGGAGGTGAAACCCGGTCGCGCGACGGTGGTGCGCGAGCGGGCGAAGGCGTTGAAGGAAGCGAAGAAAAAGTCGTCCTGACGGACGTTACCAAACGATACCGAAAGTGACCGGCGCCATAATTGCGGATTGTTCGGGAACGGTTAGTAGTTTCGGCGAAGAGATCGCCGGTGGAGAAATATATGTGCGGAATTGTCGGAATTGTCGGAACCCAGCCCGTTGCTGAACGGCTTGTCGATGCGCTGAAGCGTCTCGAATATCGCGGTTACGATTCGGCTGGTGTCGCCACCATCGACAATGGCGCGATGGACCGTCGCCGGGCGGAAGGCAAGCTGTTCAACCTGGAGAAGAGACTTTCGGAAGAGCCGCTGCCGGGCGTGGTCGGCATCGCTCACACCCGCTGGGCGACGCACGGTGTTCCCAACGAAACCAATGCCCATCCGCATTTCGTCGATGGCGTTGCCGTCGTCCATAACGGCATCATCGAAAACTTCGCGGAACTGCGTGAAGAGCTGACCGCCGGGGGCGCGACCTTCACCACCCAGACCGACACCGAGGTGGTGGCGCAGCTTCTGGCAAAGTATACCGGCGAGGGTCTTGCCCATCGCGAGGCGATGCTGAAGATGCTGAACCGCGTGACGGGCGCCTATGCTCTGGTGGTGATGTTCAAGGACGATCCCGGCACGCTGCTTTCGGCGCGCTCCGGCCCGCCGCTTGCCGTTGGTTACGGTCGGGGCGAAATGTTCCTTGGTTCCGACGCCATCGCGCTGTCGCCCTTCACCAATGAGATCACCTATCTGGTGGATGGCGACTGCGCCATCGTGACCCGGCAGGGTGC
>NZ_MRDI01000009.1:0-1790 GCF_002008205.1 Agrobacterium sp. YIC 4121 | reverse complement strand
GGCGTGATGAAGACGGTATCGCCGTGTTTGCACTCGAACTCGCCGTCCGTGCGCGCAGTAATCGGCCCGATGCCGTTCACCTCGAGATGCAGGAAAGTATCGGAGCCGAGATGTTCGGCGACGGTGACCTTGCCCTGCCACAGCCCGCGTTCCTTCGACAGCACCAGATGCTCCGGCCGCACGCCGGCGGTGGTCGCGCCCTTTTGGCGGGCAAAGTCGCCGGTGATGAGGTTCATGCGCGGCGAGCCGATGAAGCCGGCGACGAAGAGGTTGGCGGGGGAGCGGTAAAGCTGCATCGGCGAGCCGACCTGCTCGATATTGCCGCGGTTGAGCACGACGATCTTGTCGGCCATGGTCATCGCCTCCACCTGGTCGTGGGTGACGTAGATCATCGTCGTCTTCAGCGTGTTGTGCAGCTCGGAGATTTCCAGCCGCATGGTGCCGCGCAGCGCCGCATCGAGGTTGGAAAGCGGTTCGTCGAACAGGAAGGCGGAAGGTTCGCGCACGATGGCGCGGCCGATGGCGACACGCTGGCGCTGGCCGCCCGACAGCTGCGAGGGCCGGCGCTCGAGATAGTCGGTAAGGTTCAGCACCCGGGCGGCGTCTTCCACCTTCTTGTCGATGATCGCCTTGTCGAGCTTGGCCATCTTCAGCGGGAAGGCGATGTTGTTCCTGACGCTCATATGCGGATAAAGCGCATAGGACTGGAACACCATGGCAAGGCCGCGCTCGGCCGGGGCCTTTTCGGTGACATCCTTGCCGTCGATGACGATCTTGCCGCCGGAGACATCTTCCAGCCCGGCAATCAGGCGCAAAAGCGTGGACTTGCCGCAGCCGGAGGGGCCGACGAAGACGACGAATTCGCCGTCGTTGATATCGAGATCGATCGACGGGATGACCTTTGCCTCACCGAAGAGCTTGGACACGTTCTGAAGGGAAATGCTGCCCATGTTTGTCGTTCCTTATTTCACGGCGCCAAAGGTCAGGCCACGCACGAGTTGTTTCTGCGAGAACCAGCCGATGACGAGAATGGGGGCGATCGCCATCATCGAGGCGGCCGAGAGTTTTGCCCAGAACAGCCCCTGCGGACTTGAGAAGGAGGCGATGAAGGCCGTCAGCGGGGCGGCATTGGTGGTCGTCAGCCGGATGGTCCAGAAGGATTCGTTCCAGGCGAGGATGACGTTGAGGAGCAGCGTCGAGGCAATGCCCGGAACCGCCATCGGGGTCAGTACATGCACGATCTCGTTCCACAGCGATGCGCCATCCATGCGGGCGGCTTCGAGAATCTCGCCGGGAATTTCCCGGAAGTAAGTGTAGAGCATCCAGATGACGATCGGCAGGTTGATGAAGGTCAGCATGATGGTGAGCCCGATGCGGGTATCGAGCAGGCCGGCATTGCGGAAGATCAGATAGATCGGCACCAGCACGGCGACGGCTGGCATCATCTTGGTGGAGAGCATCCACATCAAAATATCCTTGGTGCGCTTGGTCGGCGAGAACGCCATGGCCCAGGCGGCGGGAATGGCGATGATCAGCGCGATGATCGTCGAGCCGAGCGACAGCACCACCGAGTTCATGAACGGCTTGAAGTAATCGCGCTGGGTCTGGACCGTCACGTAATTCTCGAGCGTGCCCGACGGAATGAGGCTGAAGCCTGCGATTGCCTCGGGCTCGGTCTTGATCGAGGTGAGGAAGGCATAGAGGATCGGGAAGAACAGCAGCAGCGCCACGGCCCAGGCCGCGATGGAAAAGCCGATCTTTGCGCGAGTGGTTGTCTTGCGGGCCATGAT